>DTTX01000074.1:0-40754 GCA_012964435.1 Mesonia sp. | reverse complement strand
AAAAAAATAATCGATTTTTATGGAGGCAAAATTTGGTTAGATGTAGTGTTTTGATTACTTCATTTAAGCTATTTAAAATTTCTTGTTGAGCTTCACTTTCTGCTCTTAATTTTTGATTTGCTTTATACAATTCTTCAGAACTAATTTGCATAGCCCTTTGCAACATATTAAATTGATCTTGTTGAGTTTGATAAGTGCTATTAATGGCTTCTAAAAATGGTGTTAACCTTTCGTCGTTTACGAATTCTTCCGGAAGATATTTTTTAATTTGTCTTTTTAGTAAAGAATCCATTACTCACTAATTAGGGTTAACGTCATTGTCTGGTTATGAAGTTGAGCATTTTCTTGAGTTTGAAATGGTGCAATTTCACCATACGAATAAAACCCTGTAGTTTTCGTGTCGCAACCTATGATCTGAAGTACTTCTTCAACCTCTTCTTCGGTGCGTTGAGCCATCACAAGTTTTCTACCTATACAGCTAATAAGTAAAGCTATTTCCGGCTTTTTAACTCGACCTTGCATAGCTTGTATGGCAGCATCGCCGGCACCACCAACAATTGCATCTACAGAGGCCATCATTAATTGTACTTTTGATCCTTTCGGTAGATCTCCCGCAAAGATCATCGATTTATTTTCTTCATCTATATTTAAAATCGTTCTAACTACCGGTTGAGAATTATTTTGAGCTTGAACGTTTAAAGGAAAAAATAGTGCGGAATGGGGTAATTCTAATGCTTTATCACCTAAATATTTTTTATAAAGGTCTAATGCCGGGATATCATCGATTTCGTAAAGAATATTATCTTTAGATTTTGTGATAATTCTTTGCGGTCCAAAGGGAATCCAACCTCCGCAGCTAGAAGAAGTGATCTCTAAATCTTCTCCGTATAAACCTAAAATAATCACTTCACCTTCTTGAGGCTCTTCGCGATAAGAAACTAAAGTTTTCTCAAAACGTTCGTTATCGCCACACAAACCTCCCGATATTTTTACTTGGTTTTTATTATCTTTTTCAATACCATTAATTAAAGCACTTCCGTTAACAAAACTGCCCTCAGAAATAATAAAAATATGCTTTAAATTTTCTTTAGTTAGTTTTCTAAATAGTTCTCTACCTAATGCTTGAGAGTCATTATTGGTTTCTTTTATATTTGCTCTTTCAATTTGAAAGGTACTATTTTCAAATTCTATTGCAGTAACAGTGATGGAGTTATCTAAAACTCGATCTTTTATGATCTCTCCGGCGGTTGACCCGAAAATTTTATGTTGGTAAGGAAATTCTTTTTCAATATTCTCTAAAATATCATTTTGTTGAAGCAATTTTCGTTCACCAAACACAAATACCAGCGGATTATTTAATTCTTTTTTAGGCTGAAGATACTCCCAACTTTTATTTTTTTGAATGGCTTGTACTACTTTCATCATTTTACTTTTTTAATACTTATGAAGAAAGTTGTGCCTTTATTTACTTCACTTTCTAGCCAAACTTTACCTTTATATAATTCGGTTACTTTCTTTACGATACTTAACCCTATTCCTGTAGATTTTTCGTAGTTACCAAGCGAGCTAAAAATTTTAAAGATTTTTTCGTGATGCTCTTTTGCAATACCAATTCCGTTATCTTTTACAGAAAAAATGTGATGACTTTTAGATGAAGTATAATCTACTTCGATAAACCCTTTTTCTTTATCGATATAATTTACTGCATTACTAATAAGGTTTTGAAATACTTGTTGTATTCTAGTTTTATCTGCTCTTATAATCGGTAATTTTGTTTTGACTACTAAATTTATATGTTCGGGTATATAAATAAGATCTTGTATGTCTACTATTAATTCATTTAGATCAATTTCTTCTTCAATAAGTATATCACTATCAATACTCGAATACTTTAGAATACTTTCGATAAGATGATCCATTTTTTCAACCTTAGATTGCATAAGGTCTAAATTTGTTAAACTCTCTTCTCCTAATTTATTTTGAAAGTCTTCTTTGGTCCAACTTAAAAGTGCAGAAATATTTCTAAGTGGAGATTTTAAGTCGTGAGAAACAATATGTGCATATTCATTGAGTTGTTCATTTTGTTTTTCGAGATTATTAAGAAGTTGCTCTTTTTGTTTTTCTAACTCTTTAATATGAGTAATATCTAGATGAATACCTACACTTCCTGTTTTATTTCCTTTTACATTAAAGTTAGGGGCTGTACTTATAAGCCAATGTCTTGTTTTGCCTAATTTATTTATTACTGATAGCTCAAAAGAATCTGGTTTACTTAAGTCTCTTTTCTTTTTTCTCTCGTTATAAGCTTCTAAAGATTTTTCAGTTAAAAATAGATCAGTTGCTTTTTTTCCTAAAAGTTCTTCTTCTGTGTACCCACTCATTTCATAAAAACTTTGGTTAGAAAAGATAATATTGTCTTCAAGATCATTTTCTAATAATCCTAAATTCATATTGGCAATGATGCTACTATATTTCTCTTTTTGTGCGTGTAGGCTTTCTTTATATTTCTTACGAATGGTAATATCGGTATAACTCCATAAATGACCTTTGTATTGATCTTCGTGATAGATAGGGATATAATTTCTCTCGAAAACTCGACCATCGTTTAGGTATAATTCGTCGTTGAGTGCTGTTTCTTTTTTCTCTAAAAGTTCATTAATCCTATTTACAAAACCTTCAGGATTTTTAAAATAAATTTTATTTTGTTCTGCTGCATTGCTACAGTCCATTCCCTTTAAAACTTCCGGTGGTGCATCTATGCCAAACATCTTGCAAAATCTTGTATTTGTTAGTAAAATTTTACGATGTTCATCTTCTAAGAGAATACCGGTCTGTAAATTAACAATTAACGCAGAAAGTCTGTTTTCTGATTCTTTGAGTTTTTCTAGCGCTAATTTTTCATTAGAAATATCTTCAAATGTTGCTACTTGGTAAGCATTCTGATTTTTATCTATAACGGCTTTGGCTGAAGTTTTTACCCAAATTGTTTCGCCATTCTTTTTAATATATCTTTTTTCTACAGAATAATCTTTTATTTTTCCGGTTTTTAGATCATTCAAATGTTGTAGAGACCAATCTCGATCTTCCGGATGTGTGATGACCTTAGGATCGATAGAATTTAATTCTTCTTGAGAATATCCTAACATTTTAGATAGGGTTTTATTAGCAAGAATCAATCCTTCAAAATTAGATTTAGATAGACTAATCCCAATTGGCGAATTATCCATCACGATATCTAATTGTTTTTTTTGTTCTTCAAGTTCTTTTTTTAGAAAAGTTTCGTTAGTAATATCTCTCGCAATTCCTTGTGCAGCGATAGGTTTACCGTTTTCATCATAAATAATACTTGCATTAATTTGAACAAATTTTTCTTCCTTGTTCTTGGTATAAAGTTGTGCTCTATAATTGGCGAATTTTCCTTTATGATATAGTTCTCTAAATGCATATTTAGTATAATCTATATATTCAGGTTTTACAAGTTCTAAAAGATTTACATTTTCTTTTTTATGATCAAAACCAAGTAGAGTAACGGCTGCATCATTCATATTCAAGACAAACCCATTAATATCGATCACAACATACGCATCTAAGATATTCGTGAAAACACCTTCTAACTGATTAGTTTTTTCTTTTAAATGTTTGGCAAGTTTTTGGTTTGAAGTTTTTAAAGCTTCAGATAAATTATAAAGTTCTGTAGATTTTTCTTCTAAAATAGATTCTGCTTTCTTTCTGGCATTCTTCTCCCGTAGTAATGCTTTTTCTAGAACTTCAATTTTTTTAGATAATTCATTCATAAGAATTGATTAAGAACTTTACCTCGGTACCTTTCTCATTTAGTAAATCGAATTTAATTTCGACATTTTCTTTATAATATTCAAATGTTTTTTCCATTAATGCTTTAGCGAACATAAACATCGCTCTTTCTGACTTATAAATTAGGGAAAGTTTGTTTTCGGCTTGATCAATTATTTGAAAGGTGGGGAGTTGTGCTTCAGGATATATTTTTTTTACCTGAATATGAATATGGTTTTCAATAGAAGCCACCATTTTAATTGGGGAGTCGTAATATTTAAAAATATCTGAATGGTGGGCTGTTAATGTTTTAAAAAAATACAGGCCATAGGTATAAATAAGGTCATTAACCGGTATTTTAGAGACCTCACTTAAATGAACTAATAATTGTTGCATTTCAAAAAAATCGTAGGTACCAACAGCAGTATAACAACCATCAGATTTAAGCTCAGAACTGTTAATTATATAATCTACAGTTTCTAAACCAAATTTTTCTTCAACCATTTCTAAAAATTCTGTAAAAACGATGCCTTTCATAATTAGGTTTTAATAAGCTCGTTTAGACTCCAATAGTCTAAAAGTGATTTTAATTTTATAACGTAATCTTCGTATTTAAGTGGTTTAATAATGTAACCCGCTATTCCAGATTTGTAACAGGCCAAAATATCTTTTTGGTTTGCAGAAGTAGTTAAGATTATGGTTGGTAAATATTTAAGAACTTCATCATTCTTTAAAACATTTAAAAACTCAATACCATTCATTTTTGGCATGTTTAAGTCTAATAAAATAATATCTGGTAAAGCTTTATCACTTCTTAAAAAAGTAAGTGCTTCTTCACCATTTTTTGCTTCGATAACTTCGTGGGAAAGCTCTGTTGATGATATTGTACGATTGAGTTTCATCACTTCGATCATATCATCTTCGATAAGCAAAATTTTTAATTTATTTCTCATTTTTAAACATAAGTAGGTTTAAGTAACAAATATGAATAAATAAAAACTTACAATTTCAACTAATCGTTTAAGCTTTCAACTATATCGTTGAGTTGACCTTTAGTGTCGATGAATGGTTTAACATATTTTCTAAAATTAATGTTACATAACACTTTATTGGCATTTGTTTAGAAATATCTTGACTAATTTTAAATAAAAAAATTATGTCGAAATCATTTAAAACTATTAATCCTGCAACAGAAGAAACAATAAAAGAATATACTTTTATAAGTGATGCTGAAGCAGACCAAGCTGTAAAAGATTGTCATCAAGCTTTCCAAAAATGGAAGTTTACATCATTTGAAGAACGCGCAAATAAATTGAAGGCGATTGGTGTTGAACTTAAAAAGAACAAGACCGAATTTGCCAAATTGATGACGAAAGAAATGGGAAAACTTATTTCTCAAGGAGAACAAGAAATAGAACTTTGCGCTAGCATTTGTGATTATACAGCAGAAAACGGAGCAGAAAGTCTAAAAGATGAACAACGTACTTTACCTAATGGCGGTAAAGGTTTAATCACGTATTCACCACTCGGAGTTATTTATGGTATTCAACCCTGGAATTTTCCAGTCTATCAAGTTATCCGTTACACGATCGCAAATTTAATGGCCGGTAATGGAGTTTTATTAAAGCATGCAGAAAATGTTACCGGATCAGCATTAATGATAGAAAAAGTTTTAAAAGATGCTGGTTTACCAGAAAATCTTTTCAAAGTAATTCTTGTAGATCATGATCAATCTGATAAAATTATTGAACACGATTTGGTAAGAGGGGTTACTTTTACCGGTAGTGCAGCAGGCGGAAAAGTTGTAGCAAAAAAAGCAGCAGAAAACCTTAAAAAAACGGTGTTAGAGTTAGGTTCTAACGATGCTTATATTGTATTGAAGGATGCAGATTTAGAAACAGCTGTAAAGAGTTGCGTTAATGGTAGAGTTTACAATAACGGAGAAACTTGTGTAGCAGCTAAACGTTTTATTGTTGAAGCTGATATTTATGAAGATTTCAAAGAAGCTTTTGTAAAGAAAATGAAAGCTATAAAATTTGGAGACCCTACGAGTAATGATGCTAATATTGGACCAATGGCCCGTAAAGATCTTCGAGAAAAACTTCACGACCAAGTCGAAAAAAGTGTGAGTAAAGGAGCTAAAGTTTTATGTGGGGGAGAAGTACCAGATCAAAAAGGTTATTACTACCCGGCTACCGTTTTAGACAACCTAAGCCCCGGAATGCCGGCTTATGACGATGAACTTTTTGGACCTGTAGCTTCCTTGATAAAAGCAGAAGATGAAGAAGATGCATTTGAAATTGCTAACACCAGTAATTTTGGATTAGGTGGCGGAATTTTCACTAAAGATGAAGAAAAAGCTTTTGTATTAGCAAAAAAACATTTTGATACCGGTATGGTTTTTATCAACTCATTTGGTGTCGCACAGCCTAATATGCCGTTTGGTGGAGTAAAAGACTCTGGTTACGGTAATGAGCACGGCGGTTTTGGTATTCGAGAATTTGTAAATGCTAAAGCTGTAATGCGATTAAATGATTAGAAATAAAAAAGCCTCCTTAGGAGGCTTTTTTAAACATTTTAGATTTTCAATTTAAATAATTTTTCTTCATCCTTACCGTATTGTTTCAGTAACAATTCTATTTTTTCTTTTGCTTCAGTTTTAGCAAACTCTAACCAAATTTCTTTCTCTTCATTTGGGAAAAGCGTAAAATAATTTTCATTCATTAACACCGGTAAAATTCTACTTTGATCTTTTTTATTCACCAATCGAAGTCGGTTACCAAAAGCTACGGTATTCGAATTATTTTTTAATTTCACCTTTAAAGAAATGCTATCGCTTGTTGCTTTTTTCTCTATTAATTCTGAAGAAATTTTTGCCTTCGGAAGGCTGTTTAAAGCAGTATAATCTAACTCGTTTTGCCCGTTTCTCCAATAAAAATTTTCTGAAAGTAATTTATCTTCGTTATCTTTTAACTGAAGTTTTATAAAATGTAGTGGAGTAAAATCTTTAGATTGGTGCTTTTCGCCGTAAACTTCCATTTCAAACAAAGAATACCCAAACTGAGTGGCGCGCTTATTAAGTTTTAACCTCACATATCTCGCTTTTTCAGTATCGAGTTCTATATTTTCAGTTTTACCTTTTCCTTCTTTAGTGCTATACACCGTATTCCATTTTTTTGCATCTTTAGAAATTTGCAAATCATAAGCTTTGGCATAAGCATTTTCCCAACGTAGTGTTACCAGTTCTAATTCTTTATTTTCACCTAAATCTACATAAATCCACTGGTTGTCTTCAGCTTCACTTTCCCAACGACTACCAGAACTGGCGTCGGTTAAATTTGTAGCTGATTTTACTTCGCTTGAGGCTACGACTTTTCTATCTTTTGCTAAATTGTAGGGTGCAAAATTAATTACAAAAGCTTCAGCATTATTACTTGATTTTACATCTACCGTGGCAGTTTTTCCATAATCTGGTAATTCTTTTCCGTTTAAATTATAAATAGTTGCTTTTGCAGTTGCGCCCATTACATCTTTAGAAGTTGTATTGATGGCTTTTACGCTGTTGCTTGAAGAGTTCCATTGTATATGTAAAGGTTCTGAAGCTATTTTTGCTCCCCAATACGATCCTGTAGCATCATAGTAATAATCGTAGGTTTGCCAAACAAAAGAAGGATAGGCAGATTGGCTCATCCAAATTAAAATTCCGCTGGCATCGTTCCACATTTTATCGTTCCAGGCTTCGTACATACCGCGCATTACTTCAAGGTTTAAATACTGCGCTTTTTCAGCAAAATCTTCTAAATTATCTGTTGTTCCATATTGCTCGTTTACAGCAGTTTTATAAGCAACGGGGTTGGCATTAGATGCTTCTTTTCCAAAATAATGCTTATTCCAAACATTATCGTCCTGGTCTTTAAGTTCTTCATCGGTAGGTAAAGGCCATAAATCGTCTTTTGGAATAAACTTTACAATACTCTCGTAAGTAGGGAAGGTAGCGGTACCGATCTCAGATCTCATTCCGTAACCACGATCTGAACCATAGGGGTAAGGAGGCTTGTTCCACGCCAGATTACTTCCCGAATTTTCGAAATGTTCTTTTGGCGGACGATTTCCCCACCAACCGGAACCGGATAATCCGTCTTGATTAGAACTTGATTTATACATCCTGTCGTTGTGATCTTCTGTTGCTACAATTCCTCTTAAATAATTATCTAATTCGGGTTTTGGATGCGTTTCGTTAGCGCCACACCATAAAGCTAAACTTGGGTGATTTCGTAGGCGCTTTACTTTATCGAGTGCATTTTTCTTAAAATCTTCGTCGTTTGCCACATCGTTATAAGCAACATAAAGCCAAAAATCGTCCCATACCATTATCCCGTATTTATCGCAATATTCGTAAAAAGCGTCATCGGTTATAGAACCCGTCCAAAGGCGAATCATATTATAATTCATATCCTTATGCAACTTTATTTTTTTCTCGTATTCTTCACCACGGCAACGTAAAAGATACTCACTCATTCCCCAGTTACCACCTTTTATAAATAATTTTTGACCATTTATATAGAAAACCATTACAGGCCATCCGGCAGCATTTTTCTCGAAACGGTAGTCGTAATCTTTAATTCCGAAGGTAATTTCTTTTTCATCTGAAACTTTATCATCTATACTACAGCTAAGTTTTAGCGTATATAAATTAGGATCACCGTAGCCATTAGGCCACCAAAGTTTAGGATTTTTAATAAGAAGTTCTTCAACTTTCTTTCTATCAATATAGATTGTTGAAGTTGACTTAGGGTCGATGGTGATTTTTTCTGAAAACTTTATATCTCCCGGACTTATGACTCCAGAAATAGTAGCTTCTTTTTTCTCTTCTGAAGTGTTTTTTAATGCTGAAGAAATTGATAGATACGCGACCTCATTAGATTCTAATTGAGAACGTACCCAAGGATCTTCCATAGTCACTTCTCCGGTAATTTTTAAATACACATTTCCTGTAATACCGGCTAATCTTCCAGGAACATATGGCATCCAGTCCCAACCGGCAGCCGATAGATAAGTAGGGCTTGCAGTAACACCAAAGCCATCTTTTGCATCACGCGTCTTTTTTTGATCGGCATCGTAAATTAATACGGCAATAGCATTTTTACCATCTTTATTTATTAGAGAGGTTATATCAAATTTAGAGCGTAACATATGCCCGCTAACGTCTTTTGTTGTATTTTTTGAGCCTGATATTTTTGTTCCGTTAAAATAGAAATCAGCATACCGATTGGTATTATCAAAATGTAGCCAAACGCGTTGCCCTTTTTTATAATCTTCGGGTAATTTAAATTCGGTTCTATACCAAAATGGTCGATTATAGAAGCTTTCATCTACTTCATTAATATTATTGGCAAAATTTGGATCTTTTTCTTTACCTGCTTCAACATAAGAAGTAAAAACAATACCCGGAACTACACCAGGTACATAATCGTCTATCTTAAAACCGGTTTTTGAAATCGCAAAACCGTCTGCTTTTAAATCTGCTTCTGGTTTAATTTGCCAACTAATTTGTTGATTATCGCTATTAAGTGAAACTGTTTTTGTTTGGGATAAAGCACTAAAGCTAATGCTAAGTAGAAAAAATAGAAGGTTGAATTTTCTCATAAGTTAAATTGATTTTAAAGAAATCGTTTTCGTAATTAATAAAACGATTTAGCAAATATATAAGTTTTCTTTAGAAAATTGAATCAATTACTTTTATTATAAGCTAAAAGTTGAAGGAATTTGAGTTTTTACTCTATAATAACTTCAGATTGAATGTGCTTTTTTTCTAAAAACACTTCTTTAAAATAGGGAAATACCTGATCTAAATGATCAAAAGGAATACTTGAAATTTCGTGTTTAGCCTCTTTAAAAGTATAAAGTAAATAAGACGTTTCTAATTGTTTTAATCTTTCCGCTATAGTTTTAGAACCATCTAAAATTAAATAACCGTGAGCATTTTTATCACAGTAGTGGTGAGGTGCCGTAGCATAAGGAACCAAATTATCTGCAGTTCCGTGAAAAAATACAGCAGGAGTGGCATTTTCTTCATTTAAATAACGCACATCAAGCATCGCTCCGGCTAAAGAGAAAAGTCCGCTAAATTTGATGTTTTCATAATCAGAAGTATCGTCAAAAAGCAAGTTTAGCTGGTAAACCGCGTGCAGAACTGCTTCAGCTCCGGCGCTACTTCCTCCGGCAATAATTTGATTTGGATCGATGTTAAATTCTTCTTGATGCAAAATCATATAGTTTACCGCATCTAAATAATCTTCCGCAGCTTTTTTAAAAGTTTCTCGTTTTCCTTCCGCAGAATAATCACAACCAAAAGATTTTCCTTTTCTAGTTAGTCGGTAGCCAATTTGTACAGCAACATAACCTTTTTTAGCACATTCTTTTGCGAATCTGACTTCATCGGGATTCATAGGTGAGCCAAAACCAAAACCGCCACCGTGCATAAAAATAATCACCGGTCTTTTTTCTGCGGAATCATTTTTAGGTTCGTAAACGTATAATTTTAATTGCTCACCATCTTTTGTAGCATAAACTTTTTCAGTTGTTTTTTTAGGCTGAAAGAGATCATCAATGTATCGAGTCTGAGCTTTACAAAATAAGGACAAAAAGAGTAGTAGAAGTGAAAATTTTAGTTTCATAAGTAAAGATTAATGAGAACTAAAATAAGATATTCTAAGAAGAATAAAGCAAGAAAAATAAGCTTAAAAATAAAAAGCCTTAGATTTTTTCTAAGGCTTTTTTGTCGGGGTGGCAGAACTAAATTACCACTAGACAATATTTTAATAACCAGACACTTACACTGTTTCAATAAAATCAGGTAACCGGATAGGTAACCTTTGCACCGATTTTATTCGTAAATGCAAAGATATATGATTATCTTAAACTAAAAGACAATAAATAGAATCAAATTCTATTTGGCTCCCCCTTTGTGCAACAATTCTTAAGTATTTTGAACAGGCCTAATGTATTATTGAAAATCTAAAAACCTGGGGAAGAACCTAAAGCAGCGAATAGTGATGCTCCATTTGACTTCGAAAGAAAAGCGAACTCTCTGGTAAGCCGAACTTTCGATTTTTATAATTATCGGTTATGCGTTAAGTCCAATTGACATTATTCCTGACTTCATCCCGATAATTGGATATCTTGACAGCCTAATCTTAATACCGATTGGGATTTATTTCATCGGAAGGCTTGTTCCTGAAGATGTAAAAGCGGAGTGTTTGATAAAAGCAAAGAACTACTAATGGAACAAAAATAACAATTGGATGATCGGGAACATAATTATTGTATTTTGGCTGTTCATTGTGGTATAGATTTTCGCGATTATTTCAAGATTTGAAATAATTGAATATACTTTAAAAACGTACTCATTATATCATTGCACAATCTGTGCATTGATTTTTTTTTATCTTTGTAGTGTGAAAATGATCGCTATCATATTATCTCTATATATATTCGGGCTTAACTTATTAGCCTGTAATGATAGTGATACTTCACAAGTGATTTCTGATTCAGAAGTAACAATGGTTGCTACCCAGGATTTAGATATCGACCATTCACATGATAAAGTAGCAGATTTATGCCCTCCTTTTTGTAGTTGTCATTGCTGCCATGTGCATACAGTAGATTTCGGTTCTTCAAATTTCAAGGCTTTGATTATTGAAATTCCATCAAAAGCCTTTGTCCATTTTGACAGCTCAGTGGAAGAACCTATTCTTTCCTTTTTAGATCCCCCTAAAGTTTAATTCAGTTTTTTTAAAGGATAATTATATCCTTTTTTGACCAAATCCTGGTTCTCATACTAGATCCTTGGTCCTATTGATAGATTTTGTTAGGCACAAAATTATTATCAAGAATTTTAACTGAATTAAATTTTTATTTATATGATTAATAAGATAATCGCATTTTCCATTAATAATAAATTTATTATTGGACTACTTACCTTAGCGCTGATAGGGACGGGTATTTGGTCCATGATGACCGTCAACCTGGGATCGGTGCCAGATATTACTAACAACCAGGTTCAGGTGATCACCCAATCACCTAATCTTGCAACAGAAGATATTGAACAATTTGTAACCTATCCTGTAGAACTCTCAATGGGGAACCTGCCCGGGGTTACGGAAATACGATCTGTTTCCCGGTTTGGCCTTTCCGTGGTTACAATTGTTTTTGAGGACGATATGGGCATTTACAAACCCCGTCAACTGGTTCAGGAAAAACTGAACGAAGTCAGGGACCAAATACCTGAAAAATTTGGAAGTCCCGCTATGGGGCCCATTACTACAGGTTTGGGTGAGATTTATCAATATACGATAAAGCCCCAAAAAGAGTATGACACTGTTTATTCCCCTACGGAATTGCGTACCATCCAGGATTGGATCGTAAAGCGTCAAATGACCCTCGTCGAAGGTGTAGTAGAGGTAAATTCATTTGGGGGCTCTATAAAACAATATGAAATTGCCATTAATCCCGAAAAACTGAATGCGTTAAACGTTTCTATTTCCCAAGTCTTCGATGCCCTGCAAAAAAATAATGTTAATACAGGCGGTGCATATATAGAAAAAAATAATATGGCCAATTTTATCCGTGGTGAGGGTTTAATCAGGTCACTAGATGATATAAAATCTATTGTTATCAAGAATGAAAATGGAGTACCTGTAACAATTGGAGATGCAGCTGAAGAGGTCCAGTTTGGTAGCCAGGTACGCTATGGTGCTTTTACCCAGGACGGCCGTGAAGCTGTTGGCGGTATGGTGCTCATGTTGAAAGGTGCAAATCCTAATAAAGTAATTGCAAATGTTCAGGATCGTATGGAGACGGTAGAACAATCTTTGCCTGAAGGTTTATCAATAGAACCCTTCCTTGACAGAAGTGTTTTAATTGAAAGAACTACGAGTACCGTGACCCAGAATCTTCTGGAAGGTGCTTTAATCGTGATTTTTGCCCTGGTGATACTATTAGGTAGCTTAAGAGGTGGACTTATAACAGCGACTACCATTCCTTTATCACTTCTTTTTGCTTTTATATTAATGAAGCAATTTAATGTCTGGGCCAATCTAATGAGTTTGGGAGCTATTGACTTTGGAATTATTATAGACGGTGCTGTGATCATCATTGAGGGTACGGTATATGAAATACAAAAACGGATGCGTTCCGGCAAAATAAAATTTAATAAGGCTAAAATGGATGAAGTAGCCTATGATGCCGGAAGTACGATGATGGGTTCCGCCTTTTTTGGACAAATTATCATTCTTATCGTATTTGCGCCCATTCTTTTTCTAACGGGGGTAGAAGGGAAAATGTTTCGGCCAATGGCATTTACTTTTGGTTTTGCCATGATAGGTGCTATTTTCTTATGCCTTACCTATGTCCCTATGATGTCTGCTTTATTTATGAAACCAATTCAGAATAAAAAGAACTGGTTTGGAAAGTTTGAACGCTGGCTGGAAAAAGTTAGTGATAAAATTATTGGAGGGATTCAAAAAGGATACATGCCTTTATTAAAAGGAGCTTTAAGATTGAAGTTCATAGTATTGGGGTCTGCGGTTGTCTCACTTATAGTAGCCGGTTTTATCTTTTCCAGAATGGGAGGGGAATTTGTCCCTCAACTTGATGAAGGGGATATCGCCATGCAGGCGTTAATCAGGCCTGGAAGTGGGTTGAGTGAAACAATCGATGTTTCCACAAAAATAGAAGATATCCTTCTTGAGAATTTCCCGGAAGTAGAAACCGCCGTAGCGAGGATTGGGGTTGCCGATATCCCTACTGATCCAATGCCTATGGATATTGCCGATATGTTTATTGTATTAGAGAAGGATATGGATAATTGGACTTCGGCAAGTTCTAAAGAGGAATTGATAGAAAAGATCAAAGAGAAACTTAATGAAGAACTTACGGGAGTCAACCTGGTTTTTAGCCAGCCTGTAGAGCTTCGTTTTAATGAACTGCTTACCGGGGTCAGGGAAGATGTTGCGGTAAAATTATATGGCGAAGATTTAGACCTTCTTGCTGAAAAAGCTGATAAAATGGCTGAAATAATACAGACTATACCGGGCGTAGGAGATGTGAACCCTGAACGAACATCTGGTCTTCCACAAATGACGGTGCGGTTTAATCGTAAAAAAATTGCGCAATATGGATTGGACATTGAAAAGATTAACGATTATATAAGTGCAGCTTTTGCCGGAGGAACGGCCGGAGTGATCTTTGAAGGGGAAAAGCGGTTTGATATGGTAATACGTTTTGATGAGGCGCACCGCCAAAGCATTGATGATTTACGTACCCTCTATATAGATCTGCCGGATGGAACCCAGGTTCCGATTAAGGAAGTAGCTGATATTAGTTATGTACCGGGTCCTATGCAAATTTCCAGGGATAACACCTTTAGAAGAACCTATGTGGGAGTTAATGCCCGCGGGAGGGATGTGGAATCTGTGGTAAATGACATCCAGCAAAAATTGGATGAAGAGTTAGATTTACCTCCAGGATATTACATTACTTATGGTGGGGAGTTTGAAAACCTTCAAAGAGCAAAAGGGCGTTTACAAATAGTAGTGCCCATCGCTCTATTTCTGATATTCGTGCTTCTGTACTTTGCACTCCAATCTTTTTCCCAATCAATTATGATCTATATAGCCATTCCACTGGCGGCTATTGGAGGAATATTTGCTCTTTGGTTAAGAGATATGCCGTTTAGTATTTCAGCTGGTGTAGGCTTCATTGTATTGTTTGGGGTTGCCGTTTTAAACGGGCTGGTGCTTATTAACAGGTTTAATTCCTTAAAAGAAGAAGGGGTAACCAGTATAAAAGATAGAATTTTTACAGGAACCAAAGAACGAATACGTCCCATTATGTTAACAGCAACAACAGATATTTTTGGATTTCTGCCGATGGCTTTTTCATCGTCAGCAGGAGCTGAAGTACAACGACCCCTTGCTACGGTTGTTATTGGTGGCATGCTTACAGCTACCTTACTTACGCTGGTTGTTCTTCCTGTCCTTTATACATTTGTAGAGAAGAGACGAGAGAAAAAGGAACAGAACAAGCTTGGTTCTTCCAATTCACGATCTTTAGCCACAATTTTGATAATTGGCTTGATGTTAGGCGGAACCTTTTCCGTAAATGCACAATCTGATGAAATGTCATCGGAAAATCCAATACAGGATTCTTTACAAACTATTAGTTTGGAAGAGGCTAAAGAAATGGCAATCCAAAACTTTCCACAATTAAAAGCTGCCCAACTTGAAATTGAAAGTGAGGAAGTATTGCGTAAAACCGCCTATGATTTTGGAAATACCCAAATCTTTACAGGAAAAGAAGAGGTAGGAAATGGCTCTGATGGGATCTATACCCAAATTGGCGTCCAACAACAAGGCATTGATATTTTTGGAATTGCCCCCCGGTTAAAATTGCAGAAAGAAAGGGTGGCCCTTGCTGAAAGTGCCTTAGAGTTATCTACTATTGAAATTGAACGTGAAGTAAGCAGGGCCTGGGCCTCGGTTTATACAACTAAAAGGACATTCCAGGTTTATAGAAAAATGGATTCAATTTTTGAAGATATTGAAAGGGCTGCAAGAATCAGGTATGAAACAGAGGCCACCTCCAAATTGGAATATCTTGCTACCTCCAACCAGGCGAACGAGGTTAAAATACAGCTGGAACAATCGTACCGAGATTACCTGAAATCAATACAGCGTTTAAACCTATGGTTCGTTAGTGACACAATCTATGATGTACCAGATTTGCCTGTTGAAACTTTAGACGAACCTTTAAACTTTCTGGTAGAGTCGCTTGAAAATCATCCGTTGCTACAGGTTTCGGAACAAAGGATAGATGTTGCCAAAGCGGTTACCAGAGAACGAAAATCTGAATTTTTGCCCAAATTTCAGGGTCAGTACGGTAGGCAGGAAATAGCCGGGCAATCGGGTTTCTTCCAATATCAAATAGGAATTCAAATTCCGCTGTTTTTTGGGCCGGAATTAGGCCGTACACAGGAAGCACAAGTAAATAGACAGATTGCAGAGCAAAACTTTTATCAGGATAAAATCGAACTGGAAACCGCCTATAAAAATATGCGTGAAGACTATATCAAATGGAGAAACTCATGGAATTATTATAGGGATGAAGCACTTCCGCTGGCCAAAGAGCAACAAGATGGATCAGTGCTGGCCTTTAAGGAAGGCGCTATCGATTATGTGACATTTCTCCAAAATATAAGAGATGCCATTAGAATCGAGGTAAATGCCTGGAGTGCTTTTAACGATTATCTCGACAGCCGTTACCAACTGGAATATTACCTTAAGAATTCAAATTAAAAATTAAAATAAGAAAATCGATATGAATACAAGATCAATAAATATTCTAATGCTTGCCTTAACGCTCAGCATATTCTTTGGATGTAAAGAAAATCCTGCGGCAGGGGAAGATGCTTCCAGTGAAACTGCAACTACTAATACCGAAGAAGGTGAAAATCACGGTGAGGAAGGAGATGAAGAACACGGTGAAGAAGAAGGTGGGATGCGTTCGGTACATCTTTCAGAAATGAAATTCAATAGTCTGGGGATTAAAGTAGATACCTTGCCTAAAAAAGCTTTGTCCGGTATTGTGGAAGCCAATGGCCAGTTAGAAGTGCCGCCACAATATGAAGCTACCGTTACGGCAATTTTAGGCGGTAATATAACTTCTATAAAGGTTATTGAGGGGGATAAGGTAAATAAAGGTCAGGTGTTGGCTTATCTTTCTCACCCAAATTTAACCAGAATGCAGTCTGATTATATTAATGCATATAGTAGGATGCAATTTTTGGAAAAGGAATTTGAAAGACAGAAACGTTTATATGAAGCAGAGGTAGGATCTGGAAAATCTTTTCAACAAACCCAATCAGATTACCAGTCTGTACAAGGTGAAGTGCGGGGGTATGAATCACAGTTACGGCAGTTAAACCTAAATGCTTCCCAGGTTAGAGACGGTGAATTATATGAATATATTCCGGTAGTAAGCCCAATTGGAGGTTATATTGAAAAAGTACTGGTACAGGTAGGACAATATGTAGACCCTCAGACCAGTATGTTTATGGTAGTTGATAATGAACATGTTCATGCCGATCTAATGGTTTTTGAAAAAGATATTTATAAGGTGAAAGAAGGCCAAAAGATTGCGTTTACACTGGAATCGGTTCCAGGCAGTAATTTAACCGGGGAAATTTATTCAGTGGGGAAACAATTTGAACAAAACCCCAAAGCGGTACATGTGCATGCAGAAATCGATAATAAAGAAGATTTTCTAATTCCGGGGATGTATATAAACGGAAAAATCAGGACCGGTGAAGAAGCTGTTCCTGCCTTACCGGAAGAAGCAATAATTGAAGAAGAAGGAAATCCCTACATCTTTACGGCCCAAAAACACCAGGAAGATGGTGAAACCGAATGGGAATTGAAACCAGTGCAGGTTAGAACGGGAATAAATGAAGATGGTTGGGTTGAAATTAAACTGCTGGAGCCTCTGCCTGAAGGTACGTTGGTTGCCTATAATAATGCCTATTATCTGGTTTCTGAAATGCAGAAAAGCCAGACTTCCCATGGTCATTAAATTAAAAAAATTAGATGGATGGACTCTCTGTTAAATGTTTGTCTTAATTAAAATTCCAGAGGGTTCATCCTTAATACTAAAATTAATATTACAGCAATGAAAGAAATAAAAGCATTTATAAAACCGAAACGAGTTCAAAAAGTGATAGAATCCCTTAGTGAAAGTGGATTCAAAAGTATGACGCTTTCCCAGGGGGAAGGTACCGGGGCTTTTAAAGCAAAAGGCGCATCACCTTCTTTAGATTTCCGTGTAACAGACAGTCCGGTTGTAAAGTTAGAACTGGTATGTCAAAACGAAGAAGCACAATCAGCAATAGATATTATCCTTGAGAATGCAAAAACAACTGAACCCGGTGACGGAATAATTTATCTTTCCGATATTGAAGATGCCTTCCAGATAAAAACCGGGGAATCCATAAAGCGTTACGACCCCTAAATACTTTTATAGCAAATGGAAAAAATAGTAAAAAAGTTGGAAAGCAAAGGCATCCGCCCTACGGCAATGCGCTTGATGACCTATAGACGGCTGGCACAACTGAATGTGGCCGTTAGCTTAGGCGACCTTGGAAAGGATTTCGAAAGCTCGGAAAGGAGTACGCTTTTCCGTACTATGAAGACATTTGAAGAAAAAGGAATCGTGCATCAAATTGAGGATGGCACCGGCATCATTAAATATGCCCTGTGCGAAGACAATTGTGAATGTGAGGTGGGAAACGACCTTCACTTACATTTTCATTGCAATAGTTGCGGGGAAACCGTGTGCCTTACAGAGCACAAAATCCCTCAGATAAACCTGCCCGAAGGCTATGTGGCAGAGGATATCAATCTGGTGGCCAAGGGAGTCTGTGAGAAATGTAGCAATGACTTGGATTAAGTTTTTTGATTTAAAAAATTGGAACAATGATGAAAATTTATAAGAAAGAAAGCAAGGTATATATGGTAGCTCAAAATAGATTGGATGCTACCGATTATGACAATTTGATATCTCAATTAAAAAACCATATACAGGCAAACCATAAAGTGTACTGGTATATTGAAATGGAAAATTTTGAGGGGTGGACCGCAAGTGCGTATTGGAAGGGCATTGAACTGAAACTTCCGAATGAAGAACGCGTTAAAAAGGTTGCATTGGTGGGAAATACAAAATGGAAGGAACAGTTTACGGAAGTTTTGATTCCCTTTACAAGGACACATATTAAATTCTTTAGCCCTGAAGAAAAAGATTTGGCCAAGGAATGGATGGAGAAAGGAAATCATTAAAAAAGTTAAATAAATTTAAACAGAAAGATTATGATGGACGACTGATATTTTGGGGGAATGCACTGGATATGGTGGGGGCTTTGGATAATCCTTATCTTTTGGATATTCTTAATTCCTTATCCCACCCCGGGACAAAACAGACGGAAGGATAAGGCTATGGAAGCCCTGAGAGATCGATACGCCCGGGACGAGATAAGCGATGAGGAATTTGAACAAAAGAAGAAAGTCCTTCAGGATAAGAAGAAGTAGTTATAAGGCACAGGCATCGAAAGCGATGGCACCTATGGTATATAAAAGAAGGTAAAAATGAAAAAACGGAAAGTATTTGTTTTTATATTCATTGGATTAGCCCTTGGCTTATTTATAATACAGCCCCTGGCTATTTCACTCCACATGTATGACATGCAGGGAGATAATGGCGAATGGTGGAAATCTCTGCTTGCTTCATATCAGCAGGAATTTAGAGTATGGGATTTGGATCAAGCCATAATCAAATTGCTATTTGGACTGCTGGGCATTGCCTTGTCGCTTATGTTTATGGTCAGGCAAAGAATATTTCAATTGACCGGAAGAAAAGATAAGCTGGAGGAGATCAGAGAGCTGATTGCGGCAGGAGAAAACCAGCAAGTAGAATTTAAATCTACCTTGAGATGGGATTTGAGGCAGTTTAAACCGAATAAGGCTTTGGAAGACGTAATAGCAAAAACAATTGCCGGGTTTATGAACACCCAAGGAGGGCATTTAATTATCGGAATTGATGATGAAGGTAGTATTCTGGGGCTGGAACAGGATTATGGTACTTTAAAAAAACCTGGCAAGGACGGGTTTGAGCAATATATAATGCAATTGGTGTCCCTCAAGTTGGGTACCCATTTTTGCACTTTGGTTAAAGTGTCTTTTCACCAATTTGAAGAAAAGGATATCTGTTATGTAAGGGTTCACAAATCACAAAAACCTGTGTATTTGAATTTGGGCGATCGTTCGCATTTCTTTATCAGAACAGGGAACGGAACCCGCGAGTTGGATATGCCCGAGGCGTTGGAATATATGGAAACATACTTAAACTAAACAATATGGGATTTTTAAAACATTTATTAAGAGGAAATTATGGTCATCATTCCAACAAGCATCAACGTAAAAATAATGACCCAAGATTTAATGAACCCAAGGTTGTTGTGAGATGTACAAAATGCGGCAAAGACAATCCTGAAAATGCTTCTTTTTGTCAACATTATGGCGAGCCTTTAGGTAAAGTAAAATGCATAAGTTGTCAAGAACCAATACCTATGGATGCAAAATTTTGTTCTAAATGTGGCAATGAAGTATAGTTTACATTATGAGAATAAGCAAACAACTTATTGAACGGACTTAAATAATTTTTAAATATGCTCTTAAATAAGCGGATATCAATTTTTGACTTCTTGAAAACCATAAAATTTGACCTGATATTTATCGGTAGTTATTCAATTCTGGTTGGCTATATAGACCAATATGGTTTTTTGTCAAAAATCTCTATTCCAATTGCAATAACCGGCGTTTTTGGTACTGCGGTGGCTCTACTTTTGGGTTTTCGAACCAATCAAGCCTATGAACGGTGGTGGGAAGCCCGTATTATTTGGGGGGCTATTGTCAATGATTCCAGAACACTGGTCAGGCAGTGTGTGTCTTTTTTTGCAAGGGATCAAGGAGGCTATCAAAAGATGGTGAAAGAGATGACCGATCGTCAGGTAATCTGGTGCTATGCCCTAGGGGAATCGTTGAGGAAACTACCCTTTTCCACTCGGGTTAAGGTATACTCAGAATCCTATGGGATTAAAGCATTTAATATTCCTAATGCTTTATTGTCACAACACTCTGAAACTTTGTTAAAGGCAAAAGAAATTGGTATGGTCAATGATTTTCAGCAGGTACAGATAGACAGTACTATAGCCAGGTTATGTGATTCAATGGGCAAATGCGAACGTATAAAAAATACTGTCTTCCCCAAAGCACACAGCTTATTGATTCATTTGATCATCTACGTTTTTGCTACAATGTTGCCTTTTGGATTGGACGATAAAAATATAGCAGTTGAAATCGCTATAACATTTATTATACCAGTCATTTTCATTGCCATTGAAAAAACATCCATACTCATGCAGGATCCCTTTGAAAACGACCCTTTGGATACACCCATGACTGATTTGGCCGAAACGATAGAAATAAACATTAAACAAATGATAGGTGAAACAGATGTTCCTGTAAAGAAAGAGCCAACAGATTATTATATTTTATAATACAAGATGAATACAATGGATTTTCAAACTGAAATAACACTGATACCGAGATTATTTGTCGCTCTTTTACTAGGTGTCCTGATAGGACTCGATAGGGAAATTGACGGAAATGCGGCAGGAATTAGAACGTATGCAGCCGTTTGCCTTGGGGCCGCATTAATTACAATAATCAATACTCATATTGAAGTAACTGACCAAACCCGCATTGTCGCCAATATTGTTTCCGGTATTGGGTTCCTTGGTGCAGGAATTATTTTTAGGGATAGCGCGAAAAATTTAATTTCCGGTTTGACTACCGCAGCTACAATTTGGGCCACTGCCGCGGTTGGTATATCAATTGGGTTTGGTATGTACCTCATTGGAAGTGTTACATCCGCTTTTCTTATTCTATTATTGGTTTCACATCATTTCCCTTTTTTGAAAAAACATAAAATAAACAACACCTAAAATGAAAAAATTACAACTGAAAATTCCGGTACTGTTACCTCAGGTGCCAAATGAAAAAGACACTTGTGTGCAAAGGCTCATTGAAGAATTAGAAGCCAAAGAAGGTCTTGATAAAGTGCATATAAAAGACGATCAGGAAGATACGGTGCCACAATTGTGCTTTCATTACGATCCGGATATAATTTCTATTGACCGCATTCAATCATTGGCAGAAAGAACCGGGGCTGAAATTACCGCGAAATATGGACATTTGCTTATAGAGGTTGAGGGGATTAGACATACCCGGCATGCAAGGACTTTAGAAAAGAGTCTGCTGAATATCAAAGGCGTTTTGGAAGCTTCCGCCAATGCCGGAGGAATGATCCGTTTAGAATATGATAAACGGGAAACAAGTTTTGATGAGATAACTACAAAGCTCGAAAAAGAAAACCTACAAGTTAAAAAAAGCTCCTCTGCTGAGAATAAGGGCTTTAAATCTGCCGAAAAGAATCCTCAAAATTTAAATAAAGAAAAGGTAAGGGATATAGAAGAACAAAAGCATAAAGATACTGATCTCCAGAATCATAGAGAAGCGGATAGCCACGGGGCCGGGGAAGAAAATTCCCACGCCCACGGAGGTATTTTTGGGAAAAACACCGAACTTATTTTTGCTATTATTTGTGGTGCTCTTTTGGGTATTGGTTTTGGTTTGTCCTACGTAACATCAATACCGGAATGGGTCAGCTTATCCCTATACATAGGTGCCTACTTTTTTGGAGGTTACTTTACAGCAAAAGAAGCCATACAGACCGTAGCCAAAGGTGGATTTGAAATTGATTTTCTCATGTTGGTCGCAGCTATAGGAGCAGCTATTCTTGGGGAATGGGCTGAAGGAGCTTTGTTATTATTTCTCTTTAGCCTGGGGCATGCCCTGGAGCATTATGCAATGAACAAGGCCCGAAAGTCCATAGCGGCCCTTGCCGATCTCGCACCAAAAACAGCTTTGCTCAAAAAAGATGGCAAAACCGAAGAGGTGGGTATCGAAAAATTGGGTATAGGCGATATTATCGTGGTCAAGCCGAACAGTAAAATATCTGCCGATGGCGTTGTGGTCAACGGAAAAAGCAGTGTCAACCAAGCTCCGATTACCGGGGAAAGTGTACCGGTAGATAAAGTTCCCGTAGAAGATGTTGACAAGGATTATTCGGCGCAAGATGATATCAAGGATGAAAACCGCGTTTTTGCCGGAACGATCAATGGGAACAATACTTTGGAAATTAAAGTGATCAAAGCAGCCAAAGATTCAACGCTTTCCCGATTGGTGAAACTGGTTAACGAGGCCCAGACCCAAAAATCACCTACCCAGTTGCTCACCGATAAATTTGAAAAATATTTTGTGCCGTCCGTCCTTATTTTGGTCGGGATTCTTTTGTTCGCTTTTTTAGTTATTGACGAACCCTTTAGCGCGAGCTTTTACCGGGCAATGGCGGTACTGGTAGCTGCAAGTCCCTGTGCGTTGGCAATCTCGACCCCAAGTGCTGTATTGAGTGGAGTGGCCAGAGCTGCCCGTGGCGGGGTATTAATTAAAGGAGGGCGCCCTCTGGAGGACCTGGGGGTTATTACCGCCCTCGCCTTTGATAAAACCGGAACTCTAACGGAAGGAAAGCCAAAACTTACCCAAGTGGTGCCACTTGGAAATATATCTGAAAACGAACTTCTCAAAATAGCAGTAGCTGTGGAAAGTTTGAGTGATCACCCCCTGGCCAAAGCTGTAGTTCGTGATGGAAAAGAGCGTCTGGAAGGCGAGGAAATCCCAAATGCCTCTAATTTGGAGGCAGTTCTGGGTAAAGGGATTAAAGCATCGTTTGGCAATGATAAAATCTATATAGGTAACCTCGACCTGTACGAAGGGCTTGATGAGAGTACACCTTCCGAAAAAATAGCTACGAAAGTGCGTGGTCTTGAAGGTGGTGGAAATACAACAATGCTTATACGAAAAAATGAAGAATATATAGGCATCATTGCATTAATGGATACCCCTCGTGAAGCCGCCAAGGGAACCCTCAAAAAATTAAAAGAAATCGGCATTAAACGAATGATCATGCTTACCGGAGATAACCAGAAGGTAGCAGACGCTGTAGCAGAAGAAATAGGATTGACCGATGCCTGGGGGAGCCTATTGCCGGAAGAAAAAGTGGATGCTATAAAAGAATTAAAAGAAAAGGAATCCAAGGTGGCAATGGTGGGCGATGGCGTTAATGATGCCCCTGCCATGGCAAACAGCACTGTAGGCATAGCTATGGGTGCTGCGGGAAGTGATGTAGCCTTGGAAACGGCGGATATTGCGCTAATGGCCGATAAGTTGGAAACCCTGCCCTTTGCCATAGGCTTAAGCAGGAAGGCAAAGGCGATTATCAGGCAAAACCTTTGGGTTAGCCTTGGTATTGTGGCCCTGCTTATACCTTCAACCATATTCGGCTTGGCAAATATTGGAGTGGCTGTAGTAATCCATGAAGGTTCGACGCTTCTGGTGGTTTTTAATGCGTTAAGGCTTTTGGCTTATAAAAAAGATTAGATCCGGACTTAGACTGTTTTTCGAAAGAATATAAAATGACAAAAACGGAAAAAAAATTATCGTCAAAAGGGATACGTCCCACTGAAATGAGGTTGAAAATTTACAAATACCTCAAAAGGAAAACTTATGCAGTAAGTTTAAATGAAATGCAAAAAGTCTTTATCAATAAAAATATCAAAACGGCCAATAAGACCACTTTCTACAGGACGATAAAGCTCTTTGAGAAAAAAAGCATGGTGCACCAAATTGACGATGGAACTGCTTTTGCAAAATATGCGCTTTCTGATGAAAACACCAATTTTAAACACAGTACAGATTTACATATGCACTTTCATTGTACCGATTGTAAGAAAACAATCTGTTTACCAAATAAAATATCGGAAGAGAGTTTGCCAGACCAGTATGAGGTGAACGATGTGAACCTGGTTTTAAAAGGGATTTGTAAAAATTGTAGTAAAAAATAATAGGTGGGAGTGCCTTAAGCCTGAATCCCAGCCCCCAATGGTCAAGCTTAAGGTTTTTTCCACCGTAACTAACTTAAAAAAAATATGAATATGGAAAAATTTGATGTAACTATAATAGGATCTGGCCCGGGCGGGTATGTAAGTGCGATCCGTTGCGCCCAATTGGGATTGAAAGTGGCCATTGTTGAAAGGTACAGCACGTTGGGCGGTACCTGTCTTAATGTGGGCTGTATCCCGTCAAAAGCCTGGTTGGAAGCCTCTGAGCATTATTACAAACTCAAACATCAATTCGAAAAATTTGGAATTGATGTTAAAGAGGCCAATGTAGATATCCTAAAGATGAACCAAAGGGTTCAGGATGTGGTACAGGAAATCATCAATGGCGTTGACTATCTGATGAAAAAGAACAAGGTTTCCGTATATGAAGGTCACGGTACCATCAGGGATAAAAACACGATTGAGATTAAGGGCGAAGATAAAACGGAAACCATAGCAACCGATAAAATCATCATTGCCACAGGGTCCAAACCCGCTTCACTGCCCAATATTGAAATCGATAAAAAGCGGATCATCTCTTCTACCGAAGCCCTTGCCTTAGGCCAAATTCCCGAGCATTTAATGGTCGTTGGCGGTGGCGTTATCGGTGTTGAAATAGGTTCCGTATTCGCCCGCCTGGGTTCAAAGGTTTCTATAGTAGAATATTTTGATAGCCTAATCGCCACTATGGACGGCGCACTGGGACATCAATTGCACCGTTCCCTAAGAAAACAGGGAATTGATTTTTATTTGGAACATAAGGTAACCAATGCAACGGCAACTGACGGCAAAGTAGAATTGAAAGCGGAAAACCTTTCGGATAAAGAAGAAATGAGTTTAGAAGGCGATTACTGTCTTATGGCCATTGGCCGAAAGCCATATATCGCCAGTTTAGGGCTTGAAAATATAGGAGTAAAAACCAATGAGAAAGGACAGGTAACGGTAGATAAAAACCTTGAAACAAACGTCAAGGATGTATATGCCATTGGGGATGTAATCCGAGGGGCAATGCTCGCCCATAAAGCCAGCGAAGAAGGCGTTTTTGTAGCCGAACGGATTGTTGGCCAAAAGCCCCATATCAATTATTCGCTCATCCCAAATATTGTGTACACCCAACCCGAGGTTGCCGGTGTAGGCTTAACGGAAGAAGAACTGAAGAAGACCAATAGAAGTATAAAAACGGGCTCTTTTCCCTATAAGGCAAACGCACGGGCAAAGATAAGTATGGACACTGACGGTTTTATCAAGGTAATCGCAGATAAGGAAACCGATGAGATACTGGGCGTGCATATGATAGGCCCTCGCATTGCAGACAGCTACACTGAAGCGGTGGTAGCGATGGAATTTAGGGCAGCTGCCGAAGACATAGCAAGAATGTCACACGGGCACCCCACATTTTCCGAGACCTTTAAGGAGGCCTGTCTGGCAGCTACCGAAGACAGGGCGTTGCATATTTAAAGTTGACCTAACAGTAAGTTCTTAAAAATTAAGACGCTACAGAGCTTTTTGAAAAATTAAGGTTTAAGTAATAAACTCAAAAAATAGATAAGATCAAATGGGGCAATCAGTTCGAAATCAATCCACTATTGGGTATATCAGGGAAACGGCAACAAAGTTCCTCGACAGGGAAACAGCTGGGGGGATTTTTTTAATAATTGCTACTATAGTTGCCCTTCTTTTAGCTAATTCACAGTGGGCAGGTGCCTATCATCATTTTCTTGGTGATGAATTGCTTTTTGAATTTTCCGAGCATCTTAGTTTTGGGCTAACAATTGAAGAATGGATCAATGATGGCCTAATGGCAATTTTCTTTTTGGTTGCCGGCCTTGAATTGAAGAGGGAGGTTATGGTGGGGGAATTATCTTCAATTAAAAAAGCCTCAGCCCCCTTGTTGGCAGCTTTAGGTGGTATGGCAGTTCCGGCCCTCATTTTTATTAGCCTAAATTTAGGCACTGAAAATATAAAGGGTTGGGGCATCCCTATGGCTACCGATATCGCATATTCACTAGGGATAATTGGCCTACTGGGGAAAAATGTCCCCAGGCAGTTAAAAACATTTTTAATAGCCCTCGCTATTGCTGACGATATAGGTGCCATATTGGTGATAGCATTGTTTTATAGCAACGAGTTGAGCTGGATATACCTTGGATCGGGCATGGGGGCATTTGGGTTATTATTATTAATGAATTGGACTGGGGTCAAAAATTTGATTTGGTATATTATTATAGGTATCATCTTATGGTATTGCTTCCTTAATTCAGGTATCCATCCAACAATTGCGGGAGTACTTTTTGCCATTACCATCCCAATAGTGCCCAAATTAGACAGTAAAAAATTCAAAGAAAGGACTGCCACAAACGTTACTGATCTTGAGAAAGCAGAGTTAGAAAAATTAAATCCTCTTCAGGATATAAAACAACGAAAAATTTTAAAAGCCATTAAAACAGATACTGAGAATTCAAGGCCTCCTTTGCTCAAACTGGAAAATTCCCTTGTTGATTTTAATGCTTTCTTTATCATTCCTGTTTTTGCAGTCGCGAATGCGGGAGTAAAGCTCGATGTAAATTTAATTGAGGTTGTTTCCGGTTCTTTAGGGTTGGGGATCCTTTTGGGATTAGCAATTGGTAAAGTAACAGGGATTGGTATTTTTACATTGATTGGGCAAAAACTTGGAGTTTCCGAATTACATATTACACTAAACTGGAAACATATAATTGGAATTGGTATGATTGCGGGAATTGGCTTTACCATGTCCCTTTTTATTACCAATCTCGCATTTAATGATCAGGAATTGATTAAAATTTCGAAAATAAGCATTTTGATAGCTTCATTACTTGCAGCTATTGGCGGTGCGGTAATTCTCTTATTAACTTCCAATAAAGGAAAGAAAAATATAGTTAAGTGATATGGGAGAAATGAACAAAAGTACTTTTATAGTAAGTCAAATGGACTGTCCTTCAGAAGAACAGATGATCCGGATGAAGTTGGAGTCTTATGCTCAGGTGAAACACTTGGATTTTGATATTCCCAACAGGAAACTGGAAGTATATCATGTGAATGGAATCGAAGATATACAAACATCAATAGCCGGTTTAAACCTTGGGGATTCCTTTCAAGGGACCGAAGAAGCCGAGCCTCCTGAAATAGAAGACCAATCCAAACAGAAAACAATCCTTTGGTGGGTCCTCGGGATAAATTTCGGCTTTTTCATTATCGAAATGACCACGGGGTGGATATCTTCTTCGATGGGCCTTATTGCCGATTCGTTAGATATGCTGGCAGATTCCATTGTATATGCACTAAGCCTATTTGCCGTAGGTGGTGCTGTTTCAAGAAAAAAGAAGGTCGCAAAATTTAGCGGATACTTTCAAATGGCTCTGGCGACACTTGGATTTGTAGAGGTCTTACGCAGGTTTATTATGAGCAGTGAACCTCCCATATTTCAGTGGATGATTATTATTTCCTCTCTGGCACTTGCCGGAAACTTAATTTCATTATGGTTAATCAATAAGGCCAAAAGTAAGGAAGCCCATATGCAGGCCAGTGCTATTTTTACTTCAAATGATATTATTGTAAACGGTGGGGTGATTCTGGCAGGTGTTTTGGTTTATTTTCTGGATAGCAAATGGCCTGATTTGGTAATTGGCGGCATCGTTTTCACGTTTGTAATGCGGGGCGCCATAAGAATTTTAAAATTATCTAAATAATGCAAATATATGTTGCACAAGACGTTGGGCAACAATAAGGAAATTATGAATAAAAGTAGTGTAGCATTATTGATTTTACTGTTGTTCGTAATAGACCAGGCCATAAAGATTTATGTGAAGACCCATTTTTATTATGGCGAGGAATATTTTGTGTTTGGCCTGGATTGGTTTCGCTTACATTTTTTGGAAAATCCCGGCATGGCCTGGGGCTTTAAATTTGGCGAAGGATATCTGGCCAAATTTGTTTTAATACTATTTCGCTTCGTAGCCGTTATTTGGGGGACCTTTTATATCAAAAAGATGATACGTGAAGGATATGCAGAAGTCTTTATAATCTGTGCCGCATTTATATACGCAGGTGCATTGGGCAATTTGATGGACGGTGCATTTTACGGACTGATCTTTGAAAAAAGTGATCCAGCACTTCGCAACATTGCTGAAATATTCCCCTCAGGCGGTGGTTATGCGGGATTTTTAAATGGCAATGTGGTGGATATGTGGTTCTTTCCAATTATTGACACAAGGCTTCCGGAATGGATGCCATTATGGGGAGGCAATGAATTTACATTTTTCGACCCTGTATTCAATACCGCAGATGTTTGGATTAGCACGGGAGTGATTTTACTCCTGATCTTTCAAAGCCAACAAAAAAAGACCAGAATATATCGGATAAGAAAAAGTTGAAATATACTGAAAGTAACAGGACAATTATAAAAATCGATTAGTTATGAACGTTTGGCTCTGGGTAGTAGTATTGGGATTGGCAGCTTGGGCTGCTCATTGGGGCGCGGACCAACTCCTTACCCCTTTAAAAATGCTGCGTAAGCAATGGGGGCTTACAGCTTCTGCAGGAGCAGCTTTCCTAGCTATTGTAACGGCGAGCCCGGAAGTGGCGATAAATATCACCAGCGCCGCCCGTGGTGTATCCGATATTGGATTAGGAAATTTGCTTGGTTCCAATATCATTTCCATTCCGCTCATGGTAACCATCGCATACTTTGCTTCCAGAAGAAAGTTTAAAAACAATAAGGAACATCAAAAACATTTGGATGCCAACCTGCTGGCTCTGAACAAACGTTCTGTTTCGGTATTGTCTATCCCCTATCTGGCAATCATTGCTTTAGTAGCTATACTAACCCTTCCAAAAGCCTGGCGTGGGTTACAACCCATTGATGGGTGGATTATGCTGGCGGCCTATGCGGCTTTTTTAACGCATGCCATTATAAAAGGCAGGAAAAAAGGGGAAAGTGTGGAGTGGGATAGGAAGAAAGTGTGGTTATCAGTGGCCGGAGCTATGGCTATAGCCGTGGGTGCTTTTTTTATTGTTAAGGCTACGGAAAATATTGTTTCGGTGTTGAACATTTCCGAAATTGTTGGAGGGCTGTTTATTACCGGAATTATGACGACTGCCCCAGAAGTATTTAAAACATGGAGTGTGGTAAAAGGAGGTGAAGTGACCGCGGGAACCACGAGCGTGATTGCCGATAATGCTGTTACCATGACGGTGGCATTTTTCCCGTTGGCACTGGTGACGACCCCCATCGAAGATTTCCAGTTGTTTTGGGTCAACCTGGCTTTTGTAGGACTGATGCCGCTTTTATATTCGGTATTTGTCCATCAAAGCAAGGAACTTCACGGGTTCAGCAAATGGCAAATATTCGTTTTCGATGGAGCGTATATTGTATATCTTTTAACTATGGCGTTTTTTGTCCTAAAACTATTTTAAAAAATGAAGGAGGATTTATTTAAGGATTACCAGGAGAGGCTAAATGTGCTGGATGAAAATATTAGAGCAGTAGCATTAAAATATGCGACGGATTTCTATTTGAAAAAAAAATGTTCAAAAGAAGAGGCTATTGAGCGTGGCATCGTAAAGGCAGAGATGGAAAAAAGGAATTTAGATAGAAATGGATAATAAACCACTAATATTATTATGGCAGAATTAAAAAAATCTCTGGGTACTCTCCGCCTTACTTTTTATGGTGTAGGTACCATTGTTGGTGCTGGAATATATACTGTAATTGGTGCAGCCGCTGGACAGGCGGGAACAGACCTTTGGTTGAGTTTTATTTTTGCTGCCATCGCGGCCAGTGTCTCGGCAATGTCCTATGCAGAGTTGTCCTCTACCTATCCTAATGCCGGTGCGGAATTCATTTTTGTAAGGAAAGCGTTTCCAAAAATCGACATTCCATCCTTTCTAACAGGTTGGACGATTGCATTTCACAGTTCGGCCACTATTGCCGCAGTTTTATTGGCTTTTTCAGGATATTTCAACACTTTTTTTAACATCCCTTCCTTACTGGTTAGCTATGCCGTGCTACTGGTTCTTGCATTGATAAGCATTACGGGCATCAAAAAATCATCAACTGTTAATATTGTTATGGTAAGTATTCAACTATTAGGTTTGTTTATTCTTATTGCCGTTGGACTTTCAGAAACAGGTGCACCAAAAGCAGAATTTTTTAAAGTGGAGTCCTTTTCAGGCACCCTGGCAGCGACTGCTACCTTATTCTTTGTTTATACGGGTTTTGAGCATATGGCAGCATTAGGTTCCGAGGTAAAAAATCCGGGCAAGACTATTCCGAGGGCATTTTTATTGACAATGGTGTTTACCACAATTATATACCTACTAATATCTTTTACGGTACTCAATATAAGTGACCCCGCAGAAATAGCAAAGGTAGATTCCCCATTGTCGCTGGCCGCTTCAAATTTAAATTCCTGGTTGCCCGTAGCCCTGGCAGTTGCGGCACTTTTTGCTACGGCCAATGCGGCTTTTAGTGGCATTATTTCCATTAGCAGGTTGCTTTTCGGTATGGCAAGCGTGGGCGAGCTTCCAAAATTTATGACCAAGACCAATGCACAAAAAGTACCCTGGGTAACTACACTTGTGGTTATGGCTGCGGTAGCGGCATTTTTGTTATTGGGGGATATTAAAATTGTCGCAGGAATGTCTTCTTTAGGGGCGTTACTCGTTTTTGTAGCCGTGAATATTGCCTTGATTGTGCTGCGTTTTAAAGCACCTGACAAAGAAAGACCCTTTAGAGTTCCCCTTTCCATAGGAAAAGTACCTATCCTACCCATTTTGGCCATAATCATTAGCTTGTCTTTGGTAGTTCAGTTTAACTGGCAGGTATATGTTGCTTTTGTGGGCGCAATTATAGTGGGCATCGTACTGGATTATTTTTTGGATAAAAAGTCAAAGAATGAGATGGATCCCGAAAAAGAAAAAGAACTGTTCAACCATTAAAATGAAGCTATGGAATGGACCTTTGAAGAATTTAAAACCAGTTTGGATGGCCTCCATCCTGCAGTGAAGGAAAAAGCCCTAGAAATTGCTAAAAGTCTGGTTATAGAAAAGAATTATACTAAGGGAAATGCCATAAAAGAAGGAATTATGAAAGCTGAAGAATGGTTTTACGATTTAGGCGGTTAATAATTAATAAAAATAGATATGTTACAAATTATAGAGATTTCAGGAGATAATATTATTGCTACCAGAGCATCGGGGAATTTGACAGAAAAGGATATTGAAAAAATACATCCACTTATCCATTCTATTTTAGATAAAGACCTAAAAGTACGCTGGTATTTTGAAATGGAGAATTTTACCGGCTGGGATTTTCCAGGCCTGTGGGAAGATCTAAAAATGGATACTGCCCACGCAAAAGATTATGAAAAAATAGCGATGGTGGGTGAAAAAAAATGGCAGGATTGGATTGCCCAATTTATGAAACCATTTACAAACGCCGAGATCAACTATTTTAGTTTAGAAGATAGAAAAACAGCTAAACAATGGATAAAAAAATAAATTAGATAATTATGGCACACGATCATTCACACGGTTCACAGAACTACGGAAAGGCTTTTGGCATAGGCATAGCCTTGAACACTATTTATGTTGTCGTCGAGTTGTATTATGGTTTTATGGTCAATTCTTCAGCCCTCGTTGCAGATGCAGCCCACAATGCAAGCGATGTCTTTAGTCTGATCCTGGCCTGGGCGGCAATTAAAATAGCGACTAAAAGACCCTCAAAACGCTATACGTATGGTTTACGAAAAACGACCATTTTGGCTTCGATGATCAATGGGCTTATCATCATTGCGGCTGCGGGACTGATCGCTTGGGACGCCATTCAAAAATTCCAAAATCCGGCAGAAATTTCCGGTAACATCGTAATGATTGTAGCGGCTATTGGTTTGGTGGTAAACACCGGTACGGCTTTCCTTTTTTGGAAAGGTTCAAAAGGCGATTTGAACATACGTGGCGCATTTTTACATATGGCCGCCGATGCCGGGGTAACTTTAGGAGTGCTTCTTGGTGGACTTGCCATTAAATACACAGGATTGACGTGGATAGACCCTGCGCTTAGTTTGGTCATTGTACTGGTCATTTTATATAGTGCCTGGGGACTTTTGAGGGATTCCGTAAAAATAGCCATTGATGCCGTTCCCAAAAACATCGACATCGATGAAGTGGAAAAATTCTTAATGGATATCGAAGGGGTCGAAGAAGTACACGATTTACATATCTGGGCAATGAGTACCACGGAAACGGCACTTTCTACCCATCTGGTCGTTCCTGATGGGCACGAGGATCAGTTCATCTACGATATCCGGGAACAATTGCACGATAAATTTGAAATAACCCATACCACCCTGCAAATCGAAAAAGAATTTGGGGACAAAGAATATAAACCCTATCAAGGTCTGGAATAATAAAATCACGATGAAGAAAAAACAAAATCTAAGGGATATCGATACCCGGAAACATTCTGGCGAACACAGCCACGATGATGGCCATAACCACAGTAGTCCGGAAAAAGCATCAAAATTTAGAACCTACCTACCCGCTATTTTCAGTTTTGTAATGCTGATTGCGGGTATTGTCATCGATTATTTTGATGCCTTCCCGTTTTTCGAGGGTTGGGTTCGAATAATCTGGTACGTTGTAGCCTATATTCCTGTTGGGTTTCCCGTTATTATTGAAGGTTGGAAAAGTATAAAAAATGGGGATTTCTTTACCGAATTCCTTTTAATGTCACTCGCAACATTGGGGGCATTTGCCATAGGCGAATATCCCGAGGGCGTGGCAGTAATGCTTTTTTACGCGGTCGGCGAGCTCTTTCAAAGTGCTGCGGTCAAAAAAGCGAAGGGTAATATAAAAGCCCTTTTGGATGTGCGTCCCAATGAAGCTTTGGTATATCGTGATGGCGATTTTGTTTCCGTCAACCCCGAAACGGTCGAGGTTGGTGATAAGATTCAGGTACGGGTGGGCGAGAAAATCCCTTTGGACGGTAAACTGTTATCCGAAAAAGCTTCGTTGAATACTGCTGCCATTACCGGCGAAAGCAAACCCGATACTGTTGCAAAAGACGACAAGGTTTTTGCCGGAAGTATCAACCTCGATGGAGTTATTGAAATCGAGACCACTAAGGAATTCAAGGACAGTTCAATTGCCCGTATCCTGGATTTGGTACAGAATGCCACCGCCCGTAAATCAAAAACGGAACTGTTCATTAGAAAATTCGCGAGGGTGTACACCCCCATCGTGGTATTCCTTGCCATTGGACTGACCTTTGTACCCTATCTATTTGTCGAGAATTACATCTTTGAAGATTGGTTGTACCGTGCCTTGATCTTCCTTGTTATTTCTTGTCCCTGCGCATTGGTTGTTTCGATTCCATTGGGCTATTTTGGTGGTTTGGGAGCAGCCTCGCACAACGGTATTCTTTTTAAGGGAGCTTCCTTCTTGGATACAATGACCAAAGTGAATACCGTGGTAATGGACAAAACGGGAACGGTTACCAAAGGGGTCTTTAAAATCAAGGATGTTGTTAATAATGACACTTTCGCGGAAGCGGAATTTATGAAATACCTGATGGCGATGGAAGAACAGTCCACCCATCCCATTGCCAAGGCGATATTGGAATATAAGACCAAAGGTGCGGATTTTGAAGCTTCCGAAGTATCTGAGGTGGCAGGAAAAGGCTTGAAAGGCACAGTAAACGGTAAAACGGTTTTAGTGGGCAATAAGGCTTTAATGACCTCAAACAATATAGAAGTCCCTGCGGAAACTGAAACCATTGTAGAATCTATTGTAATGGTATCAATTGATGGGAAATTTGCAGGCTACGTGACCATTGCCGACGAACTGAAGGAAGATGCCCACGAAGCAATCAAACAAATCCGTAAAGCGGGAATATCAAGAATCATAATGCTTTCTGGTGACAAGGATTCCATTACCAAAGAAGTTGGTAGGGAAATGGGTGTGGATAGTGCAATGGGAGGATTATTACCGGAAGATAAACTCAACGAAGTGGAACGGCTTCAAAAAGTCACCGGCACTACCGTGGCTTTTATTGGTGATGGCATCAACGATGCTCCTGTACTTGCGACCAGCGATGTAGGTATGGCTATGGGAGGTCTGGGCAGCGATGTCGCCATTGAGACCGCAGATGTCATCATCCAGACCGACCAGCCTTCTAAAATTGCCCAAGCCATTAAAATTGGGCGTTCCACCAGACGAATCGTTTGGCAGAATATAGGCTTGGCATTCGGGGTTAAAATTGCCGTTATGGCATTAGGTGCCTTTGGAATGGCGACAATGTGGGAGGCCGTATTTGCCGATGTTGGAGTGGCGTTTTTAGCAATACTCAACGCCGTAAGATTACAGAAAATGAATTGGAAATAGTTTAACAAGATGTCTCAAAGTAGAAGAAATAGAAGAAAGAAAAAAGCTCAAAAACCAGCTAAAAACAAAATCACAAAAAAAGATAAAGTCAAGGGAGTTATTGTACTTGTCCTCTTGGTTATTGCCTCATTTCTGCTTTACTTTTTTGTGCTAAAAGGGAATATTCATAAGCATTGAGTAACCAAGGGATTTACAAACTAATAAAGTTTATAAAATGATTCATATTATCACCACAGGGGGAACTATTGAAGGCCTGGATTATGAAAACCCAGAAAATAATTTAGAGCAAAGTAAAATCACTATTCGGGAGTTTCTTGATTCTGCCAATGTTTCCTTTCCCTACATTATCGAAAAAGCATTCGCCAAAGATAGCCGATCAATTACCGATGAAGACAGGATGTTTTTACTAAAAAAAATAAAAGCTTCCAATGCGGAAAAAATCTTAATAACCCACGGCACTTTTACGATGGAAGATACCGCATTTTACCTTGGCAATAAGGGCCTTGAAAAAACTATTGTTCTCGTAGGCTCATTTATAATAGGAAACTCTAAAGATACGGATGCCTCTTTCAATTTAGGGTTTGCCATTAGCTCTTTACAATTTCTAAAGCCCGATGTATATATTGCTATGAATGGTAAAATTTTTCATTGGAAGGATGTTACCAAGAATACAGATACCAACAAATTTATGTCCAAAAATAAAAATTAAAAATGTTTGGCACACCGATACATTGGACAACTTTCTTCTATCTTTTAATAGATACTCTCATCGTATCGTTTACGTTTTACCACCATTCATTTAAAAAAATTAGGAGTAACCATTTTAGGTTTTTAAAGCTTGGTTTACTTTTTATAGCATATAATGGCACAGGGGGGTTTTTACCCTTTGAAAACTTTCCAGGCCCATTCATCCTTCAATATATTATTACTTACGGTGTAGCTATAACCCTCTGCATTTACTTAATATACTACTTATATAAAGAATATGATATTCTTGTTGTTAGAATACATTTTTCAATTAAAAATTTGATAATTCTGGCAATTAGTAGTTTTATCTTATTATTTCTTATTCCTTACTTTCTTACCAGTTCCCTTTATTGGGCTAGAGTACTTTTTACAGTTCCCATATCAATAGTGGCTTTTGTATTTCTTTGGTTCTTTTATAAAAGAATATCAAACCTCGAAAATCCCAATTGCTTTTTTCTAAGGCGAAATAAATTTTCAATCCTAAGCGTAAGTTGTATCGCATTACTACCCATTTTAACAGTAATTGGTGATTACCAATGGTTAACTTTTACTGTAATGAACTTGGCTTTTTACGCTATTACCGCCATTGAAATAGAAAGGTATCTTTACCTACTTGAGAATAAGAGTAAAATGCATAAAATTTTTGATTGGAACAAAAAACAAAATGAATATCCTGCAAAGGACAGAATAGTTTATGAAAACTTAACCAAACGGGAAATTGAAGTCGCTTTATCAATTTTAAGTAATCAGTCTTATAAAGAAATTTCCAAAGATTTATATATTGCCGAAAGTACAGTATCTAAGCACGCATCTAACATCTACAAGAAAACAGGGGTGAAAAATAGGCGACAATTCTTATTAGGCTTTCGTAAAAAGTTCAAAAAATAAGTTAGGATAGTATTCTATTATTTACCTATAAATACTCAGGTTTAATAGATTTCCGTAGGAAAATACGGTTTTTACGTAGCCAAATACGCTGTAATTCACTTGTATTTTATTGTTTTAAATTTATCTTTAAATGAATTCACTTAAACTCTTTAAAAATGATCTGTAAAATGATGGGTGATGGATTTACAGTTACAAGCAGAAATACTACTGGAAGGACTGAACGAAATTAAGCTTAAAAACAATGATATTTTGAATAGGGCTTTTCGTTCTATTGAAGTATGCCGTAATCTTCTTAGTTTGTTCAAAAAGGAAATTATTGCAAATGAATTTGGTTCCCTAGAACAAGAGATAGACTTTTTTAAGAACATTAAACAAATCCCGCTGGTACAGCTCATTTATTTCTCAGAAATCCATTCTTTAGAAATTCAATTTCCAAAAGTTGACAAAAAAGCCCAACTTAAATTCCTAAAAAAGAAAATTGGCAAGCTTAACCGTTTCTTTCTCTATAATATTGATTTCGGGCAGTATGTCAATTCCAAAGCTACCCATTTTGATAAGGAATATTATACACGTGATTATTTGGACACTTATCATATAACCACTTCAAAATTCTACTTTCAGGATCCCGAGTTTTGCACCCCAAGGGATATGCTCTTAGGTAAATTTAAAGCATACAATTTATTGGTTGTCTATTTGGATGAGCGATTATTTAAGCTCAAAAATAATCTAAATGAGAAAAGTGTTAAATCGAATACAGAAAAAATCCCCTGGCCATTTACCAATACCGATTGGGTGGAGCTAGTTTATGCTTTAAGTTTTGCCGGAATAACAAATCAAAATGATTTAAGTATCATCAAACTCTCCAATAAGCTTCAAGAGATTTTTGATTTTAAACCTACCGCAAAAATTTACAATACCTACCAAGACATAAAAAATAGAAAACACAGCAGAACATTGTTTCTGGATTCACTAAGTACCTCCCTAATTTCTGAGATGAACAAGAGTGAAGAATAATTCTAAAAACTGTTAAAAAAAGTCCGTACTACGGTTGACCTACCGAAATCCTGCTTTTTAAGATTCTCCATTTAATCTGATTCTTTTAATCTCATAGTTTCCGTAAGAAAAGACCCAAAACCTATCATAATCAGTCGAATTTCAAAATGTTAAATTTTGTCCGTACTACGGTCGTTATGGGGAATAAAATCCACTAAACCAGCCCAAATTTGTAGAACGAAAGTCAAATCCTGCGAGGGGCTATCAATTAAAATGTTTAACCTTTTGGTAGTCCCTTTCTTTTAAAACCGTTCTATTATGCCTACAAGTATTATTACCACAGACGATCTTCGTGAATTCAAAATGGAATTACTCGATGATATTAAAAAACTGCTTACCAATCAGTCTAAAGGAAAGCTAAAAAAGTACCTAAAATCCTCTGAAGTAATGGATTTACTACAAGTAAGCCCAGGAACTTTACAAAACCTACGCATTAATGGCACGTTGCCCTACACCAAAGTGGGTGGCATCATCTACTACGATGCCGAGGAAATTCAGAATGTGATGACCGCAAACCGTGTACAGCACGGATTAAATTCTTAAGAGATGAATTATATAAAGCTCCTCAACGCGGCTTTTGAAAAATTCTTCTTCGATGACCGCTTGAACCCGACTCATATCAGCCTCTATATGGCCTTGTTTCAGGAATGGAACAGCAGCCGCTTTGCCGATGAGTTTTTCGTGAACCGTCGCGAATTGATGCGCGTGGCCAAGATTGGTTCAAAATCTACCTACCATCGCTGTGTAACAGACCTCGATTCTTGGAACTACCTATCCTATTTTCCATCTAACAATCCGTACAAAGGGAGCAAAATCAAGATGTCCATTATCGGGACAAGTGATGAACCTGATATGGGACACTACAATCCCGAATTGGAACAGCTTGCGGAACGGTACCATCCCATACGTGAACCGGTAGTGTACCAGCACCATCCCAGCAACGGACAAGCTATGTACCCGCACCGTCCCACCAGTGGACAAGCATTGGTATCTAATATAAACAATACCAAACAGGTAAACATTAATAAACAGCCAAAGGGCAGACAGGCTGTTTTAGATTTTTTTAAAGAAAAAAGTTTTAATGCTGATGAAGGAAAAAAATTCTTCGAGCATTATGAAGCCAACGATTGGAAAACAAGCGATGGAAAAACAATTCGGGATTGGCAGGCTTTAGCCAAAAATTGGATGGATCGAACCGAGCTATTTGCCGAAGAAAACAAACCAAATAAAAAGGGAGCGTCCCCAAATCGGGACAACCTCAAAACCACTAAAACCAAGGATTATGGACAACCCCTCTAAAATAACCGAAGGCGGCGTAGAATACTCACTGGGCAAGTTTGACGGAAAATGTGTACTTTACGACTTCCCAAAAATCCTGATTTATTTGAATGCCAAGGGAAAACTCCTCTTTGGAAAGAAATTCAAAATCTATGATGAGGATAAGGATATTTTATTAAAACTCTGTTCCTACTTCATCAAAGACAAGGAAAACTGCCAAAAATTTGATATCGATGTTGACAAAGGCATTTTACTTTCTGGTCCCGTAGGGTGTGGTAAAACCAGCCTAATGAAACTTTTACGGCATTTAGTGCCGTTGCAACGCCCGTATGAAATGATCCCTTGCCGAAATGTGGCGTTCAGTTTTAACCATCTTGGTTTTAAAACCATCGAGGATTATGGGAATACAAAATTCTTCTGTTTTGACGATCTGGGCGTAGAACCCGCAGGGCGTTTTTACGGAAAAGATCTGAACGTGATGGGCGAAGTCCTTTTGTCACGGTACGAACTTTACCTTCAGACAAAGCATAAAATCAAGACCCACGCCACTACCAACTTAAATGCGGAAGAACTGGAAGAACGTTACGGAAATCGTGTCCGTAGCCGAATGCGGGAACTGTTTAATTTGATAGCCTTTGAGGAAGGGGCTGGGGATAAGCGGAAATAGATTTGAAAAAACTGACACTATTCAAAGTATACTTGCTTCTGTTTTTTTTCAATTTCTTGGTGCGTAATAAATAATGCAAACACCCAATAGTGCAATCAATGCTCCTATTATATCGTATTTGTCGGGCGAATAATTGTCAAACTTCATCGACCATAGTAGTGACATTACAATAAAGACTCCGCCATAAGTTGCATAAACTCTGGCAAAGCTTGCGGTTTGCAAAGTTGCAACCACACCGTAAAATGCAAGAATTAGGCCTCCTATTAAACCATACCAAATAGGCTTATCTTCCTTCAACCATAGCCAAATAAGATAACCTCCACCGATTTCGCAAAGTCCTGCTAAAATGAATATGGGAATTGATTTAACAATCTGCATTAGCAACAACTTTTATTTTCTTGAATTGGTGGACAAGGTACAGTTCCATAAGAGCAATAAACACAACAATCACCTTCGTTTGGTTTTAGAACCGTTTTACAATCCTCACACTGGTAAAAGAATTGGCAGGCGTTTGTGGGCATATCTTCTACTTTTGTATGTCCGCAGTTTGGACAAGTAATTTCTGATTTCAACTCAATATTCATTAGTTTTCCTTTTTACCTGTTACATTATACCCTGTTGAGTTAATTGCTTTCTCGATTTCCGTTTCATTGGTCTTGGTTTTGTCAAACTCAATGATTGCGTTTCCGTTTTTGTAAGACGCCTTTGAGTTTACAATTCCGTTGAGTTCATTTACTTCGTGATTCACGTGTTCTTCACAACTTGCACAGGTCATTCCGCTGATTTTAAATTCAGTTGTTTTAATGTCCGATTTGTCAACTACGACTATTTGCTTTTCTGTGTTTGGATAAAAAACTCCTGAATAGGATGGAAAAGCCAACATTACAATGGCAAAAACAGTTACTATTCCTAAAAAGGTTTTTGACTGTGTAAATTTTGGTTTCTCGTCAGTTTCACATTTACAATCGATTTCTTTTTTCGGTTTTAGTTTTTGATACCAAGCAAAACCAAGAACAAAAAATGTCAGTCCTATTAAATAGGGTCTAAATGGCTCCATCCAAGAAAATGGTGAAGCAATTCCGCTTGTTCCTGCAATTAGAGCCAAAAGAGGTGTAATACAGCATAATGAAGCTGTAATTGCGGTTAACAATCCTGCACCAAGTAATTTGTTTTCACTTTTCATATTGTTTCTAATATTTTTTCTTTGTCGAGTATTTTAAAAAACTGCTTACCAATCAGTCGAATTTCAAAATGTTAAATTTT
>DTTX01000073.1:8624-95374 GCA_012964435.1 Mesonia sp. | reverse complement strand
TTGAATCTTCAGAAAAAGATAAACTTGAAGGACTTTTAGATATTAAGCTAACTGAATTTGATGAAGCTAAAAGACAAATTGATAAATTTAATTTTTACGAGGAAGATCTCAGACTCAACAGTAAATTAGTTGAAAGAATTGATTTAGAACTTCAAGCTTTAAATACAGAACGTTATAGGGTAACTTACGAAATAAAAAAAAATAAAAAATTCTCTTTCTGAGATATTTGATAACGTAGATCAAAAATCAATTGATAGTTTATTTCGAGAAGTCAATTTATACTATCCTGAGAAATTAAAAAAGGAATATGAAGATCTAATTCGGTTTCAAAAATCCATTACAGCCGAAAGAAAAGAATATCTATCTGAAAATTTAGATAGCCTTGAAATTGAATATAGGGAATTAAACAAAACTATTCAGAACCTAGAAGATCAAAAGAGTGAATATTTGGCTATTCTGACGGAGAAAGATACTTATTATAAATTTAAGGAATACCAAAAAAGAACTGTAAAAGCTGAAGTAGAAATTTCTAGAATTAAAGATAAATTAGCTGCAATAGATAACTCAATTGAAATTGAAAATAAAATAACAAAAAAAAGGGATTTAATTCAAGAGAAAGTTACTGGATTAAAGACTTCTCTTTCGCAAAGAAAACATGCAGATATAAATAAAATATTTAACTTCATTATTAAGGAAGTTATTAATACTAATGCTTTAATATCATTGAAATTGAATAGTCAAGATAACGTTGATTTTAATGCAGATTATCAAAATAAAACAGATTTATTAAAGACTGCTGAGGGGCAAGGGACGACTTACAAAAAATTACTCTGTGTTGCTTTTGATCTTTCTTTACTTATTCATTATTCAAGAAACTCTTTCTATAAATTCGTTTATCATGATGGCGTTCTCGAAGGCTTAGATGATAGAATAAAAATTCGTTTTGTTGATCTAATTAAAAAATTGTGTGTTGAGTATAATATTCAATATATTATTACATTAATCGATTCTGATTTACCAAAAAATAAATCAGATTTTATTTCTACAAACGATGTCTGTTTAAGGTTGAATGATAAAAACGATAACGGAAAATTATTTTTAAATACTTTTTAAAATTAATATTTTTATATCGTTAAAAAATCCTAAGACTATTGTAGTTACTCTACACAGCAATTATCTTTGCAGCAATGAGTACATCTACAATCGCCCAAAGTTTTGCACAATCCCCGCAACAGCAGGAATTGCGGGACGCTATTGCCGTTTCTGAAAAAAATAACGATAAAATTCATCTAAAAGGCCTTGTTGGTTCGTCACTTTCTTTTATAGTGGCCAATGCTTTTAAAGACGCCAAGCGCCCATTTTTGATGGTTTTAAACGATAAGGAAGAAGCTGCTTATCACTTAAATGACCTCGAGCAGTTAGTTGGCGAGGACAATGTGTTGTTCTATCCCGGCAGTTATCGCAGGCCTTACCAGATTGAAGAAACCGATAATGCAAATGTGCTTTTACGTGCCGAAGTTTTAAACCGAATTAATTCTCGTAAAAAACCGGCGGTGATCGTAACTTATCCCGATGCGCTTTTTGAAAAGGTTGTCACTCGAAAGGAACTCGACAAAAGTACACTTAAGATCAAGGTGAATGACGAACTTTCGATAGATTTTGTAAACGAAGTTTTGTTCGAATACAAATTCAAAAGGGTTGATTTTGTTACAGAACCGGGTGAATTTTCAGTGCGTGGTGGGATTATCGATGTATTTTCATTCAGTAATGACGAACCCTACCGAATCGAATTTTTCGGGGATGAAGTAGATAGTATTCGAAGTTTCGATGTAGAGTCGCAATTGTCTACCGATAAGGTGAATAAGATTTCGATAATGCCGAATGTCGAGAATAAAAAACTCGATGAGGTTCGGGAGAGTTTCTTAAAATATGTCGCGGATAATACGCTGATATTCGTTAAAAATCTCGACCTTTTTACCGCGCAGATCGATAAACTCTTCAGTAAAGCAGAAGAAGCCTTCGAAAAAATTTCAGGAGAAATTAAACAAAGTGAGCCTAAAGAACTTTTTTGTACTTCAGAATTAATCAAAAAACAACTCCTTGACTTTTCGGTAGCCGAATTAAGCAATCAGGCATACTTAAAACCGAAGAAGGAGATCGTATTTTTTGTGACTCCGCAACCATCTTTCAATAAGCAGTTCGATTTATTGATCAATAATTTAATCGAAAATCAGGAAAAAGGTTATTCCAATTATATTTTCTGCGGAAGTGAGCAGCAGGCGAAGCGTTTCCACGATATTTTTAAAGATCAGGAGAAAGAGGTAAAATACAAGACGGTGGTGCTTTCGCTTTTTCAGGGATTTATTGATGAGCAGGCGAAAAATGTTTGTTATACAGATCATCAGATCTTTGAACGGTACCATAAATTCAGCTTAAAAAATGGCTATGCGAAAAAGCAGGCGATAACGCTGAAAGAATTGACCAATCTTACGGTTGGCGATTATGTAACCCATATCGACCACGGGATTGGAAAGTTTGGCGGACTGCAAAAAATAGATGTAGAAGGCAAAAAGCAGGAAGCGATAAAATTGATTTATGGCGAGCGTGATATTTTATATTTAAGTATTCACTCGCTGCATAAAATTTCAAAATATAACGGAAAAGACGGTAAAGAGCCGAAGATCTTTAAACTGGGTAGCAATGCCTGGAAAAACCTGAAGAAAAAGACCAAAGCCCGCGTTAAACATATTGCTTATAATTTAATTGAATTATACGCAAAACGCCGTTTGCAGAAAGGTTTTGCTTACGGTCCCGATTCGTATTTGCAGCACGAACTGGAAGCTTCATTTATCTATGAAGACACGCCAGATCAAAGCACCGCGACCGAAGCGGTTAAAAAAGATATGGAAAACGAACGCCCAATGGATCGTTTGGTTTGTGGGGATGTTGGCTTCGGAAAGACAGAAGTTGCGATTCGTGCAGCTTTTAAAGCGGTAGATAACGGCAAACAGGTAGCAGTTTTAGTGCCAACTACGATTTTAGCTTTTCAGCATCATCAAACTTTTTCGGAGCGTTTAAAAGATTTGCCGGTAACGGTTGATTATCTAAACAGATTTAGAACTGCAAAAGAGCGCCGGGAAACCCTTGCTGATCTTGAAAAAGGAACGGTAGATATTATCATTGGGACGCATCAGTTGGTAAACAAGTCGGTTAAATTTAAGGATCTTGGATTGCTAATTGTTGATGAAGAACAGAAGTTTGGAGTAGCGGTAAAAGATAAGCTAAAAACCATCAAAGAAAATGTCGATACATTAACCTTGACGGCAACGCCAATCCCGCGTACGCTTCAGTTTAGTTTGATGGCAGCGCGAGATTTATCGACGATTACGACACCTCCGCCAAACCGTTATCCGATCGAGTCGAACGTGATTCGTTTTTCCGAAGAAACTATTCGGGATGCGGTGTTGTATGAAATTCAGCGTGGTGGGCAGGTGTTTTTTATTCATAACCGAATCGAAAATATTAAAGAAGTTGCCGGGATGATTCAGCGTTTGGTTCCCGATGCGAAAGTGGGCATTGGTCACGGACAGATGGATGGGAAGAAACTGGAGAAATTAATGCTGAGTTTTATTAATGGGGAATTTGACGTTTTGGTTTCAACTACAATTATTGAAAGTGGATTAGATGTCACCAATGCAAACACGATCTTTATTAATAATGCGAATAATTTCGGACTTTCAGATCTGCATCAAATGCGCGGTCGGGTAGGGCGAAGCAACAAAAAGGCGTTCTGTTATTTTATCACGCCGCCATATTCGGCAATGACCGAAGAAGCTCGTAAACGGATGACGGCACTGGAGCAGTTCTCAGACCTTGGAAGCGGATTCAATATCGCGATGAAAGATTTGGAAATTCGTGGTGCGGGAGATCTTTTAGGTGGTGAACAAAGCGGATTTATTAACGAAATTGGGTTTGATACTTATCAGAAAATCCTGAATGAAGCCATCGAAGAGCTGAAAGAAAATGAGTTTAAAGACTTGTATGCCGATCAGGAAAATGCTGAAGAAAAAGATTACGTAAAAGAAACGCAGATCGATACCGATTTTGAAATCCTGTTCCCAGATGATTATATCAATAATATCGCAGAACGACTGAATTTATATACCAAGCTGAACGAGCTGAAAACCGAAGAAGAATTAGAGAAATATGAAGCTGAACTAGTCGATCGTTTTGGAGAATTACCGGTTCCGGCGGTTGATTTGTTAAATAGCGTTCGTATAAAATGGATCGCTTCGAAAATTGGACTCGAAAAGATCATTATGAAACAAAATAAACTGATTGGTTATTTTATTGCCGATCAGCAATCGAGTTTCTACCAAACCAATACGTTTACCAAAGTCTTGCAATACGTGCAAACGCATCCTAATGCCTGCAAGATGAAAGAAAAGAAAACCAGAAACGGTTTACGATTATTGCTGACTTTTGAAAGAATTAATTCGATCGAAAAAGCTTTAAAAGCTTTACAGCCTTTAGATTTTAGGAAGAAAACCGCTGAGGCGGAAGCTTAGGTTTCTATTGAAAATAATAATCAAACCTCACAGGTTTCCAAAACCTGTGAGGTTTTTAATTTTTATAATTCTTTGGTAGTATCTATGTAGATCTTAGCAATTTTATCTATGTCTTTAAATTTTAATTCATTGTTGTTAATTTTTTGGAGTAAAGCAGGAGCCTCTTTAAAATAAGCATTTGCACTTTTTTTAAAGCCTCGGGTTAGGTTTGTAGCGTGTAATAATCTCCCTTTCTCGGCATTTCTTTTTTTGATATAATATTCCAATGTCGGAAAATCTCTTCCTACCATATATCTATACAGCATATAAAGCTCTCCATTTTTATTTATACGATAAGCACCATAACTTAAATAGATTTTAGCATAATCATTTTTATTAGAAATTAATAATAAATATTTGCCTAGAGACGCATTCCCTTTAATCGTCAGTACAACTTTAATGGGTTCAAATTCATAAATTTTACCTGATTCAGAAAAAACTTTTACGAGTTTAATATCTTTCTTTTTTATACGATTCTTTTTTCCGTCAGAAGATTTTATTGTCACTTTAGATTGAGCAGGATTATTCGGGACCTGTACAAGTCCTTTCTTTATGGTTCCATCTGTTAAAGTTATTTCACCTTTCCAAAACGGATTGGAGTTTATGTTTTGTGAAAACGTATTTATAGATAAAAGTGAAAAAATGAAAAAGACAAGTAGTTTTAGTTTCATAATGATGATTGTTTTAAATGAATAATATCTTTCAATATACATTCATTTATTTTTAAAGTCAAATTCTAAAATTATAAACGTTTTCTACTTAGAGCTATCTGTAAGTTGAATTTAGAATTGCTTAATTGAAACTTTTTCAAAAATAAAGAAAAGCGTCTTCTAAATGTTCAATTTGGGTGCCGAGCTTGTTTTTGATAATCGCTACAATATCAAAACGTAATTCAACATCAAGATCATTTTCAGCAATGTAAAAATCCATCGCTTTTACCAATTGCTGAATCTGCTTTGGTTTTACAAAATCTTGCGGATTTCCAAATTCCGGAGTGCTTCGTGTTTTCACTTCAACAGCGCAAATTAAGTCTTCCTTTTGAATGATAATATCGACTTCAGCTTTTTGAAAACGATAGTTGCGCTCTAAAATAGTATAGCCTTTTTGCTGAAGAAAATCTACCGCAAGCTGCTCACCTTTTTTACCAAGTTCATTGTGTTGTGCCATAGCTATTTCCTGCGAAGGCAGGAATCTTTTGGTGTTAATATCGAATTGTTGTCACCAAGCAGGATTTTAATTATATGTAATACTGAAACAAGTTCAGCATGACGGGATTATGTATAAATATAGTCAAATTAAATTGATTATTCTTCAAGGTAACTCAACAGAGAGCCGGTTTTTATAACTTCCAGCTTTACTTTTTTCCCAAGAACCAAGGCTTGATTGTCTTCGAGATGCCCTGTCGGAAAATTAAACGCGATCGGATAATCATATTCAGCAACGCTTTCTGCAATAATTTCTTCCGCAGTTTTTCCAAACGGAATTGGATTGTCGTTCATCTCGCTCATTCCGCCAACTACAAATCCGGCTAGATGTTCTAACATTCCGTTGCGTTTTAGGTTTTGCATCATTCGGTCAATATGGTAAAGGTATTCGTCTAGATCTTCAAGAAATAAAATTTTCCCCTGCGTATTTATAGCGGAATTACTTCCGCAGAGCGAATAGAGCACCGATAAATTTCCGCCTACCAATTCGCCTTCAGCAATTCCTTTTTTATTCAACTTAGAAGAAGGAAATTGATAATTCAGTTCTTTTCCAAAAAGAATTTTTTTTAAGGTTTCTCGACTGGCTTCAGATTTAGTTTCTACGCCTAAACACATTTGTGCGTGAAGGCTGGCAATGCTGAAATTATTTATATGCGAATGCAAGGCTGTTACATCGCTATAGCCAATAATCCATTTCGGATTTTTCTTAAATACTGAAAAATCGATGAGATCTAAAATTCTCACCGTTCCGTAGCCACCCTTTGCACACCAAATCGCTTTAATTTCAGGATCGTTTAATTGTTGTTGAAGATCTTTTGCTCGTTGTTCGTCACTTCCTGCAAATTGATGATCTTCCAAACCAATACTTGAACCAATCACAGGTTGAAGTTCCCATTTTTTTAATAACTCAATTGCGGGTTTGAGATCTTCTTTACTCGCTTTTCTTGCTGTTGCGACTATGGCAATTTTATCGCTTTTAGATAGATAATCAGGAAGATTCATAAAGGCGTAATATTTATTTCATAAAAATAAATAAAAAACGGAAGACTCATTGTCTTCCGTTGGATTCTAGTGAGATCTATTTTTTCTTAATATGTCATTAAAGTGCCTTTGTAGTATAATGAGATCTCGCTTCCATTACTAGCCGTTCCATCAAAGTTAATTTCATAATTACTTCCATTGCGAGAAATGATTACATCTCCAGATACTATTTCTAAATAACTTGCTTGTTCAGTATCCATATTATATTCAATCACAACATCGCCATAAGTGTAAGTAAATGGATTTTCAGAATAATCTTGAGTATAAGTCCCTGAGCTTAAATTTGAAGAGCTTTCAGACCATAATTCAAAATAAATTCCAGTAATATTATCATCTTCAGGTAAATAATCTCCGTTAACTAAGCTAATTTCAGAGTTAAAAAGAGAGATGTCAAAATTATAACCGTCTCCAGAAAATGATTCTCCGTACTCTTCTATCACTCCTGCTTTTAATTGAAAGTTTTCTCCGTCAATTTCTAAAACACTATCTGTAGATGCATTAGAATCGTTCGAGTTAGAATCATCATCATTACTACAAGAAGTAAAAGCGAAAACTGTGAAAATTGATAAAATTAATAAGTAATGTTTTTTCATAATAGATTTGTTAGATTTCTGCCAAATGTAGTCGCTTTTGCAATATCAAAAAATACCTAATAACAAGTATTTTAAATAATCTTGGTTTCTTACCTTTACGCCTTTAAAATTAAAGAAATGAGTACACCAAAACGATATACAATTACAGCGGCTTTACCTTACACTAACGGACCTATTCATATTGGTCATTTAGCGGGTGTTTACGTGCCGGCAGATATTTATGCTAGATATTTAAGAAAACGTGGGGAAGATGTAGTTTTTGTCTGCGGAAGTGATGAACACGGTGTGCCCATTACCATAAAAGCAAAAAAAGAAGGCATAACTCCGCAAGATGTAGTAGATAAGTATGATGGAATCATTAGAAAATCATTTCAAGATTTTGGGATTGCCTTCGATAATTATTCGCGTACCTCTTCAGAAATTCATCATCAAACTGCATCCGATTTTTTTCAGAAATTGTATGATGAAGATAAGTTTATTGAAGAAGTAACTCAGCAACTTTATGATGAAGAAGCGCAGCAATTTTTAGCCGATCGTTTTGTGGTAGGAACTTGCCCTAAATGTGGTTTTGAAGAAAGTTATGGCGATCAATGCGAAAAATGCGGAACTTCACACAACGCTACCGATTTAATTAATCCGAAATCGGCAATTACCGGAGCGACTCCAATTTTAAAAGAAACACGTCACTGGTTTTTACCTTTAAATCAATATGAGCCTTTCTTAAAAGAATGGATTTTAAAAGAACATAAAAAAGACTGGAAATCGAATGTTTACGGTCAATGTAAATCGTGGATTGATGATGGTCTTCGTGCACGTGCCGTAACCCGAGATTTAGATTGGGGTATTCCTGTTCCTGTTGAAGGTGGCGACGGAAAAGTGCTTTACGTTTGGTTCGATGCACCAATCGGTTATATTTCTGCGACCAAACAATGGGCAGAACGTGAAGGAAAAGATTGGGAGCCGTATTGGAAAGATGAAGACACCAAATTGGTTCATTTCATTGGGAAAGACAACATCGTTTTTCACTGTATCATTTTCCCGGTAATGTTAAAAGCTCATGGCGATTATGTGTTGCCTGATAACGTACCGGCTAACGAATTTTTAAATTTAGAAGGCAATAAACTTTCTACGTCTAAAAACTGGGCAGTTTGGTTACACGAATATTTAGAAGATTTCCCCGGGAAAGAAGATGTGTTGCGTTATGTGTTAACCGCAAATGCTCCGGAAACGAAAGACAACGATTTCACTTGGAAAGACTTTCAGCAACGAAATAACAGCGAATTGGTAGCCATTTTTGGTAACTTTATTAACCGTGTGGTGGTGTTAACCAATAAATATTACGATGGAAAAGTACCAAGCCCAAGTGCGTTGGCAGATATTGATGAGCAAACTTTAGCCGAGTTAAAAGCTTATCCTACAGTAATTGCCAGTTCTATTGAAAAATACCGTTTTAGAGAAGCACAAGCCGAGTTAATGAATGTTGCCCGATTAGGGAACAAATATTTAGCCGACGAAGAGCCTTGGAAAACCTTTAAAACCGATAAAGAGCGAACAGAAACCGTTATGTATATCGCGCTTCAGATTGCTTCAGCTTTAGCAACTTTAAGTGAGCCGTTTTTACCATTTACTTCAGAAAAGTTGAAAAAAATGCTGAATTTAGATGAAGCAAATTATTCTTGGGAAGATATTTCAACCGAAAAAGTATTGCTAGAGAAAAATCATCAAATCGGTAAAGCTGAATTATTATTTGCCAAAGTGGAAGATGAAGAAATTCAGAAACAATTAGATAAATTAGAAGCAACCAAAAAGGCAAATGCGACAGAAATTGCTGAAGTTGTTCTGCAGAAAGAGTTGATCGAATTTGACGATTTTACTAAACTCGACCTTCGTGTAGGAACGATTATTGAAGCTGAAAAAATGCCGAAAGCCAAAAAGCTTTTAGTCTTAAAAGTAGATACCGGTATCGATAAAAGAACCATTGTTTCCGGGATTGCAGAACATTTTAAACCGGAAGATGTTATTGGTAAAAAAGTTAGTGTTGTCGCTAACTTAAAACCGATTAAGCTTCGCGGGACCTTAAGTGAAGGAATGATCTTAATGACGGAAAACGCAGATGGTAAACTAGTGTTTGTAAATCCAGACGAAAACGGAGTAAATAGTGGAACTGTAATTTCTTAAATTATAAAAACTAAACCTCATAGATTTCTATGAGGTTTTTTTAAATATGCTTAAAATCGCTTTTCATCCCAGTTATGTATATCCGTTGCCGCCAAAGCATCGGTTTCCGATGGAAAAGTACGAGTTGCTTCCGCAGCAATTATTGTTAGAAGGTACTTGTGATGAAGCTAATTTTTTTGAGCCAGCATTGCCCAACGATAAATACATTTGTGCGGTTCACGATCCCGATTATTATTACGATTTTCTCAATTTAAAACTTTCACAGAAAGAGATTCGAAGAACGGGATTTCCGCTTTCTAGAGCCTTAGTAGCAAGAGAACGACTCATTGCCGGCGGCACGATCATGGCTGCAGAATTTGCATTGAAATACGGAATTGCAATGAATATTGCCGGTGGTACGCACCACGCGTATACCAATCGAGGTGAAGGTTTTTGTATGCTAAACGATCAAGCGATTGCAGCAAGATATCTTCAGCAACAAAAATTAGCAAAAAAAATATTAATTGTCGATCTAGATGTGCATCAAGGCAACGGAACGGCAGAAATTTTTGAAGGCGACGATTCGGTATTTACATTTTCGATGCATGGTGAAAAAAACTATCCGTTTAAAAAAGAGAAATCAGATCTAGATATTGGTTTGCCGAACCATACAAGTGATGAGGTTTATCTCGAAACTTTAAAAGAAACGCTTCCGCAGTTAATAGAAAAAGTAAAACCCGATTTTGTGTTTTATCTTTCGGGTGTCGATGTATTGGCAACCGATAAATTAGGCAAATTAAGTTTAAGTATCGAAGCTTGTAAAGAGCGCGATCGTTTTGTGTTGCAGACACTAAAAGAGCAGCAACTTCCTGTAGAATGTAGTATGGGCGGTGGCTATTCTCAAGAAATTAAATATATTGTAGAAGCGCATGCCAATACTTACCGTTTAGCGCAAGAGATTTTCTTTTAACTTCTCCAATTATAACCTTGTAATTCTAGAGCAGCTTTTAAAACGTCTTTCTGACTAATTAGACCAATTAATTTTCCGTGTTCACAAACCGGGAATCTTCTTTTCTTTAAGCTTAAAAATTTATTAGCAACATCAAATAAATGCATGTCGGGAGAAACCGTTTCAACTTCTTTGATCATATAATTTTCTACGGTCATATTTTCCATGGGTTGGTTATAATAGCGAGATTCAGAAATTTGTTTAATACAATCTCCTTCAGAAATAATACCGATAAGCTCATTGTGTTCGTTAACGACCGGACCCCCGGAAATTCGATATCGAAGTAGAGTTTCCATCACTTCAATTACATTTTGACCTTCGTAGAATTTATACATATTCTCGGTCATAAAATCACCAACGGTTATATTTTCTGAAATGATAACCTCTCCTAATTGCTTACCTTGAAAACTTTTAATGCCCATAACTTTTTGTTTTTCAGTTTCTTAAATTTAATCAAAAATATCGAATTATGAAAATCGTAATTTTTTAAGTTGAATTTTAATGAATCGATAATATTTGCAAGTGTTAGTAACTAAAAAAGCACCTTAAGAAATTAAGGTGCTTTTTTAATGAAAAACAAGAATATTAAGATTCAATAAATAGACTTGCAATAGTTGTTGCTTCATCTCCCGTTAAGATCTCGTCATAAGCTTGAGAAGAAGCTTCAGCAGTAAATGGACTACCAGAGCCTAATGTAGATACGTCTACACCACCTTGGCTTAAGTTCTCTTCACCATCGTAAACCGGTTGAGTAGCGGCTGGCATTCCTGTACCACGATTATCTAATGTAATCCAACCTTGTAAACCTCTTAACCTTCTAATTTCTGAAGCATGTCTAGCCTCTACAGAGTGAATTTGTAGAGCAGCTGTTAATAAGTCGTCGTTACCCATTAATGCTCCTGCTTGTCCTTTATATGCTCTTACACCGGTATCTTCAAAAGCTTGTGCTAATGCTAATAGTTGAGCATAAGAAGTTGCTGCATCGCCTTCTGTATTAAAAGGGTCAAAATTACCACCTGCAGTAAAATCGAAAGTCGGTTCTGCTACGGGAGTTTCACCTAAACTCATTAAAGTATCTTGTAATAGGGTTACGTGGGCAGATTCGTGCATAGAGATTTGTTCGTAAATCGCATTTGCTTTTCCTGTTCCGTCTTGGTCTAATACATTAGAGTCTAAAGCTTGTAAATAAAAACTTGCCTCTAAATACTCTAAGGTTAAGGCTAATTGTAATGCACCAACAGCATCGTCTGACTGAAACATTGTTGCTGCTTTTGCTTTATTGGATGCTACTGCCATCCCGAAAGGAACTGCAGCGATCGCTGCTTTTTTTCCTAATGAAGAAAATGTACTAAAAGCATCTCTTCTAGAAGCTCCTTTTTTTGCTAAGTTATCTGACGTAAATTCGTCTAAAAATTTTATAAGATTCATAATATTATTTTTTAAAATTATTGATTCGATTAATTGTTACTTGATATTTATGGCAATTGGTTTGCTGTAAATGGTGTAACAATAAATCCGCCAGCGGCGTTAATAATTACAGAAGGATTTTCTGCACCGTCTAAACCTGTTCCTGGAGCTACGATATCGTCTCCTGCGAAAAGTTTAAAATCGTCCATATCGTTACCTCTAATACTTCTGATTGCAGCAGCATGTCTTGCTTCAACAGAAACAATTTTACCTGCAATAACTAAGTAAGCTGCGGTCTCAATAATTTTACCTGCACCATTGTAAGCTTTTACACCTGTATCTTCTAATAATTGTGCAGTAGATAAAACAGAATCTCTATCTGAAAAGTCCACGCTAGAAAAATCAAATTCTAAGCTCTCTGGTAACACTAGTTCTGCATCAAAATTTGCGTTTAATGCTGCTTTAAAAAATTCACGGTGATTAACCTCGTGATTATACAAATCTTCTAAAATTTGTTTTTCTTCCATTGCTGCGCCAGACCAGTAAGAGCCATTTACAACTTTCGTGTAAAAATCTGCTTCTAACTGCTCTAAAGCGTAAGCATAATTAAGGACCCCTAAATCTCCTCCTCCTAAATCGAATGTTTCTGGATCCGGATCTGGGTTGGGTTCTGTGAAATCGTCATCATCGCTACAGCTTAATAATAAACCACTACCTGCGATCGCGAGTCCACTCATTTTTAAAAACTGTCTTCTTTTATTACCTTTTTTGGTAACAAGACTTTCTACTTTTACATTTTTGTTTTTCATAATAAAAATAAGTTTTGTTGATCTACACGAAAACTACGCATAGATAGGTCTTGTGGTTTTATAACAATGGTTAAAACTTTGTTAGCGACTGTTAAAAAGCGTTAATTTTAAGGTTATTTATGAAATGCGTACGTAATTTTGATTGTTTGTTAACAATGTTTCTATTAGAATCAATTGTTTTTTGAAATTATCATAATTTCCTGAGCTACCACCTCGGTAATATATCTTTTTTCTCCGGTTTGGGTTTCATAGCTTCTTGAGGTAAGTTTACCTTCTAAAATTACTTCTTTACCTTGTGTTAAGTAATTCTCTACAATTTCTGCAGTTTTGCCCCAAGCAACAATGTTGTGCCATTGAGTGTCGGTTACTTTTTCACCTTGACTGTTTTTGTAAACTTCGTTCGTAGCCATAGAGAATTTTGCTAATTTTTTACCGCTTTCTAGTTGAATGATTTCTGGGTTGTTCCCTAGGTTTCCGATTAACTGTACTTTGTTTCTTAATGCGTTCATAATGATAAATTTTTAAAGCTGAATTTCGTTAGTTCGATTCAGTGAGGCAAAGATGAGGTAGCAACAAAACTTTACTTGGTTAATAAGTGCTTACTTGCGTTTAATGTCGTTTTTAAACGTTTGTAAACGGAAAAATTTCTTCAGAAATTGAATAATTTTTTTACCTTTAGTTTTATGGAAAACCTAAGAATAACGATTGTTCAGGAAGATTTAAAGTGGGAAGATACCGAGGCTAATCTTCAATTATTTTCTGAAAAAATAAAAGCCTTAAAAGAATCGACAGATCTCATTGTTTTACCTGAAATGTTTACGACAGGCTTTTCTATGAATGCTGAACGTCTTGCTGAAGAAGAAAATTCAACTACCTTAACTTGGCTGAAAACTACTGCGAGAAAATACGAAGTTGCAATAACTGGAAGCGTCATTATTCAAGAAAATGAGAATTATTATAATCGACTATTTTTTGTATTCCCGAATGGTGATTATCAAACTTACGATAAGAAGCATTTATTTACTTTGGCAAACGAGCAACACACTTATTCTGCAGGGCAAAATCGTTTAATAGTGGAGTATAAAGGCTGGAAAGTTTGTCCGTTAATTTGCTACGATCTTCGTTTTCCTGTTTGGTCGAGAAATACTGAAGATTTTGATTTATTGCTATATGTTGCTAATTGGCCCAAAAAAAGAACAGAAGCTTGGGATGCTCTTTTAAAAGCTAGATCGATCGAGAATATGTGTTATGTTGCCGGTGTTAATCGTGTAGGATTGGATGGTAACGATCACGTATATTCTGGTCATTCTGCCGTTTACGATATGTTAGGCAAACAAATTTCAACAACAAAAAACGATGATGTGGTTTTTGAAGAAACACTTCATTTAAATAAAAAAGAACTTATTAAAACTCGAGAACGCTTCGCCTTTTTAAATGATCGTGATGCGTTTACTTTAACCTAAAAGTTTCAACGACATCCCAGTTAGCTCTCACTTCAATTTCTTTAGGGAAATAGATAATTTCTTCAGCTTGTGATTTATTTAAATAGCTACCGGTATCCCATTTGCCATTATTGTTTTCATCATAAATTACGCGGAGGAGATATTTACCTGGTTTAAGGTAATTAAATATAAATAAGTTGCCGTCATCCTCTTGATGAATTAATTCTTTGTAAACTTCACCCTTACTATTAGTTAATTGTACAATTACTGGATAAGATTTTAAATTGTTAACGGTCATATTCAAAATTCCGAGGTCTGAAAAAACAGGGGTTTTTACTTTAAAATTTAAAGTATCGTTAGTATGATCGAAAAAATCTGTAATTGCATTCGGTAATAATTGAATATTAAAGACTTGTTTTTCTTCTTTTTCAAAATCTAAACTATAGGTGTTAGTTCTATTTTCAAACGTAGAAGTAAATGGTATCGCTATAGAATCTTGATTTATAATTTTCACATAATTAGAATCTAACTTTACCAAAGGTAAATTGGCTGTAATTTTAAATTTATCATCAACATCAAAACTTCCTTTAGTAAGTGGATTAATTTCTAGAGAATCTCTTTCCATATCTCTAATCTTGGTGTAAACCGTATCGAGATATTTTTGATTTGAAACTTCAAAAACTAAACTATCTACTTCCATAAACGGTTTGTACCAATAATGTAGCGTATCTTTTTCTCGATCTTGAATGATTCTATAATCAAAATCTGGGGTATGATCAGAAATCAATCTAATTTTAGTACTATCGGGATTGCCTTTATACCCAAAAATTAAATGATTTTTAGAAAGTTGTTTAGGACGTTCTACTTCAAAATCTAAAATTTCTTTAAAAATAGAAATGTTATAATTCTCTTCTGTCGGGATTTCGATCAAACTATCTACAAAACCTATTTTATCGCTTCTCGGATCAAATTTGTAGTTTTGATTTTTATCTAAAAGAGCGATCATTCTATAAGTCCCTTCTTTCATATTTTCTACAGAGAACGTGTTTAAGGTATCTTGGGTGTAAGAAATATAGGTTGGTAATCGATCATAAATTACAGAATCGTTATAGGTAGAATCTACTTCATATAATAAAATAGATACAAACTCATCGGTTTCTCTATTAAATGCATCTTTTATTGTTCCTTTTACAGAAAGTGAATCTACATAAGATCCTGTTGAAAATACATATTTAAAAAATGGTAACGGATTACTTTCATTATTATCTACAATACTATTTCCAAAATTGATCGTGTAAGTAGTATTTTCTAGAAGCGTATCTAAAATTTTAATTCGTACTTCTTTGCTGGCGCTTCCCATTGGGTAAAATTCCGGTTTGGGATCCATGGGTGGCGAGACGATAATTTGTCGGTTAGGTTTGTCGAGTTTTATATATTCACTAAAATTAATTCTAATCTCTTCAGCCTTAAAATTAGGCGAAAAATTTTCTGGATAAGAATTTACAAATGCAGGCGGAATGGTATCGATCTCACCACCTTGCGGCATACCTCTTTTAGCGCAGTTAAAGAAAAAACTAAAGCTAATCAGTGCTAAAAAAAAATATATAAAGCGTTTTAAATTCATCTGGCCAATTTTTCTGCAAAGAAACGATTATTTTTAAATTGAATGATCTTTTAAGCAGTATAAGCCATTGCGGCAATACTTAACTTAACATTCTCTGCTTGAAGCAAAATTTTTCCGCAAGAAACTAAAGTAGCTCCTGTGGTTATAATGTCATCTACCAATAAAACGTGTTTGCCAACAATCTTTTCTTCGTTTTGTAAACTAAAATAATTCGATTTTATTTCTTGTCGAGCTAATCTTCCTTTAAAAACTTGGGTTTTAGAAGCTTCCTTTTTCACCAAAACATCATCTATATAAGTCTTGTTGAAGTGTTGAGCGATCACTTTAGCAAAACCTTCTACTTGGTTATAACCACGTTCTTTTTTTCTGGTTTTATGTATCGGAACCGGAATTACAGCATCAATATTTTCCATAAAATCGTCCTTAGCTAAGTAAGGAGAAATCCATTCACCTAAATAGATGCTGATCTCTGGATGATTTCTATATTTTAAATTATGAAACAGCTCTTGAGTAATGCCTTTTTTATAGAAATAAAGCAAACTTGTAACGTTGTGAACAGCAATTTGATTTTCAAATACTTTTTTTAATGTATTTTCGTTATCTAAATGAGTGTTGGCTAACGGTAGTTCGTGTAAGCAATGTGAACAAAGAATTTCTTGTTCAACCAAATTCTCACTACAAGCTAGGCACTTTTGAGGAAAGAATAAATGAAATAAATCTTTAAACAATTCAGTATTAATTTCTTATCAAGTTAATAAAAATTGTACTCTTTTATATATGAGCGAAAAGAAAAAAGAAAACATTTTAAAAGTTCTTATTGGAGTTTTACTTACCGGTTTGGTAATTATGGTAGGTTACACGTTTAATTTTCATCGAGAAAAAAATGAAAATATTAAATATTTAGAAGAAGAGAAAGCTTACTTGCAAACCGAATTAAAGTCGATCCAAACCGCTTACGATAGTTTACAAGTAGATAATTCTTCGATTAAAAAAAGTTTGGAAAAAGAAAAACAACGAATTCTGGTTCTTTTAGACTCTATAAATAATTTAGAATCTAATTATAACCGTCTAAAGAAGTACAGACAACAGGCCGATCAATTAAAAATGGAAAAGCAACGTTTGCTTAACCATATTAATACGTTGGCAGAAGAAAACAAAAAGCTTAAAACCGCCATTGATAGCACTAATCAAATTTTAGCGAACACTAAGCAAAAAACAGATTCACTTAACTTGAAAAATGAAGAGCTTCAACAAAAAATCAATGAGGCATCGGTCATTCAAATCTCAGAAATTCACGGTGAAGGAGTTTACTTGCGAAATAATGGAGAGGTAAAACATACCAATAACGTAAATAAGATTGAAAATATTAGAATTTGCTTTCAGCTTAACGAAAGTAATATCGCTCCTGCAGGCCAAAAAGATCTATACATTCAAGTAATCAACCCCAATAACAATCTAATTGGCGAAAAGAAGAAAGAAATTTTCAACGAAAAAGAATTATACTACAGCGCCAAGACCGAGGTTAATTACCATCAAATTAATTTAAATGTTTGTGCTTTAATGGATATAGCCGAAAATAATGCTGTTGAAGGCAAGTATATCGTGCATATTTTCGATAATGATGTTTTACTTTCCTCTGCCTCATTTATTATCGAATAAAAAACCACTTAATATCTGTTAATTAAAGTCGGTTTTATATTTTTGTTCTATGGCAAAACAACAAGATAAATTTAAGCAGGTAATCGCTCACGCAAAAGAGTACGGTTATATATTTTCTTCAAGTGAAATTTATGACGGTCTTAGTGCGGTTTATGACTATGGTCAAAATGGAGCAGAGTTAAAGAAAAATATAAAAGATTATTGGTGGAAAAGCATGGTTCAGCTTCACGACAACATTGTTGGGTTAGATGCTGCCATTTTAATGCACCCAACCACGTGGAAGGCTTCCGGTCACGTTGATGCTTTTAACGATCCACTTATCGATAATAAAGATTCTAAAAAGCGTTATCGCGCCGATGTTTTGGTAGAAGATTATGCTGAAAAAATTAACCAAAAAGCACAAAAAGAAATTGCGAAAGCAAAGAAGCGTTTTGGCGATAAATTTGACGAAGCAGAATTTGTAAGCACCAATCCGCGTGTAATTCGATACAAAACAGAAGAAAAAGAAATTTTAGAACGTTTAGCGAAATCTTTAACCAATGAAGATCTAGCCGATGTAAAAGCTTTAATTGAAGAATTAGAAATTGCTTGCCCAGAGACCGGTTCTAAAAACTGGACAGACGTGAAGCAATTCAACTTAATGTTCGGTACCAAATTAGGAGCTTCTGCAGACAGCGCAACCGATCTATATTTAAGACCGGAAACTGCGCAGGGTATTTTTGTAAACTTTGCGAATGTTCAAAAAACCGGAAGAATGAAAATACCTTTCGGGATCGCACAGATTGGTAAAGCCTTTAGAAACGAGATTGTAGCAAGACAATTTATCTTCCGTCAACGTGAGTTTGAACAAATGGAAATGCAATTTTTTGTACGTCCGGGTGAAGAACTTACTTGGTTCGAAAAATGGAAAGAAACTCGTCAGCAATGGCACGCTTCTCTTGGTTTAGGTGAAGAAAATTACCGTTTTCACGATCATGAGAAAATGGCACATTATGCAAATGCCGCTACCGATATCGAATTTAATTTCCCATTTGGGTTTAAAGAATTAGAAGGTATTCACTCGCGAACCGATTTCGATTTAAAAGCACACGAAGAGCATTCAGGTAAAAAATTACAGTTTTTTGATCCTGAAATGAATAAAAACTACGTGCCTTATGTGATCGAAACGTCTATTGGTTTAGATCGTATGTTCTTAGCCGTTTTCTCTAGCGCTTTACAAGAGGAAGAATTAGAAGGCGGAACTTCAAGAACCGTTTTAAAACTTCCAGCAATTTTAGCGCCTTACAAAGCAGCAATTTTACCATTAGTAAAGAAAGATGGTTTACCGGAAATCGCTCAAGAAATCGTAGACGATCTAAAATGGGATTTCAATGTAACTTATGATGAAAAAGATGCTGTTGGTAGAAGATATCGTCGTCAAGATGCTGCGGGAACGCCATTTTGTATTACGGTAGATCACGACACCAAAGACGATCACCAAGTTACCGTTAGAAATAGAGATACGATGGAACAAAAACGAGTTCCGATTGCTGAGTTAAAATCTTTGATCCAGAAAGAAGTAGATTTTAAAACTTGGATGAAAAAATAAGCTGAAGTTTTCACTTTAGCGTATAAAAAAAGCTTCTCGATCGAGAAGCTTTTTTATTTCCTTAATCTTATATATTATTCAGAAACAGCGATAGAATTAGAGTTTTGCCAAGTAGTTACATCGGCAATTTGATTTTCAGAATAGTCAACTTCAACTAACTTATCATTTTTCCAAAAAAACCATTTTCCGGTTTTTACTCCGTCTGAATAATTACCGATGGCTGTTTTTTCACCTTCAGCATTATACATAATCCATTCTCCGTGAAGCTTACCATCTCTGTAAGTACCTTCTTGTTGTACTTCACCGTTATCGTAATAATATGTTCCTTTTACTAAGTCACCTTTTTTCTCAAAATTTGGCTTTACTTCCTGTGCATTCATCCCTACTCCAAGTAATACCATCGCCATAAAAACTATCTTCTTCATTATATTTTATTTAAAGTTAACTTAACAAAGATAATAATTATTTACATTAAATCAATAGTTACGTAACATTAAATTAACATTGAAAGTGTTTCGAGTTGAAAATTAGTAAGTTAAATATGTGAATGGGGTTAATATTCATCTATATTTTATCTTGATATTAGTAGAGCAAAACAGAAATACTTCTTATTTTTGCGCTCAAATTTGAATAGACAAACTATGTATAGATCACATACAAACGGAGAATTACGACTAAGTCATAAAGAAGAAATAGTGACTTTGGCCGGTTGGGTACAAAAAACAAGAGATAAAGGATTTATGATTTGGGTAGACCTTCGCGATCGCTATGGGATTACTCAACTTATTTTTGACGAGGAGCGTACACCGGCAGCTGTGATGGAAAAAGCAAAAAGCTTAGGCCGTGAGTTTGTGATCCAAATTAAAGGTAAAGTTATTGAGCGTGAATCTAAAAACGCTAATATTCCTACCGGTGATGTGGAGATTTTGGTAGAAGAATTAGAAGTGCTTAACCAGGCATTAGTCCCACCATTTACTATTGAAGATAAAACGGATGGAGGGGAAGACCTTCGTATGAAATATCGCTATTTAGATATTCGTAGAAACCCGGTAAAAAATAAATTGGTATTTCGTCACAAAGTAACGATGGAAGTAAGAAACTTCTTGTCGAAGAAAGATTTTGTTGAGGTTGAAACGCCGTATTTAATTAAATCTACTCCAGAAGGCGCACGAGATTTTGTCGTGCCAAGTAGAATGAATGAAGGGCAGTTTTACGCACTTCCGCAGTCACCACAAACCTTTAAGCAGTTGTTAATGGTTGGTGGAATGGATAAATATTTCCAGATCGTAAAATGTTTTAGAGATGAAGATCTACGTGCAGATCGTCAACCGGAGTTTACACAAATTGACTGTGAAATGGCGTTTGTAGAACAAGAGGATATTTTAGATACTTTTGAAGGTTTAACCCGTCATTTATTGAAAGAAATTAACGGAGTTGAGCTAGAGAAATTCCCTCGAATGACTTACGACGACGCGATGCGCAAGTATGGTAACGACAAACCTGATATTCGCTTTGGGATGGAGTTTGGTGAGTTAAATGAAGTGACCAAACACAAAGAATTTAAAATTTTTAATGAAGCAGAATTAGTTGTTGGTATCGCTGTTCCCGGTGGCGCAAGCTATAGTAGAAAAGAGATCGATAAACTTATCGATTGGGTAAAGCGACCACAAGTAGGTGCTTTAGGATTGGTTTATGCAAAATACAATGAAGACGGAAGTTTTAAATCGTCGGTAGATAAATTTTATGAGGAAGCAGATTTAAAAGCTTGGGCAGAAAAAACTAACGCAAAACCGGGCGATCTAATTTGTGTACTTTCTGGTGACACAAATAAAGTTAGAGCACAGTTAAGTGCTTTCCGTATGGAAATGGCAGAACGTTTAGGTTTAAGAGATCCTAAAACTTTTGCTCCGCTTTGGGTAGTAGATTTTCCATTATTGGAGTGGGATGAAGAAACTGAACGTTACCACGCGATGCACCACCCGTTTACTTCACCTAAAGTAGAAGATATTCCGCTATTGGCAACAGAACCGGGTAAAGTAAAGGCAAATGCTTACGATTTAGTATTGAATGGTAATGAAATTGGAGGTGGTTCTATTAGAATTCATGACAAAGCCACGCAAGCTACCATGTTCGATTACTTAGGTTTTTCTGAAGAAGAAGCAAAAGCACAATTTGGTTTCTTGATGGATGCTTTTCAATACGGAGCGCCACCACACGGAGGTTTAGCTTTTGGTTTAGACCGATTGGTAGCTATTTTAGGCGGACAAGAAACGATTAGAGATTTTATTGCTTTCCCTAAAAATAATGCAGGTAGAGATGTGATGATCGATGCGCCGGCAAAAATTGATGATGAGCAACTAAAAGAACTTCATCTAAAAGTTGAATTAGAATAAAAATTAAAAAATCCTGTGAAAGCAGGATTTTTTTAGCCAAAAGAATAAGGTTATAAAGGTTGAATGATGAAGAAAAGAACACCTTTTACACGGTTTTTAATTTGGAGATACAAACATATTTCCAACAAAAATTTTGTCTATCTGTTAAGTATTCTTGTGGGTTTAATTGCCGGATTGTCTTCGGTAGCTTTAAAAAACATTACACACTATATCGCTATGTTTTTTGAGCAGGGTGCAGTACAAGATTATCACGTGTATTGGTATTTTATTTTTCCGTTCTTGGGCTTATTACTCGTTTTATTGGTAAAGAAATTTGTTTTACGAAAAGATGTAGGTCATGGGATCCCGATGGCACTTTTTGCTATTTCTCAAAAAAACGGGAAGATGGATCGGCGTAACTTGATCAGTTCCTTACTTACTGCTCCGTTAACGGTTGGTTTTGGTGGTTCTGTAGGTTTAGAAGGTCCTTCTGTAGCGACGGGAGCATCTTTTGGTTCTAACATTGCGCGGATGTTTCATATGAATGCGCAAACCAGAAAGCTACTGTTGGTTTGTGCTGCTGCGGGGTCACTTTCAGCAATTTTTAAAGCGCCAATTGCAGCGATCTTATTTGCGATAGAAGTGTTTAGCTTAGATTTAACCTTTGCTTCCTTACTTCCGTTATTAATGGCTTCAGTAGCGGCTGTAGTAACCAGAATGTTTTTTATTGGGGAACAATATATTGTCGATTTTCATGCGATTCAGAAATTCGATATTCAGAATATTTTATTTTATTCAGCTTTAGGAGTGGTTACGGCATTGGTTTCGATCTATTTTTCAAAAATTTATTTTACGACCGAGAATTACTTCCGCAGAATAAAAAATGATTACTTCAAAATCGTAATTGCCGGTTTTATTATTGGATTACTTACGTTTTTGGTTCCGCCACTTTATGGGGAAGGTTTCACGTTTATGAATCGATTGATCGCTCAAGATTACGGTAGTGCTTTTGATGCCTTTCTTTATAAGGATATGATAGGTAATAGTTGGGTGGTTATTGGTTTAATTTTAGGACTTATTTTATTAAAACCTATCGCAACTTCGGTTACGTTGAGTGGTGGTGGCGTTGGTGGTGTTTTTGCTCCGGTTCTATTTTTGGGAGCGGTTACCGGTAGTTTTTTTGTGAATTTATCAAGACAACTAGGCTTTACACTTTCTTCTGAAAACTTTACAATGGTTGGGATGGCAGGTTTAATGGCGGGAGTTTTACAAGCGCCGATGACAGCAATTTTCTTGATCGCAGAAATTACCGGTGGTTATCAGTTGTTTGTTCCGTTAATGATCACGGTGACGATTTCATTTTTATTATCGAAAGCTAATTCAGATTATAACATTTATACGAAAGAATTAAAAGATCAGAACGCGCTGTTAACACACGATAAAGATCAAGCGGTACTTACACTTTTGAAGTTAGACCGAATTATTGAAACGAATTTTATTAGTGTAAAACCAAAAATGACGCTGAAAGAAATGTTGCACCAAGCGGTCGTGAAATCGAAACGAAATCTTTTTCCGGTGCTTAATGATAAAGATGAATTAGTAGGTGTTCTTACGTTAGACGATATTCGGGAAATTATGTTTAATACCGAATTGCAGGAAACCATGTTGGTCGAGTTTTTGATGCATGATGCTCCAGATTACATTCATTACGGGCAAGATAGTATGCAACAAGTAATGAATAAATTTCAGAATACCGGTGCGTGGAATTTACCTGTCATTAAAGACGGGAAATACTTAGGCTTTGTTTCAAAATCTAAAATGCTTACTGCTTACCGAAGAAAATTAATTTCATATTAAAAAAATTAGTGATGCGATACGTTATTTTAATCTTGTTTATCTTGATTGTTTTAGCAATAGGTACAGGATTTTATTTTAGAATTTTTGAAGAAAATATAAAAACCGGAGATATTATTATTGGTTTAGCGGTTTTGGCGAGTTGTTTTATTCTAATGCCACTTTTTATTTACCATCGTTGGAAGGGAAAAAAATTAAAAGACTATACTTTAAGTCCAGAAAACATTAAAAAGATGAAAGATAAGGGGTTATATTAATAATAAGCTATTGTTATTTTTTTAAATATCTTATAGAAAACAGCTTTAAATCATTTTTTTATCAGTACGTTTGTATCTATTATTAATTATTTTATTACAATGGAAGGTACAGTTAAATTTTTCAACGAATCTAAAGGATACGGATTCATTACTAACGACGACACAGGAAAAGACATTTTCGTACACGTTACCGGTTTAAACGGTGAAACAATCAACGAAGGTGACAAAGTGGAGTATGTTGAAGCAGAAGGAAGAAAAGGATTAACTGCCACTCAGGTGACAGTAATCTACGAATAATATATAAGTTATTATTTTTAGTTTTTTTCTAAACCCCGCTAAATTTTAGCGGGGTTTTGTTTTATTGAAGTGTTGGTGTATTTAGCGTTACCAGCATTTTTTTGTTTTTAGCATAATCGGTAGAAAAAGTTTCACTTTCTTTATAAGTGTCTTCTAGCGAGTCGTAATAAGAGATGTTTTCTTCTAAAAGTTTTTTAGTTGTATTTACATCATTTTTAGCTGCATATACTTGAGCTAAAAAATAATTGAATTTATGGTATTCAATTTTATCTTCCATACTATTAGAAGCAAGGTTTTTTAAGGAATACTTATAATCCTCACATTCCTGCATAATTGCATCTCCTTCAGTATTTTTGTTTTGTAAGTAATAAACTTGTGCGGTAAGACCTAAGATTCTTCCGTTTTTCTCAGAAAGATTAGATCGATAAGCGATTTTTGCTTCCTCGTATAAGGGTTCAATAAATTTTTCAGCAGCTAAATAGTTTTTATGGTCTAAGCAAGTATTGTAAGCATTGAGTCTTAATTCTTCAAGTTCATCTTTTTCAAAAAAAGTTTCACAAGAAAGAGCATCGCTATTAGCCGTAATATATTTTTCTAATTGATTGTTTTCAAGTTCTTGGGCAATGTAATCTTTATAGAACTTATTTACATACCAATCTTGAGATTGTAAAGCATCTTTAGTGATTAGAGAGTCTGTGTAAGTTGTATCTGTAACTCTATTTACTATAAGATTATAAGTATAGTCGCTTATTCTATCTTTTCTAATAATATCGTCTAAATAAAAATCGTAAACATCTTCTATTTTTAAATAGTCAAATTCTTTGTTTAGCTCATCATCTTGATATAAACTGTATTCTATATTGTAGTAATCTGTATCTTTATTTGTGGTAATGGTATAATTAGTTACTCCTATTTTATTTTTTGATTTTACTTTGTATTTAGAATTTCTCAAACCTTCAAAAATGCTATCGTTTTCATCTTTCACGTATTGATAGTTTTTAAAAAATGTATTTTGAATAAAATTTTTCTTATCGTAATTAACCTTATAAATTAAACCTTCATCTACATTATCTGATAACTTATAAAGTTGAAAAGAACTAGTTAATCTATCCTTTTGGTCATAATTATAGGTTATTTTAGAAGTTTCTCCTTCGTGTGTGTTAGAAGTTATATCGTAAGTTTCTAGCTTTTCACTTTTAACCGGTAAATATTTAGACCTTGTATCTTCGATAATCTCTAAATTATAAGAGGGTTCGTCTTGCTTATAACTCATTTGCTTTTCTAAAATAGAAGAGAGAACATCATTTTTATAGAAATAATATTTTTTAACTGAAAGTTTGTTCCCGTAGCTTGTCTCGATACTTTTTATATATCCATTACGGTAATAATTTACGATCTGAGTAAAATCGTTATTAGGGTTGTTGTTTTTATCGGTTTGCTCGTTAACCATTTGTTTAACGGGCATATTATTATAGGAAGACCAATTATTTTGGGAGTTACCAATAAAGGCGATCATCATTAAACTAAGGAGGGTAATACAACTTTTCATTTTCAATAAGTATTGGTTCAACATCTTCAAAATTCCAATACTAATTTACGTGGGAGAAACGCATTATTCGTAATTTAAACTCTTGTTTAGCAAAAGTTTAGTAGCGTTTCTTAAAGGAAACCATATTTCAACCAAAAAAAATGTAAATTTATAGGAACTTCTTAACTTAAAAATTTTATGACTAAGAGCTGTTTGGAGTGTGGAGAAAAAATAATTGGTCGGGCAGATAAAAAATTCTGTAGCGATTATTGTAGAAATGCTTACAACAATAAGTTGAACAAAGACAGCAAAAATCTCATTAGAAACACCAATAACAGATTGCGTAAAAATTACCGGATTTTAGAAGAACTCAACCCCAACGGAAAATCGAAAGCCACTAAATCGCAATTGTTAAGTAAAGATTTTAGCTTCGAATTCTTTACGAGTATTTACACTACAAAAAAAGGGACCGTTTACTATTTTGTTTACGATCAAGGCTATCTTCCGTTAGAGAATGATTATTTTGCTTTGGTGAAAAAATTAGATTAGCACTATGAAAAGCTTTATTTCTAAACTATTAGTTTTAGTGACTTTGGGAATTCTAGTTTGGGTGAGTTTTTACGCCTTAATGCCCGATGCTGAAGAATTTTCTGAAGAGAATCCGCTTGGTTTTTCTATCGAACGTGCGAACAAACACGTAAAAAAAATAAGTGAAAAGCCGCACTCAATTGGTACTAAAGCGCATAGCGAAGTAAGAAACTACATTGTACAGCAATTGCAACAAATGGGCTTGCAAGTGCAAACGCAAAAAGGCTATACACTAAATAGTGAGGGAGTTTTTACCGTGCCAGAAAATATTATTACCAAAATACCGGGTAGCGATCCTTCAGTGAAGAACGATCTTATGGTGATGACGCATTACGATAGTGCGGTACATTCTTCATTTGGAGCGAGCGATGCCGGTTCTGGTGTGGCGACAATTTTAGAAACGATTCGCGTTTTTTTAAAGGAAGAAATTCCACATAAAAATAACATAATCATTTGTTTTACCGATGCAGAAGAAATTGGACTTAATGGCGCCAATCTTTTTGTAGAAGAACATCCGTGGGCAGAAAACATTGGCTTGGTGCTTAATTTTGAAGCACGCGGCAGCGGCGGACCTTCAAACACCATTTTAGAAACCAATGCCGGGAACAGTAAACTTATCAAAGCTTTTTCTAAAGCCAACTCAGAATACCCGATGGCAACTTCGCTCATGTATTCGGTTTATAAAAAATTGCCTAACGATACCGATGCCACAATTTTACGGGAGCAAAAAGACATTCCGAGTTTCTTTTTTGCGTTTATCGACGATCATTACGATTATCATACTGCTAAGGATACCTTCAAAAATCTAGATCAAAACTCGTTAGCGCATCAAGCCAGTTATTTAACGGCTTTAATGCCGTATTTTGCCAACGCAAATCTTACCGAACTCAAATCTGAAAACGAATCGGTTTATTTCAATTTTCCCGGTTTAGGAATGTTGTATTATTCCTATTCATTCATTATCCCATTATTGGTGCTCGCTTGGGTGTTGTTTATCGCCATCAGTATTTACGCTATCAGAAAGAAAACCTTTACCGCATTTTCGCTAGTTAAAAACATCGTTTGGTTTATAGTGATCTTATTTGTAGCTGCAATTGTGGTTTATTTCGGTTACCAGTTTATTTACCGGCAATACCCGGAATATGCCGATAATCTCAACGGTTTTACCAGTAATGGTCACTATTATATTTTAGCATTTGTCGCCTTAACTTTAGCGATTGCATTTTTGTTTTACAGAGTAATTTACAGAGGTAAAGATTTAGAACGTAGCGTGCCTGCGCCACTTTTTGTATGGTTGCTTATCAATACCGTGATAGCCATCGCTTTTAAAGGAGCAGCTTATTTTATTTGGCCGGTCTTTTTTGGCTTACTCAATTACTATTTAATTATCAGGAAAAACAGTCCTAATCTTTGGATACTTTTATTTTTCAGCATTCCGGCGGTGTTCTTGTTTGCGCCGCTTATTCAATTTTTTCCGGTAGGTTTAGGGTTAAAAATGCTGGTGATTAGTAGTGTGTTTTCTGTGTTACTGTTAGGCTTGTTAATGCCGATATTCATTCATTACAAGAAAATACATTGGTTAGGTGTTTTATGTCTGATCATCGCTTCGGTAAGCTTGCTAATGGCACATAACAATGCTGAATTTTCAAGTGAAAATCAAAAACCGAATAGTTTACTTTATCTGTTAGATGTCGATCAAGAAGAAGCTTGGTGGGTGACGTATGATGAATATTTAGATGAATTTACTTCGGAATATTTTACAGATGAAACTGAAGTTAGCGAGGATGTGATTTTCCATAGCAAATATAATTCAGCATTTACTCAACAACGTAAAGCTGAAATAAAACCCATTGCTGAAGCTGTTATGCTGATGGAAGAAGATACTACTTTTCAGAAAAATGAAAGAGATAAGGTTACCCTGAAAATTGCTCCGCAACGAAAAATTAACCGAATGGAAATTTTTGCCGATCAGCAGGTGAATTTCTTCAATTTTAAAGTGAATGGCAAAACGGCACCTCCCGCAGGAAAAAATGTCTTTTATCAAAATCGTGAATCCGAAAAATTACTCACATATTATGCAGTAGATCGCGATACCTTACGCTTAGATTTTGAGTTGAAAAAAGGTGAGCAATTTGAGCTGAAAGTTTACGAAGCGAGTAACGATTTGTTAGAAAATAAAAACTTTACGATTACCCCACGCACAGAAAATATGATGCCGAAACCTTTTGTGTTGAACGATGCGATCATTACTAAACAAACATTAACGATAAAAGCTGATTAAGATGAAATTTTTTAGTTTAGAACATAGAATGAAAAACAAGTGGAAGTTCATTCTAATAGAAACATTTTTCTTATCCTCATTTATTACATTCTTTGTCGAATTACTTTACACCGATTGGAGTTTTGAAAATCTTAAACCTGCGCGAATAATATTTCTTTTTTTGGTTTTTAGTTTATTCTACTTTTTAGTAAGTTACTTTTCTTATAAAGCTAGAGAAAAGCATCTTAAAGAATGGGAAAACAAATAAAGTTAACGGTTAGTGTTTTAGGTTGCGGCTGGTTAGGCTTGCCTTTAGCAGAAGAATTATTGCAACAAGGCTATGCGGTTAATGGCTCGACAACAACTTCTGAAAAATTAGAACATTTAGCGAAAAAAGGCATCGACCCTTTTTATGTTGAATTAACAGAAGAAAGCATAAAAGGGGAAGTATTTTCATTTTTAGATGGCGCTGAGGTTTTGGTGGTTGATATTCCGCCGGGTTTACGAAAAAAACCGGATGCTAATTTTGTAAAGAAAATCAAGCATTTTATCCCGAAGCTTGAACTTTCTGCGGTTGAAAAAGTAAATTTAATAAGTTCTACTTCAGTTTTTGAAGACGGAGAAAACCTCCCTGAATATTCTGAAAATTCAACTCCAAACGGAAAAAGTGATGCTGCTCGCCAGTTGCAAGAAGTAGAAAAATTATTTCAAGAAAATAAGCATTTTAAAACTACCGTGATAAGAATGGGCGGTTTGTTAGGCGAAGATCGACATCCGGTAAAGTTTTTATCGGGTAGAAAAGGAATCTCCAATCGGTTAGCGCCGGTAAATTTAATTCAGCAACAAGATGCTGTGCAATTGATCGTAAAGGCGCTTCAGCAAGAAAATTTCGGAGGTGTTTTTCACGGTGTTTATCCGCTTCATCCAAGTAAAGAAGATTATTATACGCAAAAAGCAAAATCGTTCAACTTAGCGTTACCGGAGTTTACTTCAGATAAAACTTCCGAAGGGAAAATGATATCTTCCGCAGCGACACAAAAAGAGCTTCAATTTACATTTCAACTTTCAATTTAAATAGTTCAGTTGAAACCATAAAAAAAGGCTTGCAACATCTGCAAGCCTTTTTGTTTTATAATAATGCAATGATTACCAAATTTGAACTCTGTCTTTTGGTGCCACGTACATAGAATCTCCTTCTTTAATATCGAACGCTTCGTAAAAAGCATCGATATTTTGAAGAGGTACATAAGCTCTGTACATACCAGGAGAGTGCGTATCGGTTTTAATACGAGAACGTAAAGCTTCTTCTCTCATTTTGGTTCTCCAAACGGTTGCCCAAGACATAAAGAAACGTTGTTCTGGAGTAAAACCATCGATATTATCTGGTCTTCCGTGTTCTTTATAATACATTTGTAAACCATCGTAAGCAGCTAAAACACCACCTAAGTCTCCAATGTTTTCACCAAGTGTATATTTACCGTTAATGTAGACGCTATCTAAAACTTCGATACCGCTATATTGTTCAGCAAGTTTATTTCCTCTTTCTGTGAATTTTTCAAGATCTTCATCGGTCCACCAGTTTTTAAGATTTCCGTTAGCATCAAAACGAGCACCACTATCATCAAAAGCGTGAGAGATCTCGTGACCAATTACAGCTCCAATACCCCCGTAATTTACAGCAGCATCTGCTTTGTAGTTGTAAAATGGTGGTTGTAAAATTGCAGCCGGGAAAACGATCTCATTGTTAAACGGATTAAAATAGGCATTTACCGTTTGTGGCGACATTCCCCATTCTTTTTTATCTACCGGTTCGTTAATTTTCGATAAATTGTCTTTGTAGTTCCACTGAGAAACTGCGACCATATTCTCGTAATAACCTTTGTCTGCTGCAACTCCTAATTTAGAATAATCTTCCCACTCGTCCGGGTATCCTATTTTTACTGTGAATTTGTCTAGCTTTTCGATCGCTTTTTGTTTGGTGCTATCGGTCATCCATTCTAAACGCTCGATTCTATTTTGGAAAGCAGAGATCACATTAGCGATCATTTCTTCAGCTTTTTCTTTTGCTTCCGGTGGAAATTTTTCATCTACATAAAGTTTTCCTAAGGCTTCACCAACAGAACCGTTTACAGTAGCTAATGCACGCTCTCTGGCAGGACGCTGTTTTTTAGCTCCGTTTAAAGTTTTACTGTAAAAGTCCCAATTCGCAGTTTCTAACTCGGTAGTTAACATTCCCGCAGCGCTGTTTAAGGTAGCCCAACGCATTACAGTTTGCCATTTTTTAGTATCACCTTCAGCTAAAACTTCTTGTAGAGTCTCCATATATTTTGGCTGCATTACAATAATCGTATCTAGCTTTTTTTCAACTCCAAGATCAGAAAGATATTTAGTCCAGTTTACTGCAGGAACCATATCTTGTACTTCTTTAATTGTTCTTGGGTTATTGAAGTTTCTAAAGTCACGACTTGCTACTTTATCTAATCTTGGTTCTGCTAGACGAGTTTCAAAAGCAAGGATCATTTCAGCTTGCTCTTTAGCGCTTTCTTCGCTATCACCTAAATATTGAAGCATACGCGTAATGTGTTCTACGTACTGCTGTCTAATTTCTTTAGATTTTTCGTCTTGATCTGTATAGTATTCTTTGTTAGGTAAACCTAAGCTACCCGGAGTAATATAAGCAGAGTTCATATTACTATCACTTGGGTTAGAAAATGCAGCGATACCAAAAAACGGATCAGAGATCGTAGCAGAATTTTTAGCCATTGTTTGTTGTAGATCTTCTACACTTTCGATCTTAGAAATTTTTTCTAAAGCAGGTTGTAATGGCTTAAGACCGGCTTTATCTCTTGCGGCCGTATCTAATTTTGTATTGAAAATAGCTAAAGCTTTAGCTTGATCACTGTCGGCAGCATATTGATCGCTTTCTGCAGCGTTATCTAAAATTTTTAGTACATCATCATCGGTACTTTTTCTTAAAACTTGAAATCCTCCCCATGAAGTACGATCTTCAGGGATTTCAGTCTCTTTCATCCAGTTTCCGTTCACGTAATTATAAAAATTACTTTTTGGGCTTACCGTGGTATCCATATATTTTACTTCGATACCCGGTGTTTTTTCGGTTTCTGTTTGAGCCACTTCTTTTTTCTCATCTTTACAAGCTACAACGCTTAATGCTGCAGTTGCTAAAAGAAGAACAGGCTTCATACTTTTTTTCATTTTTTAATTATTAAAAGTTGTGTAATAGGTTAGATTAAATCGTTAATTGTTACAAGTTAAGGCAATTATTTTAATATTTCTAATAAGGCTGAATCGTGAGGATCGTTAAGTTGTTTGATCTTACTTACATTCTCATTCGGGATAGCGATCGAAAGAACGTAGTGTTGAATTTTCCATCCTTCTTTAGTTAGCGTTAAAACCCCAGATCCTCTGCAAATACCTAAGTCGGTTTCTAAAAGTTCATCAAACCAAGCTGTTTTTTTATTCTTACTGAAATATATGTTTCTCTCTAAAGGATGAAACGTCCAAGCCTTATCTTTATCAAAATAAGGTTTAGAAAAACTTTTGAAATCTTCTAATTGCCAATTTTCTGAAGCGTCGGTGCCAATAAAAACAGCATCTTTCGTCATTAGGTTAAAGTAATTTTCAAAATTTGCCTCGGCAGCAGCTTGATGCCAGCTTTCTAATAAGATATTGACTTGTTTTTTTTCTTGTTGAGCCCAAAGGCCAAACGATAGAAATAAAATTAGGTAAACTGTTTTCTTCATGGCTTTTTGTTAGTTGTTGGGTAACGAATCTTTTTTAAGTTGTGCTAAACTGTCTTGTTTTCGAATACGTTCATCAAGTTCAAACTCAAAATCTTCTACCGATTTTAAGAATACCTCGTTCAGTTGAATTTTAAGATTCCCAAATTCTTTATAAAGTTCAGCGCTTAACGAATCTATATTTTTAGCAGAAGGAGGTTGCTTGTTTGCTTCTCCTTCTAATAAATAAGCTTTGGTTAAAAGCACATTTAATCGTGCTTGTATTGGCACTTCTTGAAAATCTGTAGGAATAGAATCTTGTAATTCCTGTATCGATCTAAAGATGTTATTGCTATTGTTTACCACTTCTTGTAAGGTAAAATCGGGCATTCGATTAATTTCATTTCTAGCAGTAGTAAATGCCATCCAGTTCACGCTTGCGTCGTTAGCTTCACGAAGTAGTTTTACTTCTCTTACTTTTGATAGATCTACTTTTTGAGAAAAAGTTTTTGCATTTTTCTCTTGAAATGTATCTGATTCGCTATTTGATTGCTCTTCGCTATTTCCGCAGGAAATAAGAAAAACTCCGAGTAGAAAAGTAGCGATAAGGTTAATTCTGTTTTGTTTCATCATCATTAAAAATACTGCGAAAGATAAGAAAATTTAAATTCTCTTCCTGCTGAAAAAGATTTTGTAATAAGCCTCAAAAATTGTTCTTTTGACAAAAGTTTTGCTGTAAATAGGCTTTAAATTAAAAAATCATCAAATTCATGGCAACGAAAATACTTATCATTGGTGCTTGCGGACAAATAGGAACAGAACTTACTTTGGCTTTACGTGAAAAGCATGGCGAAAACAATGTAATTGCCAGCGATATACGTGAAGGTAATGACGATTTAATGCAATCGGGTCCTTTTGAAAAGTTAGATGCCACCAATTATAAAGCCATCGAAGATATTGTGATGCATTATGAAGTTGAAGAAGTTTATTTAATGGCAGCAATGTTAAGCGCAACAGCAGAAAAATTCCCGATGCGCGGCTGGAATTTGAATATGGATTCTCTATTTAATGTACTTAATTTAGCTAAAGACAAGAAAATCGATAAAGTATTTTGGCCATCAAGTATTGCGGTTTTTGGACCTTCAACTCCAAAAAACGATACACCACAAACCACCGTGATGGAGCCAACCACGGTTTACGGAATAAGTAAACAAACCGGCGAGCGTTGGTGTGAATACTACCATAATAAGTACGGTGTAGATGTAAGAAGTATTCGCTATCCCGGTTTAATAAGTTACAAAACACAACCCGGCGGCGGAACCACCGATTATGCAGTTGAAATTTTTCATGAAGCTTTAGCAAAACAAGCCTATACTTCATTTTTAAGTGAAGAAACCGCTTTGCCGATGATGTTTATGGACGATGCTATTCGGGCAACCATTTCGTTAATGGAAGCTCCGGCAGAAAGTTTAAGCATTAGATCTTCTTATAATTTAGGCGGAATTAGTTTTACACCTAAGCAACTTGCAGAAAGTATTAAAGCAGAAATTCCTGCATTTAAAATTGACTACGAACCAGATTTTAGACAACCCATTGCAGACTCTTGGCCTTCGAGCATTAATGATGAACAAGCTCAAAAAGATTGGGGTTGGCAACACGAATATGATCTAGAGAAAATGACCAAAGCGATGCTTAATGGGCTAAAGTCACTTAAATCGTAATATCGTCGATTTCGATTAACTTATTCTTTGCAGCAAAAATTATAAGGCCGGCAATGTTTTTAGCGCCTGTTTTTTGAAGTAAATTACTTTTATGCGTTTCAACCGTTTTTTTGCTTAAAAAGAGTTTTTTACCAATTTCTTTTGCGGTAAGCTGATTGCATAAGAGTTTGAGCACATCAATTTCTCGACTTGTTAGATCTTCAGCATTGCCTAACGGAACTTTTGGCGGAGCCGATTGCATTTGGCTTCGTAAAACTTCTAATTGTTCTTCGTTAAAATAATGCCCGGTTTTTGCTACGGTTTTTATGATGGGGGTCAATTCGTCTTTTTCGATTTCTTTTGGTAAAAAAGCACTGGCACCTAATTTAAACATATAGCCAATATAGATGGGTTGGTAATGAGATGAGATAATGATTTTCTTAGTGTCGATCTGGTTTTCATTACAATACGTAAGCAATTCTTCTCCCGAGCCTTCTTTCAGCTTTAGATCCATTAAAATGATTTCGGGGATAGGTTCTGTTTTTAGTTTCTGAATAAATTCTTCTAACGAATACCCGATAAAATTCACTTGAAATTCGTCTTGCGCATTTAAAAAATCTCGTAGCAAATTGGCGACAAGTTTGTCGTCTTCTAAAATGGCTAAAGTGGTTTTAGATGGAGTAGTCATAGGCTAATAAAAATTTACTTCCGTGAGGTTTATTCTCTTTAAATTTATAGTGAGCGTGAATTTGTTTGGCGCGTAATTCAATATTCTTAGAGCCTAAGCCTTTGGTGATATTTTTAGATTGAAAACCTACGCCAAAGTCTTTAATAACTAACAAAACATAATTTAGGTTAATTTTTAAGGATACGCTAAATTTTTCGGTTTTTGCGTGTTTCTGAATATTAGTGATCACTTCCTGAAAAATTCTGAACAAATGAAGTTTTACTGTATTGTCGAATACAATTCCGTTAGGATTGGTGTGTAAAAATTCAATTTCATATTGCTTTCGCAGCGGAAAAAGAAAAGCTTCAAATACTTCTTCTAAAGTGTGATTTTCGATAAGTGGCGGCGATAGTTCGTGCGATATATTTCTAGCAGTCTGGATACTGTTGGTAATGTAACTGCTAAGTTCTTTTTCGTTATTTAAAAGCTTTACTTGGTAAAGTTGTGCAATAAGATTATCGTGAATTTCTGATGCAATTCGGTTTCGTTCGCGCTCCTGTATTTCAATACTATTTTCAAGTAAAACTTGTTGGTGTTCTAGTTTTAGTTCAGATTCTTTTTTAATGCGTTGTATGTATTTACGCACTAATAATCCTATAAAAGTGAGCAAAGCTAAGAATAAAACCAGGTTGCCCAAGATCCATTGAATAGGTATTAAGCTTTCTTCAGAATTTTCCATGTGCAAATACTTAATGTTAGAAAATAACCATATAATACCAATGCTCTTACGATCCAAATCCAGGAAACAATTTCAAAGGTTCCGTTCACTAAATAATTCATCGTAAAGGCGACCGAAAAATCTAAACCAAAGAAGGCTAAAATTCCGAAGCAAATAAACAAATGATTTTTTTGAAATTGCGTTTTTTGAATAAGTTTGAATATCGCTAAAAAGGTTAAAATTAATATGAATGCATCATAAACAATCCAATCGTAAGCCTCAAAGCCTTTAATATTATCCCAATCTAAAAGTTTTAAGATCATGGGAATGCACCCCAAAATAAGTAAGACGTAATATGCTTTTTTATTGATGTTGAAAATGTACTTAAAAAAATAAAAGCTAAGAAAAAGGTAATTGAAATAATAAGAAATAGAAAATAAATATAGGTTTGTGGGTAGTTCTAGATATTCAAAAATAATTGATGCGATTTGCAAACAAAACTGTCCTGTAAAATAGTACCCGATCGGGTGTTTTTTATATTTATAAATAAATAACAGTCCAACGATTAATAATGTTGAATTGAGAACGGTATTAAAAACTAGCCAATAAAGATCTATAATATTCAAAATTTAAGCTCTTTAAAGTAGATTAAATTGATTGATTGCAGTTTTAGATGGCGGGTAACCTTTAGACATATCTGCAAAGGTTTCTTTTACTAAGCTTACTTCTGAAAGTGATTTGCTTTGAAACTCTGTTTTAGCCAAAATAATTTCAATCTCATAACCGCTCAGAGCTTCTGTTTCTTCAAATTTTAAAGCGAAGGTTGCTTTAAGACTTTCTAAGTTTTTATCTGAAAAAAGTTCTCTAAGATCTGAAAACGGCAGGGTAAATACCTGAACCATTTCTCCGGATTCTGCAGTAACTTCTTCTTGTCTTAACGCTTGTTTGTGGTTTACCCAAGCATTGGCGCATAAAACCCAAGTTGCAATCCGGCTATCGGCTTCAGTAGGTGTTAAATTAGAATTTATAGTTCCTTTTTGATTCAAAAAAGATTCGTCAAAATATTCCTGAAAGTTCTTTTCGAAGATATTTTCATTTAGTTTGTAATCCTGTTCTTGGTCTGTTAGGTTATCGACTAAATAAATTTTAAAGTCATTATTTTCATTTACCGCTAAATAGCAGTTAATAAATTCAGGCGCAAGCAGATCCCAATTTTCAAAATCTTCAGCAGTTATTAAAAAACCACTTCCGGAGGTTAAATATGATATTGCATTTTTCTCATTTCTAATCGAATTCCATTTAGAGATATTTTCTCTAATTATTTTTAGATCTTCCATAAGTTGAGTATTGGTTGAGTTGACAGTAAATTTAAATAATTTTAAGTCAGATTTAACAAATATTCAACTATAAAATTTCCAAACTAAGAGTTTCTTCCCAAATCACAATTTGGGTATTTCTACTTACCTGTTTAAGATTTATTCAGCTTTACTTTACAAAGAAATTAAAATAAACTTTTTGATGAAGGCAATCTTAACTCCGACTTTTATGATACCTAACAAAACCATATTCGATCTTTTCAATATTCAGCCAGAAAACATAGATAGAGCGGTTAAAGTTTTAGATAATCAATATTCAGATCAAGAAGTGAGTACCGTATTGTTCAGGCAAACGAAAGCATCAATGCTTATATTCGATAAGGTTGAAGTTGAAAAACTAAACGAGAATAACAAGAAGCGGGTTTTACTAAAGAGAAAAGACTCGAAGTCGGTTTTGTATGAGTTAAAAAATATTTTCGATAAACTTTATGAATTGTATGGTATAGATGATTTAAGTCGAAAAAAATTTGCCCTCAACGATCTTTTAGATTTACATCACGGTGAAGAAATTTCACGTCATTGGGAAAATGTGATTTATCCTGTTAGAATTACGTTCACAAAAGGAAGAACGATAGAACTTATTATACATCTTAATTAAAACAAAGTTGATTTCATAAAGGGGTAGTGAAAATCATTTTTTGTTTTGTTCCAGAAGGCAAACTTAGGTTTGCCTTTGCTTTTTTATAAACTGTTAATTATCACTGCAGCTTTTGCTAGGGTTTCTTTCTTTTTAGCAAAACAAAAGCGCAACATCAATTCATCTTTTTGATCTTTATTGAATACTGAAACCGGGATCGTCGCCAGACCTTTTTCTTTAATTAATCGCAATGCAAAATCGGTATCTTTTTCGGTAGTGATGTTTTTGTAAGATGCTGTCTGAAAATACGTGCCTTGTGCCGGTAACAATTCTAATCTTGAATTTTTTATCTGCTGAATAAAATAATCTCTTTTCTCTTGGTAAAATGCTGAAAGTTCTAAGTAGTGTTCGGGATTTTGTAAATATTCATTCAATGCCCATTGCATAGGGTGATTCACGCAAAACACATTGTATTGGTGTACTTTTCGAAACTCTTTCATTAACTCTTCAGGAGCAACACAGTATCCTACTTTCCAGCCGGTCACGTGAAAGGTTTTTCCAAAAGAATAGGTGATCAAAGAACGTTCTGCCAATTTGGGAAATCTAGCTACACTTTGGTGTTCTTTGCCGTCGTAAATTAAATGTTCGTAAACTTCATCACTCAAAATTAAAATATTGGTGTTCTCTACCAATTGTTGAAGCTGAAGCAAATCTTCTTTTGCTAATACCGTTCCGCTGGGATTGTGCGGCGTATTGATCACGATCATTTTAGTTTTTGAAGTGATCTTTGCTGAAACTTCTTGCCAATCGATTTTATACGTTGGCGCTTTCATTTCTATTAAAATCGGTTTGCCGCCGTATAATTCGATTGCCGGTTCGTAACAATCATAAGCCGGTTTAAATACAATTACTTCATCATCTTTATTAATGAATGCAGAAATTGCCGTAAAAATAGCTTGCGTAGCTCCGGCAGTGATCGTAATTTCTTCTTCTGCAGAATAACGGCTGCCATAACTTTTGAATATTTTTTCAGCTAGTGTTTTCCGAAGAGAAATTAAACCCGCGAGCGGAGCGTATTGATTGTGATTTTCATCTAAACTCTGTTTTACTAATTCTAATAATTTTTGGTTAGGAGGGAAGTCAGAAAAACCTTGTGAAAGATTAATGGCGTTGTATTCTTGCGCCAATTTACTCATTTTGGTAAATATGGTGGTTCCCAAATTAGGGAGTTTAGATTCGATAGAGAAATTCATTAGCAATGATTTTCTCGAATATAGAAATAAAAAATCCCAAACTCAACAAAGTGAATTTGGGATTTTAATTTATAAAGATAGATGATTTATCCTTTTGAAGTTGCGCTCATATATTCGCGGTTCATTCTTGCAATATTCTCTAAAGAAATTCCTTTAGGACATTCGATCTCGCAAGCTCCGGTATTACTACAGTTACCAAAACCTTCTAAGTCCATTTGGCGAACCATATTTTGTACACGCTCGGTAGCTTCAACTTGACCTTGTGGTAATAAAGCATATTGAGAAACTTTAGCCGAAGTAAATAACATCGCACTTGCGTTTTTACAAGCTGCCACACAAGCACCACAACCAATACAAGTTGCTGCTGCAAATGAGTCGTCTGCGTCGTGTTTGTTCACAGGAATACTGTTGGCATCGATCGTGTTACCAGAAGTGTTTACAGAAACGTAACCACCAGCTTGCTGAATACGATCAAAAGCACCTCGATCTACAATTAAATCTTTTACTACCGGAAAAGCTTTAGCTCTAAATGGTTCAATCACAATGGTATCTCCATCTTTAAACGAACGCATGTGTAATTGGCAAGTAGTTACCAATTTATCGGGACCGTGAGGTTCACCGTTTATTTGTAAAGAACAAGCTCCGCAAATACCTTCACGACAATCGTGATCAAATTCTACCGGCTCTTCTCCTTTGTTGATCAATTCTTCATTTAAAACGTCTAACATTTCAAGAAAAGACATATCACCTTCAACTCCGTCGATCGGATAGGTTACCATCTTTCCCTTAGCATTAGCGTTTTCTTGGCGCCATATTTTAAGTGTAAGTTTCATATCTTTTAGATTTTAGTATTGAGTATTGAGTACTGAGTCGCTAAGTTGTAACACCTCATAGCTCAATACCGGCATCTATTTATAGCTTCTTGTTTTCAATTCAATATTCTTGAAGTCTAATTCTTCTTTGTGTAATTGTGCGTCTCTTGGGTTTCCTTTGTATTCCCAAGCTGCTACATATTTAAAGTTTTCATCATCTCTAAGTGCTTCACCTTCTTCGGTTTGGTATTCTTCTCTAAAGTGACCACCACAAGATTCATTTCTGTGTAAAGCATCTTTGGCAAACAACTCTCCTAATTCTAAGAAATCTGCTACACGACCTGCTTTTTCTAATTCGGCATTTTTACCTTCTGCGGCACCTGGTACTTTTACATTTGCCCAGAAATCTTCACGAAGTTCTTTAATTTCATCTAAAGCTTCTTGAAGACCTTGAGCGTTACGAGCCATACCACACTTGTTCCACATGATTTTACCAAGTTTCTTGTGATAATAATCTACCGAGTGCTTCCCTGAAGCATTCATTAATTTTGAGATTTTATCTTTTACATCTTTTTCAGCGGCATCAAACTCTGGTGAATCTGTTGGTATTTTACCGGTTCTAATATCTTTAGAAAGATAATCTCCGATTGTATAAGGTAATACAAAATAACCATCGGCTAAACCTTGCATTAATGCAGAAGCTCCAAGTCTGTTAGCTCCGTGATCAGAGAAATTTGCTTCACCGGCAGCATAACATCCAGGGATGGTAGTTTGTAGGTTGTAATCTACCCAAAGACCTCCCATTGTATAGTGTACTGCAGGATAGATCATCATTGGAGTTTCGTAAGGATTTTGATCTACGATTTTCTGATACATCTGGAAAAGGTTACCATATTTAGCTTCAACAACTTCTTTTCCTAATTTAATGATCTCTGCTTCAGAAGCATTTTTGTTTCCTGAAGAGAACGCTGCTTCTTTTCCGTAACGCTTAATAGCGCTAGCAAAATCTAAAAATACGGCTTCACCTGTTTTATTTACTCCGAAACCTGCATCGCAACGTTCTTTTGCTGCGCGAGAAGCTACATCTCGAGGTACAAGGTTACCAAAAGCAGGATATCTTCTTTCTAAGTAATAATCTCTTTCTTCTTCAGAAAGTTCAGTTGGTTTTTTCTTACCTTCTCTAATGGCGATCGCATCTTCTTTTTTCTTCGGTACCCAAATACGACCATCGTTACGAAGAGACTCAGACATCAATGTTAATTTAGACTGATGTTCTCCTGAAACCGGGATACAAGTTGGGTGAATTTGCGTGTAACAAGGGTTAGCAAAGTAAGCTCCTCTACGGTGAGCTCTCCAAGCTGCCATTACGTTACTTCCCATTGCATTGGTCGATAAGAAAAATACGTTACCATAACCACCGGAAGCTAAAACTACAGCGTGTGCTGAGTGTCTTTCGATTTCTCCAGTAACCATATTTCTAGCGATAATTCCACGAGCTTTACCATCTACTAAAACCAAATCCATCATTTCGTGACGGTTGAAAGATTGGATCTTTCCGCGGTTAATTTGACGGTTCATCGCAGAATATGCGCCTAATAATAATTGCTGTCCTGTTTGCCCTTTTGCGTAAAAAGTTCTCGATACAAGAACTCCACCAAAAGAACGGTTATCTAAAAGTCCACCGTATTCACGAGCAAAAGGAACACCTTGTGCCACACATTGGTCGATAATATTACCAGAAACTTCAGCTAAACGATAAACGTTAGCCTCACGAGAACGGTAATCACCACCTTTTACGGTATCGTAAAATAATCTATAATCAGAGTCACCATCTCCTTGATAGTTTTTAGAGGCGTTAATCCCTCCTTGTGCTGCAATCGAGTGCGCACGTCTTGGAGAATCTTGGTAACAAAAAGTTTTTACATTGTAGCCTAGTTCTGCTAAAGTTGCAGCGGCACTACCACCGGCTAAACCTGTACCGATCACAATAACATCTATATTACGCTTGTTGGCCGGGTTAACCAGGTTAATATCATTTTTATGTTTTGTCCACTTATCTTTAAGTGGCCCTTCTGGTATTTTTGATTCGAAAACTGACATAATCTTTCTGCGTATTATAAGTTATTGATATAGTGGAATACTGCAATAAAAATAAAGCCTAACGGAATAATAATCGCAAAAGCTTTTGTGAAGCCTTGAATTCCTTTAGAATACTTGTTATTCCACCCTACAGATTGAAATGAAGAAGCAAAACCGTGAAGTAAGTGTAACATCAAGAAGATGAAAGAGATCACATACAATCCCGTTCTTACAGGGCTTTCGAATTTTGCAATAGTTTCTTCGTAGTATCTTGTTGGATCTTCCGGGTGAGATTGTACATATTTATGCACTAATTCTGGAACCCAAAAGTCGTAAAAGTGTAAAGCTAAGAAAGCTAAAATTACAGCTCCCGAATAAATCATGTTTCTAGACATCCAGCTAGAATTGGCACTTCCGTTATACTTTACGTAGCTAATTGCACGCGCTTTTCTATTATGAATTTCTAAAACGAATCCCATAATAAAGTGAAAACATACTCCGAAAATTAATACCGGCTGTAAAATAGCCTGAACTAAGAAGTTGGTACCCATAAAATGCGACAACTCGTTAAAAGTGTCTGGAGCAATTACAGATGTAAAGTTGATGGTAAAGTGTTGTGCTAAAAAAAGAACAAGGAAGAGTCCCGATAAAGCCATAGCAAATTTCTTTGCTACAGAAGATTTTATTAATCCACCCATTGGTTTTGAGTATTTATTTAAAAATTTCACACAAAAATACGCTTCAAAATACTTATTGACAAACTTTCATAATCGTTTCTGCTTATTTAGAATTAGTATAAGCTATTACGTTTTCGTTCTATTGCAATCGATTGCCTTAAAAGTTGAATTGATTTCTAGTTGAATAAGTGATTTATTGGATTGAAATTAGCAAAAAGCAGGAAAAGTTTAGCATTCAATATTTATTTTTTTAAAGTGAATCGAAAGATTCTCCTTAGCCTTTCATAAATTTGAAAAAATTCAACATTTATGAGATATCAACCTATAAATTCAGACTTATTTATAAAGAATCGTAAAAACTTTATGGCACAAATGAAGCCGAATAGTTTAGCGGTTTTTAATTCTAACGATACATATCCGATCGGTGCCGATAGTACGATTCCTTTTCAGCAAGATCGAAATATTTATTTTCTAAGTGGTGTCGATCAGGAAGAAAGTGTTTTAGTATTATTTCCCGATGCGCCACACGAAAAGCACCGTGAAATTCTTTTCTTAACCGAAACAAACGAGCATATTGCCGTTTGGGAAGGAGAGAAGTTAACCAAAGAAAAAGCTTTTGAAACTTCTGGAGTAAAAACTGTGTATTGGTTAAAAGACTTCCATAAAGTTTTACACGAGTTAATGGCGCAAAGCGAAACAGTTTACATTAATACAAACGAGCATTACCGCGCAAATGTGGAGACAGAAACTCGTGAAGCTCGATTTAATAAGTGGTTGTTAGAGAAATACCCGGCACATTCGGTAGCTAAAAGTAATCCGATTTTACAACGCCTTCGTTCGGTAAAAGATCAATTAGAGATCGATGTGATGCAACAAGCTTGTAACATTACCGAGAAAGGTTTCAGAAGAATTTTAAATTTTGTAAAACCCGGCGTTTGGGAATATGAAATTGAAGCTGAATTTATGCACGAGTTTTTACGTAATCGCTCTCGTGGCTTTGCGTATACGCCAATTGTAGCTTCCGGGCAAAATGCTAACGTACTTCATTATATTGAAAATAAAATGCAGTGTAAAGAAGGTGAATTAATTTTACTAGATGTAGGAGCCGAGTACGCGAATTACGCTAGCGATATGTCGAGAACCATTCCGGTGAGCGGAAAGTTCAGTAAGCGTCAAAAAGAAGTTTACAATAAAATTAATCAGATTAAAAAAGATGCGACCAAGATGTTAGTGCCGGGAACCGATTGGGCTTCTTACCACAAAGAAGTTGGTAAAATGGCGACTTCAGCATTTTTAGATCTTGGTATTTTAGATAAAGCCGATGTGCAAAACGAAAATCCGGACTGGCCGGCTTATAAAAAATACTTTATGCATGGTACGTCGCATAACATTGGTTTAGATACGCACGATTACGGATTGTTACACGAACCTATGGTAGCAAATCAAGTATTTACAGTAGAACCCGGAGTTTACCTGCCGGAAGAAGGCTTCGGAATTCGTTTAGAAGATGATGTCGTGATTCAAGAAAAAGGAGAACCGATTAACTTGATGAAAAATATCCCGATTGAAGCTGATGAAATTGAAGAGTTAATGAATAGCTAATTTATTTACTGAATTTCAAGCTGAGCTGGTTTCAGTGTAATTTGAATTTAATAAACAGACCTCACAGGCTTTAGAACTTGTGGGGTTTTTTTATTTGAAACCTCTCGTTTTATAGAAAAGCTGATTATATTGAGGTCATTATCAAAAAAATGATGCTAAAAAAACTAAAAGAATTAGGTCCCGGTATTTTAGTGGCGGCCGCGTTTATAGGTCCGGGTACGGTTACCACAGCTACGATTGCCGGAGCAAAAACCGGTTATACTTTGCTTTGGGCGGTTTTATTTTCGGTAATCGCGACTATTTTTCTGCAAGAAATGTCAGTTAGGTTAGGAGTGGTAGCAAAGTTAGGGGTAGGCGAAGCACTTCGGAAAAAAACACAAAATTCTTTTTGGCGAATCCCGGTTGTGGTTTTGGTGATCTCGGCGATCTTAATAGGCAACGCCGCTTACGAAGCCGGCAATATTACCGGAGCGGTTTTAGGTTTTCAGGTTGAAGAAATTGCAGGCATAAATCCGTTAATTTTAGTCGTGGCTCTGCTGGCTTTTTTATTGCTTTTTTCAGGGAAATACCGTTTGATCGAGAGAGCTATTTTGGGCTTGGTGTGTTTGATGGGCTTGGTGTTTTTGGTGACCGCCTTTTTATTGAATCCAGATTGGTCGCAAGTTTTGTCGGGTTTATTTCAACCTAGATTTACAGAAGATCACACTTTGTTAGTCGTTGGTATTATCGGGACAACTGTGGTGCCTTACAACTTATTTTTGCACGCTTCGACCGCTAAAGAAAAATGGGGGAAGTCAAAATCTTTAAAAGTAGCTCGTTTAGATACCATTTTGTCGATTGTTTTAGGCGGAATGATCACCATGGCGATTCTAATTGTTGCTGCGGTTGCTTTTGAAGGGAAACCTTCGGAAATACAAGATATCAGTGATTTGTCTTTTCAGTTGAAGCCTTTGTTGGGAAGTTGGTCTTCTTCTTTTATTGCTTTCGGTTTTTTAGCGGCAGGTATTTCTTCTGCGATTACCGCGCCGTTAGCAGCTGCTTTCGCTACTGCAGAAATTTTAGGATGGCCATCAACCTTAGGAACCAAAAAATTTAAGTTGGTTTGGATAGGTGTTTTGCTTTTGGGAGTTGTATTTGCTTCATTGGGTTACCGACCTACCGAACTTATTTTGTTCTCTCAAGTCGCCAACGGAATACTTCTACCAATCATTGCGCTTTTCTTATGGTGGATCGTGAACGATCGTAAATTACTTCAGCAACATAAAAATTCTTGGTGGCTTAATTTCTTCAGCGGAATTGTGATTCTAATTTGTTTATTACTCGGCCTAAAAAGTATCTTTTCAGCCTTTGGAATTAGCTTGTTTTAAAATTTCGTCATTCCGTGCTCGAAACGGAATCTCATTTTGAATGGCGTGATGAGATTCTGAAACAAGTTCAGAATGACGAATAGCTCTAGGAGATTTTATTAAAAACTTAAAACTACACTTCGACTCCGCTCAGTGTGACTTATAAGTTTTTTAAAGCTTGCTGTCAAATCGAGCGGAGTCGAGATTTTGCTCAACTCCATTTCAATTCAACTTATATTAAATTACTCTTTCACCTTATAAAAATGTAAATCTTCAAAATCGAAACTAAAGTCGGTGATGGGTGCAATAGGTTTCATCGTTGCTTCGATCGCTTCACCTTCTTCATTCAACGTAAATAAAACAAATACATCGGCATCAAAACTACGGTTGTCCCATTTGGCAACATAAGTAGTTAAATTATACGGAAGTAATTTTCCTTTCAACTGCGAAGAACGTTCTGAAGCAATGAGAAGTTCTTCTCCGTTTTGTTCAATAGTGATCTTCCCAAACCAATCGTCTTGGTAAGTTCCGGTAATTTGTGAAGCGGCGATCGTATTTTTTGCTTTTCTGTTGGTTACTTGATCGTAAACCGCATTTTTAATACTGTCGTTATAAGTGATCCATTCTTCATTTTTCTCGCCATACTTTTCTACCCAATTGCGGTTTTTGTAACCTAAATAGCTGTCTTTGATGGTATTGGTGATCGAGCTAAATGCGCTCCCAACCATTTGGTTGGTCAACACCACAATTCCTAAGTCTAATTCTGGGATCATCGTGAATTGCGTTACTGTTCCTAACAATCCGCCGGTGTGCGTTACTTGTTTGTAACCGCCATTTACATCGCTTACAAACCAACCCAACGAATAGCCTGAAAAATGAGTATTGTAATCGTTGTTTTTACGAACCGGTAGGGGAGTTTGTAGTTGCCATAAATTGTGCATTTGTTCTTCGCTTAGTAGTCGTTCTCCGTCTTTGGTTACGGCATCATTCATTAAAAATTCTGCCCAGGTTAACATATCGTCAACGTTACTCATAATTCCGCCGGCAGGATTAGCAAGATCGCTCCAATCGTGTGGTATGGCAATTACTTCACCTTCTGTTCTGGTATGTGCGTCAATTATATTCGATTTGTCGGTCACGCGGCTGTAAGAAGCTTTGCTGTCTTTCATCCCGACAGGTTGTAGGATTTTCTGTTCAATAAACTCTTCCCAAGTGAGTCCGCTTACACGATGAATCACTTCACCGGCAATAATAAACATATTGTTGTTGTATTTAAACGAACTGCGATACGCACTTTTGTTATCTTGTTTGCTCATATTGGCAATTACATCATCGATGGTGAAATCGCTTCCTTCAGGGAAAAACATCAAATCTCCCGCGCCCAGACCTAAGCCGCTACGGTGAGTAACTAGATCTCGAATCGTAAATTCTTCAGTCACAAAAGCATCCGGCATTTTAAATTCCGGAATATATTTGCGCACCTTATCATCCCAATTAATTTTGCCTTCATCAACCAGCATCGCTAAAGAAAAACAAGTAAAACCTTTACTATTCGAAGCGATCCCGACCAAAGTTTCTTTCGTCATCGGTTGGTTATTCTTTAAAGAGCGAACGCCGTGACCTTCGGCATAAACAATTTTGCCATCTTTAATAATTCCAACAGAAATCCCTGGAACATCGAAAGTTTCGAGTGAGTTTTGAATGACTTTATCGAGTTTTCGGTCTTTAATTTGTGCGGAAAGGCTTACCGAAATAATAAGTGCGAAAAGAAAAAGAAAGTTCGTTTTTTTCATGAAAATTATTTTTTAACTGATTTAAACTGCGTCAGGCTGAAGTTGTTTCAGCATCATATCAGGCTATTAGTTTTTAGAAAAGCATATTAGATTTATAATTCAAAATTTTCAAATGCTTGAAAAGACACTATTTTTGCGCTATGCAAGAATACATCAGCTACAAAAATATACAAATTGCTTTTACTGCTGAAGGTAAAGGCAAAACAATCGTTTTACTTCACGGCTTTTTAGAAAGCTCAACGATTTGGAAAAATGTGGTTTCAGCGTTTAAAGAAACTCATCAACTCGTTACGATCGATCTGTTAGGCCACGGTAAAACCGAAAAATTAGGTTATATCCATTCTATGGAAACGATGGCCGAAACGGTTCATGCTGTTTTAGCTGAACTAAAGGTTGAAAAAGCTTCGATCATCGGGCATTCGATGGGTGGTTATGTGGCATTGGCTTTTGCGGAGAAATTTCCGCAGCAATTAGAAAAACTCATCTTGTTGAATTCTTCTACGGTAGCCGATTCTGAAGAACGAAAAGAAAATCGAGACCGTGCCAAGCGTTTAGTGAAGCAAAACAAGCAAGCTTTTATTAGTATGGCGATCAAGAATTTGTTTACCGATGAAAACCGAAATGCTTTACGTACTGAAATTAATGCGTTGGTCGAAGAAGCGGTTCAACTTCCGGAAGAATATATTATCGCTTCGGTAGAAGGTTTGAAAAATAGAAAAGATAGAACAGAAATACTTCAGCAATATTCAGGAGAAAAAATAATTATCGCCGGTAAAAACGATCCGGTCGTTCCGTTTAAAGAGATTGAAGCGATTGCTGAAAAAACCAATTCAACCTTCATTAGTTTCGAAGACGGGCATATGAGTTATTTAGAAAATAAAGAAGAACTTTTAAAAATATTAAATGAATTATTTTAAGATGAAAAATTTTGTAGTAAATATTTCAATAGTAATTTGCTTTTTATGGATTGTGATAGGTTGTAATTCTTCCTCGGATCGTGAATTAATTTTAGAAGAGGGGAATTATAATTCTGGTTACGAGGTTTATGAAAATAAAGAACGAGATACAACAAAGTTGTTTTCTGTCACTTCTAAAATTACAAATGGAATACATTCTTTAGAAGGTGTTGGTTTTCAAATGATGATCAGGCTTTTAGAGAAATCTTATAGCGAAAAAGAATTTGTGCTTAACGATGTGAAAGATACTATTTCGTTAGATATTTTGTATGAAAGTGATTTGGATAATTCAACAAAAAGAGAGATTCTTGATCGCATTTTGGAGTATTACAATTTAAAGTTAGTAATGTCTAGTAAATTGAAAGATTACCAAGAGTTATACATTGTAGATGAAGCTAAGCTGAAACAGTTTGAATGTGTTTCAAAAACAAGAAATGGAGAAAGCACCAAAAAAAATGGAAAGATTAGTATTAAATGTATGGGCTTAGACCAATTAGCTTTAGAATTAAAAGAAGAAAATGATCCAATAATTTTTAAAGGAAATAAACAGCGATATTTCACTTTAGAATTTTTGAATGATAGCCTATCTAGAGATAGCGTATTGTTAGAGGAATACGGTCTAGGTTTGAAACCTATTCAGCAAAAAGTAGGTGTTTATACCATCTCTAAAAAATAAAAAAGGCTGTCGATTTCGACAGCCTTTTTAGTTTAAGATCTTTCTCTTAAACTAGGGTTGGGTTGGGGTTAAAAGCATAGTGGTTAAGCGATCGTAGGGTATGCTCTTTATCTTCGGCGTTCACCAATAACGAGATGTTATTGTTGCTGCCTCCGTAAGCAACCATTCTTACATTTACATCTTGTAAGATCTGGAAAATTTGTGGGGTAGTTTTGTGATAAATAATATTGTTACCTACTAAACAAACAATACTTCTGTTTTCTTCCACTTCAACTTGAGCGAATTTGAGCAATTCAGAAGTAATTTCTGTTAAGTATGTATTGTCGTCGATCGTTAAGGAAACCGCAATTTCTGAAGTAGTGATCATATCGATAGCAGTTTCATACTTCTCGAAAATTTCAAAGATTTTCTTTAAAAATCCGTGAGCCAACAGCATACGTTCAGACTTTATTTTGATAGCGGTAATTCCATCTTTTGCTGCAATGGCTTTAATACCTTCACCGGTAATTCTGTTAGAAATTAAAGTGCCTTCTGCTTCCGGTAAATTGGTATTTTTTAAACGAACAGGAATTTCTAGGTTTCTTACCGGTAAAACCGTTTGTGGGTGAAGAATTTTAGCGCCGAAGTAAGCCAGCTCTGCAGCTTCATCGAAAGAAAGTTGTGCAATAGAGCGCGTATGGTCAACCACACGAGGATCGTTATTATGAAATCCGTCAATATCGGTCCAAATTTGTACTTCTTCAGCTCTAATCGCTGCGCCAATTATACTTGCCGTATAATCGCTTCCGCCACGTTTTAAGTTGCTAATATTTCCTTCATTATTCAGACAAATAAAGCCTTGCGTTACATAAATTTCTTGGTTTGGGGTATCCTTTAAAATTCGGTTAAGGCTTTGCTGAATATAAAAATAGTCCGGTTCTCCTTCTTTATCGACACGCATAAAATCTAATGCCGGGATTAACTCAGAAGCCACACCTTGTTCTTGTAGAAATTGATTGACTAAATAGGTAGAAAATAATTCACCTTGCGCTACAATTTCATTGTAATTGCTAGTTTGGTTATCTACAAAAGATTGAAGTTGCTCAGAAAGTGCAAAAATGTATTTTTTTAGGGTTTCTTTTCTTTCTTCGCTTTCAATTAAACCGGAAACAGCCGCTAAATATTTTTGTTTTAGTTGGTTAATAATCGCTTGGCTCTCTTCAATTTGGTTAGATTTGATGAGTTGAGAAAGTTCTACTAATTTATTGGTGCTACCGCTCATCGCCGACAGAACAACGATCTTAGGTTCTCCATCGTAAATAATTTCTTTTACTTTCTGAATATTAGCGATCGATCCTACAGAGGTGCCGCCAAATTTTAAAACCTTCATCTTCCGTTTAATTTTTGGCGAATGTAATTGAGTTCAAAGAGCTTACCTTATAAATGTATAAATTTTACTAATTTTGCACATAAAGTTAAATAATTAACAAAATGAAAACTGTTGCGCAAAGTGTCGAGCAGATTTTGAGAGCTCAACCTTTTTTAGAAGAAGCTTTACAGCGAAGCATTATTAATTTTAGTGCGCTAGCAGAAGAGTTGCAGCCGGAAATTTCTGCGATGTTGAAAAAGCCCGTAAAAACCGGAGCGATCATGATGGCTTTGCGACGTTATCATTCTCCGGTGGGTGTGAGTAATAATCAAAAACTCAAACAAGCTTTTAAAAATTTAGGCGATATTACCGTGCGTTCTAATATTTCTGCCTTTACCTTTAAAAATACCAATACATTGGTAAATTGTCACGGAAAATTACTGAGTTATGTTTCGGCTAACACCCACTTATTTTATGCTTTTACTCGCGGAATTTTAGAAAGCAATATTATGATCTCCGGCTCAGAAACCGAAAAAGTAAATTCTTTTTTTGAAGCTGAGCATTTACTGATGCAACGAGAAGCTTTAGCAGCGATTAGCGTGCAATTACCTCAAGATAATTTTAAAGTTGCCGGTTTGTATTATCAGATCTTTAAGCATTTAGCCTGGCAAAATATTGCTCTGTATGAGGTAGTTTCTACGACTAACGAATTTACTGTTTTGGTAGAAGAAAATTTGGTAGAGCAAGCGTTTGCAGCGATTAAAGGGTTGAAGGCTTAATGAATTTTTATAATTTTGAAGAATGAAGAAAAAAAGATTCTTACCTGTCGTAATAGCTTTAAGTGTATTAAATGTTTTTCAAGGAGTTCAGCTGTTTCGAGTTTTAGAAAATTCTCAAGAGATGGAAACTTGGAGAATTGTATTTGCAGTTGCCGGTTTTACTATCATTTTTCTATTCTCGATTTATATCATCTTTCGAATGCGAAAAATTTCAACAAACAATAAATAAAAAATCCTGCTATTGAGCGGGATTTTTTAATATATCAGAGAAGTTTTATTCTTCATCGTTCGCATCTTCAAAAGAGTTCCATCCGCGAGATTGGATAGGAATTTTTTGGTTGGCACGGGTAATAAGGTGCATTCCTTCGTTTTCTTCTGTCATATGGCCAATTACCGTTAAATTAGGGTTCCCTTTTATTTTGTCGTAATCTTTTTGATCGATGGTAAATAAAAGTTCATAATCTTCGCCGCCGCTTAACGCCACCATCGTGCTGTCAATATTAAACTCTTCACAAACCGAAATTACAGTAGGATCGAGTGGTATTTTTTCTTCAAAAATATTCGCGCCTACTTTCGAGTTTTTACAAAGATGAATCACTTCAGAAGAAAGTCCGTCACTAATATCGATCATCGAAGTAGGTTGCACTTCCAACGCCTGTAAAAGTTCCGGGATATCTTTTCGAGCTTCCGGTTTTAATTGGCGCTCCATAATATAGCTATACGCTTCTAAATCGGGTTGTGAGTTTGGGTTGGCTTTAAAAACCTGCTTTTCACGTTCGAGCACTTGCAAGCCCATATAAGCTGCGCCCAGATCTCCAGAAACCACTAACAAATCGTTAGCTTTAGCTCCGCTACGCGTAGTAATCTTTTCTTTTTTTGTCTTTCCTAAAGCGGTAATGCTAATCATTAATCCGGCAGTAGAAGAGGTCGTGTCACCACCAACCACATCAACATTATATTTTTTAGAAGCTAGTAAAATACCGGCATATAATTCTTCTAAAGCTTCTACCGGAAAACGGTTAGAAGCTGCAATCGAAACGGTAATTTGCGTTGCTTCGGCATTCATCGCGTAAACATCAGAAAGATTCACCATCACCGCTTTATAACCCAAATGTTTTAGTGGCATAAATGAAAGGTCAAAATGTACGCCTTCTACCAAAAGGTCGGTCGTCACTACGGTTTCTTCGCCTTCAAAATTTAAAACGGCTGCGTCGTCACCAATGCCAATATTGGTTGAGGTACGTTTTATTTCGAAATATCGCGTAAGGTGATCGATGAGTCCAAACTCTCCTAATTCAGATAAATTGGTTCTACTTTCTTTGTTATCAAACATATATTATAAAAATAGTGTTAGCTTTGTAAGACTGCAAAATTAGTGATAAATAAAGATTTTGATGAAAAAATTACTACTTTCTCTATTTTCAATTTTATATACTGCAATTCTTTTCGCGCAAGTTCCTTGTGAGAATGGTTTTGCCGGCGATTATCCTTGTAACGATTATGATTTAATGAGTCATATTAGTCTTGAAACTTTAGGAGCTTCTGCCGGAAATGATTCTTGGGGTTGGACCGATCCTGCCGACGGAAAAGAATACGCTATTATGGGCGTAGATAATGGGACTTGCTTTATCGATGTTTCAGATCCGATAAATCCTGTATATTTAGGTAAGTTGCCTACGCATACCAATTCTAGTGCTTGGCGAGACATAAAAGTTTATCAAAATTATGCGTTTGTGGTGAGTGAAGCATCCGATCACGGAATGCAAGTATTCGATCTCACAAAACTAAGAAATGTTACCAATGCTCCGGCTACTTTTTCAGCGGATGCACATTATGGTGGTTTTGGTAATTGCCACAATATTGTGATTAATCCCGATCAGGGTTTTGCTTACGCGGTAGGAACCTCGCTAAATAATGGAGGTCCGCATATGGTAGATATTCAGAATCCTTTAAATCCGGTATTTGCCGGCGCTTACGACGCAAGTTTTTATACACATGATGCACAAGTAGTTACTTATAATGGTCCCGATACCGATTATACAGGCGATCAGATTTTAATAGGAAGTAATGAAGATGAAGTTGTAATTGTGAATGTAACGAATAAAAGTAATCCTGTACTTATTTCAACAGTGAGTTATAGCAACATTGGTTATACGCATCAAGGTTGGTTTACAGAAGATCAAGCTTACTTTTTATTGGGCGATGAGTTAGATGAAATCAATTTTGGCTTTAATAGTAAAACCGTTGTTTTCGATTTTACCGATTTAGATAATCCTTCAGTAGCTTTCGATTTTTATGGTGAAACAACAGCGATAGATCATAATGGTTACGTAAAAGGAGACGATTTTTTTGTAGCAGATTATACGGCAGGAATGCGCGTGATCGATATAAGTGATATCGAAAATTCAAATATTTTTGAAACTGATTATTTTGACACTTATCCTGCAGATGATGGGGTAAGTTTTAATGGAGCTTGGAATGTCTATCCGTTTTTTGATAGTAACAATATCGTAATTAGCGATATTAATTCCGGTTTCTTTTTGGTAAGAGAAAGTGGCACTTTAGCAACAGAAGATCACGAATTTTCAGCAAGCGTAAAACTCTATCCAAATCCCGTAAATTCTGTTTTAAATATTGAAATTGAACAAGACGAATTAACGCAGGTTGAATTTTTCGATGTGATGGGTAAAAAAGTACTTCAAGCTTCTTCAGATGAATTAGTTAGCGGTCAGATAAATCTATCCAACCTTTCTTCTGGTATATATCTTGCACGGATCAATAACAAAATCTCAAAAAAAGTAATTATTGAATAGGTTGAAGTTGTTAAAACTACATAGCATTTTACTGCTTTTAATTTTCGCGGTGAGTTGTGCTGATGATGAAACTTCAGCAGAAGATCTTCCACCTGAAGAACAAACGTTTCAAGGAGAATTTGAATTTGCGAAAACCTTTGGCGGAAGTCAAGATGAAGAAGCGATTTCAGTCACCAAAACGAATGATGGCGGTTTTGCTGTTTTAGGGTTTACCCAAAGTACCGATGGCGATGTAGTTGGTAAAACGGCTACCGATAGCGATTATTGGTTGCTCAAGTTTGATGGGCAAGCCAATTTGCAGTGGAGTAAAATTTATGGTGGTACGGGCGACGATCGCGGTCAAAAAATTATCACGACCAACGACGGCGGTTTTGCGGTAATTGGCTACAGTCGTAGCGACGATGGTGATGTTACCGATGCTCAAGGGTTTTACGATTACTGGATGCTAAAGTTAAACAGTAGCGGAGACCTGCAGTGGCAAAAATCTTTCGGCTTTCCCGGTAGCGATCGCGGTTATGCTATTGTGCAAACTACCGATGGCGGCTATTTTTTAAGTGGTTATCTAGATGTGACTGCAAGTGAAGGTCAAGGTAACGACAGAAGCGCCGGCGTACTTCACGGCGTGGGAGAATTTTGGGGAGTTAAACTCGATGCTGAAGGAAATAAAGAATGGCGACGTTATTTTGGTGGCACTAATAACGATCGTAGTTACGATGCGGTTCAGGCGGAAGATGGCGGTTTTATTATGGTAGGAAATTCAGAAAGTGACGATTTCGATATTACCGATCCTCATGGTAGTTACGATTTTTGGGTGGTAAAAACTAATGCTGAAGGCGATTTGCAATGGCAAAAAAACTTTGGCGGTTCATCGATCGATATTGCTTACGGGATCACTAAAACCCTTGACGGTAATTATGTAGTGACCGGAGATATTAGAAGTAATGACGGAAATGTTTCTCAAATTCACGGCAATGCCGATGTTTGGGTGATCAAGATCGATGATTTAGGAAATTTACTGTGGAATCAAAATCTGGGCGGCACTAATTTTGATTCTTCAAATAAAGTCTTGCAACTAGAAAATGAAGATCTCCTAATTACCGGAAGCAGCCGAAGCAACGATGTAGATCTTACCGAAAATTATGGCGACAGCGATGGCTGGTTAATGATGGTCGATAAAAACGGAAATTTACAATGGCAACAAAGTATTGGCGGTAGTGATTTTGATGTGTTGAGTGAAAGTATTCAGTTAGATGATAAAAGCATAATTTCTGTCGGAAATACAGAAAGTACCGATAGTTTAGTTGAAGAAAACAAAGGAAATAAAGATATTTTAATCGTAAAGATTCGATAATGAAAAAGTGGTGGTTGTTATTTGTGGTGTTAGGTTTTGTAGCTTGTTCAGAAGATTCAGATGATCAAGCTTCTCCGCAAAAATTTACAGAACTTACGCTTCAATTTCAAAATCAAATTGAAGGAGAAAATGTGGTGTTGAATTCAGAAACCTACGTAAATTCAGAAGAAACTTATGAGATCGAAACTCTGCGTTACATTATTAGTAATATCGTTTTGATCGCTGAAAACGGAGAAGAATTTGTGTACCCGCAAGCAGAAAGTTATTTTGTGGTAAATGAAGAAGATGAAGCCAGCAAAAGCATCACCTTAGAAAATATTCCTATGCAAAATTATGAGGCAATTCGCTTTGGTCTAGGGGTCGATCAATCAAATTATCCGCTTAACGGAGTGAATAATTTTGTGCCAACTGCTGAAGAAAATAATATGTTGTGGAGCTGGTCTGCCGGCTATATATTTTTGCGTTTTGAAGGAAATTATACTTCAGCAACTGAAACCGATCACCTTTTTGCTTATCATATCGGGAGTCACGGGCAAGCTTTAGATAATTATAAAGAAGTGACTTTAGATTTTCAAAATACATTAGCGTTGGATAGTTCAAATTCAATAGAGATCACATCAGATGTTTCAAAAATATTTGAAGCTGAATTTTCATTGTCTTTAGAGGAAATTGACGATATTCAAGTAGATCCCGAATATTCACCGCAAGTGATGGCTAATTTTTCACAAAGCTTTTCAACTCAACAATAAATTTAAATGCGATTAAGTTTTTTTCTACTTTTAAGTTTGTTTTTAGTGAGCTGTTCTAAAGAAGATGCAGATAACGGTTACGAAGCTATTGTAGAAAACGACACGCTAAGTATAGAAATTCCCGATTATTTCCCGGAAGTCACCTATAATTTTGAAGCTAACCCACCCACCGAGAAAGGATTTGAGTTGGGTAAAAAGCTGTTCTATGATGGTAAACTATCTTCCGATGGAGTAGTTTCTTGCGGTTTTTGTCATATTCAAGATTTTTCATTCACTCATCATACACATATTGTAAGTCACGGCGTAAACGGAGCTTTGGGAACCAGAAATGCGCAGCCTTTACAGAATATGATATTTATGAATGAATTTACTTGGGACGGCGCTGCAGAAAGTCTCGATGCGCAACCTATAATACCGATTACGGCTGAGGTGGAGATGAATGAGAGTTTTTCAAACATTATCGATAAACTTCAGGCAGATGAAGAATACCCGCAACTATTTGCAGAAGCTTTCGAGAATGGCGAGGTGAATACCGATAATATGCTGAAAGCGATTTCTCAGTTTTTAGTAATGATGGTTTCTGCCGATTCTAAATACGATAAAATTCTAAAAAATGAAGGTTCACAATTCACTGCTGAAGAAGAAGCCGGAAAAGTTTTGTTCGATCAAAAATGTGCCACTTGTCATGCGGGAGTTTTGTTTACCGACCAAAGTTACCGCAATAATGGTTTACCTATCGATCCTGAATATGATGATGAAGGGAGAAGTCGGGTCACTGGTTTGCAAGCTGATAAATATAAATTTAAAGTACCGAGTTTAAGAAATATTCAGATCACTTATCCGTATATGCACGATGGGCGTTTTCAAACCTTAGCACAAGTCTTAGATCATTACGATAGCGGGATGGTCGCTACAGAAAATTTAGATCTCGTTTTTCAGCAAAATGAAAATTTAGGCATTTCTCTTACCGAAGATGAAAAACAAAAAATAATCGCCTTTTTAGAAACCTTAACCGATGATAATTTTTTGTTAGACGATCGCTTTGCTGAGTTTTAGGTTATTCATTCTGTAACTAAACTAATGATTCGAGCGTTTTCAGAAAGCGTTTCACTGTCGCTAGTGTCGATAGCAATTTTAGTTATAACTTCATCTTTAGGGAAAGCAGGAAAAAACTCAAGAAGAAATAATGCTTCTTCATTTGCCTTAATTGGTCTCTGTAGTTCAAATACATCATTACTATAGCCTTTATAGGCTTGTCCGGCTACTCTAGTGGGGTATTTTCTATTGAACTTATCTAGTAGAAAAAGATTTTCAAAATTAATATCGAGCGGTTGGTTAGTGTTGTTTTTAAATCGAAAACTAGCTCTTTTAAAGCGAGAATTTTTCCTAGCTATATAAGTCACGTTTTTATTGTTTTCTTGACCTTCTGTCATTTTCACATTAAAAAAACCAACTACCATAAAGTCGATTTCTTCATTCCATTTAAAATATTTAGAGTTAATTTGGTGAATTCCGCAAGATGATAAGAATAGGCAGATAATTAAAAAGGTTGAAAATTTTTTCATTAGTGAGTTTTTATTTATTACTGAGTTTTAGTTTACTCAGTAACTAGACTAATAATTCGAGCGTTTTCAGAAAGAGCTTCACTGTCGCTAGTGTCGATAGCAATTTTTAAAACCAACTCATCCTTAGGAAAAGCTGGAGTGAAATCTACTATATATAATCCTTGTTTTTTACCTCCCAATTTCTTCTCTGTATTGACCATGCTGCTATTTGTTTGAAATTGCAGATTTTTCATGACTCTGGAAACTTTATGTTTTCGATTGTATTTATCGACAAGATATAAATGGCTTAGATCAAACCCTTGTTTTTCCTCATGGTTATTTCTTATTTTTATATGTGCTTGTTTGTATCGAAAGTCTTCATTTGCTGTATAAACTGTTTGGTTTGAAGCTGTTCTTTTTCTTCCGTCAATTAATCGTACTATTTTAAAATCGATGTTTTCATTTAATTTATAGTATGAAGAGTCAATTTTGTTAATTCTGCAAGAAACTAGGTATAATGAAATAAAGGAAAGAAGTAAAAATTTTTTCATGAGTAGATAAGTTTTTTGTGATAATTACTAAAGATAAATATTCTTTTTAAATCTCGTTATTTCAGGAGTTGTTTTTCGACAAAGCCTATAGCGACCATAGCTGTAGTTAAATAATAAATTCTAATGCTAAAATAAATTAGAATAATCTTTAGCTATATGGTATTCACGGTTGTAAATGGTATATTTGCAAAATTAAATTAATTAACGATTTACGTTATGATTAAAGTTAGTGAACAAGCAAAAACAAAGCTTACTCAGTTAATGAGTGAAGATGGTTTTGATATTGCTCAAGATTACGTGAGAGTAGGAGTAAAGAGTGGAGGGTGTTCCGGACTTTCTTACGACTTAAAATTTGATAAAGAACAAGTAGAAGGCGATAAGCTTTTTGAAGATAACCAAGTAAAAATTGTGGTAGATAAAAGAAGTTTTTTATACTTGGTAGGAACCACGTTAGAATATTCTGGCGGCCTTAACGGTAAAGGTTTCGTATTTAACAATCCAAACGCGCAAAGAACTTGTGGTTGCGGAGAATCTTTTTCACTTTAATAAAGAAGAAAATTAAGTAATGAATAAATTTACAGAAGACGATTTAAAGAAAGAGCTCGAAACCAAAGAGTACGAATATGGTTTTTATACAGACATTGAGTCTGAAACCTTTCCCGTTGGTTTAAACGAAGACATCGTAAGAGCAATTTCTAAGAAAAAAGAGGAGCCAGAATGGATGACTGAGTGGCGTCTGGAAGCATTTCGCATTTGGAGCGAAATGGAAGAACCAGATTGGGCTAACGTAAATTACCCAAAACCCGATTTTCAGAATATTTCTTACTATTCGGCACCCAATAAAAAACCGAAATACGATAGTTTAGATGAAGTAGATCCAGAGTTGTTAGATACGTTTAAAAAACTAGGAATCTCTTTAGATGAACAAAAAAAGCTTGCGGGTGTTGCTGTAGATGTGGTAATGGATTCTGTTTCTGTAACCACCACGTTCAAAAAAACACTTGCAGAAAAAGGAATTATTTTCTGTTCAATTTCTGAGGCGATCAAAGAGCATCCGGAGTTGGTGAAGAAATATATTGGTTCTGTTGTTCCGCAGAAAGATAATTTCTATGCAGCTTTAAACTCGGCAGTTTTCTCAGATGGATCGTTCTGTTACATTCCAAAAGGTGTTCGTTGCCCAATGGAACTCTCAACATATTTCAGAATTAACCAAGCAGGAACCGGTCAGTTCGAAAGAACTTTGGTCGTGGCAGATGAAGATAGCTACGTAAGTTATCTAGAAGGTTGTACTGCGCCAATGCGTGACGAAAATCAGTTGCACGCTGCTGTCGTAGAATTAATTGCATTAGACGATGCAGAAATTAAATATTCTACCGTACAAAACTGGTTTCCTGGGAATAAAGACGGTAAAGGTGGTGTTTTCAACTTTGTAACCAAAAGAGGACTTTGTGAGAAAAACGCAAAAATCTCGTGGACGCAAGTAGAAACCGGTTCAGCAGTAACTTGGAAATATCCTTCTTGTATTTTAAAAGGAGATCATTCAGTAGGAGAATTTTACTCGATCGCAGTAACTAATAATTTTCAACAAGCAGATACCGGTACCAAAATGATTCATTTAGGTAAAAACACCAAGAGTACAATTATCTCTAAAGGTATTTCTGCCGGAAAATCACAAAACTCTTACCGTGGTTTAGTTCAAATCAACGGAAGAGCAGAAAATGCCAGAAACTTCTCGCAGTGTGATTCTTTACTAATGGGTAACGAGTGTGGTGCGCATACCTTCCCATATATTGAAGCGAAAAATAAAACCGCAAAAATCGAACACGAAGCTACCACAAGTAAAATTGGTGAAGACCAGATTTTCTATTGTAACCAACGTGGGATCGATACCGAAAAAGCAATTGCTTTGATCGTGAACGGCTTTAGTAAAGAAGTTTTAAATAAATTACCAATGGAGTTTGCTGTAGAAGCGCAAAAGCTTTTAGAAATTTCATTAGAAGGTTCTGTAGGATAATACTAATTATAATGAAAAAAATCATCATCACTCTTTTTGTAGCAGCAGCGATTGCTGTGAGTTGTAAAAATGAAGAAAAGCAATCTTCAGAAAAACAACCGGAATTAAAAGAACTTAAATCTGAAAATACTTCAGGTGAAGTGCTTTTAAAAGGAGAATTTATCTACACCGAAGAAGCTTCTGTTTTAAAAGGTAACGACTTTATTTATGGAGTAGAACTTAACGATAAAGCTAAAGAACTTGCCCAGCAAGTAGAATCTTACAAAAGAGAAGATTATGATATGGTTCCTGTAATTCTAAAAGCGAAAGTAAAAAACAATCCGAGCGAAGAAGGATGGGACAAGATTATAGAAATTAAAAATATAGTAAAGGTGTCTGAGCCAACCTCGGAGCCGGCCATTAAAGTTAAAGGAGAATAAAAGAGAATAGATATGCTAAAGATAAAGAATTTACACGCCAGTGTAGAAGATAAAGAAATTTTAAAAGGAATTAATTTAGAGATTAATGCCGGAGAAGTTCACGCCATTATGGGGCCAAACGGTTCTGGTAAAAGTACTTTGGCAAGTGTCATTGCCGGGAAAGAAGAATATGAGCAAACCGAAGGAGAAATTATTTTCGAGAACGAAGAAATTTCAGAATTAGAAGCAGATGAAAGAGCTCATAAAGGTCTATTCTTATCTTTTCAATATCCGGTAGAAATTCCGGGGGTTTCTGTAACCAACTTTATGAAAACCGCGATTAACGAAACTCGTAAAGCGCAAGGTTTAGAAGATATGCCGGCAAAAGATATGCTGAAGAAAATTAGAGAAAAATCTGAGTTGTTAGATATGGATAGAAAATTCTTATCTAGATCGTTAAACGAAGGTTTCTCTGGTGGAGAGAAAAAACGTAACGAGATCTTTCAAATGGCAATGTTAGAACCAAAACTTTCTATTCTCGATGAAACCGATTCTGGTTTAGATATCGATGCGTTAAAGATCGTTTCTAATGGAGTAAACAAACTAAGAACAAAAGATAACGCCGTGTTAGTAATTACGCACTACCAGCGTTTATTAGATTATATCGTACCCGATTATGTACACGTTTTACTTAACGGTAAAATCGTGAAATCTGGAGGTAAAGAGCTTGCTTACAAATTAGAAGAGCAAGGTTACGATTGGATTAAAGAAGAGATGAAAGCCTTATAAGCCTTCTTATTCTCAAAATCACTTTAACCCAAAACAACAAACAAAATGGAATTAAAAGATAAATTAATTTCTTCATTTTTCGCTTTTGAAGAGCAGATAGATGTAAACAGCGAGGTTCACAATATTAGAAGTGAAGCAATGAAAAATTTTGAAGTAAGCGGTTTCCCTTCTCGTAAAGATGAAGATTGGAAATACACTTCTTTAAAATCTATCTTAAAAGAAGATTACAGCATTTTTCCTAAAAAAGAAGATGCGATTGAATATAAAGATGTAAAGAAATACTTTATTCACGATATCGATGCGTACACGATCGTATTTATCGATGGTATTTATTCTTCACATTTATCACAAACCACGCACGATAAGATCGATGCTTGCTTAATGTCTTCTGCATTAACGAAAGACAAATACAAGCCGGTCATCGAAAAATATTTTAATAAAATTGCTCCAAAAACAAGTTTAAACAGTTTAAATACTGCTTTTTCTAGAGAAGGCGCTTTTATTAATATCCCTAAAAATACCGTAGCCGATAAGCCTATTCAGATCCTTAATTTTTCAACAGGAAACGAGTCAGCTTTAATGTTACAGCCAAGAAACTTAGTGGTTGTGGGAGAAAATGCTCACGTACAAATTATCGAGCGTCACCAAAGTTTAACTGATAATGCGGTTTTAACTAATGCGGTAACCGAGATTTATGCCGATAAAAGAGCGATGGTCGATTATTATAAAATTCAGAATGATCACGCCAACGCTTCCTTAATTGACAATACGTATGTTGAGCAACAAGGTGAAAGTAATTGTTCGGTACACACGTTTTCTTTCGGCGGAAAATTAACCAGAAACAACCTTCAATTCTTCCAAAAAGGAGAACATATAGATTCAACGATGAAGGGAGTTACCATTATCGAAGATAAGCAACACGTAGATCATAATACCTTAGTCCATCACATAGAACCAAATTGTGAAAGTCATCAAGATTATAAAGGTATTTACGACGATAGATCAGTAGGTGTTTTCAACGGAAAAGTTTTAGTTGAAAAAGAAGCACAAAAAACCAACGCTTTCCAAAGTAACAACAATATTTTAGTAAGCGATAAAGCAACGATCAACTCAAAACCGCAATTAGAGATTTTTGCAGACGATGTAGCTTGTAGTCACGGTTGTACGATCGGGCAGTTAGACGAAGATGCGATGTTCTACTTAAAATCTAGAGGTATTCCTGCAAAAGAAGCTCGAGCTTTATTAATGTATGCTTTTGCGAACAACGTTTTATCAAGTGTAAAAATCCCTGAATTACAGAAAAGAGTCAATAAGCTTATTGCGAATAAACTAAATGTAAGTTTAGGTTTCGATTTATAAAATTGAACTTTTATGGGTTCAATAAAAAATAAACTCATTTTATGAGTCATCAAATAGATATAGAAAAAGTACGAGCAGATTTCCCTATACTTTCTCGTAAAGTCAATGGGCATCCGCTCGTGTATTTCGATAATGCGGCAACTTCGCAAACACCAAAAGTGGTAATCGATGCGATCGTGGAGTATTACGAACAATATAATGCCAATATTCACCGAGGTGTTCATAGCTTATCTCAAGAAGCAACCGATGCTTACGAGCAAGCTCGTGAAACACTAAGAGCACATTTTAATGCGGCGAAGAAAGAAGAAATTATTTTCACTTCGGGTACCACACACGGGATCAATTTGGTGGCCAACGGTTTTGCGTCTCAATTACAAGCCGGTGATGAGGTGATCGTTTCTGCTTTAGAACATCACTCTAATATTGTGCCTTGGCAAATGCTTTGTGAAAAAACCGGAGCGCAATTAAAAGTGATCCCGATGACCAATTCGGGTGAATTAGCAATGGATGCTTTTCACGAACTTTTAAATGATAAAACAAAACTCGTTTTTGTAAATCATGTATCCAACGCTTTAGGCACCATCAACCCAATTGAAACGATTATTGCTGAAGCTCATAAAAAAGGAGCAGCTGTGTTGATCGATGGTGCGCAAGCAGCTCCGCATATTAAAGCCGATGTTCAGGCTTTAGATGTCGATTTTTATGTCGTGTCGGGTCATAAAATGTGCGGACCAACAGGTGTTGGGATTCTCTACGGAAAAGAAGAATGGCTTAATAAACTTCCGCCATATCAAGGAGGTGGAGAAATGATCGATCAGGTAACTTTCGAGAAAACAACTTACGCAGGATTACCGCATAAGTTTGAAGCAGGAACGCCAAATATTTGTGGCGGTATTGCTTTCGGGAAGGCGATCGAATATTTAAACGAACTAGGTTTTGAGAATATCGCAGCTTACGAGCACGAACTCTTAACTTATGCCACCGAGCAATTGTTAGCAGTGGGTGACGTAACGATTTATGGCACGTCTTCAGAAAAAACTGCGGTGATCTCTTTTAATATTGAAGGAATACATCCGTATGATATTGGGACGATTATCGATAAGTTAGGGATTGCCGTAAGAACCGGTCATCACTGTGCGCAACCCATTATGGATTATTATAAAATACCGGGAACGGTGAGAGCATCTTTCAGTTTTTATAATACCAAAGAAGAAATTGACGCTTTTGTACAAGCGGTGAAGCGAGCAAAAATTATGTTATCTTAGATATCTGATTTAAGATTTTGTAACAAAATTCAGCCATCTCAAACTAATCATAAAGTAGTCTTATGAATAAAATCACCAAAACAAAAGCATTTACATTAATAACTGTAGGATTATTAATAATCGCAGCATCGCAAATAACTTCTCACTACATCACTTTACCAGATATGGTACAAGGAGCATTTGTAGGAGTAGGTTTGGGATTATTATTAATGGCAATTTATTGGGGAAACATAAAGAGAGTTCAATAACAACCTACTAAATTCTATTTTATATGAAATTAAAGTTTTTCATTTTATGCTTTGCAGCATTCAGCTTGATAGGTTGTAAGGATGCAGAAAACAATTCAACTAAAGCATTAGAAACTGCTGAATATTCTGTAGAGAAAGTTGGTGAAATGTCGGTGAAAGATTTTCAGTTAACGATGAATATCGATCTGAAAGAAAAACTTATTAATGGTTTTGCCGGTTGCAATAGTTATAGCGGCGGGTTAAACAATCCGGAAGCGCAACAACTGAAAGTTATGCAAGTAGTTTCTACCAGAAAAATGTGTCAAGAAGCGATGCAGGCAGAAAATGGTTTTCTAGAAGCACTTCGCCAGACGACAGCTTATCAATTTTCAGAAGAGAAACTTCAGTTTACAAATGAAAATGGTAAAGTTTTAATTGAAGCAAAAAAGAAATAATAGTTTGAGTAATATTAAAGAAATACAGGAAGAGATTGTAGATGAATTCGCAATGTTTGACGATTGGATGCAGCGTTACGAATATATGATCGAGCTAGGGAAATCACTTCCGTTAATCGACGAGCAATACAAAACCGACGAAAATATCATTAAAGGCTGCCAAAGTAAAGTTTGGGTTCACGCCGATATGGAAGATGGGAAAGTAGTGTTTACTGCCGATAGTGATGCAATTATTACCAAAGGGATCATTGCAATTTTAGTGCGTGCGTTCTCTAATCAAGAACCTAAAGCTATTCTAGATGCCAATACCGATTTTATAGATGAAATTGGTTTAAAAGAGCATTTGTCGCCAACACGTGCTAACGGATTGGTAAGTATGATCAAACAATTAAAAATGTATGCGTTGGCATATCAAACTAAAGTACAATAAGCGATGAGCGTAGAAGAAATAGATACTCAAGAGTTAGGAGAGAAGATTGTAAAGGTGCTAAAAACCATTTACGATCCAGAAATACCTGTAGATATTTATGAATTAGGTCTTATTTACGATGTTTTTGTAAATGAAGATTACGACGTAAAAATTTTAATGACCTTAACCACGCCTAATTGTCCGGTGGCAGAAACGCTTCCGCAAGAGGTAGAAGAAAAAGTGAAGTCGTTAGATAAAGTAAATGATGTAGAGTTAGAACTTACCTTCGATCCGCCTTGGACGCAAGACTTAATGAGCGAAGAAGCAAAACTAGAATTAGGAATGTTATAAGATAAAAGCCGAAATTTAATTTCGGCTTTTTCAGAATTTAAAATTTTATGGCTGAAGAAATTATCAATAGAGTTGCCAACAGTAAATTAGTCACTTTTAATTTAGAAGAATACTATCCGGAAGGTGAACGTGTGCTTTTCGATATTAAAGATTGGCTTTTTGAAGGATTTGTGCTGCGAGAAAAAGATTTTCGGGAAGCTGTAAAACAACACGATTGGGCGCAATACCAAGATAAATATTTGGCGCTTACCTGCTCTACCGATGCAATTATACCGGCTTGGGCTTATATGTTAATTACCACAGAGCTTCAGCCTTATGCTAAACGCGTAATTTTAGGAGATCTTCAGCAATTAGAATTCAGCATCTATCAAGATATTATCAATACCATCGATGTAGAAGAATTTAGAGATCTGCCGGTAATTGTTAAAGGTTGTGCTCGCAAACCGGTACCCGAAAATGCTTATCTGCAAATCGTACAAAAACTACAGCCGGTTGCAAAAACCATAATGTTTGGTGAGGCTTGCTCATCGGTTCCATTATTTAAGAAGAAAAAATAATTTCTTCGGTTTTATATTTAATATTTCTTTAAGAGTCAATCGACGAAATACGTTAACTTTGTAGGCAATTTTACTATTAAATTTTGCACTATGAAGAAATTACTATTTATTGTACCTCTATTATTTTTTGCTCAACTTACTTTTGCTCAAGATGAAGAAGAATCTGACGAGCCTAAAGAAGGTTGGATAGGTTCAGGAACCTTTTCGTTACTTTTTAACCAAGCTGCTTTTAATGCCGAATGGCAAGGTGGCGGTACTTCTAACTACGCCGGTAACGCAACCATAAGTTATAATCTAAACTATAACAAAGACAATTTTACTTGGGATAATACTTTTTTGGGAGATTTTGGTTTAACAAAAGTAAAAGATCAAGAATTTACCAAAAAAACAAACGACCGTATAGAAATAAATTCTGTTGCAGGTTGGGAGATCAACGAGTCTAATTGGTATTACTCTTTTTTCGCGAATTTTAGATCGCAATTTGCTAAAGGTTACGAATATTCTGAAGCCGATATTATCGATGAAACTACCGGAAATGTGATTGGTACAGAAACTGTAAGAACAGAAACTACGCACTTTATGTCTCCTGGTTATTTACAAGTAGGTCCTGGCATGCTTTGGAAGAAAAATGAAAACTTTAAAGTGAATTTTGCGCCGGCTACAGCGAGATTTATTTTTGTAGATGATCAATTTACAACCACTCCGGGTTATGAAGACGGTGATTATTTTGGAGTAGATCAAGGAGAATCGATGCGTTTTGAGTTTGGTGCTTCAATCACTGCATACGCTAAGTTTGATCTAGTTGAAAACGTGACTTTTGAAAATATGTTGAATTTATATTCGAACTATTTAGAAGATCCTCAAAACGTAGATTTAGATTACACCGGAAAATTAAATATGAAGGTGAACGATTACCTTTCTGCTAACTTTATTTTCCAGACGATTTATGATGATAATGCGGTAAAAGCATTTCAGGTTCGAGAAGTGTTAGGAGTTGGTTTTACGTATAAAATCAATCCGCAAGAATAATTTTTATTTCTGAATTATTTAAGATAAAAAAAAGGCTTTCTATTTCTAGAAAGCCTTTTTTTTGTTGAATTCAATAAAAGTTTGCTGAACAAATTAATTAGTTTCAGCATTAGGTTGAAGTTCTTTATCACTCTTCTTTCTAAATCTAACTTTAGCACGGTTGCTTAGGTAGAACATTACCGGTACAATAACTAACGTTAAGAAAGTTGCAAAGGTAAGTCCGAAGATCACCGTCCAGGCTAAAGGTCCCCAGAAAATTACGTTATCACCACCAATATAGATTTTAGGGTTGTAATCTATAAATAAAGAAAAGAAATCGATATTTAAACCAACCGCTAAAGGTACTAACCCAAGAACGGTTGTGATCGCAGTTAATAATACCGGTCTAAGTCTCGATTTACCACCGGCAACAATCACTTCAAAATATTGTTGTTTAGTGAGTAGATCTTCATCTTCTAAGCCAAGTTGCTCTTTCTTTCTGTCGATAAGTATTTGAGTATAATCTATAAGCACGATCGCATTATTTACTACAATTCCGGCGAGTGAAATAATACCCATCATCGTCATAATGATCACAAAATCCATCCCGAAAGTTACCAAGCCTATAAATACACCACCTAAACTTAACAATACTGCCATTAAAATGATGATAGGTTTAGAAACCGAGTTAAATTGAGCAACTAATATTAAAAGAATTCCGCCTAGAGCAATTAATAAAGCTTTTAACAAGAAAGACATATTTTCTGCTTGCTCTTCTTGTTCACCGGTAAAGCTGAAGCTCATATCTTTTGGAAGTTCGTAATTCTTCAATTCTGTTTTTAGTTGTTCTACAATAGCATTACCGTTGTAATCTCCTAAAACATTTGAATAAATTGTGATCACACGTTTTAATTCTTTACGTTTGATCGAGCTAAATGTTGAAGTTTGCTTTTTATCTACTACCGCAGATATCGGGATTTGCATGATCTCTCCCGTATTTTGATTTTTGAAGGTAATTGGCTGGTTAAAAATAGCATTTTCGTTGTACCTAAAATCTTCATTAAAACGTACGTTAATTTCATAATCGTCGTCGCCATCTTTATAGGTAGAAACTTCTTCACCATAAATGGCACGACGTAAGGTTTGCCCAACTACAGCGGTAGAAACTCCTAATCTACCTGCTTTTTTACGATCTACTTTTACATTAAGTTCGGGTTTAGCTTTGTTAACATCAATTTTTAATTCTTCAATACCATCGATGCTCAAATTTTGCATAAACGAACGCATTTTTTGTGCTTCCGCAAGCATTTGATCATAGTCTTCCCCTCTAATTTCAATATTGATTGGATAACCAGCCGGAGGTCCCGCAGCATCTTTTTCAACAATTACAGAAGCACCGGGAAAGCCTTGTACCGCTTCTCGAACTTCTTCTAAAACCGTAGAACTTTTAACGCCACGACGGTCATTAAATTCGCGCATAGAAAGTGTGATCTTCCCTTTGTGTGGCATTTCGTTTTGTTGTCCGCCATCGGTTTGAGGGTTTCCTGCACCTTCTCCAACTTGAGAAATAGCAGACTCCACCATAAAATTATATCCGTCGTCTTCGTACTTTTTAATAGCCTCGAAAACTCGTTTTTCAATTTTTTTTGTGAGTTCGTTAGTTTTCTCGATATCAGTCGCTTCCGGATATTCGATATAAGTAATAATTTGGTTAGGTTGGTTTTCCGGGAAGAACAACACGTTGGGTTGTGCAATACCTACCAACATAAAACTTAAGATCAATATTGCGAAAGTTCCGAAGAAAAACACATAAGCTCTTTTTCCTTTAAGTGAATATTTTAAGAAACGCTCGTAAAAATTCTCTAACTTTTTTAAAGATTTATACTGAAAGTAATTTACCGCTTTCTTCAAAAATAAGCGATATATCCAAAGTAGAATCACCGCTAATAGCATTAGGTTTCCTAAGCCTCTAAATAAGCCTGAGTCTAACAAAAATCCTGAAACTAAAACAATAATACCGGCAATACCTAAAATTAAACTCACTCTAATGGCGCGTTTTCTTCTCATATCTTTTTCTTCAACTTGCATAAATTGAGAAGTAAGCATCGAGTTAATGATCAATGCTACAAAGAGTGAAGAAAATAATACGATAGATAAGGTCATCGGGAAAATAACCATGAATTTACCAATGGTTCCCGGCCATAAACCTAACGGGAAAAATGCAGCAAGAGTGGTAGCTGTAGAAGCAATAATTGGCCAGGCAATTTCACCTAAACCTTGTTTGGCAGCTTTAATTCTTGGCATACCTTCGCTCATTAAGGTATAAACGTTCTCTACTACTACAATACCGTTGTCTACCAACATTCCCAGTCCCATGACCAAGGCAAAAAGCACCATGGTATTCAAGGTAAATCCTAAAGCACTTAAAATAATATAAGAAAGCAACATCGATAGCGGTATTGCTACCCCTACGAAAAGTGCATTTCTAAAACCTAAGAAAAACATTAAAACTCCAACCACTAAGATAACCCCGAAAATAATATTGTTTACCAAGTCGTTTACTTGATTTTCGGTTTTGATCGATTGATCGTTAGTGATCGAAATATGTAAGTTTTCCGGGAAGTATTCTTCTTCTTCAATTTTTACGATCTGTTTGATCTCTTCTACAGCTTCGATCATATTTTTACCTGCACGCTTTTTAATATCGAGCATTACTACAGGTTCTCCATATTCTCTTGCAAAAGTGGTAGCGTCTTTTTCTTGAAAGTTAATTTGAGCAATATCTCTTAAATAAGTTACTCCGCCTTCACGTTTTACAACTACCTCTTCTAATTCTTTAGGATCATCGATCTCACCAATAACACGGATGTTCTTTTGTACCCCATTTTCGGTTACGTTACCGCCAGAGATGGTTTTATTTTCGTAGCTAATGGCATTTACAATGTCGTTGAAGCTAATTTTTGAAGCAGTCATTTTATAAACATCAACCGCGATTTCAACTTCTTTTTCTTCAGCCCCGCGAATGGTTGCTTCTTTGATCTGTGGAAGTAATTCAATTTTATCCTGTAGATATTCTGCATAATCTTTTAATTGCTGTACCGTATAATCTCCGGTAAGATTCACATTTAAGATTGGCTGTTCTTCAGAAATATTAAGATCAAAAACATTAGGTTCTACTTTAGCGCCGTTATCTAAGGTTGGCCAAGTGGTTTCTGCCTTTACAAGATCTACCTTGTCTTTAATTTTTTGTTTAGCGACAGGAACTTCAATATCTTCTTCAAACTCTACAATTACGATCGAATAATCTTGTAAAGTTGTTGAAGTGATCTCTCTTACTCCGGCAACATCGTTAAACTCTTCTTCTAAAGGTTCTGTTATAAATTTTTCTACATCTTCTGCAGAGTTACCCGGGTTTACAGAACTTATATAGATTTTAGTTTCAACGATCTCCGGAAATGCTTCACGCGGCATACTATAATAAGATAATAGTCCGCCAAGCAATACAATAGCTATAATCACATAGACCGTCATGTTGTTACTGATGGCCCAAGATGATATAGAAAATTCTTTTTGCGTGTTTTTAGTTGACATCTGTACTTATTTTTACTTCTTGTCCTTCTCTTGTAGATCGGGCACCTTCAACAATAATAGTTTGTCCTCCTTCTAAACCTTCTAAAACTTCAATTTTATCATTGTAGTTTAAACCGGTTTTTACAATTTTTCTTTGTGCAATACCGGTAGTGTCAGATTCTTTCTTTACCGTATAAGCGATACTTTTACCTTCTGCATTCTCCTGTAAAATATTTAAAGGAATTACAATGGCGTTTTCTGAAGTGTAATCGTTAAGTTTTACCGTAGCGATAAGGTTTGGTTTTACAAGTCCTTCTTCATTAGGAACATTCACTTTTACCTGAAAGCTTCTGTTGTTTGGGTTAATGAAATCTGAAACTTGCGCTACACTACCTTCGAATTCTTTACCAATAGAACTTAATTCTATTAAAACTTCGGTTCCTTTATTGATCTTTCCTAAATAAGTCTCCGGTACTTCTGCAGTAACGTACATCTTATTTAAGTTTACCAAGCGGAATATTTGATTTTGCCCCGGGCTCACGACTTGACCTTCGTCTGCAATTACTTGATCGATCGTACCGGCGAATGGAGCTGTGATCACTGTTTTTGAAAGCTGTGTGCGTAATTGATTAACCGAATTTTGCATAGCCTCGTAATTGGTTTTCGCTTCTAGATATTGAATTTCTGAACCGATATTTTGATTCCAAAGGCGTTCTTGTCTTTCGTAAGTGGTTTTTGCTAAAGCTAACTGAGATTCAGATTGTGCCAATTGGCTCGATAAACCACCATCATCAATTTTTGCTAAACGTTGACCTTTACTTACTTTTTGACCTTCTTCTACATAAATACTAGTAAGAATTCCTGAAAACTCCGGGTAAATAATAATATTTTGGTCTGTTTCTACATCACCTTGTACTTCAACATAATGTTTAAAAAGTGTATCTTTTAAAGTCTCTACAGTTACTAAAGTTCTAACTGTATTGGTGTCTAATTTTTCAATTTCATCATTTAATAACTCGATCTGCTCTTTTAACTGATTTTGTTGTGTAGTAAGCTCAGATTTTTTAGCTCTTATTTCAGAAAGATTTCCGTCTTCTATAATTTCTTCTACAGATTTTTCTTTGTCGCCACAAGCAATTATGCTAAGGCTGATAAAAGAAAGGAATAAAAACTTTTTCATGATTTTATTTATTGGTAAAGTTAATATTAGGTGTATTGAGTAATGTTTCTAATGCTGCTTTCGCATTTAATACTTCTAGCATCGATTGCAATAATTCTTGTTGGGCATCGTAAAGTTGAGTTTGTGCTTGTCTAAGCTCAAAACTTGTTGCAATACCTTCAGAAAATTTAACCTGATTTTTATTTTCAATTCTTTCGGCTAAATCAAGATTTTGCTCAGAGGTACGATACTTTTCAATGGCGTATTGATAATCATTTGTAGCTCGCGTCATCCCTAAACGAATTTGCTCTTTAGATTGTTCGAATTGCGTTTGCGCTTGGTCTAGAGCAATTCTAGCTTGTGCAGTTTGCGCACTTCTTTTTAATGAACTAAAAATAGGAATGTTTAAACTCACGCCCCATATCGAAGATTGGAACCACTGTTGGTTATCATTTAAAAACGTGAATTTTTGGCTATTTCCCGTTGTACCGTAATTGATGAAAGTTGATAGCGTTGGGAGGGCCTTAGCTTTTTGTAAATTAAGTTCGTGTTCGCGCTGTTCAATTTGTACTTGCGCTAATTGATAATCTAAATTCTCTTCAATATTCATTTCAGAATTAAGAAGAGGTAAGCTTATATTTTCTTCTACTAAACCTTCTAAATTATCGATAAGGTTCACTTCTTTGTCTAAAGAAATGCCTAGTGTAAGTTTTAAAGCGTCACGTGCAATAGCTACTAAACGTTCTGCATTATTTAATTCATTACTTATTTGTAAGTAAGTTATCTGTAACTGCTCGACACTTTCTTCTTCTTGTAATCCGTTTTCGTAAATTTTACGAGTTTCTTCCAGATTATCTTGAAGGTTGTCTTTGTTACTTTTTAAAATTGAAACGCTTTCTTCAGCTAATAAAACATTTCCGTAAGCGTCGATCACATCTTGCCGAATTTCTAAAGCGGTACGTTCTGCATTGGTCGTGGTGTATTTCTCGAAAGTTTTAGCCGCACGAACTCCTACAATATATGAGCCATCAAACAATAATTGGCTTGCCGTAGCCGTTGCAGAAAGATTTTGTTTTGTTCCAAATACCACTGGAGAATATGTTCCAGGAGGACCGCCAAAAAATTCTGCGGGTATTAATTGTACAGGTTGCTTGAGGTTGTTTTGGTAATCTACAGCTCCACTAATTTGTGGTAAACCATCTGCAGTAGTTTCCCATTTTTTCTTTGCGGCAGCTGCAATATCTCTCTTTGCGTTTATGGCTGTGTAACTACTGTCTAAAGCAAAATCAATCGCTTCTTCCAAGCTAAAAGCATAAATTTCTTTGCTCGTAGTGCTTTCTTGTGCAAATAGTGTTGCACTAAAAATAAGTAGAAAACAACTTAAGTAAATTCTCATGAGTTGTGATTAAGATTAAGGTTGTTAATATATTCTAGCCCTTTTTGTGAGGCAATGGCTCTAAAGTGATAGTCTAAAAAGTGATTTACTAAATATGGAATTGTATATTTATCCATAGGGAAATATTCACTGTCTTTTATTCCTTCTAAAGTCATAAAATAAAAGTTGAGTACGATCTCATTATCAATGTCTTTACGGTAATACCCGTTTTCTTTTCCTCGCTTTAAATTATTGCCAATACTTAATTTCATTCGTTCAACCTTTAAGTCTTTAAGGGTTTCATCGACTTTAGGGTAGTACTTACAAAGTTGAAATTGCGGAGAGGCTTTTTCTTCTTTAAGTCTTTTTAAAATAAATTCGTGAATTTTTAAAAGTTCATCGATCGGGTTATGCTCTTCAGCAATAATTTTGTCGATTCCTTCGGTAATGCAATTAAATAACTCAATTGCACAAGCTTCAACCAATTTTCCTTTGTTGGGGAAATGGCTGTAAATGGTCTTTTTAGATATGCTAAGTTTTTCAGCAATATCATCCATCGTAACGCTTTTAAAGCCTAAGCTTAAAAACATTTCTGTAGCGGTATCTAAAATATCTTCTTTCATAATCGGGGGGCAAAAGTAACACGGAAACTTTGAAAACAAAAAAAGTTTCCAAAGTTTTTCGTTAAATAATTATTAAATAATTTTCGAGGTTTTAAAATCGATGAATTATGGTATTTTAGCCGAAATTTTTTGCTATGAGCGATATTTCTTTCTATCGAGAAGAGTTTTTAAATTATTTAAAGAGTAGTTTGTCGGAAAAAGAACCGGTAAATCTCTATGAGCCGATCTCGTATATTCTACAGTTAGGAGGAAAGCGCTTACGCCCGGTTTTAGTTTTAATTGCTGCTGAAGCCTGTGGTACTTCATATAAAAAAGCATTAGATGCGGCTTTAGCGATCGAGGTTTTTCATAACTTCTCGTTAGTTCACGACGATATTATGGATGATGCTCCTTTGCGAAGAGGTAAAGCTACCGTTCATGAAAAGTGGGATATAAATACCGGTATTCTTTCGGGTGATGCTATGCTGATCAAAGCTTACCAGTTGTTTGAGAATTACGAAGGTCATCAATTTAAAGAGCTAGCAAAATTATTTAGCAGAACAGCGATCGAGGTTTGTGAAGGTCAACAATATGATATCGATTTTGAAACTAGAGATGATGTTTCTATTGAAGAATATCTTACCATGATCGAATATAAAACAGCAGTTTTAGTAGGTGCATCTTTAGAAATGGGAGCGATCGTTGCTAACGCACCTAAATCACTTCAAAAAGAAATTTATGAATACGGTCGTTTAATAGGAATTGCTTTTCAGTTACAAGACGATTATTTAGATGCATTTGGCGATCCAAAAACCTTTGGAAAGCAGGTAGGTGGCGATATTATTGAAAATAAGAAAACCTATTTGTATTTGCAGGCTTTGAAGAATTTACCAGAGCAAGAAGCTGAGCAATTAAGACATTTGTATACCATATTTCCTTCAGATAGTTCTCAAAAAGTTGAAGCGGTAAAACAGTTATTTGAAGAATGTGGTGCTGCAGATAAAACAAAAAATGCGATTCACGATTACACTCAAAAAGCATTCGATCTTTTAGAAAATTTAGATATTAAAAGAGAGCAAAAGCAAATTTTAAAAGACTTAGGCGAAAGTTTATTAACAAGAACGATATAGTAATCGATTGCATAAACTTTGTTAAATTTTCATAAAGTCTCAATGCTATAGAGAAAAATATCTTCAACTATAGTAGAAATTTATAATTTATTTCGGTCTATATCTTGTAAAAATTGTATTTTTGACAATGTTTTAAAAACATAAGTGTATATTCCTATCTATGGATCAATTTTCATTTCTAAATGCGGCACACACCGCATATTTTGCAGAACTTTACGATCAATACCTGCAGTTTCCTGACAGTGTAGAACCGAGTTGGAGAGCTTTTTTTCAAGGATTCGATTTTGGAAAAGGACTAAGTGTAGTTGATGAAACTGAAACTTCTTCGGAAAATAATACCATTAAAGAACCGGGAAATGGTACTGTTGTAAATATTCCCGATAACGTTTTAAAAGAATTTCAGGTAGTTCAGCTTATCGATGGTTATCGTACTCGAGGTCATTTATTTACCAGAACAAATCCTGTTCGTGAGCGAAGAAAGTATGAGCCTACTTTAGATATTGAGAATTTTGGTTTAGAACAAGTAGATCTCGAAACAGAATTTTCTGCAGGAGAGATTTTAGGATTAGGGACTACTTCATTAAAAAATATAATTCAACACCTAAAGAATATTTATTGCGAGTCGATAGGTATTGAATACATGTATATTAGAAAACCGGAAGAAATTCAATGGATTCAGCAGAAGTTGAATGTTAATGAAAATCATCCGAAATTTTCTGATGATCAAAAAAAGCATATTCTTAAAAAATTAAACGAAGCTGTTTCTTTCGAGAGTTTTCTACACACTAAATATGTAGGTCAAAAACGTTTCTCTTTAGAAGGTGGAGAGAGTTTAATTCCCGCACTTGATGCGCTTATTGAAGCTGCTGCAGAAAAAGGAGTGAAAGAATTTGTTATGGGTATGGCTCACCGTGGTCGTTTAAATACCTTGACGAATATTTTTGGGAAAAGCGCTAAAGATATTTTTAGCGAGTTTGATGGCAAAGATTACGAGCAAGAAGTGTTTGACGGTGATGTGAAATATCACTTAGGTTGGACCTCTTGTAGATCGACCGATAGTGGTAAAGATATCAACTTAAATATCGCACCAAACCCTTCACATTTAGAAACAGTAGGTCCGGTTGTAGAAGGTATTTCTAGAGCAAAACAAGATGGGCATTATTTAGGTTCGCCAAAAAGTGTATTGCCGATCATAGTTCATGGTGATGCAGCGATCGCGGGGCAAGGAGTAGTTTATGAAACTGTTCAAATGGCGCAATTAGAAGGCTATAGAACAGAAGGAACTATTCATATTGTTGTAAATAACCAAATCGGATTTACCACCAATTACCTAGACGCAAGATCTTCTACTTATTGTACAGATGTTGCAAAAGTAACATTGTCTCCGGTACTACACGTAAATGCCGATGATGCAGAGGCTGTAGTACATGCGATTTTATTTGCCTTAGATTTCAGAACGGAATTTGGTCGAGATGTATTTATCGATCTTTTAGGATACAGAAAGTATGGTCATAACGAAGGTGATGAGCCTCGTTTTACGCAGCCAAAATTATATAAGGCAATTGCAAAGCACGATAATACGAGAGATATCTACGCTGAAAAATTAGTGAAAGATGGTATTATCGAGAAAGATTATGTTCAGAAACTAGAAAAAGATTATAAAGATAATCTTGAAGATAGCTTAGAGAGTTCGCGTAAAGAAGAAACTACAGTAATTACTCCGATCATGCAAGATGAGTGGGAAGGTTATTCTTATGCCACTGAAAGCGATATGATGGAAACTGTAGATACTAAAGTCGATTTAGATGAATTAACTACGGTTGCAGAAAAAATTACCAACTTACCGGAAGATAAAAAATTCTTAAGAAAAGTTACTAAACTTATTGATGCTAGGAATAAAATGTATTTCGAAACCAATAAGTTAGATTGGGGTATGGCAGAACTTTTAGCTTATGGTACTTTGCTAAAAGAAGGTCATAATGTAAGAATGACCGGTCAAGATGTGGAGCGTGGTACATTCTCTCACCGTCACGCAGTTTTAAAAGTTGAAGAAAGCGAAGAAGAAGTGGTGTTGCATAATCAAATTGCAGACGAGCAAGGTCATTTCTATATTTATAATTCGCTACTTTCAGAATATGGTGTGGTAGGTTTTGATTACGGTTATGCAATGGCAAACCCTAAAACCTTAACCATTTGGGAGGCGCAATTTGGAGACTTTAGTAACGGTGCGCAAATTATGCTAGATCAATATATTTCTGCTGCAGAAGATAAGTGGAAATTACAAAATGGTTTAGTAATGTTATTGCCTCACGGTTACGAAGGCCAAGGAGCAGAGCACTCTTCAGCAAGAATGGAAAGATATCTTCAGCTTTGCGCAAAAGATAATATGTATGTAGCAGACGTTACAACACCGGCTAACTTTTTCCATTTATTAAGAAGACAAGTAAAAGTAGGTTTTAGAAAACCACTTATTGTATTTACTCCGAAGAGTTTATTGAGACACTCGAAAGTTATTTCAACAAAAGAAGAATTGGCTGAAGGGAGTTTCCAAACGGTATTAGACGATCCGAATGCAGATATTAAAAAGATTAAAACCTTAGTCTTCTGTACCGGTAAGTTCTATTACGATCTGTTAGATAGAAAAGAAAAAGAAGAAAGAGATGATGTGGCGTTAGTAAGATTGGAGCAGTTATTCCCGATCCCAACGAGCAGAATCAAAGAAATCATCAATAAATACGAAAATGTAGACGATTTAGTCTGGGCGCAAGAAGAGCCAAGAAACATGGGAGCTTATTCTCACTTGTTACTTCATTTAAATGAAATGAGAGATTTTAGAGTTTGCAGTAGAAAATTCTACGGAGCACCGGCAGCAGGTAGTGCTGTAAGATTTAAGAGAAGACACGAAAGAGTGATCGATAGTGTTTTCGATAAAACAATTAATGATTAACTTTAGAAATACGATACCGAAATTATTTAAATTATGGCTTTAGAAATGAAAGTCCCTTCACCAGGGGAATCAATTACAGAAGTTGAAATCGCAGAATGGCTTGTAGAAGATGGCGATTATGTAGAGAAAGACCAGGCGATTGCAGAGGTAGATAGTGATAAAGCAACACTAGAATTACCTGCTGAAGCAAGCGGAATTATTACCTTAAAAGCAGAAGAAGGTGACGCTGTGCAAGTAGGTGAAGTGGTTTGCTTGATCGATACTGAAGCAGAAAAACCTGGTGGTGGAAAGTCTGCTGAAAAAGAGGAAGCAGAAAGACAAGAAGAAGCTAAAGAAGATAACAGTGATAAAGCAGATGCTAAAACTGAAGAGCCTTCAAAATCTTCGACTCCAGAACAAAAACAAGACGATAAAAATTATGCTACAGGAACTCCTTCTCCGGCAGCTAAGAAAACTTTAGCAGAAAAAGGCATCGATGCAAAAGATGTGAAAGGAACCGGTAAAAACGGAAGAATTACTCAAGATGACGCAGTTAAAGCAAAACCATCGATGGGAACTCCGGGTAACGGCAGTCGTAGCGAATCTCGTAAGAAAATGTCGATGCTTCGTCGTAAAGTTGCAGAGCGTTTAGTAAGTGCTAAGAATGAAACAGCAATGCTTACCACGTTCAACGAAGCAGATATGTCGGCTATTTTTGAATTAAGAAAAAAATATAAAAAAGACTTTAAGGCAAAACACGATGTGAGTTTAGGTTTTATGTCTTTCTTTACAAAAGCGGTGATTAGAGCCTTAGAGCAATATCCTGCAGTAAATAGTATGATCGACGGTAAAGAAATGATTACTTACGATTATAAAGATATTAGTATTGCGGTTTCAGGGCCAAAAGGGTTAATGGTTCCTGTAATTAGAAATGCAGAGAATTTAAGCTTTAGAGGCGTTGAGGCAGAAGTAAAACGCTTAGCACTTCGTGCAAGAGATGGTAAGATTACGGTAGATGAAATGACCGGAGGTACATTCACGATCTCTAACGGAGGAGTTTTTGGTTCTATGCTTTCAACACCAATCATCAACCCGCCACAAAGTGGTATTTTAGGAATGCACAATATTATTGAGCGTCCGGTAGCGGTAGATGGTAAGGTTGAAATTAGACCAATGATGTACTTAGCACTTTCTTACGACCACAGAATTATTGACGGTAAAGAATCTGTTGGTTTCTTAGTGGCGATTAAAGAAGCGCTAGAAAGTCCTGAAGAATTACTAATGGACGGCGATATTAAAAGAGCCCTAGAATTATAAAAACAAAACGTATTTCTATAAATAAAAAGCCTTCATTGAATAATGAAGGCTTTTTTTATGTTTTTGAATATCTGTAATTTTTAATGATCTTAAAGAATATTCAACTTTAATTTTGGTATAAAATGATTACTTCAAAAACAAGCATTTCGATTTATAATCGATCACCGCTTTTCCTTTTTTTAGCACGTCGGCACCGATAATTCCGTGAACTTTTTCAGCATCGTGGTCGGTTAAAGCTTGGTTTACGTGGCTAAGGTCAAAAACGACCAAATCTATTTTTTTCTTTCGCCAATCTTTTATCTGTAAAGTGTTTTTGGTAGAAACCTGTGTAAGCATATTCGTGGCGCCTGCTCCGGCGGCACGCACATTACTATCTTCAGCAAAAAGTTTAAAGTGCTCCACCATTTCTTTACCAACACAAGAACTTGATGCTCCGGTATCTAAAATAAAATTTCCTTGAATTCCATTAATTTCAGCACTCAGTTCTAAATGATTGGTTGCAGTGGTTGTTAATTTGATGCGGTGATAGCCTTTTTCTGTTAAAAATTTTCGCAAGCTCGACATTCTTCTTTTTTCAGCAAAGATAGACGAAGAATTTAAATTAGTTTTGCGAAATGAAAAAGCTTTAGTCCAATCGTATAAAGATTGAAGTGGAGCTGCTTTAGCATAGATAAATTTGAATTTTCATGAAATTAATAGATACGCATACCCATTTATATAGCGATGCTTTTGCAGAAGATAGAAATGAAATGATTGAGCGCGCCATTGCCGATGGTGTCGATAAATTTTACATTCCGGCGATCGATTCTCAAACTACGCAGGCTATGTACGATCTAGAACAAGCATTTCCCGATCGAATGTATTTAATGATGGGGCTTCATCCTACTTCAGTCAAAGAAAATTATGAGGAAGAACTAAGTCACGTTGAAGAAGAATTAGCAAAGCGTAAATTTTATGCGATTGGCGAAATTGGGATCGATCTCTATTGGGATCAATCGACATTGGAGATTCAGCAAGATGCGTTTAGAAAGCAAATTAAGTTAGCGAAAAAGTATGAGTTGCCGATCGTGATTCATTGTAGAAATGCCTTCGATGAGGTTTTTGAAATTTTAGAAGAAGAAAAAGGCGATGATCTTTTCGGGATTTTTCATTGTTTTACTGGAACTTTAGCGCAAGCAAAACAAGCGCTTCAGTATAATATGAAGTTAGGTATTGGTGGCGTAGTCACTTTTAAAAATGGGAAGATCGACAAGTTTTTAAATGAAATTGATCTGAAACATATTGTGGTTGAAACCGATGCTCCTTACTTAGCGCCAAAGCCCTTCCGAGGCAAAAGAAACGAAAGTGCCTATGTGGTAAAAGTTGCTGAAAAATTAGCTGAAGTTTATGATACTTCAGTAGAAGAAATAGCAGAAATTACTACTGAAAATGCCTTAGAAATTTTTCAAATTAAGTAAAATTATGCACGAAAACATCTCTAAAATCCTTCTCATCTATACCGGCGGAACCATTGGTATGATCAAAGATTACGAATCTGGTGCTTTAAAAGCTTTTAATTTTGATGAATTATTGCAAAACATTCCTGAGCTGAAGCATTTAGAACACGAAATTGAAACGCTGAGTTTCGAAGTGCCTATCGATTCTTCTAATATGAATCCGGAATATTACTTGAAAATTGCCGAGATCATTGAAGAAAAATACGAGCAATATGATGGTTTTGTGGTCTTGCACGGTAGCGATACAATGGCGTATTCTGCTTCGGCATTAAGTTTTATGCTTGAAAATTTGAATAAACCTATTATTTATACCGGTTCGCAATTGCCTATTGGAGATTTAAGAACCGATGCCAAAGAGAACTTAATTACTTCAATTCAGTTAGCGGGGTTAAAGAAAAACGGTAAAAGTGTAATTCGTGAAGTAGGCTTATATTTTGAATACAAACTCTATCGCGCTAACAGAACCTCAAAAGTAAATGCATCACATTTTGAAGCTTTTGCATCACCAAATTATCCGCCATTAGCAGAATCTGGAGTAGAATTACAGGTAAATGAATCGCTGCTAAAGCGTATTCATGGTAGAAAAAAGTTTTTTCTTCATCGAGAATTAGATAATAATGTGATCATTATTAAGATCTTTCCCGGTATAAACGAAAAATCACTCAAGCATTTTATAAACTTAGATAGTTTAAAAGGGATCGTGTTAGAAACTTACGGAAGCGGTAATGCCTGTAACGAGAAATGGTTTACCGATATAATTAAAGATGCTATTAAAAAAGGCATTAAAATTGTGAATGTTACGCAATGTGTAGGTGGTAGTGTGATTATGGGGCATTATGAGACCAGTACAAAGCTAAAATCTTTAGGTGTAGTTTCTGGTAAAGATATAACTACAGAAGCAGCGATAGCCAAATTAATGTATTTGTTACCAAAAAATCTCGCTCCAAAAGTATTCAAAACTATCTTTGAAACCTCTTTAAGAGGAGAAATGTTATAAAATTAACGTACGAGGCTTGAATGAGAGAATTTTTTTTTGTTATTTGCCACGCCTAATAAATAATGCTGAAAATTTAGCGTTGTATAGAGAGGTGGCCGAGTGGTCGAAGGCGCACGCCTGGAAAGTGTGTATACGTCAAAAGCGTATCGAGGGTTCGAATCCCTTCCTCTCTGCTAAATTAAGATTTTTAATGAGTAATAATTTTTATATATTTAACCCTTTAACTAATTAAATTAAGACAACAAGTAATGAAAAGATTATTTTCTATTCTGGTAATCGCTACAGTTATGGTTTTTAGTGGCCTTAATGTTCAAGCGACAAATAGTGTAAACGATTTCGCTCAGGCAACTAGTTACATCGTACAAGATGAAGATGAAGGTGCTGTAGAAGAAGCGACAGAAGAAAACGTAAGTTTTCATCAAGAATTAAAAAGACGTTTTATAGAAGGAGGTCCGGCGTTTATGGGGATCGTACTTTTATGTTTAATTCTTGGTTTAGCGATCGCGATCGAGCGTATCATTTTCTTAAATTTATCTACCACTAATTCTAAAAAATTAGCTCAAAGAGTAGAAGATGCATTAAATAGTGGTGGTGTTGAAGCTGCAAAAGATGTTTGTAGAAATACAAAAGGACCTGTTGCTTCTATCTATTACCAAGGTTTAGATAGAGCAGACGAAAGCTTAGAAGCTGCAGAAAAAGCAGTTGTGGCTTACGGTGGTGTTCAAATGGGACAGTTAGAGAAAAACGTTTCTTGGGTATCTTTATTTATCGCACTTGCACCGATGCTTGGTTTCATGGGTACGGTAATTGGTATGATTGAAGCATTCGATAAAATTCAGGCAGCTGGTGATATGCAACCTTCACTTGTAGCAGGTGGTATTAAAGTAGCACTTTTAACAACTGTATTCGGTCTTATTGTAGCTATTATCCTTCAGATTTTCTATAACTATATTATCGCAAAAATCGATAGTATCGTTAACGATATGGAAGATGCATCAATTACTTTAATTGACATCTTAGTAGACTACAAAAGAAGAAAGTAATTTAATACAGATTAATAATTATGACTTTACATAAAGTTTTAAAATATTTAGCGATCCTTATTGGTGTAATTGGTCTTGTGCTTTTAGCAAGAGTAGTTATTACCGGTGATGATGCTATAGAGACATCAGCAGACTTACAGTCGAGCGTCTTAGAACCGATAATGTGGTTATCTTACATTGTAATTGCAGCTATTATTGTTTTAGTGGGTGTTTCAGTGATCAAAGATTTAATTAACGGTGATATCAAGAAGACACTTTTATCGATTGGTGTATTTGCTGTAATAATTTTGGCAGGATACTTGCTTGCTAATGGAGTAGAAACTGAAATGAACAATGGCGAAATGCTTTCTGCAAATGCTTCTAAATGGGTTGGTGCAGGTCTAATTGTATTTTACATTTTAGCAGCAGTAGCGATTGGAGCAATGGTTTTCTCAGGAGTTAAAAAATTAGCAAAATAAATTAATTATGGCAAAAAGAAGTGCACCAGAAGTTAATGCAGGTTCAATGGCAGATATTGCTTTCTTGCTGTTAATCTTCTTTTTGGTAACAACTACTATTGAAACCGATGCTGGTTTAAATAGGAAATTGCCGCCAATACAAGATGAGCCTGTAGATCCACCACCATTAAAAAAGAAGAATATCTTTCAGGTTTTAATTAATCAACAGAATGATATTTTGGTTGAAGAAAGAGAAATGGAGCTTAAAGACGTTCGTCAAGCTGCTATCGACTTCTTAGATAATGGAGGTTCAGGTTGTGATTACTGTCAAGGTAAAGCAGATCCTGCATCATCAGACAATCCTAATAAAGCTGTAATTTTATTACAGCAAACGAGAGAAACAGATTATTCTACTTATATCGCTATACAAAATGAGCTTGTGGCAGCTTACAATTTCTTAAGAAATAGAGAAGCAAACAGATTGTTCGGGATGAGCTTTACAGAAATGGAAGCAGATTTCAACGATGCTCAGTATAACGGTAATAAAGATCAATTAGAGGAAAAAATTAAGACGGTAAGAGACTTATTTCCTTTAAAATTATCTGAAGCAGAACCTAAAGAAAGTAATTAATAAGACTAATAACCTATAATTATGTCTAAATTTAAAAAGAAAAAAAGTGGTGATTTACCGGCAATTTCAACAGCATCGTTGCCAGATATCGTATTTATGCTTTTATTCTTCTTTATGGTTGCTACAGTAATGCGTGAGAATACGTTAATGATTGAAAACGAACTTCCATACGCAGATCAAGTAGAAAAACTTCAGAAGAAAGATTTAGTAATGTATATCTATGCTGGTAAGCCTAGTGCTCGTTACCAAAAACAATTTGGTACAGAAGCTAGAATCCAGTTAAACGATAAGTTTGCTGATGTTAGTGACATTAAGCAATTCATTATTGAAGAACGCGGATCTAAACGTGAAGAATTAAAGAATAAATTAACCACTTCATTAAAAGTAGATGGTGATACTAATATGGGGCTTGTAACCGATATTAAGTATGAATTGAGAAGAGCTGAAGCTTATCGTATAAACTATACGACTAAAAATGGTGATGCTTCTCAAAATTTAGAATAAACGTACTTGTTGTTCGTATATAAAAAAACATCCAACATTTGTTGGATGTTTTTTATTTATAAGCTTTTTTTAGTTACTTTTTAAATATGAAAAATTTTTTCTTTCTCATACTAATTTCTTTAATCTCGATAGTTCTTCATGCGCAAGAAGAAAATGAACCAATAAATGATTCTATAGTTGTAGGAGATAATAAAATAGATAGCTTGTATCGAGAAGATCAATTTTATTTTGGTTTCACTTTTAACTTATTAATGAACCGTCCTAAAGGAATTAGTCAGTCAGGTTTTTCAGGAGGATTGCAATTAGGTTATTTAAGAGATTTTCCTATTAATAAAAAAAGGACATTTGCCATCGCTCCGGGTGTAGGTTGGTCGGTAAACACCTACGGTCAAAACCTTTTAGTAACCGAAAATGCGAACGACGAAAGTGAATTCTATATTTTAGATGATGATATCGATTATAGCAAGAATAGATTCACCAATTATTTAGTTGAATTTCCTTTGGAGTTTAGATGGCGAAGTAGCACTCCCGATACTTATAAGTTCTGGAGAATTTACGCCGGGGTAAAAGCCAGCTATATTTATCATTTTAAATCTAGGTATGAAGGTGAAGGTAATAATATTACACAAACCAAAGTAGATGAATTAAATAAGTGGCGTTATGGTGTAATGTTTACTTTTGGTTATAATACTTTCAATTTTCATTTTTATTACAGCTTAGATCCTATGTTCGACGCTCGTACAACAGATGTTAATCGAGAAATTGGTCTTCATCCTTTAAAGATCGGTCTTACTTTTTATATTTTATAAAACAAAGTTTTTAACTATAAGAAGAAGTAATTGTGGTAGTGCGCCAATTACTAAGCCTATTATTAATTCTATTGAAGTGTGTGCTTTCGCTTGTATTCTAGAAGAAGCTGTCCATCCTATCCCGAATAATAAAAAAGCAATAAAGTAAGTAATATTGGTTCCATAGATGATACTTGCACAAACTAAAAACGCAGTTAAACCTGCAATTCCCATCATATGAAGGCTAACTTTAAATTTGAAGATATTTAATAAGAACGCAAGCATAGACGTATATAAAATTCCTGTGAAAAAGTAATACAACAGCAAAAACTCTTCATTTTGTAGAATAAAATTGAGTACGGTTAAAAGGATGATACAGAAAAACAACATTGGTAAACGTCGCTCTTTTACATTTTTAAGTTGAATAGATTCTACAAGCCGTAAATTCTTCAGCAAAAAATAAAAAACGATCGGAATAAAAATCGTAAGAATAGCAATGGCTAAAAGCTTTGCTTTAATAATTGGTTCCGGTAAGAAACGCGGACTTATTCTAAAATATATTACAGTTCCAAAAAAAGGCATCCATAAGGGATGAAACAGATAGGATGCCAGTTTAATAAACCACTTCATTTAAATTTCTTTACGCAATCTCGCTACCGGAATATCTAATTGCTCACGATATTTAGCAACTGTTCTTCGGGCAATAGGATAACCCTTGTCTTTCAATATTTTTGAAAGTTTATCATCGGTTAAAGGCTTTTTCTTATCTTCTTCACCCACAGTAATTTCTAAAATTTTCTTGATCTCTCGAGTAGAAACATCTTCACCTTGATCGTTTTTCATCGATTCAGAAAAGAACTCTTTAATTAGTTTCGTTCCGTAAGGTGTATCTACATATTTACTGTTTGCTACACGAGAAACGGTCGAAACATCCATTTCTATTTCTTCGGCGATATCTTTTAAGATCATTGGTTTTAGATCACGTTCATCACCACTTAAAAAATATTCTTCTTGATGATGCATAATTGCGCTCATCGTCACAAAAAGTGTTTCTTGACGTTGTTTTATCGCTTCAATAAACCATTTGGCAGAATCTAACTTTTGTTTAATAAACATCACCGCATCTTTCTGCTCTTTGGTTTTGTTCTTAGATTCTTTATAGCCCTTGAGCATATTGCTATAATCTCTAGAGACATGCATTTGCGGAGCGTTTCTGCCGTTTAGAGAAAGCTCTAGCTCGCCATCTTTAATCTTTATCGTGAAATCTGGGGTAACGTGTTCTACAGGTCTTAAATTACCTGCATATGAGCCTCCAGGTTTCGGATTTAAATGCTCAATTTCTTCAATAGCATCACGAAGCTGATCTTCACTAATATCGAACTTAGAAAGTAATTTGTTATAATGCTTCTTCGTAAATTGATCAAAAGCTTTATCGAGCATTTCTATTGCTAATTCTACGCTTGCTGTCGGATTTTTGCGCTTCAGCTGAATCAATAAACATTCCTGCAAACTTCTTGCGCCAACTCCCGCCGGATCTAACTGATGTACGATTTTAAAAATACGTTCTACCATTTCTTCATCGGTATAAACATTTTGAGTAAATGCCAAATCATCTACAATATCGGGAACATCGCGACGTATGTAACCACTTTCATCAACGCTTCCTACAAGAAATTCAGCAATTTTCATCTCTTCTTCTTTCAGGCGGAAAGTTTGCAGTTGTGTTTTTAGATGCTGAGAAAAACTTGTACCCGATGCATAAGGCACACTTTTTTCTTCATCATCACTACTATAATTATTGGCTTGTAAACGATAATTTGGGATTTCGTCATCACTTAAATATTCATCTACATCAATTTCGGTTTCAATAACTTCAGAATCGTTGTCTTGCTCCTCATTTTTAAATTCATCTTCAAACTCGTATTCGTCCGTTTTTTCTTTACCACTATCTAAAGCAGGATTGTCTTCCAACTCTTGCTTTACACGTTGTTCAAAAGCTTGCGTAGGCAACTGTATAAGCTTCATGAGCTGTATTTGTTGCGGCGATAGCTTTTGCGATAATTTAAATTTTAACTGTTGCTTTAGCATGGGTCGATTTATTACTTACTACAAAATTAACGAAATTGGCACGACAATTGTTACCAAAATTTTGTTAAGCTTCTACAAAACCCATCACTAAGCCATAAATTTTTGAAATTTCTTCGGAAAGTTATTTTCGAAATATAAAGTTTCGTTGGTAATAGGATGTTGAAATTTCAACGAATGCGCCGCTAATAGAATTCCTTTTATTTTTTCTGAAGAACCATAAGTCTCATCGCCAACGATCGGATTGCCGTTTTTGCTGAGATGAATTCTTATCTGATGCGTTCTCCCGGTTGTCGGGAATAGTTCTACAAGTGAGAACGTTTTTTTATTTTTCTTAAAGGTTTCTTTTAATTGAAATTGAGTTTCAGCATTTTTTCCTTCAATAGCTGAATTAAAAACTCCTTTTGAAATTATAGCTCCAGTTTTATTAGTTCCCTCAAAGCGCTCAATTGCT
>DTTX01000073.1:0-8614 GCA_012964435.1 Mesonia sp. | reverse complement strand
ATATGATTTCTGAATTTCTTTCGCCTCAAAAGCCTGATTCAACTTTACTTGAGCATTTTTGGTTTTGGCTATAATCAAAAGTCCGCTAGTAGGATTATCTAAACGATGCACGGGAATCGGGTGGGGAAGTGCATCTTTTTCTTCGGAAGTTTTTAGGTTATGCGGAAGCGCATTTTCGATAGTTTTAAAATAATTGCCGTTGGTAGGATAACCGGAAGGTTTTTCAATCACCGCCAGAAATTCATCTTCAAAAATTACACGAAGTTTCAACTGAAAAATTTTTTTCTGCGGAAGTTCTTCTGCTAACAACTCCAATAATTGCCCTTCTTCAATCCAATCACCGGTATTGGCCGGTTTTCCGTTTAAAAGAATGAGTTGTTTTTTGATGGCTTTTTTAATTCCGCTACGGCTTGGAAGCGTATTAAAAATTCCGACAGCATATTCCTGTAAACGAATCGGTTCTACGTTTTTTGGAACTATATGTTTTTCGATGATTTTCATTCAGATAAAAATAAAAAACCTCACAGGCTTTAAAAACTTGTGAGGTCTTATTATTTGTAAATATAACTTTATTCAAAGATTAAAATTCAGCGCTTTTTGGAGTTCTTGGGTAAGGGATCACGTCGCGAATATTCGTCATTCCTGTAGCAAATAAAACTAAACGCTCAAAACCTAAACCAAAACCACTGTGTACACAAGTTCCGAATCTACGGGTGTCTAGATACCACCATAATTCTTTTTCATCTACACCTAATTCTTTCATCTTTGTTTGTAAAATATCTAAACGCTCTTCTCGTTGCGAACCTCCTACAATTTCTCCAATACCAGGGAAAAGAATATCCATCGCGCGAACGGTTTTACCGTCTTCATTTAAACGCATGTAGAATGCTTTGATATTTGCCGGATAATCAAATAAAATCACCGGACATTTAAAGTGTTTTTCAACCAAGTAACGCTCGTGTTCACTTTGTAGATCTGCTCCCCATTCTTCAATGATATAATTGAATTTTTTCTTTTTGTTAGGCTTCGAGTTCTTTAAAATATCGATCGCCTCGGTATAGCTTACGCGTTTAAAGTTATTATCTACAATAAAGCGTAATTTTTCACGTAAAGCCATTGGCGCACGCTCGGCTTGTGGCTTCGATTTATCTTCTTGAATTACTCTATTTTCTAAGAAAGCCAGATCATCATCACAATTGTCTAACACGTGATTAATAACGTGTTTGATGAAATCTTCAGCAAGATCCATATTGCCATCTAAATCGCAAAAAGCGACTTCTGGCTCGATCATCCAAAACTCTGCTAAGTGACGAGAAGTGTTGGAGTTTTCTGCTCTAAAGGTTGGTCCAAAAGTATAAATTTGCCCTAAACCTAAAGCGTAAGTTTCTCCTTCTAACTGTCCGCTAACCGTAAGATTGGCTTCTTTTCCGAAGAAATCTTCTTTATAGTTAATTGAGCCATCTTCATTTTTTGGAGCATTGTTTAAATCGAAATTCGTGACTTTAAACATTTCTCCGGCGCCTTCAGCATCACTACCGGTAATAATTGGCGTGTTTACGTAATTAAAACCGTTTTGATTAAAATATTGATGCACTGCAAACGATAATTGAGAACGTACTCGCATTACGGCGCTAAACGTATTGGTGCGCACGCGTAAATGTGCTTGCTCTCTTAATTTTTCTAGCGTATGACGTTTAGGAGAAAGAATGGTTTTCTTTACCTCTTCCGGGTTGGCAGTTCCTAAGATCTCGATGTTTTTCACTTCGATCTCTACGCGTTGTCCTTTACCTTCACTTTCTTTTAAAGTTCCGGTTACCGAGATGGCTGCTCCGATATTGATTTCGTTGAGAATTTCTTCCGGAGTGTTTTCAAAATCTAACACACATTGCAAATTATTGATGGTAGAACCGTCGTTTAAAGCAATAAAACGATTACTTCTAAAGGCGCGAACCCAACCTTTAGCGGTAAAATCTTGTAAAAAGTGGTCGCTTTCTAATAATTCAGCAATTTTTGTGTGTTTCATCTTTATTTTTTTTGAAGAGCAAAGATAAATTTTTCGAGATAGCTTAAAAAAGAAGTACTATTAAATTTTAATGGATCTAAGATTATCGATTTTCAGTCTCATTATTTTCTTCCTCTAGATCTTCATCATTTGCGATAATACGTAAATGCGGTTCTTTAAGTGTTTTCTTGTTGGCAATATTCTTTTCTAAAGAAAGCAATAAAGAAGGTAACAATAATAAGTTAGAAAGCATCGCGAACAATAACGTTGCAGAAACTAAACCACCTAAAGCTTTTGTGCCTCCAAAACTACTAATCATAAATACCGAGAACCCGAAAAACAATACGATCGAAGTATAAAACATACTTACCGTAGTTTCACGTAAAGCAGGGTATACAGATTTTTTGATCTTCCAGTTATGCGCTTTAAGTTCTTGTCGGTATTTGGCTAAAAAGTGAATCGTATCGTCCACTGAAATACCAAAAGCAATACTAAACACTAGAATTGTAGACGGTTTTATCGGGATGCCTAAAAAGCCCATCATTCCCGCGGTAATTAATAGCGGAAGTAAATTAGGAACCAGCGAAATAACGATCATTCTAAACGAACGGAACATCCAAGCCATAAAAATGGCGATCAATACAATCGCTAAGGTTAACGAGATCACTAAGTTTTTTACTAAGTAATTGGTTCCTTTTTGGAAAACTAAAGCTTTACCGGTCATGGTTACTTCATAACGATCTTTTGGGAAAATTTCGTGAATTTTCGGCCATAGATTTGCTTCAATACGTTCCATTTCTTCGGTGCCCACATCTTTCATAAAAACAGTCATTCTTGCAAATTGTCCTGTAGAATCTACATAAGCATTCAGTTGGTCGCTGGTGCCGTCTGAAAGTGATTTTAAATATGGGAAAATAAAGTTTTGCTCCTGCGAAGTTGGTAGCTGGTAATATTTAGGGTTACCATTATAGTAAGCTTGTTTTGAATATTTTACTAGATCGACCACAGAAACTGGTTGAGAAAGCTCCGGAGTATCGATTAAAAGTTCTTCCAACTCTTGCATTTTCTTTAAGGTTGAAAGTTTTAAAACACCTTTCTTTCGTTTAGTGTTAATGAGAATTTCCAACGGCATAATTCCGTCGAATTCATCTTCAAAAAATTCAATGTCTTTAAAAAATTCAGCATCTTTCGGCATGTCTTCCAATAAACTACCGGAAACTTTAATTTGATAAATACCAATAATACTTGCGGCAAGAAAAGCTACAGAACAAATATAAATCGTGATTCTTCGGTGTCTTACGGTACGCTGAATCCAATCGACGAAACCTTCGATCCAGGTTTTACCCAAATGACGTAAATGCTTTTCTTTAGGTCTTGGCATATAGCTGTAAATAATCGGAATGATCAATAAACTAAGCACGAAAATTGCCAAGATGTTGATCGATGCCACAATACCAAACTCTTTTAAAAGTGTACTTTCAGTAATAATAAAAGTCGCAAAACCGGAAGCGGTAGTCACATTGGTCATTAACGTGGCGTTACCTACTTTGGTAATTACTCGTTGTAAAGATTTGGCTTGATTCCCGTGATTTTTAATTTCTTGTTGATATTTATTGATCAAGAAAATACAGTTCGGAATCCCGATCACAATAATTAACGGCGGAATAATTGCCGTAAGCACCGTAATCTCATAATGCAACAGCCCTAAGAATCCAAACGACCACATTACCCCAATAATTACGGTAAACATTGAGATAAGCGTGGCTCTAAACGATCTAAAGAAAAAGAAGAAAATAAGTGAAGTCACCAATAAAGCACCACCCACAAATAGCCCGATCTCATCAACAATGTTTTGAGAATTTAGCGTTCGTATATAGGGCATTCCCGAAACGTGTAGCTCTAAATTGTGTTCTTTTTCGAAATCTTTCAGCAAAGGTTCAATAACATCTAAGATGAAAATTTTTCGCTGCTTCGAATTAACGATATCTTTTTTGATGTACACTGCAGTTTGTACGGTGTTGGTGTGCTTACTATAAACCAAGCCTTCGTAAAACGGCAGGCTATCGAATAATTCTTTCTTGTAATTGGAAGCTTGTTCTTGATTTACGCGTTCTTCTTTTACTAAATCGACCAGCTCAAAACGTGGCGGATTTGAGAATTTCTGAAGTTTTTTCAGCTTACCAATCCCAATTGTATATTCAACTTCAGGAAAAGAGTCTAGCTTTTCAGCAAGCTCATTCCACGCATTAAATTTTTCGGGAGTAAAAAGTGTAGGATCGTTAGAAGCAACTAAAAGTACATTGCCTTCTTCGCCAAACTGATTGAGAAATTTTTGATATTCTTGATTAACTTCGTGGTGATCAGGTAGTAAGTTGGCTTCGGTATAGGAGAAGCGCATATTTTTCCACTGGGTTCCTAAAAAAACCGTGATACCTGCAATAAGAATCAATATAGCGGTTCGGTTTCTTAGAATGACCCCTGCGATGGTATTCCAAAACCCGAAACTAAAAATTTTAGACATATCAAAAAATTACGGGCGCAAAGGTATAAAATGCTTAGTAATAAACTATTGAAAAATTGAATTAAAGATTAAAATAAAATGTAAATTTAAAAGCAATGTTATCTTCAAAATTTGGCAAGTGATAAGCACCGTAACGATAAGCGAAATTTAACCCAAAACCGGTAAGAATATTATTGATTTCGAAACCAGATTCTGAATAACCGTGCTCTAAAGTGTTGAAATTTATTCCAAAATGGTCGGTTTTGTTACTCATATCACCAATGGCGTGACGCGTAATTAACACCAGTTGCGGATTCGAGTATTTTCCTAAATTCCACCGTCTCAAGAAATGTTTTACTTGTAAGTTGGCTAAACGGTCGCTAAAAAATTCACTAAAATACATTGTTTCAAAGGTTCTTCTTCCTGCTACCGAAAATCGCTGCATGATTTTGTCTTTTTCAGGATTGTTTGGGTAAGCGTGAAAACTATGCGTAAGCGGAATATCGCCAAAACCGTAATTACCTTCTAGAATTACTTGTGTGCTGGTTTGGTTAAGTCGCTCGTAAGTGTAATTAATTTTGGTGCCTAATTTAGTAAAGGTGAAATCACTACCTAAAACATCACTTACGGCTTGTGTAGCTTGAAAGCTAAATTGCGGGAAACCCTGTTTGATCTCGATATTTCTGTCTTGTGACTTTAAATAATCGCTAAAAGGCGACCAACGAAAAGAAGCAGTAACTTTCGAGATAGTATAATCGGCAAATAGGTTTTGATTTTGTTGAAATAAATAACCTCTTGTTTGTGAAATGCGATTATGAGAAAGCTGAAATTCACTCATTAATTTCGGAGTAAATTGATGCTGAAGACTCACTAGGCTTTTCTTGTACTTGTAGTAGTAATTAATATTTACCAGTCGAGGTTCGAATAACGAATATACGCGAGCATCGGTTAAATACTTAAAGCTACCAACTTCAGCAATATCATCGGTATAAATAAAATTTAGCCAAGTTCCGGTGGGTTTGTTTAATGAGATTCCGCCGCCAAGACTGTATTTTACTGCACGATCTTTAAAACCGTAAACGCCATAACCTTGCAGCCTAAATTTAGACGAAAGGTTTTCATTGGTGATTCCGCCAGCTCCTAGACGTAAACCTTCATATTGATTGTATTTTAATAAAGTTCGTAAATCGAAATCGAAAAAACCTAATGGGTAGTAGCCATTATTAAAATGCTGAAGTACTTCAATTTTGCGATCAATATTTTTAGCTTTAATAATGCTATCAACTTTCTTAAATGTTTGTTGGTCACGACTAGTAAATGGGATGGTTCTTAAATTCTCCCAAACACTATCTGAAGTGCTGGTCGCATCTGGCATCAGCATTACTGCGCTACTGTTTTTCTTTATGTTTACCGGAGCGTTAAATTGAACATCTTGATAGGTTGAGACCGATTTTAAATACAAGTTTTCACCTTCTTGATTTTGTGTAGGTAATCGACCAATATCTACGTTACCACCAAAAATCGAAATTTCTTTATCTAAACTTCCGGGTTTTATAGTGATAGTGTTAGTTTTAGGAAACCAAATATCTTCTTCAGCATAATAAGAGAACTCTTCAACAGCTTCTAGATTCGCTTTTCCTTTTAATTGTCCGACTGCTTTTTGAATCCCAAAATTCAACGTGTCTAAGTATAATAAACCTTCTAAACTCGCTAATTTACTTCTCTTTTTAGGCTGAAATAAAATTACATAAGCCGGTCGTTCTGTAGCAGTCGTGTCTAAAATTTTGTAACTGTAATTTTTTAAGGCTTTATCTGAAAGGGGAGAACTGTATTCTGAACCAAAGATCACATAATACTTTTCGTACCAAGTATTCGACTGTACGTTGGTGGTGAGTAATTCGTAAACCGGTTCTTTAAATCCGGCAGTTCTGGTGGCTAAAATGCTTTCTTTTTCGCCTTTTCCTTCTTCAAATTCAATTAAACTATTTTTTTCAGCCAAGTAATTTCTTCCATCTTCAATAACGGTTTCAATGCTATTCTGCGTAGTATCTGCAGTTAAATTTAAACCCGCCGCGTTTTCATTATCGATAATAAATTTATTGTAGGTTTTGTAGCGGTAAGTGTTGAATCGTTTTTTAGGATTATTGTGTTTTTTGTTGTCGATCGCTTGCTGAATAATAGCGTTAACCTTGTTGTTTGATGAATTTATAAAAACCTGGTCGAGCTGTTCTGGATTAGGTTTAAGGTTAATTTGGTAAAAATCGGCTTCAGAAATACGAACTTCTTTTGGGCGATAACCAATATATTTTACTAAAAAACTAGTCGTTTCTTCTGAAATTTCAATAGAAAAAGATCCGTTGGCTTGGGTAAGAAAACTTTCTTGTGAGGGTTGTAATTGAATGGTAGCATAAGCCAAACCTTCTCCGTCTAATTCACTTTTAACTAAACCGTTAATTGTGTTTTGGGAGTAAGAGGCTAATGTGCAACAGCAACATAGAAAAATTAATAATAAACCATAAAGTGGCTTTGCCATTGGGGAATTTTTAATATTTGGCTAATAAAACAAAAAAAAGCGACAGAAATTGTCGCTTTAATTAAAATTTAGTAATTAACGGGTTAAACCGTCATAATTTCTTTTTCTTTAGTAGCTAAAATGCTGTCGATCTTATCGATAAATTTGTCGGTAAGATTTTGAATATCTACCTCTGCATTTTTCTTTTCATCGTCAGAAACATCTGTTTTCTTAATATCGTTATTGGCAGATTTTCTGTCGTTTCTAACGCCAACTTTAGCATCTTCTGCTTGCGCTTTTGCTTGCTTTGCTAATTCTTTACGACGCTCTTCGGTTAATGGTGGTACGTTAATAATTACGCTTTCTCCATTATTCATTGGGTTGAAACCAAGATTAGCAACCTGAATTGCTTTTTCGATCTCTTGAATCAACGACTTTTCGAATGGCTGAATAGAAATTGTTCGAGCATCTGGAGTATTTACGTTTCCTACTTGGTTTAAAGGAGTTTTTGCTCCGTAGTATTCTACCATTACTCCGCTTACCATATTAGGGCTCGCTTTACCGGCTCTAATTTTAGTAAGTTCTTTTTCTAAATGAGTGATCGCTTTTTGCATAGACTCTTCTGCAGAATCTACAATAAATTTAATTTCTTCATCCATCGCAATAATTTTTAAAAACCTGTTGGTTATTCTTATAGATTAACTTTCGTCCCAATATTTTCTCCAGAAACTACTTTTAGTAAATTTCCGTCTTTATTCATATCAAAAACAATAATTGGTAATTCGTTTTCTTGGCTTAGTGTGAATGCTGTCGTATCCATCACTTTTAAGCCTTTTCTCAATACATCATCAAAACTTATAAAGTCAAATTTAGTAGCTTCTCTGTCTTTTTCAGGATCTGAAGTGTAAATACCATCTACTCGCGTTCCTTTTAAGATCACATCTGCTTCTACTTCAATAGCTCTTAAGACCGCAGCAGAATCTGTGGTGAAATAAGGATTACCGGTTCCGCCTCCAAAAATAACGACTCTTCCTTTTTCTAAATGTCTTAATGCCTTTCTTCTGATAAAAGGCTCGGCAACTTCATTTATTTTAACGGCAGATTGTAAACGAGTTTCCATCCCTGCATCTTCACAAGCACTTTGTAATGCTAAACCGTTAATTACGGTTGCTAACATTCCCATATGGTCACCTTGTACACGATCCATCCCTTTACTGGCTCCGGCAACACCTCTAAAAATATTACCGCCACCAATCACGATCGCTACCTGAATTCCTTTATCTACAACAGTTTTTATTTCTTTGGCATATTCTGCTAAACGCTCAGGATCTATACCGTACTGGCGTTGACCCATTAATGCTTCTCCTGAAAGTTTTAAAAGAATTCTTTTGTATTGCATAGCTTTTGTATCGAGTTGTGCAAATATAACGATATTCTGAATTTGTAAAAGTAATGTATAAAAAAACCGCTTTCATTTTTTGAAAGCGGTTTCATTATTTTGATTAGGAAGTAATTATCCTAAAGCAACTCTTTCGAAAGCAACAACTTCAGCATCTTTTCCTAAAGCGTCTGCTACGTATTGAGCAACAGATTGTTTGTT
>DTTX01000072.1 GCA_012964435.1 Mesonia sp. | reverse complement strand
TTAGCTATATTCGTTTCTTAGCGATCGCAACTTGAAGCGATATACGAGATCGTTGGCAATAATTAGAATGAACATCGAGAATTTCATCACAAATAGAAAATCAATTGAAAAATTGACATCTGAAATGACCCAAATCGAAAGTGATGGATGGGAAACTAAATATATTGACCAAAGAGACCAATCTGAATGGATAAAAACTCAACTTGATTCGGAATATCACGGAGGAGGAAATCCAATATTATTCAGATTGCCGAAACCAACTCAAACGGAATTGATTAAAACTTTGATTCAATCTACGGATTTGAATCAAATATCTGCTATCTCTTGCCTACTAAAGTAATCTGAATTTGACGAATCTGACAATCTCAATGAATATCGCGAGGAATTGGTAATCGAATTGGAAAAAATAGTAAATGACAAAGATTTTAAGTGGAACGGATTTGAGAAAAAGCGATTAACGACAATTATTTACGATAGCGACTTGAATTTCCCACAAAATCAAAGAGATAGTTTAGGAAAAAAATATAGTGAAGTGGAAAGCGACTATCAGTATTATAAAAACATAGCTGAAAGGGCTGAAAAAATAATAACTATTGCCAACAATGGCTATAATTCATTGTGGCAAAAAGCTAAAACAATGTTTAATTTATAAATGAAGCGGTTGGATTTCGGCGGAATAATCCTGCGGATGATTCCACAACGAAATCATAGCCGAGACCGTTGTAATGCATTTAAGAAAAACCGCAATCGACAATGAAATTAATAGTTAACAATGAACTATTAGATATTTTCAAAGACATTCTAAATCGGAATTTAACATTAACTGAATGGAGTGAAATTGAAAGCTGTGATGAATTTCAAACTGACAACTTTTGTGGCGGATTTGATGCGACTGAAATGGAATTTTGTTTCAGCTATTTTGACAAGAACAAAACGGAATATTGGTTTCAGAAAGCACTCAACGACTTAAAAGATATTGCAAACGGAAAAATGACTGAATTCCAAATAAGACTCGCTAAATGAAAATCATTGGAATAATCATTTTGACAATACTTATTGGTGGTTTTATATTTTTTCGCTCTTGGGATTATTTGATAAAGTATAGAAACAAACAAGCTGGAAAAAAATATTGCGAAGAAAACGGACTAACATTTTTAAGCGCAAAAAGTTATGAATTACATACACGATTATATTTTGAGAAAGACGGAATTGAAAGTTGGACGAATTATAAAACTGACAGAAATTATAACATAACTTGGAAAAAAGAAACACCTGAAGAAAAGGTTGAAAACAAAAGAACTAATAAATAAAAACGCATTACAACACCGGCTATAGTTCATTGCTTCTGACTTTCCTCTCGGAAAGTCCTCGCAAATCTGCTATCTTCGGTTCACGGCGGAAAATCCTTGCGGATTTTCACGCAACGAAACCATAGCCAATCCGTTGTAAAACATTTGACTAAAAAATCAATCTATGAAGGTATTATTTTTTCTATCTATTTTTTTCAGTTTGAACATTTATAGTCAAAAAACTATTGAACCAGGAATATATTTATCAAATGATGGATTAGAATATATTACAATTTTAAATGATACGGATTTTGGCTACACTTCATTTTTAAATGAATCACCATATTTACACGATCAAAAAAAAATTAAACAATCTTTTTGCGGAACACATATTTTTGAAATAAATAAACAAGGTATTGGAACATTTGAAATTATAGACTCTAAATTAAAACTCAATTTTGGAATGAAAGAAAAACCTTTGGATAGTATTAAAATTAAGAGAGTTACACGTTCTAAGTATGTGGATTCTTCTTCTGTTATTTTTAAAATTAAAACCTATTCTTATAAGGAAATCGAAAATATTGTTTTAGGTGTGTCAATTAAATCTGATGATGGAGAAATTGATACCAACACTGGATTTGAAAATGAAAAAATCATTAAATTAAATAAAAATCAATTTCCTATAACTTTTATAGTTAATGATGAAAAAGAAATTACACTAGAAGAACCCAAAACTGATTATTTCGTTTATTTATATTTTAACGTAACTAAAATTGGAAGACTTGATAGGCTTGACAATAAAAGCTTTATTTTAAACCAATTATTGAAGATAGAGTCAAAATAAAAACGTTTTACAACAACGTATAATTCCAACTAAGGTTCTGTGTCCTGCGGACACAGACGCTCACGCGTCAAAGTCAGTTCTTTTTACTATCTTTAGTTTCCAAATTCCCTTAGCTGGGTAATTATACAAGACCGTTGGCAAAAATGCGAAATATATTCCGTGCGTTAAATTTGAACTTCCTATTTTTCAAACTTACTTTAAATCGAAAACTCGAAACTAACTCAAAATCTGGACGGATAAAAGTGATTTCAACAAAAAACAAAAACATAAAACTAAAAATATCAATTTGAAAACTTACCCAAACCGAAAAACAAAAATGGAGAAATTGACTGAAAATCTGTGCGGAAAATAATAAACAATTAGATTTACAAAATAAAAATTTTGAACTCGGCGGACTTGAACTCACTCAAACCCAATAAACCGATACGGAAAATTTCTTGCGGATAAAAATTTCTCACCACTACTCTATTTTTTCAAAGCTTTACGGATAAAAAGTTAATTCAAAATTTGTTTTCAGAAAAAAATATGAACGCGGCTGACAAAAAAACTCAGAAATGATAAACTGGAATTGACAAAAAGTTCGTTAAAAGCAAAACGGAAAAGCACTTTAGCCAACAACGTTTATCTTCAATTGCGGTCCTGTGTCCTGCGGACACAGACGCTTATATAATCGGCAAAACGAAAAGTCCAAAAATTTAAAACGAAAAGTACATTTTAAACCCCATTTAAATAGCTTTTAAATGGGGTTTTATTTTGGTTTAAACATTAAGGGAAAACTTTGGCTTTTTACCTTCTAAGAGCTTTTGGGTAGCCTCAATGTTATTCTCGTAAATATGAACGTTGCCAAGTGTCAAGGTTATAGACTTCAACGGCAAATCTATTTCACGGCTAATTAAATATAAATGGTATATATCAGCCGGTAGTCCAAGCGAAGCATCCGAACTTCTTTGGTAGGCACTCAAAACAAGCTTTCCACTTTCAATCTGAAATTGTATTAAGCTAAGGCAAGGTTGCTGATTACTTTCGGCATCTGTAGATCCCAAAAACAAAACATAATTTTTACTTGGTCGCTTTTCTCTGTTAATCTTATCAATCAAAGGTGGAAGCTTTTCAAAGTATGTAGGATATGAATTAACCAAAATAGAACCGCAATAGTTCCACCATTCTACACCTATGTCTCGATAAGCTTCAGTTTGTCGTTCTCCCGACATAAAAAGTTTAAGCTCACCTTTTAATTTGTTCCTGGGTACTTGATGACCTTCAAGTATATCTAGTAAATCCAAAGGCTTTAAATGCAATTTTTGATTTAATAAATACTTAATTGCTCCCTTATTGTTCTTTTGAGTTTTTCCTTTACTTAAAATTGTATCTAGTGTCTTGTGGTACTTATTCATTTTTATAAAGCATTATATCAGTGTAACCAGAATTATAATTTACCTTGTTGCCCGTAGTGGTCATTGTAGAACCTTCAAAGGGGTTGCCGGTTAAGGTTCTTGTTTCAATCCATTCGCAGAGCTCTACGATCTGACTTTTGTTACTGGTAAAATAGAAATACTCAGACGCATCAAGCACGTTCAATACGTCTAAATAGTCTTTTAGCTTCCAATATGCGCCGCTATTGTACGAACTTACATCAGTAGTTAAGTAAGGCGGATCAACTAAAAAAACCGTATTATCACCTTTAAAATCATTATAAGCTTTCTTATAATCTACCTGTATACGTTCTACATCTTTTAAAAAACCTTCAGCATTATAATCACTTAAACGAATACGATTATAGAAGGTTTTAGAGCTAAAGTCTTTTAAATCGGTAGAATAGTTACCACCAAAAAGAAGTGAAGCAGAAAGCGTTATATAATCGCAATAGCCGTATTTCTTTTCGTGGCTTGCTATCAGCTTAATAACTACCTCACGCATTATACCGGTGATTCGTTTATCTCTTGGATAATCTGCTAATAAGTTACGTAAAGATTGAAGCAACAAATTTGTTTCCGGGATAGCTTCTAAACGTTGCTTAAAATTATCGTAGTCGTTCCAAATTACCCGGGCGTTTGGGTACTTCTTTTTAACGGTGTGAGCTAATAGCCCAGAACCGCCAAATAAATCTACGTAAGTGGCATCTTTTGAAAAGCTATTTAAAGCCTGATTAAACGCCTTTAAAAAGCGTCTTTTTTGCCCTTGAAATGGTAAAGGGGCTTGTTTAAAATTGTTCATAATGTTCGTTTTTTGATGAATGAATGATGATTGAATTATTATATTTGCAATGCGACACCTTAAAACATAAAAAGCCTACAGGAAACAGAAGACAAAGTCCTCCGTAGCCTGTAGGCTCTTGTTTAATAAGGTGTCGCAACTTTTTTAAAGCGGAGGGCATTTTTTATTCCCGACCTCCAAGGGAATTATTTCTAAGCGGGACTTTGCCCTCGATACTGTACTGCCAAATCATTAAATTCACTTTCAATGTCGGTAGTGTCCTCGTCTAGTTTTTTCTTTAGATCAATTTCTATACTCAGCTGCTTAAGTTGCTTCCTTAAAATTTGCTTATTAAAATTTTCTTGAATATCATTTTCCTTTGCTGAATCTACATTTATTACATTTTTGGTTTCATCATACACCACATAAGTCTTAGTGTTTAAAATTTCTACAAACTCATCATATTTTGCTTTTGTGATTTCAATAAAGCCAGCAATTATATCACCGTTAAACTGTGTTATAGCTTTTATAGTTCCATTGTTGTGTTTGATTCCGTATTTCATCTTAGTATTTTTTTCCTATTAAGTACATTTCAATTCTATGGGTCATTTCTATTGAACTCGGATCAGAATTTGAAGTATCGGAGTTCATTAGCGCAATGGTAATGTAATTAGAAGCTCTTTCTACAATACCAACCTCTATTGCTTCAACCTTGTTAAATTGTCCCATCCTTGAATAAATTAAAGGGTAATAGTCGCCGATTATTTCGGGAAAATGAATTTTGTAATGTTTTGCATTATTAAAAGAATAGTTTGGAGATACGTCTTCAATATCGGTATAGGTTCCATCATATAAAGTTGGGTCTGAAAAATTTATATTGATCTTACCTTGGTGTAAAAAATCTGGACGATACTTTAAATCTTTAAGTGTTTCAATCCTTTCAAAATCTGCAAATGGTATATCTTCCACACCGGTTCCTGCAAGTCCAAATTTTGCATAACGCTTTTTCCATACTGGGGCTAAATTGGTAAAGTTCCCATCATTATTGGTATCATAGTTCGCCTCTGTGGTTTCTTCTACGATAACAACATTTTCACCCAAGTTACCGGCTATAAATGGTAACAGTTCTCCGTTATGAACAACATAACCGGGCGACACAGCTCCGTTATTTTCTTCAATACCGAAGATGATGACATTATCACCCACCGATTGCCCTAAAGCCTCAATTGGCTTTTTAAACATTTGCTCAATAAATAAAACCGATTCTTGAACTAATGGCCATCCTTCTTGGCTAAATATTAATTGATCCATACTAATTCGTATTTCTTTGCATAAAGTTTATAATAGTCTAATTGTGCTTTAATTCTTATGATCAAACCGTCAATTTCAATTTGTTGTACCGGTTGAATATCTAAAGGAATAAACACTTTAAAATCCGGGCTATCCGGGTTAAAATTGTTACCGGTTCTAATTCCTATGGCTTGATCGGTTCTCACACCGATTTCCTTTTCTTCAGGAAAACTGTATACCCTTAAATCTTCCGTGCGTTGCACATTATTAATGTAAATTCGGCGTTGATTGGGGTCAAACTTATCATTGAGCATTTTTTCTAAAAGTCCTACACTTGCATTGTGTCGAACTTTATAGATACTTTCATTTCTGTAAAGCAAAAAATCAGTATGAAGCTGCTTAACTTTCGATAAGAAAATTCTAAATACAGCCGCTTGCTTCGGTTTTTTTGCTCCTGGAACAAACAACTGCGGGAATAAATTCCAATCAACGCTATAAATGATTTCTGCTATCATTATGCCGGTAAAAATTCAAAGGTTGAAACTTCTTCATCCAGTTTTAAATAACCGCTATCTGGTTGGCGATAATTATCGATCTGGCCAACGGTATTAGAACTGTTTGCGTCTTCATAGTTATAGGCTCCATACTTAGACGCCGCATATTCTAAAAACGGGTCAATCACTCCGGGAACCGCTTGTACTACATCTGTTAATTTGGCTAAACTCAACACCCCATTAAAATCTCTTGAATTAGAATTTTTTAAATGGTTTTTAATTGCCGTTTGAATTGGTGTGTTATCAGTCCCGTCCAATCTTCTACCTTGGTTGTCCAGTATAAGGGGATCAAAGTATATTTTATATTGAAGCTTTAATAGATCCGGCTCGCCGGTAGTAGCAACCACATAAACTCCCGCCGCTCCCTTTTGCTCAATATATTCTTGAAAGCCGCCAAGTTCTTCCGGGCTTACGGGTTGAAGCTCTCCATTGTAATTACCGGCTATTTTCATTCGTAAAGCTCCCACGCCGTTAATTACTGTTTGTACAACCGCTGCTTTTTTAACCACTTGTACATCAGTATCGATTTGGTCGTACTCATTCCAAATATTTAGAGCGTCACCGTGTTGATATGCTAAGGCAGTTTCTCGGTACCACTTTTTTGTAAATGGTCTGCTTTCAGCGATAAGTGTTTCAATTTCTGCCTTAAAAACATCCCAAAGCTCTTGAAGTGTTACTATTGCTTTTGCAACTACATAAATAAGCTTACGGAAGACGCTAACCTTACTTTCAGAGGTAATATTCCCCAAGGTTTGTTGCTCATTTTCGGTAAGCAGATCAATAGCCGGTAAGCTATCGGCAGATGCCGTATATTGCATCAACTCGTCTTGTACTTCATTAATTGGTTGTGCCATTATAGTGTATTTTCAAAATCAATAATCGGTTGAATAGAATACCCCAATGCAGCGGCTATTAATTTAGCTTGAGTTATTGTTGTACAAGCTTTTTCATAATTACCGCCCATTCTTATAATATCATCCACTAGTGATACCTTGATAATTTTCGCTTGCTTCAAATCCCATTCTATTAATATTCTTTGCATTTTAATATGGTGTGTTGTGTGAATAATTAGACATCAAGACATAAACTTGGTGTCCCGGATGTTGCGGGTTACCATTACTAGCTCCTAATTGAAATTCGGGAGGAGCTTCAACCGTTCCCGTGGGTTGAAGTGATGAATGCCCCCAAACAACACCTCTATGTTTATTAGGGTATAATTCGCTAACCGGAGCAGACGAAGGGTCTAAATAAGCCTCTTCAGTAACTACTTCATAAATCGTATTGATAAATTGATCTAATCTTTCAACTGTACCCACACTAACCGTAAAAAATCCCGGTATAATTTGATAGATCGAAACTAGAGGTCTTAAAAATTCTTTTAAATCTTCACCCATCGATAGGTTAGAAAATTGAATATCTAAGTATCTAAGATTAATTAGGTTAGTTGAATCGGGATAAGTAGCATCTGCTAGAGCACCCGAATTATAGTTTGATCTATTCCCAATATAAAGACGTGTTAAACTTTCGCAGCTTTTGAATTGATCAGGAAAAATATCAAATTCCGAACTAATTAAGTTGAGAAAATCTATTACTTCTAATTGTCCCATTTCTTCTGGAAGACTTTTTAATTTACAGTCATCCAACCTAAGCGTGGTTAAAGTAGTTTTTAGTTGATTGATCTTAAAAAGGTTTGATATTTCAGAATTAGAGAGATCAAATAAACCAGCCAAAACCAAACGCTCCATTTGAGTATTGAAAATAGAATCCGGTATTTGATTAAGCCTCGCAATTAATGAATTACCAACATCGAATTTTTTTAAAGAATTAGGAAGAGCAACGGGTAATGAGGTCAACTCATTTGCTCCCGCCATAGTAAAATCTTCAAAATTTGGGAACTTATCTAAAGTATCCGGTGGGTTACCCTGAAATATGATCCTATTAGAGAAGTAGCCAAGAAAAGTTTCCGGATTAGAAAATGTAAAAGAAATAATTCTAGTACCGATGTTTTCATCATCATAAAAATGAGTTGGCCGAATCGTATTCTCATCAAGTTCATTAATAGGGTTTCCACTTACGGTAAACCCAATACGATACAAATTAGTATTAATCTGTGAAGCCGTATAAATTTGGCTTATACCGTCGCCAAACTCTATAATAATTTCACAAGGTGCGATAAAGTCAAAATAAACCCGCTCGTTACCAAATGGGTTATTGTTATTATAATTACCCGAATAAGAAGTTGTGGGAAAACGGTCGCCTTTTGTTTCGAAAGCCAATGTTTTAATTAGACGGTTTACTATTTTGCCGCCTTTTACCGATATTTTATTATTTTTAGTACTAATTGGCATTTTAGCTAATCGTTTCTGTTAGTATTTTATCCCAATTACTGTTAGTTGAATCTGAGCGTTTTTTGTAAATGGAATTGATTAAAGGACAGACGACTTCAAAACCTTCTGACTTGTCGCCAAATTCATTATTTAAATCAGCTTTGGTCATTGGCGTAGCTTGAGCATTTTTGTAAATCTCAACCTCGTCCAGCTCCATAACTTCTGTACTACCATCCGGTTTTACGATAATCGCCTGTTTTTCTGTAATTCCTAAATGTTCGGGAGCATAAGGAATACCAAGTCCGTTTACCATTTCATATTTATTTAAGCTTTCGCTTAACTTAAAATGAGCAAAACCCTTTATTCCCACCTGAGCCATACCACTTGGTAATTCAATTGGTAATGCATCAGGTTCAAGGTTATCAGCATTAGAGTTAATTCTTGTAAGAAAATTAGTTGAACGGTTTACAATTGTGAATCGCTTTATTCCTCCTGTAATTCCGTTGATAATAGCCTGCTGATTTTCATTTGTAAAAATGACCATCCCTTTAGTTATTTCAAGACCATCGTAATTACCACCATCGTTTATAATTTGTTCCTCTAATGATTTTTTGAAAGACAAAAGCAATTCTCTTTCTTCATTTGAAAAATCATTCGTCGATAATGCTTTTCCGTTTACCTTATCAACTTTATTGAAAATGGCACTCGCCAGTTCGTCAATAGAATTACGACCATTCTGAGAACTTTTAGTTCTGCGATCAAGTTCTAATAACCAAGCAGCTGCCTCTTCTACTGAAAAGGTTACACCATTGTGTTCTCTAATATTTTGTTGTTCCATAACTATTCTGTAAATCCAAAGTCAATAAATCCATTCGCAATAAAAAATTGAGTCGCTCCCGATGCAGCCGCTACACCGCTTACAGGCTTAATATTTTTAGCGGCATAATAATCCCTAATATCAATATTGACCGGTAAGCCTTCCGGAACTTTAAAAACCTCTCCGGGTTCGGGAATGTGAGTAACGCTTTTTTCATTAGCCACTGCAAAAGCCACCAAGCCTTCAACACTACCGGTCGCTTGTAGCACTAAATCTGATAAGGATTGATATTTTATTGCGGTTATTTTCACGGATGTTTAGTTCTATATAAATCAAATTCCTTTTTGAGATCCCTGTATTTATTTTTCCAGAGTTCTACATTTTTTCTTAGCAGCTCTACCTCACGATGCAATTCGGTAAATCGCTCTTCATATCGCTTTTTAAGATCGTCCAACGATTCTTGATATAAATCAATAATCTTCTGGCCGTTATCGGCTTTTAAAGCTTCTAATTCGGCGTGTTTTTGTTTTCTCTGAAATAACCAACCACAAAACCCCGCAATTAGAGCCGTTGCTAATTCTCCTAAATGCTGTAAGAAAAAATCTTGTATCATAATTTTAACTTTATTCTATTCTTTATTTGTTCATAGCTTTTTCCATCAAGCCTCATCTGAACTCGAATATTTCTTTCATATTTAAGGTTACGACTTAAGCCTCTAATTTCTTTAGTAAGGTTGGCACCAACAATCGCATTTTCTTTCCAATTGCCTTGATGAGATTGTAAGATTAAAGCCACTTCTTGTAATTCGGATTCATCAATCAATAAATCCCCATTTTTAAAAAGTAAATCCTCATCATCATCCAGTAGTATATCTTTAGCCATTGATCGTGGTATTTACAGTTGCCCCATCAGAACTTACGCCGGTGGTTTGCCTACCAATTACAAATTGTGCAATCGCTGCGGCAAGATCTTCCGCTACTTGCTTTCTTGCTTCTTCAGGATTCACATTAGAATCTCCGGAAACGGCATCGTAAGCCTCTTCAATTTTTATTGCTAATTGTTGTTCTGTAATTGCCATTTAAACTATATTAAAACAGTATTTAAACGTTGTTTAATTTCTTCGACCGCCACTTGGTTTATTGTGGTTCCCTGAATGACTACGATCTTGTTAACCTCATTGATAAAATCATTCAAGATTTTTTTAAGGCTTTCGTTGCCTTTCTTCACTTCAAAACCTTCTGGTGTAATTCTATACTCGCTTTCCTCATTTTTCCACGCGAGTTCTTCAGTTTCTTCACAATCAATCATAAAAGCTGCAGCACTATTATTGATCGTGCCAATAATAGCCATGGTACCAACTTTAGGTTTGCTGTAAAATGATCCAAGGCCTAAAAGAACATCCTCATAATCCAACCCATTTTCTAAGCCGGTACCGACCATTGTTTTCTCTTGCCAATTAACAGACTTTACCGCTACCCATTCGGTCTGTATAGGCACTTGATCTTTGGCCTTTTTCTGTAAGAGGGTTTTAAATTCTTTTAGCTTTTCCATTATGCTGCTCTTTGATCGAGGTTTAAAGTTTGCCTAATACCACCAGTATCATAACTTTTAGTTATACTTTTTATCCAGTATGTTCCGTTACGATCAGGGTATAAATCGCTTTCTACAATAGCCTTCATTCCGTGTTGTACGGAAGGGATGCCAAATACGGTCATATCTCCCTTATAGCCATCAACTTTAAACTTTTCGTAATCTTCTTTACACAATATCAAAAGCGCATCTTTACTATTGATGTTATAATAACTTAGGCTTTGTTGTACGCCACCCTTATCACCAAATTCAGCTGAAATCTTTTGCCCTTTAGGAAGTGTTGAAGTAGCTTTTATAAGAACCATTACATCCTCCTTTAATTTATATTGAAGGTTATTATCAACCACGTTTTTAGCAAAATTGAAAACAACCGGTCTTTGCTCATCGTCACTATAAATTTTACCTACTACCAAAGTTTGACCTTTGAAATAGGAATAAATATTACTTTCCTGAAGCTTCTCCAAAACCTTTGCCGTGGTCGTGTTTGGAAAGCGCTCTTTTGAAATCTCCATATCTGCTACATCTGTATTAATTCCCTCCGGAATAATCGCAGCTATTAAATCTTTAAGGTGAGTTGTTTTCATAGCATAATTCACGTTATGCTTTTTCAACTCAAACATTTTATCTTCACACTTAATTTCAATAGGAATATCTGCCGAAACTGAAGTGATGTATCCTTCAAATTCTTTAATTAAATTTTCTTCTTTATCGTAACCCATCCAAATCTCAACCGGATCACCATTTCTAAAAATCTCTCTAACTTTTTTATTTTTAAATAACTTTACATTTCTGGCCATTGTAATGTTTGCCCTATCAGTTAAAAATTCCCAAGAGCTCTCAATATTTATACTTTCGACACGACGTATTGTAACTGAACTTCTATTTTCAGTAGCTGGAAAATTTATTTTACAAATCATTGCTAGAGTCATAACAAAGAAATTTCAAGTTCAATGGGGTCATTGCTAGTAGCTCTGATAGTAAATGGCCTTACATTTGGTCTGCCACGCTGGCTTCCAACTTTAAAATCTTCAATAGTAATAGATGCAATTTCTCGATTGGTAAAAAGTTTATTTTCTACTGCTATTGAGCAGGCTAATTCATCCCAAGAGTTCATCATATTTTCTTGATCATAGGGAGATATTAACCCTTGTGGATGATTTGGTTGTGGAAGAAAAAATCCTTTGATATCAATTTGCCAGTCATCAAACCCAAAAATTTCTTTAACAGTTCCGTAACCATTACTCATATTTGTTTTTGATATAATCTTTGGACGATTAAAATCTATAACACAGGAATAAGGCAAAGTAAAATCACTTAAATTGCTAGAAACTATTCTACCTGACTCATCATATTTCTTATAAGAACCTGCTGAAAAAGTAATTGGAAAAAGAACGGGTGTCCCTAGATGACTCATTTTTTCAGATTGCTGTAAATCATCCGTAAAACTAATCCCCTCATAAATCCCTTTAGGATCATTTGCTTTTCCCGAAACTATTTCAGGAGAATAACCTTGATTAACTTTAAGTCCAAAGCTTTCCGCAAATAATTGTGATATGTTATAATTCATTTCCATTATGTAGCTGCTATTAATGCATCTTTTAAAGTATCGTTCATCCTGCCCACGATATAGTCTAAAATCTCATCACGTTTATTATTGAAGTCAGCACCATCTTTTACATCAAAATTATTATTGACGTTTAGGGTAACATTCAACATTTTTGGTGCACTGGTACCACCCGAACCTGACCCGGAACCACTCGGTGTATTTATCTTATTTAAGCCATCAAGTTTTGGAGCTTCAGTCCCGGCCATATTTGAAAAGTCATAATCACCGGTAGTTTGCTTTTCTTTTTCTTGATCGGCCGCCCAACTTTCCGCGCCTTTTTCTGCTCCGGTCGCATAAGCATCGGCAATTCCTTTAGAAAGCTTACCTAATGCTTCTTTTCCCGCTTCAATACCTGATAAATCGGTTACGGCTTGCTTACCGGCTTCCCAAGCTCCTTCCCAATCTCCTTTAAAGAATTTCATTAGGGCAGAACCTAAACCGGTGATGCCCGAAAGCATATCTTTTAATCTTTGAATGACTAAATCTTTTATGACCACGGCAAAGAGCTTCATCACTTCCCAAACGCCCATTACAATTTTTCGGAAGCCTTCAAATTCTGACCAAGCCCAAGTAACAACACCTACTAATGCAGCTACACCGGCTATAACTAAACCAATCGGATTAGCATTTAAAGCCACGTTCCATAACCATTGCACGGCGGTCATCGCCTTAGTGGCGGCGTTTTGTATCCAAGTAACTTTAGAAAGGGTTTGAATGATCGGAATCATAGAGGCGATCATTGTAGTTACACCGCTAAGTTCGTTGGCATTGGTAACGATACTTCCAAAGGTATTTGCAAAACTACTTTCAAGTCCCGCAAGCCAACCGCGAATCCCCGCACCAGCTTCTTGAACACTTTCAATCTTATTGATATCCATGTCAATACTACCTAGACCTTCAACCCAACCAAGCCCGGCGTCCTCGCCTGCACCCTTAAAAATATCTGCTAAAACTAATTGCTTAGCCTGATCGGTCGCCCCGTCCATTGACCTAGAGATTATTTGTACGGCCTCAAATGCGGTTTTATCTGCTAAGTCTTTAACTTCTAAACCGATTCCTTTTAACGCATCTATTTGAGGTTGTCCCATCTCACGCAAAGAAAGGTTTGCCTCTTTGATGGAGTCTAAAGCTTTATCTGAAAAAACGCCCTCTTTATTTGCTTGAGCCGTTATGGCCACCATTTCGGAAGCCGATAAACCAACTTGCTTGATAAAGGTTGGATATTCTTTTAACTGGTCTAAAAAGTCACCATTAAGGTTTGCTCCTTTTTGATAACCGGCTTCAATTAGTGCAAAATTCTCATCAAAAGAACCTCCTATTTGCTGCGTCATTACATTAGCAGCTTTGGCAATTTCGGCAGGGTCTTCTTTATAAACCCTTCCTAACCGATGCGCTTTTGCGGTAAGTTCGTCTAGACGATCCCCACTTTCCCCGGTTAAGCGTTGTATTTGAGTTCTTGTGGCTTCTATTCCTACGGCAAAATCAAAAGTTCCCAAAGCTTTTTCAACCAGTTCAGCAGTTTGGTTTGCCACTACTACCGCTGCTCCCCAATTAGCTTCCATTTTCTTTTTATCGGGAGCACTCTCAATTTGCTCGAGTTCGTGTTCAATCTCGACTAATTGTTCCTGGTACCTTCTTGCTTTGGTTTGCGCCTGCTTAATATCAAAGTCTATCTGCGCTTTTTTTAAGGGATCTATTTGGTCGCCTAGATCTTCTAACCAATTGGTAAGTTTTTTTATTTCATTTTGTTCCTTCTGAATTTCTTCAGAAAGCTCGCGATGAGATTTCAAAGAACGTTCAGCAAAAGCCCTGGTCTCTTCATCGAGGTCACCAATAGACGCAGTTACCTTATCTACCGTACTGCGAGTATCATCGGTTACACCGGTAATATTTCGCAACGGTTTGGTAATATTGTCTACTAATTCAAGTATCCACGATGTTTCGTGCTTTGCCATTTATTTTTTCTTGCCGCCTAATACTCCTGTTAATACGTCTGCCAATCTTTTGGCTTCCATATCTTTTAGCCATATTGCTTCGTTATATAGTTTTGCCCATCTTTCGACGGGCAAAACTTCTGGTTCGATTTGAAAAATATGCCGTATTAAAGCGTTGCCTTTTTCTATATGATCTTTTTCCTTATCCGATGAGATTACCTCATCGGTTACAACTTTCCCAACGTACCTTTTACCGCTCTTAGAAGTTCTCCCACACTTTGCATGGCTCCAAACTTCATATGATAGTCCTCCAGTACTTCATCAGATCCGCCAATTCTAAGCGTATTTAAAATGGTAGATAAAGCTTCAAACTCCTGGTCTTTTTTGGCCTTAGCTTTTAACATTGTCAAAAGTCCCATTTCCGGCTGCTTCAAATAAGTTATATGCTTATTGCCGTCTTGGTCTTCTGTAATAATGAAATTGATCTTACGGGTTTTATAATGGTTTTTCCAAGCGTCAATTTGGGATTGATCAACGTGGCCAATAGGTTTTTTATCTTCTTGATTTTCTGTATTCATAATTTGAATTATTGTACGTTCCAATCGATGTGGCTACACATCACTTCTGTGGTTTGATCTACGGTTGTATCTCCTTGACTTACGCCACTACCCATTCGCGTAATTTGAACATTGCGAATAATATCCTTGTATATCCTGCCTTTGTATTCGTATAGTACCGTTACATCGGTAGGCTCTGCATCTTGAATTCGTTTACCCGGTGGTAAGCTATCAAGAATAGCGATTACTTCTTCCTTATAGAGTTTTAGGGTAAAAACTGCTTCATAATTCCCCTCTCCAACACCTATTGGCATTTTACCGGCACCGTAAATATTTTCTTTGTTTACGTTGTCGTCATAAGCCAGTTCTGAAATTCCTTCTACATCACGCCCAAAAAGGTTCATCGTGACCGAGTTCCACCCGGCCATTTTACCGAAGGCATTAATTAAATTTGTTGCTTGTCCTGCCATGTTCTTATTTAGTTAAGTGATAGGTCTACTGTAAATTCGTGGATAATTGCCCCCACTCTCACAGTGATATAAACCAATAGTGGTGTTTGATCGTTTGGCGATTGCCCGGTTGGTATTCTTAATTGATAACCGCTTATTTCTTCATCACCCACCATTTGATTTAAAGGCTTACTGGCAATATTCTCTAAATTGGTGGTTGCCGTTGCGCTTAATTCTCCAGTTTCAGCATTACGCTTAAACCAACCGCGTACTTTAGGGATTAAAGCCTGTCGAACTCCGCGAGCTGCTTTATTCCAAATACCGTTGTTTTCTCCAGTGGCGAAATCTGAAGCTGCTTCAATTGAAGTAGGCTCACCGTTCAAATAATAACCTGCATAACCTTGAAAGTTACCGGCATAGATATAACCGGTATCGGTTAATTGTTTCCGCTCAGCTCTTGTTAAAGAACTTACCGGAGTTCCATCTGATAAATTAGCCTCAAGCCATTGCCCGTTAACTTCATCGGTTAACGAATAGTTTTCATTGCCTTTTTTATCATCTGGTTTATTGATCACATCTACACTACCAAGGTTCTCGTTTACCTTTCTGATGGCGCGCATTCCTAATACCGAACCGATGGCCGCATAATTTGCATAAGCCGCAGCGATCGATGCAACGTTTGGATCTTGCCCGATGACGGTAGAAACTTTACCGGCAGTAAGCTCACGCATATTTGTCCCTCCGGTTCCAATATTTCTACCCTCCAGATACATTCCATCCATAAGGATATGATCCTCTTCAAGTGCATCCATAAACGCTTGACAAGCATTTGCCTCTGCCGTTAGATCTAAATCAACTACATTATCGTTATAAACAAAGCCTACGCGCTTCACATCGCTATGCGTTCTAAAAATTGCCTTAGCTTCATCACTTGCAAAAAATGCAGCTGCAGTTGCCTTATCGGTTACAATAAGCTTTAAAGTTCCTAACGGTGCCAGCCTGTAAAACTCTTCTACGTGATGACGTAAAAGAATGTTATTGTTCGCATCGTAACTTTCATCAAAACCCGCACCGTTTAAGTCTATGGCTTGAATGGTTTCAAGAACTTTATTAAAGTTTTCGTTTTCCGCTTCCGGGGAAAAAACCACTAAGGCCATCACGCCATCTGTACTCGCGTTTTGACGGTTAAGGCCGTACTGGCCTTTATTGAATATTACACCTTCAAAACTCATTATTTATCGGTTTTATCTTGGTCTTCGGCTTCTTTAAGCTCTTTGATTCTTCCTTCAATAGCAGCTATTGCGGTCTTACGGTTTTTACCCGCTTTTTCATCCTCTAACAATTTGTCCAACTGGGCAAAGTCTAAAGTTTGAGCAACTAATTCTTTAAGCTCGTCTACTGAATATCCATCATCCTCTTTAGTTGTAGATTTACTTTCTTCTACGTCTTGCCTTGCAAAATCATAAATGGCAAGCTTTTCCTTACTGCTATTTGCGTGAAGTTCCGCACGGTTTTTATTAAAAAACATTTGGCCGTCAGATACCGCATAGATTACTGATCCTGTATTCTCGCCAAAGATTTTAGCGGCTTTGGCCTTTAGTTCCGCTTTAGATAATGTTTTCATATTTAAAATGGTTTTATGAATTTGCCTCCCAAAAGGCCTAAAATGTATATCACTACCAAACCGCCAACAAATGCCAAGGCCTTGATCCACCATGGCACATATTTTTCCGGTATTACCTCTGTAGTATTTGTTGTAGTGCTAAGGGTTCTATTGCTTTCTATTATTTTATCTAAGATTTCCAATTGCAATTGGAGTTCATCGGTAAAACAATCTATAATTAAGGTGTCCCCAGTACGGCTAACGCTTCCTTGTATGTTTCCTTTTTCTGAACTGAAAAGTGTTGGCTTTTCCGTTAACTTATAGAAAGGTATTTTTACATTTAGCGAATCGCCGGGAAGATTAATAAGTGTATCACGAGGCACTATTTTAGTTACTGTGCTTATCGAATCTTTAACGGTGGTCGTATCGGTTACTTTTTTTTTAGATCCGCAGCTGATACAAATACTTAAAATCAGAAACAATAGAGTTATGTAGAAAAGCTTTTTCATCCGTTCCAACGAGCTTTAGTTCCTCTTATATCATAATGAACAAAAGTTGAATAAAGCCCTAATCCGCCTTGCTTCATTTTGCCCTCAGCAATTAAGCGTTCAATAGCTTGGTGGACTTCTTTTGGAGATTTTCCCGAGACTGTAATATCGGCCGCTTTACCCTGTACATGTTGACTATTTTTAACCCCTCCAATACTTCTGTTATGGCTAGGGCTTCTATAGCCGCTATTAATACTTATAGGTAATCCAAAATAATCCCTCAACACTTGTAAATTATCCGCCAATTCCTGAATATTAGGCATAAGGTTTTTAGGTGTAGATAAACCGTCCTTACTTTCAAATTCGTGTGTATCAAAATTTTTAGTTAGTTCCATAACATATTTATTTTCCCCCTTAAGGGAGCGGGCTTCCTGCGTTAGGTTAGCCCGCCTTGGTTAAATTCAAATTAATTACACTGCCGCGCCGTCGATGATTGCTCCCTGCCCTTGGTCTTGAATAGCAAAACATCCAAACCAAAGTCTATAACCTACTTCCGATTTTCTGTATTTAGGATTGGTTTTAGCATCTGAATAATAACGCTTAACCGTTCCTTTTGCTTTAGCAGTTGATTTTTTATGAAATACGATTGAGGAATTTAAGCCGGCTTCAGCAGAGCCAAAAGCAAGTTTCTGTTTTGTTACTGAATCATAAGTTGGCGTGTAGCCTTCTTCTTCATAAACTTTAAAGCTGTAATAATTTGTAGATATAGCTCCATCAGTCCTGTTATGATAACCTTTTTCAAATACGCTATCCTCAATTAACAGATCATTAGCGTGAACAGAATTTAGTACTAATATTCTACCTTTCTTAGGTACTTTTAGTTTATCAAGTTTACCCTTATAAGTAATAATATCTTTCTTCGTCATTCTCTTACGGCCTGTTCCGTCATCTTCTCCGGTAGTTTCCAAAACTGGAGTATCAGAAGTATTTTCATAAGGAGAAATTGAATGTAATGCGTGGTTTACCGTTTGTTCCTCTAGTTCCTCTTTAAGTTCTAAATTTACATCGCCCTCCTTGTCATAAGCTACGGCGTATAATTCGTCATCAGTAACCTCACGGTTTTCAGTATCATATTTATTCAATGAAACTACTACGGTCTCATCCTCTCGATTACTGGATGCTATTGGGTAAACATTATTATTAATTAATACCGCCGGAGCGTTATCCCCTTTTCGCTTTGGGATCCTAATCGTATCATTGCTAACCCATTTATCTTTAGATTGAATTTCCTGTAACCAAGTACCAACGTGACGGAATTTCTTAATGATAAACTTTTCGTTTAACGTATTTAATAAATCGCCGTTAGTTACGGCTACTGCCGCCACAGTTACTTCGCTGTTTTCTTTGGCAATGCCTGTTTGAAAGGCTACCAAAATAAGGCCTAAGGCCATTACTACTTTTAAAAATCTTTTCATCTTATTTATATTAATTGCTTTTTGGTTTGAAAAATCAAGCTGCTAAGCACAGCAGCTTGATTTTAATTTTTATACTTTGTTCTCTAATTTTCTAGATAAGTGGTGTATTTCGCTTCAAAAAGTTCTGGATCTTCATCTGCCAAAACCTCACGCTCAGTATCGGTCATATCCTCGTACTTTTTATCTTTCAAGGCTATAGCTCCACCTTTAGCGGCTTTACCTGTTACTGTTTCCGATAACTTTTGAAGAGTCGGTAAGCTTTCAACGTGTGCTTTCCACCCTTCAAAATCAGTTTCTGCCCATTTGTCCATCGAATCTGCTGTTTTTGCAGTCATTTTCTTGTCCTTAATGGCCTGAGCCTTTATATCGGCTATCTTTTGTTTACGATCGTTTTCGGCTTTTTGAGTAGCCTCTAATTCTAACTGATCAACTCTGCCAGCCTTAGCTCTTAACTTGGCCATTTCAGCGTTAACTTCCGCCTCTGTGGCATTCTCATCTAAGCCCAATCTTAGGGCGGTCGCTTTTAAATCCATTTCTGTTTTGATATTAAATTTTGGTTTTCTCTTGGTAGGTTTAGGAGGATCCGGCATTCCGCAAGCCGTAAACATTGCGGTTTCTTTCTCGGTAATTTTTGCCTTAAATGCAGATATTCCAGTAATCCAACCTTCTTTTTTTGCCTCTTCTGCAGTAAGCCACACATCACCTTTGGCCCAACGCTTTTCAATTTCGTCTTCTTGAAGCCCGGTAAGATCTGCATAGCCCTTACGGTAATCTGAAGTAATATTTTTAAGAAGTTTCAAGCCACTTTCCCAAGCGTCTTCATTCCCTCTTATACCGCCCGATGGTTTGTGATACATCCACTTTCCATTAGCAACGAGGTAAAAATTCTCACAAGCTAATCTTAGATAAGTACCCGCACTTGCAACAATAACACCTCCGTAGCCGGTGATGTTACCCGCAAACGCTTTAATTTCATTATGAATCTCGGCCGCTTGAAATACATCACCTCCCGGTGTACTAATATGAAGTTCTCCCTCTGTTATTCCACGCTCGTTAAAAGTCGCAATTTGTTGACGAAACCAATTAGCAGAATTTTGCCACTGGTGTATTGCCCCACTTATACGAATTACTGCTTTATCATTTTTCTCTTCAGCGGTAATTTGAAGCGGAAACTGCTCGGCTAAGATTTCTATATCCTGAGCGGAAATCGCCGTGATTACTAATTGATTTAAATGTTCGTTGTTCAAAATCGTCTGCGTTTGTTACTGCAATTGGTTGACAAATTTTGCCCAAAACACATCGGATAAGAAATTGCTTTTCCAAAGTGCGTGTATACAGTCCGCACTTTGCGGAATACAGACACGCACTTTGGAAATTGAAAACCACTTTAACGCCTTTGTTATCTCAACTTTGTGCCTGTAATCATTGTATTGAAATGGCAAAAGACAAAGAAAGAAGGCTTGCCGAAAGCCTTTACATCAATCAAAAGAAGACAGCAAAAGAAACGGCTAAAATGGTTGGAGTAACCGAAAAGACGGTCGGTCGTTGGGTTGATGAATATGGGTGGAAAGAACGCCGTAACGCTAAAATGGCCAACCTGCAATCGGGCATTGAAAATATTAATGAGCTTATTAATATTTATGCCGAAAGAGCCATTAAGATCGAAACGGAAGATGACGATTATAGCGGTTTGACCGATAAAGAAATTAGGGAAGCCAAAAAGGATCGCGCTAAAGAAAAAGTGGGCATTATCGATGCGATCGCCAAGCTGAACAAAACAAAAGACAACTTCGAGAAGGAGCATCGCATTCCTTACAATGTTTACATCAACGTTACCGAACAAATTATGGGTGCTATGCTCGAAAAGCTTCCGGGCAAAATGCAGGAAAGTGTCTTAGACTTTTTTGAAGAGCATATTAATTCAATAGCACTTAAATACCGATAAAATTATGTTTAAACTCATTTTAAATCTTTTGTGGAACCGTGCCAAAAAGAACCAATGGCAATTGCAAATTGGCGCATACTTATTAAAAAAAGGTTGCGGTTATGAAATTGGGCAGATTGTTCAAGAAAAAAGACTTGAGCGTGGTAAATGGAGAGTAAAAGTTATTACCGGAATATTCTACAATTTCAACACTAACGAAATTAACCATACTGCTGAGAACCGCGTAATAACCACAGAAGCTAAAAAGCGAATTACAAGTCAAAAAGTTTTAGAAGAAAAGAAATTAGAAAAGTATTTCCGTACTAAGTGAAGCAGCAAGACAAAATAGCACAAAAGCGCATACTTGAAAAAATCAAGTTAATACGTTCTTCGGGTCACATTAATCCTAATGAGACTAAGGAAGAGCGCAAAGCTGCTATTGAACTATGTAAAAAGGATTTTGCCAAATGCGTACAACGTTACTTTCCTCATTATGCAGATAGCCCCTCAGCAAGGTTTCATATTGAACTTGCTAAATATCTTTCCAAAAACTTAACGGCAAAAGCCTTTGCCGAATGGGGTCGCGGTTTGGCAAAATCTGTACTCTGTGATATTCTTATTCCTTTTTGGCTATGGCTTAAGGGCGAAAAAGTGTATATGGTTATCGTAGGTAATTCTTACGATAAAGCTAAGCAGCTTTTAGAAGATTTACGTCTTGAATGGGAAAATAACGCTCAAATTATTGGTGACCACGGGGAACAAAAAAACCTCGGTAGTTGGGAAGACGGCTTTTATATGACCTCTAACGGTTTTATCGGTCAAGCTATTGGTATGGGGCAAAGTTGCCGTGGTTTACGTGTTAAAAACTTACGTCCTAATTACATCGTGATGGATGATTGCGAAACTGCTCAGAGTGTTAAGAACGAACGCCGACAAGATGAGGTTGTAGAATGGGTAGAAAAACACCTCCTACCAACAATGGATGGCGAAACCAGAAGGTTTGTACAAGCGAATAATGCTTTTGCACCGGTAATGATTCAAAAGAAATTACAAGAGCGTCATCCCGAATGGTTTGTGCATCATATTAAAGCTTATGATCCGGTTACCTATAAACCAAGTTGGCCCGAAAAATATAGTGATCATTATTTTAAAGTCGTTGAGGAGGAAATCGGAGTTTTAGCTGCTCAAGCTGAATATAACCAAGAGCCTCACGTAGAAGGGAAAATTTTTAAAGAAGAACATATTCAGTGGGCAAAACTTCCGCGTATTGATCATTTTGAAATTATTGTAGGCCATTGGGATATTGCCTATGCCGGAACTGCTACTGCAGATTATAACGCAGTAAGAGTTTGGGGACTTAAGGAAAAGCAATTTTACTACATCGACAGCTTTGTACGTAAAAGTAAAATGAGAGCCGCCTTAGAATGGATGTGCCAGTTTCAAATGAGTTTACCCAATTCCGTTTATGTGCATTGGCAATTTGAAGCTCAATTCTGGAATGACGAAGTTGAGCGCACCATTCGCGAAATTGAAGATACTTATCAAATAGAATTACGGCTAACCAAAGTTCAAAATCCACGAACAAAAAAATACGATCGTATTCTCTCTATCCACCCTTATTATCAAAATGGTCGGGTTTATTGGAATGAAAAGAAAAAGGCACATCGAGATACCCAAATTGCCAAAGCTCAACTTTTAGGTATTGAACCCAATTATAAAGGCCACGATGATGCACCCGATGCCGATGAATGTGCCATCGGCTTTTTAAGCAAACATATTTATAGCAGACGACCGGGAACAATATCTACCGGTCGTGTAGAACGAAAACATTTATACTAATGGCAATTAACTTTCAATTTATAACTAAAGATGACCTCGAAACTAGGGTTTTTGAGCAATTTATTGATGAAAGCGAACAAGAAGATATTGAAGCTACCGAAGCTATCGAAAAACAGGCGATTGCCTTGGTAAAAAGCAAGCTGCGTAAACGCTTTGATGTAGGTATTATATTTTCAGATGCTCCCTATGAGGGACGTGATCTTATTATTTGGGCGATAACAGGAATCGTTACTTATAGATTAGTAAGAAGAAATGCGGCTCGTAAAGTGCCAAGCGATTTTGTTAAAGAATATGACGAGGTTAAAGAATGGCTAAACGCCGTTAGAGACGGTAAAGAAAATCCCGAACTACCACTACCTGAAGAAGTAGAGCAAAAACTCGTGAACTGGGGAAACTCAACCAATCAAGATTTATACAATTATTAAGCTATGGCAGGACAAAATAGCCGTATAGGCAAGCAATATAACCACACAAGGCAAAACAGGCCTTCTAACATTATACTTCCAAAAAGTCAATCGCTAAGCGTACAAAGTATCAAAACTTGGCGTGATGCGGTTCAATTAGCTTCATTGGCTGAAAATCCTAATCGTGCGCCATTGATGGAGGTTTACCGTTCCATTACTAGAGATTTACACCTTAAGTCTGATATACAAACAAGGGTCTTAAAAATTATGGGATCCAAGTTTAAGATCACCGATAAAAATGGAAACGAAAATACCAGTATGCACGACCTATTTACGGCGCAATGGTTTAACCGTTTTCTTTATCATTCTATGAAGGCTAAGTTTTGGGGATCTTCTGTTATTGAACTTTGGGATTTAGATCCGGACACGCTTGAACTTAAGGCGGCAAATTATATCCCTTCAGAAAATATACTTTTTACCGAAGGAATTATTACCAAAGAGGTTGGCGATGAAAAAGGTTATCCATACAAAGAAGGTAGCTATGAACCTTATTATATTCAAATTGGTACCAATAACGATTTGGGTATCCTAGAAGATGTTGCTCCGGACGCATTGGCTAAGAAGTTTGCCAAAGCTGCTTGGGTTGAATTTTCTGAAAAGTACGGTATTTCGCCACGTTGGGTAACTACTGATAGTTATAATACCGATCGGCATAAAGAGCTTGCCGATATGATGGCCTCCATGATCAATAACCATTGGGCGGTTTTACAGGGCAATGAAAAGATCGAGACAATGAACGTTCAAGGCGGTAATGCAAAGGCTATATTTGACGAGCTTATTATACGTATGAACTCGGAAATGAGTAAAGGAATTTTAGGTCAAGACGGAACCACAAACTCTAATGATAAATCAGGTACTTATGGAAGCTTGCAGGTAATGCAAGACGTGGCCGACGATCGACATGCGGCCGATAAAACCGATATTTCCTACATCATCAATGACGAACTACTGTGGCGTTTAGAAGAAATAAGCCCTGCTTATAAGGGCATTTCAAATTATAAGTTTAATTGGGATGAAAGCAAGGAACTCACACCTGAAGAACTTATTGAAACTGTGGTTAAACTTTCCAATGCCGGGTATCAAGTAGATATTAAATATTTGACCGAGCAAACCGGGATCCCAATTTCAGAATTTAAACAGGCTACCACCATTCCAACGTCCACAAAGGACGAAAAAAAAAAGCCCAATCAATAGCCAGTTTCGACGCTCATATCTCTAAAGAGATACAAGCTTTTTACGCTAAAAAAATTAAAAAAGGGCTAAGCTTTGAAGCTTTAGATCTAAGCAGCTACACCAAACTGATCAAAAAAATAGCGAAAGATCTGCACAAGGGTAAAATGAAACCCGAAGATCTTGATGCCGATTTGGTAAAACAAATTTTTGAAGACTTGAAAGAAGCCACTGGGAAAGGTTACGGCAGAAGCTTTTATAATTATAATAGCAATGCTAAAAGAAAACTGGAGCTTCGTCAAAACCTTTTCCGTTTTTCCGGGGCAAAAACTTACCAAGAACTAGCTAAACTTAACTTTTTATTGCAAGGTGATGACGGAGAACCACGACCATTTTCAGAATTTCAAAAAGAAGCTCTAAAAATTAACGATCAGTATAACCAGCACTATTTACAGGCAGAATACAACAGCGCACAACGTGCCGGGGCTATGGCCGAGAAATGGGCTAAATATGAAGACCAAAAAGGCGTTTATCCTAACTTACAATATAAAACCGCCAAAGATAACCGAGTAAGAGAAGATCACGCCAATATTGATGATGTGATCAAGCCGGTTGATGATATGTTTTGGGATAAATGGTACCCACCTAATGGGTTTAATTGTAGATGTTACGTGGTTCAAACTTCCAAACCTGCTACTAAAGGAACTCCAAAAGCAGAACCCACACCGGGTTTTGAAAACAATGTAGGAAAAGACAGCCGTACCTTCAATGAAGATCATCCTTATTTTCTTTTTCCGAAGGCAGAAGTTTCTAAAATTAGAACCGGGTTTGAAGAGCTAAAGCTTAAGGAACCGATGTATGAGCAAATCTATAAAAAAGGGAAAGCTAAGTTAGAGAGTTCTATTTGGACAGATCCCTCGGACTTTAAAGAAAACTTTGATGCCAGTAAAATTATAGTTGATCAACTTCAACTTAACGTTAAACTAAGACCACACCAAAATATAACCGGCAAAAAAAATCCGGAGCTAGAAATAAAAGGTATTAAAGGCGATCACGTAAGGCCAAGAAGCAAAAATCTCAAACGTGGTATTTCAAATGCCTTTGATGATAAATTAGGTAAGAAAGGACAATTACGAGAGGAGAAAAAGAGCTTTGTTGTTATTGGCTTTACTTATGAATTAACAAACGGCAATTTAGGAGCATTAGCTCAACAGTCCTGGTCGAAATTCAACAAGTATAAAAACCTTGATTTTATTATTATCAATTCAAAGAAAAACAGCATTAAAATAGAACGAAAAGTTCTTAAAAAAGGGTATGAAAATTACGTATCCGAAATATTTAAAATAAGAAAAGGAGACTAAAAGCCTCCTTTCTTGGGTCGGGATTGGAATTACTCCGCTCCAGATCACAAATATACAAAAAATAAACTATGCCTAATAAAATACCTGATTTTCAGAAAATAGGTGAGCAATTGATTAAAGATGCCCAAACCATTGCCGAGGTCGAAATGATCAACTTTGTAATGGGCAATTTTGAAAAGCAAGGCTTTACCGATAAAAGCTTAAGCCCTTGGGAAAAGCGAAAAGATAATGCGGATCCCGGTCGGGCGGTTTTGGTTAAATCGGGTATGTTACGCGATTCGGTTAAGGTGACCGAAAGTAACCCTGATCGTGTGGTGGTTTCAGCTAGTGCAAAATATGCACAAATACATAATGAAGGTGGCATCATTAACGTAAGAGTGACGCCTAGAATGCGTAAATACTTTTGGTTGATATATTACAAAACAGAAGATGAAAAGTACAAGGCAATGGCTTTAACTAAAAAACAGGCTTTTAAAATTAAAATCCCTAAACGTCAATTTATGGGGCATTCCGAAACCTTCAATGCGCATATTGAAGATTTATTCTTTAAAACCATAACACAGCGATTTAAACAGCATTTAAACACTATTTAAGATGAAACATTTAAAAGATTTATACCTCGAACACGAGCAAAGAATTACCGATTATATTCCCGAAATTAAACACGTTGACCTTTGGAGTGAGCAAATTGGTTTTCTTGCTGAAGAGCATTTTTTTAAGGCTCCGGCAACGTTTTTTGCTTACCGAATTTTAAATACCGAAGACCAGGGCGACCGGATCCAACAATTAAGAATGCAGGTTGAGGTTTACTTGTATTATGAAACTTTTGCAGATAGCTCTAGAGGTAGTAAAAAGCAAAGTACTGCGTTGGCCTTTTTAGATTTACTCACCAAAATAAATGCTTGTTTTCACGCTACCGGGGGGCAAACCTTTTACAATATGAAACGAACGGGATTTAACCCGGTAGAAACGGGAACCGCTAACCTTCTCTATGTACAACGTTATGAATGTACTGTAAATGATGATTCTGCAACCATCTTAACCATACCCACTAAATTTGAAGAAATGGAGGTTGAAGTAGGCAATGCGATGCCGCCGAATACTGAAGAAGGAAGCTGCTTGTACGATAAAATTAATTAGCCATAGATATAGCGCTCTATACTTCGAGAAGATAAAAAGAAACGTCGGGCGGTTTTTGCCATACAGTAAGAAGTCGTGTATTTTTTAACACCAAACTCTTCCGCGGCATCTAACTCCCGGAAGAAATTTAAAATGGACTGGCGCTTTTCCTGCTGAAGCTCTTCGTTTCTTGGCATACAGCAAATATAAATATTTTTGAGCATTAAAAAAGCCACCGAATTGGTGGCTTATAGAGTAAATAATTTATTATCCTAAGCTTTCTGAAGCTCAGCTATTGATTTTTTAATATCTAATAATTTCAAACGTCCGGAGTAATTATCATCCAGATTTACAGCTTTATCTCCGGCTTCTAAAGCTAGCTTATAATGTTTAAGAGCATTAATTTCTTTATCCTCTAATAAACTATTCATCCAACTATCTGCAAGTTGCATTTCTGCAAAGCTTAGATTAGCTAAAACTTTTGCTTTTCTATCTTCTTTATTTAGTAAAAAATTTAGATCATTTACCGCCATTTGCCATTGCTCTATCTCTGAATGACTATTCATAAGCGATTTAATCCTAATCCATCTATATTCAATATTTGTTGGGTTTTGTTCAATAGCCTTTGTGATTCTTTTTGTAGCATAACGGTAGCCGCCACCTTCTAAATGAGCTAATGCGCGTAAATAATTAGCTTTTTCATTAGTGGGATCTTCGTTTAATACTTCATCAATATTTTTAACGGCTAAAATATCATCATCTGAGTATTTTTGCATCCGCTGTTCCGCCTCAACTAGCTTTGCAGTTGATTGAGCATTTAAGCTAAATGTAAAAGCCACTAAGGCACTTATAAGTAGAATTCTTTTCATTGTATATTATTTAGTCTTCCCAACCGCAAAGGGTTCTTTTTAGTTCTTTTGCTTTAGTAAGTGTAATTTTCTTTACTTCAGCTTTACAATTGCTAAGCCCTCTACAATCTTTTTTTAAATGATACTTTTTAGCGGTTGTACTATCGCAAATATAAACATCGTAATATGTACTAGAAGTAAATGAAAGTGACGTTAGAGCTATGGAAGATATAAGTAGTAGTTTTTTCATACTTTTATTTTAGTATTTCTTTTATTTCCCTTGAATTTTCTCTTAAAAACTGTAGACAATGTTCACCTAGCCACCTAGAAGCATTATCTATATTGCTAAAATATAGGTTTTTAGACAATTCACTATCTTTGAAAATATAGGCATAATAACTTCCAACTGAATTGTTTAAGTTATCATCGATTCCAAAATTACAATTTAATTCAAAAAATAATAAATCAAATATATTATAGTAATCGCCGTGAGTTAACCCTTTGAGCTGAACATAATCGGCTATAACTTTATCACCTGGCCACGATGAATTCCTTAATGCATTCTCAACGCCTTTGTTAAATATTGGTATATGGATCATAAGTTTTAATTATACTTATGCTTTAGGGATTATCATTTTTACTTGGTAAGGTACGTTATACCTATCATAATATTTTTGTCTGAAATCATACCAATCAGAACTTTGCTTCATCAATTCAATTGCTTGATTAATAAATTGAACTAATTTTAATCTTGACCCTTTAGTTAAATATTGGTGGTGTTTAAACTTTCTAACACCTGGAATTACATAGGGATTAATAATTCTTAAAAAGGGTAATACTTCATTTGAAAACCTGAAATATATTATTTCGTTAGTAAATTTACCAGTAATCCAAGGTTTAACTGAAATTGTTCCCTCATAGTTCCAATTGTTCAAACGAAAAATTTGTTGATAGAATTCTTGAGGGAAGATTTTTTCATGTTCGGCAGGTTCCTTTAGAACCTTAGATGACAAATTATTTAGCTCCCATAACTCTACTGACTTAAATAACTTTCTTTTTTCGTGCTCAAAGTCAATTTCCTTATCTGAAAACTTATTTTTTAACTTAGAATCAGCTTGATCAATAATAAATTTCTCAATGATATCTTTGTTCTTGTCATCTTGAATTCTTTTTAATTGCTCAAGTTGTTTTTCGGAATATTTTTTAGTTTTCATAAATAATGGTATTAGTGGTAAATATTACTTCTTAATTTTTTAATGTGTTCTTCAAATGGTAATGGATTTTTATGGGGGTTTTCAAGTTTCAATTTTAGTTTATTAAGCCCTTCGGTAGGGTTTTTCTTGTTAGCATTACTCCAAGCATAATTATTTTTAGAATTATCAAAGGCATAGAAAACATAGGCAAAACTTGGATGCACATGATTTTCAATACAGTAATCAAAAACAAAACTATCACTCTTCATATAGTATGAAACCTCAGACGTTTTTTCTTTGGAAAATAAGAATTTTCGCGCAAATTCATTAGCGTCTTTTTCATTTTGGGAGTGCTTATCAAAATAATCTTTATCCTCTTGAGATATATGGTAGTCTGTATATCTAATTTCATCCCAATCAAACAATACATGATAAAGTTCATGAACTAATGCAAACCATATAGTAGGATAATAACCCTTATAATCAGTTAATGCAATACAAGGTTTGTCATTTACATTAAAAGTGGCGCCTCTAATATGAATGGATGGAAATTTAGGAATCATAACTACTGTAATTCCTAATTGATACAAATGTTTAATAACATGCACTAATCCATTTTCTACATCCATAGAATACCATCGAATTTGCGGAATATATTCAATGAGCTTTTCACGAATAAAATTATTATTATTATTTAGCTCTATACAGGTTTCTTTTGCTTGATAAACCCAATTACTGATACTGCAATTCTTTTTGGCACGCTTTCCAGAACTAAATGAAATATTTAAGTTTGGATGTTTATAGTCAAATATACTTTTAAGTCCTAGATAATTACAAATTGATTTAGCAATCTTATCGTAATCGTCTAAACTATCAATAAGCTTGATTTTTTTCAGTTCAGCCAAATTAAAGTTTTCGTTTAAAAAATCTGCAAGCTTTAAATTTTGATTAAATGTATCAAATTCATAATTTTCATTTAATTTATCAACGTAAAGGGCAGCAACTTCCTTCAGATCAAGACCTAAAAAACTTGATAGTTTTATTAATTGAGAAAAGTCAAGTACTTTTTGCTTACCAGATAAAATCCCGTCTAGCGTCCTTGACCCCATACCCATTAAGGAAAGAGATTTAGTTTTAGAAATACTTAAATGCTTTAATCGCTGTTTAAATAATTCGTCCAAAGTATCTTTAACCTTAGGCTCAGTTTTTTTAAAAAGGTTATTTAATATTTCTTCTGCTTCAGACATTTATCATTAAATTATTTTTCAAAATTATTTTAAAATATTTATTTTACAAAACTTTAAACGACAAAAAAATGCAAGCTTGCATTTTTTTTATCAACAATGTTTTGTTGATTTGATTTATTATGGATTTTTTAAAGTAAGAGCTAAAAACACCAAATATTATGATAGCATAAACAAATTGACAAAAGTAATACCTATTAATTTTTCTCTTATATAAGGATCATCGCCCCATTCTGGATTATATTTCATTACTTATAACTTAAATACACTCTTGGCATCGGTCTAAGCCGTCACAAATCATAGGATGAGAGACACAATACTGTGGAAGTTCAGACTTGTTAATCTTACATCCTAATCTTCTGTCTAATTCAATTTGTAGCTCTTGTAATTCAACATCATCACAAGCATTTACAAATTGTTCTGGTGTTACTTCCAACTGAAAATTTTTAGTGATTTTAGGCATAATAGTTACTCTTCAAAACCTACATCGGTCATTGTTAAACCTTCTTTATCTGAGAGCCATCCGGCAAATTGCGACCATTGCCCGTGCTCATTTAAGTAGTCATCAAATAAATTTATTAATTCGTCCTTTTCCATCTTAAAAATTGTTTAGATTAATTATTCTCGTAATATTCTTGGTTTAAATACGTGCTTGGATAGGCTTTGGCCACGTTATCTATTCTTAACTGATCGTTGTAACGTTTGAGGTAAAGCATTGCTTTAATTCTTTTGGCTTTGCTCATCTTGTTCCAAGTATTCTCTGCCATTTTCTTTTTACCCTTTTTGTTATCATAAGCATCCCAAAAAGCTTCAAAACTTAGATCGGGTTCACCCACCGTGATCTCAAAGTTTTTTCTAAGTTTCTTCATCCATTCTTCTTTAATGACAGATTCGTCGAACGGAAAGTTTACTTTAAGCCAAGATTTTTGCTTTTCGCTTAGTTTACCCGATAAGATTTCAAAAGCTTTTAAATGACCGTTTAAATGGTAATTAAACTGCCACACAAAACCATCTACCCGGCTCTTGATGTTATAAGTGGTGACCATTGCTATAATTAATTAAAGTTTGTGAATC
>DTTX01000071.1 GCA_012964435.1 Mesonia sp. | reverse complement strand
ACGGATATTGATCTCTTAAATCTGTTTGTTTTAAAACCTACTAAAACATGTTTAATAAAGAAATAGAAACCTTACCCTTAGCGCAACTTCGAAAATTACAAAGTGAGCGTTTAGTTAAATTAGTAGAACGCGTTTATGCAAAAGTTCCGTTTTATAAAAATGCATTAGATCAAAAAGGCATTAAACCGTCTGATATCAAATCGATAGAAGATCTGCATAAACTTCCGTTCACCAAGAAAACAGATTTAAGAGATCAATATCCGTTCGGATTTTTAACTCTACCCGAAAACGATTTAGCCAGAATACATTGTTCTAGCGGGACTACCGGAAAACCTACCGTGGTAGCTTATACAAAAAAAGATGTAGAAATTTTTTCTGAAGTAGTAGCACGTTCTTTGGCGGCCGGTGGAGCAAAACCGGGAATGAAACTTCATAATTCTTATGGTTATGGATTGTTTACCGGTGGTATTGGATTGCATTATGGAGCAGAAAAATTAGGAATGTCTGTTATCCCTGTTTCCGGAGGAAGAACAGATCGTCAGATTCAGTTGTTAAAAGATTTTCAGTCAGAAGTTATTTGCTGTACGCCATCGTATGCGCAAACCATTGCTTTCGAATTAGAAAAGCAAGGAATTTCTCTTTCAGAATTAAATTTAAAGTATGCAGTTTTAGGTGCAGAACCTTGGACAGACGCCATTAGAAAAGATATAGAAACTTCATTAGGTGTAAAAGCCACAAATATTTATGGTTTAAGTGAAGTGATTGGTCCAGGTGTATCGCAAGAAGCTTACGACGAGCAAAGTACTGGAAGTTATATTTGGGAAGATCACTTTTTTCCGGAAGTGGTCGATAAAGATACCGGTGAGCCTCTGCCTTATGGAGAAGAAGGAGTATTAGTTTTTACGACTTTAACCAAAGAAGCGATGCCAATGTTGCGCTATTGGACTAATGATATTTGCAGCATTTATTACGATGAAAGCAAATCGAGAACACATATTAAGATGAGCCAGATCAAAGGTCGAGCAGACGATATGCTTATTATACGTGGGGTAAATTTATTTCATACGCAAGTAGAAGAAGTTTTTAAAGATTGTCCGCAACTTACCCCAAATTATCAATTGGTCGTTACAAAAGACGGAGTAAACGACCGTGTAGAGGTTAAAGTTGAAACTTCTCAAGATTATCAAAAAGAAATTGCTCTAGCCGGTGGCTTTACAGATGAAGAAGTGATGAGTCACGAAAGTTTACTATATTTAAATCGCGATTTATGCAAAAAAATTAAAGATGCTACAGGCTTAAGTATGAAGTTGAGTTTAAAAGCTCACGGAAAAATCCCGAAAAGTGAAGGAGGAAAACTTCAGCGTATTGTAGATCTTCGTTAATAAGATCAAGATTTAAGAATGAATAATACCCAACCCAAAGAAAAACTTAGCAAGCGAGAACATATATTAAAAGAAGCCGCAAAACTTTTTGTAGAAAAAGGTTATAAAGCAACTTCTATGAAAGATATTGCTAGTGTTATTGGTGTCGAGGCGGCAAGTCTTTATAATCATATAAAATCGAAGCAAGAAATTTTGGTTGTTTTATTGGGAGGTCTGGCAGATCGATTTAGCATTGGTATTCACGAAATAAACGAATCTAAATCAGCTTCAAAAGAGAAATTAGAGCT
>DTTX01000070.1 GCA_012964435.1 Mesonia sp. | reverse complement strand
ACGGATCTTCTCCTTTTTCTAGAGAAACATATTTTTTGCCGAACCTCACATACGGACCGTATCGCCCATTGTTCACCTCAACTTTTTCTCCTTTGTATTCTCCTAATTCCTTCGGAAGTTGAAACAAATCTAAAGCTTCTTCAAAAGTGATCGAACCTAAGGTTTGGTCTGGACCTAAACTTGCAAACTGCGGTTTTTCATCATCTTCAACCGAACCAATTTGCACCATCGGACCAAATTTACCTAAACGCGCACTTACCGGCTTTCCTGTTTTAGGATCTTTACCCAACACACGTTCACCAACTTCACGTTCGGCATTTTCTGCCACATCTTTCACGGTAGGATGAAATTCGTTATAAAACTCATTCATCATCTCGGTCCACTTCTCGTTTCCTTCAGCAATATCATCAAAATCCTGCTCTACTTTTGCCGTAAAGTTGTAATCTAAGATATTTTTAAAGTGCTGAACCAAGAAATCGTTCACCACCATTCCTACATCGGTCGGGATCAGCTTTCCTTTGTCTGAACCTACCATTTCGGTTAAAGTTTTCTCTGAAACTTTATTATTCTTTAAAGTGAATTTTGCGTATTCACGCTCTTTACCATCTACCGAACCTTTTTCGATATATTTTCTATTCTGAATGGTTGAAATAGTTGGCGCATAAGTCGAAGGTCGACCAATACCTAATTCTTCTAACTTTTTCACCAAAGAGGCTTCCGTATATCTAGAAGGCGGTCTGGTAAAACGTTCGGTTGCGGCGATGTATTTATTCTGAAGTGAATCGCTCACCTTCATCGCCGGCAATAAACCTGCCTGCTCTTCTTCTTCATCATCGGTTCCTTCTAAGTAAACTTTTAAGAAACCATCGAATTTTAAAATCTCTCCGTTCGCTGTAAACTGCTTATCGTGTTTATCTGCTTCAATTCTAACATTGGTACGCTCTAGTTGCGCGTCACTCATTTGTGAAGCAATAGCACGTTTCCAAATTAATTCATACAAACGCTGTTGATCGCGTTCTGCATTTACCGTATGATTTTCAAAATGTGTAGGTCTAATCGCTTCGTGAGCTTCTTGCGCTCCTTTCGATTTACCTTTATAATTTCTAGCTTTTAAATATTTTTCACCATAAGCGTGATTGATCTCGTGCGCCGCGCCTTGCTTTGCTTCATCAGATAAATTCACACTATCGGTTCTCATATAAGTAATATGACCTGCTTCGTACAAGCGTTGCGCCATATTCATGGTTTTACTTACCGAGAAATATAATTTTCTTGCCGCTTCCTGCTGAAGTGTTGACGTGGTAAATGGTGGCGCCGGAGTTTTCTTTGCCGGTTTTTTAGTTAAATCGGCTACTTTAAAATTGGCGCTTATGTTTTGCTGAAGAAACTCTTCAGCTTCTTCTTTGGTATCAAAATTCTTCGGAAGTTTTGCTTTGAACGATTTTCCTTCTTCCGTAGAAAATTCAGCATCTACACGATAGCTGGCTTTGGTTTCAAAATCTTGAATTTCACGTTCACGCTCTACAATTAATCGAACAGAAACCGATTGCACACGCCCGGCTGAAAGACCACCTTTTACTTTTCGCCACAATACCGGCGAAAGCTCGTAACCTACCAAACGGTCCAAAACTCGTCTGGCTTGTTGTGCATTTACCAAGTTATAATTAATTCCGCGTGGATTTTTAATCGCTTTTAAAATGGCATTTTTAGTGATCTCGTGAAAAACAATACGTTTTGTTTTATCTTCTTTTAAATCTAACTCTTCTGCTAAATGCCACGCGATAGCTTCTCCCTCGCGATCCTCATCACTTGCAAGCCAAACCATTTCAGATTTTTTAGCCAGATTTTTTAATTTCCGAACAACATCTTTCTTGTCTTTACTAACAACATATTTTGGCTTAAAATTCCCGTCTACATCGACACCTAACTCTTTGGTAGGCAAGTCGGCAATGTGCCCAAAACTCGACTCTACTTTATAATCTTTTCCTAGAAATTTTTCTATTGTTTTTGCCTTCGCTGGTGACTCTACGATCACTAAATTCTTCGCCATAGATCAATAATTTGTTGATTGCAAAAGTAGTTGATTTTTTTTATTTCAATTTTTTTCTGCTGAAAATTCTAAAATTCTTCCGCTTTAGCTACTTAAATATTACTTTAAAAACAAGCCACGATTAGGATCATTTTCTTGTGGTTTTTCTTCTTCAGCTTCATCAAAACCAATCGTCTTTTTATAGACCATATATTGCGGAATAAGCGAAAAAGAGGCGGTTACAAAAATCCCTACAAAACATAAAAACATCCCCACAACCTGAGCGGCAAATCCTGCAACAATTGTTAGCCCAAAAATGAGCAACCATTTTTTAGTTCCTAATTTAAAACTTGCTTTAAGTAACTCTTTAGCCGATAAGTCTGGATTGAAAGCAAAAAACAACGGAATTAAATTAAGCGGCACCAATACATAAAACAATGGCAACATACATAATAAGGCTGCTGCAAAAGCAATTCCCACAGACATTAGCGCTAATAAAAACACTTTACTTAAATATTCTTTTTTGAAGTAGTAAAAATAATTATCTGAGGCAGAAACACCCAAGTCTTGCTGTTTGCAAATTCTGTAAAACCCGGCACGCATAAGTGTACTCAACGCAAATATTAAAAAGAAAATGATCACATATGCAGGAATCATCACGAATAGTAATAAAACAGGAGGCGTTCCATCATCTGCAAATGCTTCTGGGTTTGATAAACCTAAAAAAAGCATCGGTACATAAAAAATAAACATACAAGGAATAGTGAACACAATGGTAAGTAAATTCATCACCAAGCCTTGCACCCAAACTTTCTTGAAGAGCTCAAAAGATTCATCTAAAATATTCCCGAAATCTAACTGCGGCGCTTTTTCAATTTTCTCCTCTAGTAAATGTAATTTCATAAAAATGTATCGGTTAAAGATTTCCAAAGAAAGAATATTTTCTAATCTAAAACAAAAAAGCCCTCTAAAACAGAGAGCTTTTTCTTCATCGCAATTTTTTCAACTTAATTTAAACTAAACGTACTTAACAAGACAATTCCTTCTGAAGTATACTGGTATTGATAAAGCATATCGCCACCTACCATTAATAAAACATTTTCTAACGGAATAACATCAAAGGTTTCTATATTTTCAAAATGATCGATAAGCGAAATTTGCGGTGTTGCAGAGGCGTCGAAAACTTTTAAGCCTTCACTCCCATCACATACAAAAAGATGATCATCTTTAATCCCTAAACCATAAGGTTCTGCCATTTCGTAAACCGCGACACGCTCCGGCATATTTTTATTAGAAATATCGATCACTTCTAGCTGACTCAAATTTTGACCACAATCATTGCCACCACGAATGGTTACATAAGCCCAATCTCCTTGAACCACGACTGGATCGCAACCCATAACATGATCGATTTGAGAAACATAACTCGGCGCAGCAGGATTTTCGATACTATAAATGTACATTCCGCTAGAGCTTCCTAGATATAAGTAATCGTCTTGATTAAAAATAGTTTCAATTTGCCAACCTACATATTCAGAATTTAACGCGATCGGATTTTCCGAGGTTTGAATATCGAAAATATGAATTTCACTTTCGGTCACCGTATATAAATAGTCGTTCACAATTTTAAATCTTGCCATCGAGCCGCCGGTTCCCGTTCCGCCACTAGCTTCAGCTCCATCAAAAAATGCAATATCATTTTGAATTTCTCGATATTCTGTTCTTACTTCAAAACCAATAATTATTTCGGTTTCATAATCATAATCACTTTCATCTAAATAACTCACACCTTCAGGCATTGTTGGATAATAATAATTGAAAACATTTTCTATACGCGTCTCATATTCAATATTCGTCACATCACTTAAATCGAAAACTACTAGATCTGGACCGCTATTCGCATATAACTTATCGTCTTTGATAGCAACATCTGTATTCTGCGGAATTTTCAAAAAGTTTTTCTGAATAGGGCTTGAAGGATCGCTATTATCTAACACGTGTACTCCTTCTAATTGATCGTTAATAAAGATAAGATCGTGGTAAGCATAAATTTTACCAGATTCTTGAATAGGCTGTGCATTTTCTACACTTGCTGAAGTTCTAAACTCTGCTAAAGACATAGTCTGCGGAACCGCTACTTGCACTCTTTCGATTTCGGAGTCGTTAACTTCTTCACAACTCCAAACCACAGAAGCCAAGACAAAAAGTAAAAATAATTTTCTCATAAGTTATTGATTAGTTACACATTAAAGATGCCGGCAACGCAAAAAGGTTGCGTAATAAAAATTAAAAAACTTAAGGCTGTCAGTTTGTCAGAATTTGCATTTAACTGTATCTTTGCGCTTCAACATTTAATTAAGAACCTTGATTTATGGAGAAGGTAATTGACGAAACAAAACAAGGAAGCGCCTTGGTGATGGAGCCCAAGAAAGAGAACGGCCGCAAACTTTTTATCGAGAGCTATGGTTGCCAAATGAATTTTAGCGATAGTGAAATCGTTGCTTCCATTTTAGCCAAAGAAGGTTTTAATACCACCAACCAGTTAGAAGATGCAGATTTGGTTTTGGTGAATACTTGTTCGATTCGTGAAAAAGCAGAACAAACCGTTAGAAAACGTTTAGAAAAATATAATGCCGTAAAACGTAAAAACCCAAAAATGAAAGTGGGCGTTTTAGGTTGTATGGCAGAACGTTTAAAAGAAAAGTTTCTTGAAGAAGAAAAGATCGTCGATCTAGTTGTGGGTCCAGATGCATACAAAGATCTCCCAAATTTAATTGATGAAGTTGAAGAAGGTAGAAATGCAGTAAATGTGATTCTCTCTAAAGAAGAAACTTATGGCGATGTTTCTCCCGTGCGTCTGCAAAGTAACGGAGTTTCAGCCTTTGTATCGATCACTAGAGGTTGTGATAATATGTGTACGTTTTGCGTAGTGCCATTTACGCGTGGTAGAGAACGTAGTCGTGACCCGCAAAGTATTTTAGAAGAAGTGAACGATTTAGCGGAAAGAGGTTTTAAAGAAATTACACTTTTAGGCCAAAATGTAGATAGTTATTTATGGTATGGCGGCGGACTCAAAAAAGATTTCAAAAACGCTACTGAAATGCAAAAGGCAACCGCAGTAGGTTTTGCAGGCTTACTCGATATGGTCGCAAAAGCACAACCTAAAATGCGTATTCGTTTTTCTACTTCGAACCCGCAAGATATGACGCTAGATGTGATCGAAGCGATGGCAAAACACAAAAACATCTGTAAATACATTCATTTACCCGTGCAAAGTGGTAGCGATCGTATTTTAAAGAAGATGAATCGTTTGCATACGCGTGAAGAGTATTTTGAATTGATCGATAACATTAGAAAAATTATTCCAGATTGTGCGATTTCTCAAGATATGATCACCGGTTTCCCTACAGAAACAGAAGAAGATCACCAAGACACACTTTCGCTAATGGAATATGTGAAATATGATTTCGGATTTATGTTTGCGTATTCTGAAAGACCCGGAACAATGGCAGGAAGAAAATTTGAAGACGATATCCCGGAAAAAGTAAAGAAAAGACGTTTACAAGAAGTGATCGATCTTCAGCAAAAACATTCGCATTACCGTACGCAAGAACACTTAGGTAAAGTAGAAGAAGTTTTAATTGAAAAAGAATCGAAAAAATCTGATTTACACTGGAGCGGAAGAAACACACAAAACACCATGGTAGTTTTCCCAAAAGAAAATTACAAAGTTGGCGATTTTGTAAACGTAAAAATTCTTGACTGTACAACTGCAACGCTCATTGGCGAACCGGTAGGTTATTCAGATAACAACTAACACATGGAATCAGTTCAAGCAACAAAACAACGCTTTGGGATTATCGGTAACGATAAAGGCCTTAACCGAGCCGTCGAAAAAGCAATACAAGTAGCACCCACCGATATTTCAGTATTGGTTACCGGAGAAAGTGGTGTTGGTAAAGAAAGTGTACCAAAAATCATTCATTCGTTATCACACCGCAAACACGGTAAATATATCGCAGTGAACTGCGGAGCGATTCCTGAAGGAACCATCGACAGTGAACTTTTTGGGCACGAAAAAGGTGCTTTTACAGGAGCTACCCAAACCAGAAGTGGTTATTTTGAAGAGGCCGATGGCGGAACCATTTTTTTAGATGAAGTAGGCGAATTGCCACTCACTACACAAGTACGATTATTACGTGTGTTAGAAAATGGAGAGTTTATAAAAGTAGGTTCTTCAAAAGTGCAAAAAACCAATGTTCGCATCGTGGCAGCCACCAATGTGAATATGTTTGAAGCTATTAAAAAAGAAAAATTCAGAGAAGATCTATACTATCGTTTAAGCACGGTAGAAATTCATCTTCCACCTTTGCGCGAGCGCGATGAAGATATTCATTTACTGTTTAGAAAATTTGCTTCAGACTTTGCGTTAAAATATAAAATGCCTTCTATTCGTTTAGACGATAACGCGGTGCAAGTGCTTCAAAAATACAGATGGAGCGGTAATATTAGACAATTGCGAAATATTGCTGAACAAATTTCGGTTCTTGAGCAAACTCGTTCGATCGATGCTGCAACTTTACGTTCGTACTTACCTAACGTGGGCGATAATTTACCGGCAGTGGTCAATCAGAAAAAAAGCGAAAGTGATTTCAGTAATGAGCGTGAAATTCTTTACAAAGTGCTTTTTGATATGAAAAGTGACTTGAACGATCTTAAAAAACTTACGCTAGAATTAATGCGTAACGGTGATAGCGATCAAGTACAAAGTGATAACGAAAGTCTTATTCAAAAGATTTACGGTAACGATGAGGAGCAAGCACAATATGAAGAAGAGTTAGAAGAACAGATGGAAGTACTTCAAATTCCTGAAAAGCATGAAAGTACTCAACACCAGCCCACACCAACTGTAAGCGAAGACAAATATTCTTTTGCTGAAGAAATTGAAGAAGAAGAAACACTTTCTCTTCAAGACAAAGAAATAGAATTGATCAAAAAGTCGCTAGAACGCCATAACGGAAAACGTAAAGCAGCCGCCGAAGAATTAGGGATTAGCGAACGAACGCTTTACAGAAAAATTAAACAGTACGATTTATAAAATGTTGAAATTTTTAAAAACATATCGACCGCTAGCTTTTACATTATTAGCATTAGTTTGCTTCACGCTAAATAGTTGTGGTATTTACTCACTTTCTGGAGCGAGTGTTGGTGAAGCAGAAACTTTTCAGGTTAACTTTTTCCAAAATAATGCTGAATTAGTTGAACCGGGAATCGATCGAACGTTTACCAATCAGTTACAAGATTTTATTCAGAATCAAACAAGTTTAAGTTTGGTAAATACCGGTGGCGATTTAATTTATGAAGGTGAAATTGTTCAATATTATGTTGCTCCAATGACGGCGACCAGCCAAAACACAGCAGCACAAAACCGATTAACGATAGCGGTTAACGTTAGATTTTACAATAACACCGATCCTGAAAAAGATTTTGAACAGCGTTTTTCTTTCTATTTTGATTACGGTGCCAACGAGCAATTAACAGGATCTACATTAGATACCGCGTTAGATGAAATTTTTACACGATTAACGCAAGATATTTTTAACGCATCGCTCACCGACTGGTAAATGAAAGCTGAAGAATTTCTAGATATAGCAGCCAAACAACAAGCGATCACGCAATCGCAAACTAATCAACTTGCCGATGTGGTTGAAAAATACCCATACTTTCAAGCAGCAAGAGCTATTCATTTAAAAGGTTTAAAGCAAAATCATCATTTTTCTTATAATGCTGAATTAAGAAAAGTTGCAGCTTACACTACCGATCGCAGAATTTTATTCGATTACATCACTTCTGCAGAATTTAATCAGCATCGTATTTCTTCGATCATCA
>DTTX01000069.1 GCA_012964435.1 Mesonia sp. | reverse complement strand
GAAAATCTACAGAAATGTTTCGCCTAGAAAAAGATTAAATAATGATAATCTAAGACCATCAAGATCTCTTAAACGAAGTGATAAAATTAGGAGTTCAAGAGTTGAAAAACGGGAATCTAGCCCAAAACAAAGATTTACCTCAGAGCTAAGTGAAGCTATTTTGGAACAATTTGGTGGCGCAAGCGTATTTATAGATGAGAATTGTAATATTTTAGAAGCCATTGGCGAATTTAGAAAATATGCCAACTTACCTGTAAAAGGCTTTACCACAAATTTAAACAAAATGTTGAGCGAAGAATTGCAACATATTCTTCAAGCAACGCTTAAGAAAGCTAAGAAAGAAGATCAAAAAATTCTTTATAAGAATGCTACTTATTCTAATAACGGTGAAGAGAAAGCACTCGATCTTATTGTAAAACCTTTTAAGCAAAATAATCTTGATAATGAGATTAATTTCGTTGTCACTTTTATTGAAAAAGAAATTGAGCTCGAAAATATTATTGTTTCAGAAAAAATAACAGTAGATAGTCGCTCGCAAGAATACATTAACGAGCTTGAAGATGAACTTAAAAAGACCAAAGAAGAACTTCATACTTCTTTAGAAGAGATTGAAACTAGTAATGAAGAGTTACAAGCTGCAAATGAAGAATTATTAGCTTCTAACGAAGAGTTACAAAGTACCAACGAAGAACTACAAAGTGTAAATGAAGAAATAAATACGGTAAATGCTGAGAATGTCCAAAAAATGGATGATCTAGCTGAACTAAATGCCGATATGAATAATCTTCTTGAAAGTACCGAGATCGGTGTAATTTTCCTAGACGATAATTTACGTATTAGAAAATTTACCCCGGCAATACAAAAACACTTTAGCCTTTTAAATTCTGATGTTGGAAGACCTATCGATAATTTTGTGACCAATTTTGGCAGAAATAAAGGAAGAGGTTTAGTAACTCGTTGTAAAAAAGCTATCGAGACCGGCAAAACTTTAGAACGAAACATAGTATCTAAAGAAGGAAGACATTATTTAAGAAGAATTTCTCCATTTATTAATTCTGAAGAAAAAGTAGATGGTGTAGTCATCACATTTGTCGATGTAGAATCTTTACAACGCGCTAAAGAAAAGCTAATCGCCAGTGAAAAACGTTACAAATCTTTTTATGAAGAAGATCCTGTAATGCACTTTAGTGTTAATCCTGTTACTTCAGAAATCGTACAATGTAACGAAGAAGCAATTTTTAGACTAGGTTACGAAACAAAAGAAGAGGTAGTCGGTAGACCTATTTTTGAACTTTATGATGATGAAACGAAGCTTAAAGCAGTTCAGTTAAATAAAATATTCAAAAAAGAAGGTGAGTTAAAGAATGTAGAGATGGAAATGCTTTCTAAAAAAGGTGAAAAAATCCCGATCATTCTTTACTCGAATATAGAATATAATGAGAAAGGTGAAGCTATTAATTATCGCTTTACGTGTGTAGATATTTCAGAATTAAAAGACGCTCAAGAAAAATTAAAAGAGCAAAAAGCAGACCTAGAACGCGCTAATAAAGATTTAGAGCAATTTGTATCTATATGCTCTCATGATTTACAAGAGCCACTTGCCACCATTAAATTTGGAAGTGACGTTCTTGGTAAACTCTATGCTGAAAAGTTAGATGAAAAAGGTCAAAATTACATTTCTTATATCGATGAAGCTTCAGACCGATTATCAAATCAGATCAAGGCGCTTTTAGAACATTCTAGAATTGGTAGAAATACCAAGAAAACCACTGTCGATACTAAAGAGCTGGCAGAAGTTGTAAAATATGATCTTGGCAAAAGAATTAAAGATACAGATGCTAAAGTAAGTATTGGTAATTTACCAAAGGTTAAAGCATATAAAGTCGAACTGCGACTATTATTTCAAAATCTACTGAGTAATGCCTTAAAATATATCGATAAATCTCGAACACCTGAGGTAAGAATTTCTTCATATAAAGAAGGAGATTATTGGGTATTCTCTATAATGGATAATGGTATCGGCATTTCTGAAGAAGACCAAAAGACGATTTTCACTATTTTTAGCAGAGTTAGAACAAAAGAAAAATATGAAGGTACTGGAGTTGGGTTGGCTCACGTTGAGAAAATCGTGCAGTTACACGAAGGCTCTATTTGGGTAGATTCTCAAAAAGGCGTAGGAAGTACTTTTTATTTTAAAATCAAAGCAAATTAATGAACATTACTCCACTAACTAATCAGCATCAAGTTGATATAACCAATTGCGACAGAGAACCTATTCATATTATAGAAAAGGCTCAAGAGCACGGAGTTATTGTCATTTGTGATTATAAGGAAGATAAGATTATCCAAATAAGTGATAATTGTTCTCACCTTTTAGGTATAGAAGCTAAAAGCACGATATCTAAGTCTTTAGAAAGTATTCTTCCTAAAAAGGTGGTAGATTCTTTCTATAAAAGTATTCAGAATAAAAAAACTTTATATCCTGAAGAGATCAAGTTTTTAGAGCATAAATATTTAGCTATACCGCATTTAACTGAAAGTCGAGAGTTGATTATTGATATCGAACCACTCGGTAAAAATATAGATCAAAATCAATTTCAAGAAGAATTAAGTAAGATTCTAAAAGAAATTAAAGAAACTGATACTGTTGAAGTTATGTGCCACCAAACGGTATCTTTAATTAAAGAACTTTACGGTTATGATCGTGTAATGATGTACCGTTTTGATGAAGAATGGAATGGTGAAGTTGTTGCAGAAGTTAGAGAAGATCATCTAGAAAGTTGGTTGGGGTTACACTACCCTGCCACAGATATACCTAAACCTGCAAGAGAAATTTTTCTAAAGCAAGGAGTTAGAATGATCAGTGATGTAAATTACACACCTTCTCCTTTAGAGCCACAACTCGATCAAAAAATAAACCTTTCTAAAAGTGAACTAAGAGCAGTCTCTCCAATACATATAGAATATTTAAAAAATATGAATGTTGGCGCCTCGCTTACTGCCGCAGTGATCTTAAATGGTAAGCTTTGGGGACTAATTGCTTGTCATCATTATTCTGCAAAATTTATCAATTTTCATCAGAGACAATCTTGTAAATTTTTAGCTCAAGTATTTTCGAATAAACTCGCTTTAAAAGAAAGTAAAAATTTTATTGAACATATAAATTCATCTGAAAAAATTAGAAAACAGCTACTCATCCAGATGAATTCTGTAAATGACAGTACGCAAGCTTTAATTGGTTTCAATCCTAAATTTACAGATCTTATTGAGTGTAGTGGTGGTGCGATTTATAATGACGGTAATTTAAAACTTATTGGTAAAACACCTTCAGAAAAACAAGTCAAAAAAATTATCACAAAAGTTCTAGCTAATCAAATCGATAGTATTTTTTATACCAAACAACTCAATCGATTTTATGACAAGGCAGATAAATTTGCAGCAACTGCTTCTGGTATATTAAGTATTCGTTTTGATAGTGAAAACAGTTATATCATTTGGTTTAGACCAGAATCTTCAACAACAGTAGATTGGGGAGGTAAACCAGAAAAGCAAGGCTATATTAAGGACGGGGTTCAGTTTTTACATCCTAGAAAATCTTTTGAACGTTGGACGGAAAAAGTTTCCGGTATTGCAAATCCTTGGCAATCTTATGATATTGAAGCAGCAGAAAATTTACAAGATACTATTACCAATGTATTGGTAAAAAAACAAAAAGATGAAATTAAAAAACTGAACGATAGTTTAGTTGAAGTAAATAAAGAGCTAGAAACTTTTAGTTATAGCGTTTCTCATGATTTGAGAGCTCCACTTCGAGGCATAGATGGTTACTCAAGAATATTGATCAATAATTATATTGACAATTTAGATGAATACGGTCAAAATGCACTAAAAACCATTTTAGACTCTGCAAAAGAAATGGATCTCTTAATTGAAGATATTCTTTCTTATGCAAAAGTTGGTCAAAATAATCTTAACATCACCACCTTCTCCACTAAACCCTTTATCGAAAATATAATTTCCTCTCAAAACGTAAAAAACATAAATAAAAATACTTCTGTTGAAGTAGAAGAAAAACTTCCTAACATCACAGGAGATAAACGAATGATCTCTCAGGTTTTCAGCAATTTAATTTCTAACGCGGTTAAATATTCATCTAAAGAAGAAAACCCTAAAATTAAAATTGGTGCAACCAGTGAAGGTAACCAAACCATTTTTTATGTTAAAGATAATGGTGTTGGCTTCGATCCTAGTTTTAAAACTAAAATTTTCGATGTATTTTCGCGCGCTAACACTAGTAAAGATTTCACAGGATCTGGCATAGGGCTTGCAACCGTTAAAAAAGTAATAGACAAGCATAACGGAGAAATTTGGGCAGAATCCCAAGTAAATCAAGGAGCTAGCTTTTACTTTTACGTAAATGTTTTAGAAGATTAGTCTTAGAAAAAGAGATAAAATTATGATCACAACGAAACTTAGAATTTTACTAATAGAAGATTATAAGACAGATGCAGAATTAATTCAAATGCAGATCAAGCAGTTTGTAGAGGATTATGAAATTAAAGTCGTAGATAATCTTGAAGATTTCTCTCGAGAGTTACAAACTTTCGTACCCGATGTAATTTTATCTGACTATAATTTACCTACTTGTACCGGTTTAGATATCTTACAAGAAGCTAAAGTAAGTGATCCTAATATTCCATTTATATTTATTACAGGAACTATCGATGATGATGAAATGGCAGCAAATACTATACTTTCTGGAGCTTCCGGTTTCATCTTAAAAAAACATATGAATAACCTTGCTGAAAAATTAGAACCGCTCTTCAAACAAGTTGTTTTTAATATGATCAAGCAGGATGAACTAAGAGAAAAAATAAGAAAGAACAAAATCGCTGTTAATCAAATTTACGATTACCTAGACAAAATTGATGTCGATACCGAAGAACAAAAGTTGAACATCAATAAAATTAGAAAAAACATCGATTTAATTAAGCTTCAAGAAGGAGAGAAAGAAGAATAATGCTAGAAAAACTTAGAGCAGCAACGCAAGAGTTACACGAACAAATTGAAGGTGAAAATACGGCAGATTTAATAATGAAGCACAGTATTTCTGTTGAACAATATAAGAAACTGTTACTTCAAAATTATGTAGCTTATAAAATCACTGAAGATAAAATTGAAGCTCAACTCCCAGAATACACTTCAGATAAAACAGAAAATTTAGCGAAAGATCTAGTAGAATTAGATGTAGATCTTAGCATTTCTGAAAGCTTTCAACACGATTTCACTATCAAAACCGATGCTGAAGCCTTAGGCGCTTGGTATGTAGTTGAAGGTTCTTCACTTGGCGGAATGATGATCGCCAAAAATATTAAAGAATGTGAACAGCTTTCTAGTATTAAAGAACACAATTTCTTCAACGGAAAACGTCAAAGCGTAGATGGTTGGCGAAAATTCACAAAAGACCTAAAAAAGAAAGATTTCTCTGCTGAAGAAGAAACGCAAGCGATCGAAAAAGCTAAAGAAACCTTTCTATTTTTCGGTAAAGTTTTTCAGGAGATTTAAACGCCACTAAACGCACCAAAACCACCATCGATCGGTACGACAATACCGGTAACAAAAGAAGCTTCATCGCTAGCTAACCAATTGGCAGCGCCTTGCAATTCTTCCGGTTTACCAAAACGAGCCATAGGTGTTTGGGTGACTATTGTATTTCCTCTCGCGGTTAAGCTTCCGTCTTTATTTAATAATAGATCACGGTTTTGTTCTCCTATAAAAAATCCTGGTGCGATAGCATTTACACGAAGGCCATCACCATATTTCTGATTCATTTCTACAGCTAACCATTTGGTAAAATTATCTACCGAAGCTTTTGCCGCTGCATACCCCAACACACGCGTTAAGGCTCGTTGAGCGGCCATCGAAGAAATATTTATAATACTTCCTCTTTTCTGCTCGACCATTTCTTTAGCAAAAACTAAAGTGGGTAATAAAGTCCCTTTAAAATTTAAATGATTTACTTTATCAAAATCTTCAATATTTAGATCGAAAATCGATTGCTCCGGTGTAATTACGGCTCCTTTTACATTTCCTCCGGCTGCATTTACCAAAATATCTACCTTACCGTAATTTTCGAGAACACTTTCTTTGCAAGCTTCCAGCATTTCTCGATCTAATACATTGGCTACCAAAGCAAATGCATCTCCGCCGGCAGCTTTAATTTCTTCAACTTTTTGATTTACGGTTGCCTCGGTTCTTCCCATAATACCTACCTTTGCTCCTTCCGCAGCAAAACCTTTAGCAATTGCACCTCCTAATACTCCGTTCCCTCCAGTTACTACCGCTATCTTGTCTTGTAATCTTTTCATCTAAACATTTTAAATGCTGAAATTAGAAATTATCTAATAACTACTGATAATTCTACTTATTTTTTTCACCTACATCCTTCCCGGCGGCAGTGGGTACGCCGGCTTCTGCGCCAATAATCAAATTATCGACAACCACATTTTTAGTATTAGTGATCGAAGTTCCGTTATTGGCTTTCTTTACTTTTATGTTCTGAAGCTGAACATTCTCTACTTTGCTATCTTCAAAACCCTGGATCACCACGGCCGTTCCTGTTGCTTCTTCACACTTTATATTATTAATATAAATATTAGAGATTTTTGAGTTATGCCCCTCGCCTTCGCCGTGATAGAACGAAGTGATGTAAAAAAGATCTTCGGTTTTATCGAATTTCAGGTTATCGATGTAAATATCTTTAATATAACCACCGCGATCGGGATTGGTTTTAAAATAAATTCCGCGTTTTAGATAGCCGTGTGCTTTACAATTCTGCACAAATACATTTCGCACGCCAGCGCTCATTTCACTCCCAATTACAAAAGCGTGTAAACCTTTCAGCAAACAATTGCGCATCACAATATTTTCTGAAGGTGTTGCTGCATTTGCTCTTCCTTCATCATCTCTGCCGGCCTTTATAGCTACATTGTCGTCGCCATTATCGAAAGTAACGTCTTCGATTAAAACATCACTGGTATACTCTAAATCAATGCCGTCGTTATTACTGTTGTGCGAATCGTAAGACAAGCCTCGTAAAGTGGCACTTTTACATTTTAGCAAATGAACACACCAAAACGGCGCATTTTCAATTCTTATATCTTCAATTAAAATGTTTTCTGAATTTACCAATTGCAATAATTGCGGACGCAAATAACTTCCTTCACCAAATTGTCGATCTTTTAGCGGAGTCGAATTATGATTCATTTCCCTGCTTTTTTGCTTAGCGGGATCTTCTTTAGGCTTCCAACTTTGCCAGAATTCTTTTCCGTTCCCGTTAATGGTTCCGCTTCCGGTGATGGCGACATTTTTTAAGTTGTTACCATAAATTAACGGACTATAATTGTACAACATCGTCCCTTCCCAACTGGTTAAGACCATCGGGTAATCTTTAGGATTGGTGCCGAAATCAAGCAATACGCCTTCAGCTAAATGAAGTTCCATATTGCTGATTAAATGAATTGGTCCTTCCAGTTGATATTCGCCTTTTGGAACGATCAATTTTCCGCCGCCTTTTTTTTGAAGTGATTTTATGGCTTTATCAAAAGCTTTTTTACTGTCTTTTGCTGAATTTGGTTTTGCTCCATAATCTAAAACCGAAACCTCAACTTCAGGAATTTCAGGCAACTGAATTCGGTTGACGATTTCATCAATTCGAGTTTGCTTTTCTTCCGAAGAAAGCTGAGCGAAACTCAGCATTGGAAATAATACGAGTAAAAATAGACTAATTTTATTTTTCATCTTCCAAAAAATCTTCCCGAATAGGATTAAACACATCAATTAAAACTCCGGGTTCCAGGCATTCAGCGCCGTGTTCGGTATTTGGTAAGACAAAAAAACCATCTCCGGCTTCTAAAACTTTAGAGTCACCATTGATCGTGATTTT
>DTTX01000068.1 GCA_012964435.1 Mesonia sp. | reverse complement strand
GTTATTGATATTGCTTACAACGGTCTTGTATAATTACCCAGCTAAGGGAATTTGGAAAATAAAGATAGTAAAAAGAACTGACTTTGACGCGTGAGCGTCTGTGTCCGCAGGACACAAAACCTTAGTTGGAATTATACGTTGTTACCTGCTGGCTTTCCTTCCGTAAACTTGCTAAGGTTGGCAGAAGACATACTCTTTTGCAATTTTTGGCTTGTGTCTAGGCTGTAGATAATTGCAAATGTGTATGGCTTAAGCAGGGGGAAATAAAGAACTTACTTTTTCATTAGTTACGACTTGGTTTGATTGGATTACTTTCACTGTTGGCGGTTCTTCAAACTTAAATTTTTTTAAATCAGCTACTAAATTATCGAATTCAGGTTTTGTTGCAACGACAACATCGTCAAGGCCAATAACATCTCCTGTTTTAATTTTTACTTTTACGCTTTTTGCCTCTGTTTCGTGTAAAGTAATTAAATAACTTAAAGCTTTTCTATGAACATATTTTAAAGCAATTGATTCTAAATCTGCTTGTTTGTATCTTTCTCTCAAACTTGTTTTAACACTCCAACATATAGGACCACGTTCAGCGGAATAAAACATTAAATCATAAACTACATTTGGAACAAAAGCAACTTTTGCGCTCATGTAAATAGGTAAAATATTTTCTCTAATACAAAGAGAGGCTAAAATATACTCAAACATTTTACCATTTAAATTTGAATTACCTTCAGGGTAAGCTTGGTATTTATCCCAAAATAACTTTATATATTCAGAAGGTTTTTCATATTCTATTTCCATAAAATTATAAAAAAGTTCTTCAAAAATGTTTCCTGCTTTAGTGTCATTACCTATGACAATTCCTAATTGTTTAAGCATTGTTTAGTTTTTCTATTATTTTTTTTGCAGTTGCTTGAATTGCAGGAACTGCGACTGAATTTCCAAATTGTTTGTATGCTTGTGCATCTGAAACTACTATTTTAAAACTGTCAGGGAAACCTTGTAATCTTGCCCATTCTCGCGGTGTCATTTTTCTAATTCCTTCTCGATTTACTTCTCCTGAAATATTTGTAATAGGTTTAAAGTTTGTTAATCTATCGTCCAAAACTAAATTTCTTTCTCTGCCCATTCCTCCACAGACTACAGCATTTGCAGTCCCGTCATTTGGAATAATCTCATAGCCAAAACCATTACCTTTACTTTCGTGTCTGGCTTTGTGTTTTCTCAGAGTATCGATATAAGTTGTAGAAAGATAATATTTTACAGAAACTTCTTTTTCTTCTAAAATTTCCTCCAGAGTAACTTCTTTTTTTATTGGTTCGGGATATTGAAATTCGTTGATTCCAGTACTTCTATGAAAACCAACAATAAAAATTCTTTCTCTATTTTGAGGGACACCAAATTCCTTAGCATTTAAAATTTGTGGTTCAGGAACAAAATAATTTAAGTCATTCCTCAAAACATTTAAGATCGTAGCTAAAGTTTTTCCTTTATCGTGGTTTCTTAAACCTTTTACATTTTCTAAGAAAATTGCTTTTGGTTGATTTTTACTAATAATCTTAGCCACGTCAAAAAATAGCGTACCTCTTGTATCTTCAAAACCACCGCGTTTACCAGCAATCGAAAAAGCCTGACAAGGAAAACCTGCACAAAGGATATCAAAGTTATTAGGGATGTAATCTTTTGTCTCTTG
>DTTX01000067.1:14909-31770 GCA_012964435.1 Mesonia sp. | reverse complement strand
GATCGCGTGTAAGGTATAAAACCAACCACGAGTTTGATCGACACCTTCTGCGATGAAATCTGCTTTTTTATCGCCGGCTTCAACTTGTTCTTTATTTTCGAACGGGTAATGCCATTGTGCGTAAGGCATAGAACCAGAATCGAACCAAACATCGATTAAATCTGCTTCACGCTTCATTGGTTTTCCTTCTGAAGAAACTAACGTGATTTTATCAACCACATTTTTATGAAGATCTACTTTCTCGTAGTTTTCTTCACTCATATTACCCACTTCAAATTCAGCAAAAACATCGGCCTTCATTAATCCGGCTTCTACTGCTTTTTGCATTTCTTCTTTCAGCTCTGCAATCGAACCGATGATTTTTTCTTCTTTTCCGTCTTCGGTTCTCCAAATAGGAAGCGGGATTCCCCAGAAACGAGAACGTGACAAGTTCCAATCGTTTGCATTGGCTAACCAGTTACCAAAACGACCTTCTCCGGTAGATTTTGGTTTCCAGTTGATGCCTTTGTTTAATTCGTGCATACGATCTTTTACTTCGGTTACTTTAATGAACCAAGAGTCTAACGGATAATATAAAATAGGCTTGTCGGTACGCCAACAATTTGGATAACTGTGGACGTATTTTTCGACGTTAAAAGCCCTGTTTTCTTCTTTTAATTTAATGGCAATTTCTACATCGACCGATTTTTCGGGAGCATCTTCTGCATCGTAATATTCATTCTTCACATATTTCCCGGCAAATTCGCCCATTTCTGGTCTAAATTTCCCTTGAAGATCTACTAACGGAACTAAATTTCCGTTTTCATCTTCTACCAACATCGGCGGAATTTCTGGTGTAGCCTGCTTAGCAACCAACGCATCGTCTGCACCAAAAGTTGGCGCGGTGTGAACAATACCGGTACCATCTTCTGTGGTTACAAAATCTCCGGAAATTATTCTGAAAGCATTTTCTGGATGATCGTGTGGTTTTGCGTATTGTAGCAACTGCTCGTAAGTAATTCCTACTAATTCTTTTCCTTTAAAATCATTCAGCACCAAATAAGGAATTTTCTTATCACCTTGCGTGTATGCTTTTAAAGCTTCTTCGTTTTCAACTAAATGAAACTTTTTGTTGAAGTTTTTACTTACCAGGTTTTTAGCAACCACAATATTAATTGACTCAAACGTATATTGATTGTAGGTTTTCACCAACACATAATCAATCTTTGGCCCAACAGTTAATGCAGTATTACTTGGGAGCGTCCAAGGAGTGGTCGTCCAAGCTATAAAATATACCGGTTCGTCTTGAATCTCATCGATCTCACCTAAGACTGAATTTTCAAAAAATTCATTTTTTACTGCTTTAAATTGAGCAGTTACCGTAGTATCGGTTACATCTTGGTAGGTTCCCGGTTGGTTAAGCTCGTGCGAACTTAAACCGGTTCCTGCCTTTGGTGAATAAGGCTGAATGGTGTAGCCTTTATAAATTAAATCTTTCTTATAAATTTCTGAAAGTAACCACCAAACGGTTTCCATATATTTAGACTTGTAGGTAATATATGGCTCGTCCATATTTACCCAATAGCCCATTTGCTCGGTAAGATTAGACCAAACATCGGTGTAACGCATTACTGCATTTTTACAAGCTTCGTTATACTCTTCTACCGAAATTTTGGTACCAATATCTTCTTTGGTGATTCCTAGTTCTTTTTCGACTCCAAGTTCTACAGGAAGACCGTGCGTATCCCATCCGGCTTTACGTTTTACTTGGTAGCCTTTTTGAGTTTTGTAGCGGCAAAAAATATCTTTAATACTTCTTGCCATTACGTGATGAATACCCGGCAAACCGTTAGCTGAAGGCGGACCTTCAAAAAATACATACGGTTCTTTACCTTCACGGGTAGTTATACTTTTATCAAAAATATCTTCTTTCTTCCAAAACTTTAGAATTTCTTCTGCTACTTTAGGAAGGTCAAGTGCTTTATATTCAGTAAACTTCTTACTCATCTGTACTCATTTTCTAATGATTCGCGAAATTAATGATTTTTGACAAATAGCTTTTAAATAAACCATAAAAAATAGGAGCTTTTAAATTGAAGCTGAAATTTTTAAATCTGAAACCTCTTAGTTAATAAATATGAAAATAAAACTTCAATTTATTTGGGCATTATTTATATTTGCCCTTTAAAAATGTAAATTATGTCATTTTCAGATTTATTTGGTTCTGGTGAACACACAAGAAATCTTGGCCATTTTGCAGCAATTGTGAACTTAGCTGCCGTTGATGGTGAAATTAACGATGAAGAGAAGGTAGTTTTAGAACGTTTTGCACGTAAACTTGAAATACACGAAAGTGAAGTTGCAGAAGTTATAGAAAACCCTACTAAATACCCAATTACTCCACCACATACTACCGAGAGAAGATTAGAGAGATTATATGATCTACTAACAATTATTTTTGCTGATCACGATATGGATGAGCAAGAAGAATTTCTTCTAAAAAGATATGCGGTTGGTTTAGGTTTCTCTTCAGAAACTTCTAAACAAATTATCGAACGCTCTGTTAAGATCTTAGGCGGAAGACTAAGCTTTGACGATTATCAATACTTATTAGACAGAAAGTAAGCCAAGGCTTACTTTCTGATTTTTTATCTATTTTGTTTTTGCTTTTTGCATAAACTCTTCAGCTTTTTCTACCATATTTTTACTTCCGCAGAAAAAAGGAGCGCGTTCATGAAGCTCTGTTGGTTTTATATCCATAATCCTTTTGTAGCCATCGCTAGCTTTACCACCGGCTTGTTCTGCTAAAAACGCCATTGGATTACATTCGTATAATAATCGAAGTTTACCATCTGGATATTTAGAACTACTCGGGTAAATATAAATTCCGCCTTTTATCATATTTCGATGAATATCAGACACTAAAGAACCAATATATCTTGAGGTATAAGGTCTGTCTTCCTCTTCGGCTTGGCAGTATTTAATATAGTCTTTTACACCTTGCGGAAATTGCGCATAATTTCCTTCATTCACAGAATAAATATTTCCGTCTTCTGCAAATTTCATATTTGGATGTGACAGGTAATAAGTACCAATGGCAGGGTTCAATGTAAACCCATTAACTCCGTGACCGGTGGTATACACTAACATTGTTGAGGTACCATATACAATATAACCGGCAGCTACCTGTAAATTTCCCGGTTGTAAAAAATCTTCCATCGTGACCGGAGTTCCCACCGGAGTAACTCGGCGATAAACCGAAAAAATAGTCCCTACAGAAACATTGACATCGATGTTCGAACTTCCGTCTAACGGATCCATCAAAACTACATACTTATTTTTATGGTCGTTGTTATGACCTTGGATGGTGATGTACTCATCGTTCTCTTCTGAAGCGATCCCGCAAACGATTTCGCGATTGGTTAAAGTTTGAATGAATTTCTGGTTAGCATAAACATCTAACTTCTGCTGTTGTTCACCCTGAATATTAGTGTCTCCTGCTGCTCCCGTAATATCAACCAAGCCGGCTTTATTTACCTCGTGATTAACTACTTTGGCCGCTAATCGTATCGAGTTGATAAGTCTAGAAAGTTCTCCTGATGAATAAGGGAAAGCTTGCTGGTTTTCAATAATAAATTCACCCAGCGTTTGGTGTTTTTTTGACATGTTTCTTGTGTTTCTCCAACAAAAATAGAAAAAAAGTGATTGGATTACTATTTTTGTTGTTAAACTGAAAAATAATGGAATTTCAAGTACGAAAAGCAATCAAAAACGATATGCCATCTGTTTTAAAACTGATTAACGAATTAGCAGTTTACGAACGTGAACCCGACGCTGTTGAAGTTACCGTAGCAGATTTAGAAAAAGACGGTTTTGGCGACCAACCACTTTTTAATTGTTTTGTTGCTGAAGCTGAAGATAAAATTGTAGGAATGGCATTATTTTACAATCGCTATTCTACCTGGAAAGGCAAGACTATTCATCTCGAAGATCTAATCGTTAATGAAGATTACCGCGGAAAAGGAATTGGTATGCAACTCTACAAAAAAGTGATGCAATTTGCGTTAGAAGAAAATATAAAACGTGTAGAATGGGTCGTACTCGATTGGAACACGCCTGCCGTAAATTTCTATAAAAATACCGGCGCAAGTGTTTTTTCTGAATGGGATACCGTGCAATTTGATCAAGATTCTATAAAGAAGTTTTTAAACCTATAACTTATGAAAATTTTCAAGTTTGGTGGCGCATCGGTAAAAGATGCTGAAGGTGTTAAAAATGTTGCACAGGTATTGCAAGAAACCGGCATTACCCAAAAAGTCGTGGTAATTTCTGCGATGGGAAAAACTACTAACGCTTTAGAGAAAGTAATTTATAATTATTTTGAAAATGCTGAAGAGTTAACAGAAGCCATTCAATTTGTAAAAACCTATCATCACGAGATTTTAGAACAGCTTTTTGCAGACAAAACGCATTCGATTTTTCAGAAAGTAAATCATTTTTTTGAAGAGCTTGAAACTTTTTTAAACAGAAATAAATCGCCTAACTACGATTTTGTTTACGACCAAGTCATCTCGTTTGGTGAATTGATAAGCACTACGATTGTTAGTGAATATTTATCATCTTTAAACATAAAAAACACTTGGCTCGATGCGCGAAATCTCGTAAAAACCGACGCCACTTACCGAGATGCAAAAGTAGATTGGACTGCTACCGAAGCACAAATTCAGCAACAAATCGAACCTCAACAATTATATATTACACAGGGTTTTATAGCTTCAGATGCTAATAATTTTACCACAACACTTGGTCGAGAAGGTAGTGATTATACCGCCGGTATTTTTGCTTATTGCCTAAAAGCGATCGATGTAACCATTTGGAAAGATGTTGAAGGTGTGCTTAATGCCGACCCGAGAGTTTTTGAAAACACCCAACTTTTAGAAGAAATTAGTTACGAAGAAGCGATTGAATTAGCTTTTTACGGCGCTTCGGTCATTCACCCAAAAACACTTCAGCCTTTACAAAAAAGAGAAATTCCGTTATTGGTGAAGTCATTCTTCAACCCTAAAAATAAAGGTACAATCGTCGGCAAAGGAAAAATGATCACTCCATACGTGCCGTGTTTTATCGTAAAGAAAAACTTGGTTTTATTATCGCTTTCTGCGTTAGACTTTTCATTTTTTGTAGAAGAAAATATCAGTGAGATTTTTGCGTTATTTCATAAATACCAGATCAAAGTAGATTTAATACAAAATTCTGCGATCAGTTTTTCGGTTTGTGTAGATAATAAGTTCAACAATATAGATAAATTGATCACGCATTTAAAGGCAAAATTTAAGGTGAAATATCACAAAAATGTGTCTTTATATACGGTTAGACATTTTACCGAAGAAGCCATCGATCTGTTAGAAAAAGATAAAACTATACTCCTTAAACAGTTAACCCGACAAACGGTGCAATTGGTGACAAAAGAGTAAAATTTTTGATTGCTTAAATTTACTATATTTGTAAGAAAACGTATATAAAATGGGGTTTATCTCTGCTAAAGAAGTGGCCAAAGGCCTTAGTTTAGAAAAGTTTGGTTTTTTAGGAACCGCACTTGGCGCTACCTTAATGCGACTTACTAAACTTAGCCATTTTAATAAGGTTTATGAAGACCGCAAACACTTAGATGCTTCACAATTTATCGACTCTATTTTAAACTATTTAGAAGTCGATTTTGAAATACCAGAGAAAGACTTAAAAAGAATCCCGAAAACGGGTCCGTTTATTGCGATTTCAAATCACCCGTTAGGGGCGATTGACGGAATGATCTTAATGAAAATTCTCATCGAGAAGCGTCCCGATTTTAAGATTATCGCTAATTTTTTACTACATCGTTTAGACCCGTTAGCTCCTTATATTTTACCGGTAAATCCTTTTGAAGATCGCAAAGATGCAAAATCGAGCGTAAAAGGTTTAAAAGAATCGATCCTACACTTACGGGAAGGTAAACCTTTGGGTATTTTTCCGGCGGGAGAAGTTTCTACCCATAAAGAAGATAAAATTATTGTCGACAGACCTTGGCTACCGGAAGCGATGAAGCTGGTTCAAAAATCTGAAGTTCCCGTGGTTCCTATTTATTTTCACGCAAAAAACAGTGCTGCTTTTTATCGATTGGCAAAACTCAACGATTCCCTTAGAACGGCAAAGTTGCCGAGTGAAATGCTCACGCAGAAAAACCGAAAAATAAAAGTAAGGATCGGGAATCCTATTTCGGTGAGCGACCAAAAAGATCACATAGAGCTAGACGATTATACCAATTTTATTCGAAGAAAAACGTATATGTTATCGAGTGGTTTCAACAAAAAAAGCTTGTTGAAAAACATTCATATTCCGAAGCAAATTAAAATACCACGTTCTCCCAAAGAAATTGCCGGCGAAACCGAAGAATATTTGATGGAAGCTGAAATTGAATTTTGCCGAGAACACGATAAGCGTTTACTTCAAAGTAAAAACTACGAAGTATTTTTAGCTAAGCGAGAACACATTCCTAATATCGTAACAGAAATTGGTCGCCTACGAGAAATTACCTTTAGAGCGATTGGCGAAGGAACCAACAATGCGACCGATTTAGATGAATTTGACGATTTCTATCATCATCTTTTTCTCTACGACAATGAAGCAAATAAAATTGTTGGCGCTTACCGAATGGGCTTCGGGAAAGAGATTTTTCCTGCGCACGGCATCGACGGTTTTTACCTGCAACAACTCTTTAGGTTTGAACCGGAGTTGTATAAATTAATGAGCGAATCGATAGAAATGGGACGTGCTTTTATTGTAAAAGAATATCAGCAAAAACCCATGCCTTTATTTTTACTGTGGAAGGGAATTGTACATTGTACTTTACGTTTCCCGGAACACAATTACCTTATTGGCGGCGTAAGTATTAGCAATAAATTTTCAGATTTTTCTAAATCGATGATGATCGAGTTTATGAAATCTCATTACTACGATCCTTACGTGGCACAATACGTTCGGCCTAAAAAAGAATACAAAGTGAAGCTGAAAGATGCTGAAAAAGATTTTGTTTTTGATGAAACGGAAGCCGATCTTAATAAATTCGATAAAATTATCGACGAGCTTGAACCCGACAGTTTAAGAATGCCGGTGTTACTTAAAAAGTACATTAAACAAAACGCCAAAGTAGTAGCTTTTAATGTCGACCCTCTATTCAACAATTCAGTCGATGGCTTAATGTACATTCGCATTGCAGATCTTCCCGAATCTACTGTAAAACCGGTAATGGAAGAGTTACAAGAAGAACTAGAAAAGAAATTGAATAATACCAATACCAACGATTAAACATCATACCTGCTTACTTTTCTTGTTGTGGTTTTCTTCAACCGCAATAGCTCAGTACAGCATCACCGGAAAAATTATAGATGCTGAAACCCAAGAACCTATCTACGGCGCCAGCGTCTATTTTGACGGAACTACCATAGGAACAATCTCTAACCAACAAGGAAATTTTAAACTCACTTACGAGCAAAACACAAAAGCCTTGCTTGTGGTAACTTCTATGGGCTACGAAGCACAACAATTTCAAATTTCTACAAAAGAAACTAACCTAAAAACTATCTTACTAAAACCCAGTATAGAATCATTAGATGAAGTTTTTTTAGAGACAGATCCTTGGTCTCGAGAAAAGAAACTTAGGTATTTTAGAGAATGGTTTTTAGGCTCAGATTATCGAGAGAAAAAATGCAAAATTTTAAATGAAGAGGTAATTCAGCTGCGTTTTAGTCCGACTACACAAAAACTTACCGCCAGTATTTCAGAAAGTCTGATTATTGAAAATAAATATTTAGGGTACAACATTAATTATCAACTTAAAGATTTTGATCTTTCATTTTCAAAATCAAAAATGCTGAAAGACAAAAACGATCATCCGGTATATTTACCGCAAATGTTTTATTATTCCGGTACCAGTTTCTTTCAAGAATTAAAAGGAAAAACTAAAAAACGATTCAAAAAAAGAAGAGTAGAAACCTATTTAGGTTCGGTTACTCATTTTATGCGTTGTTTAGCTAATAAAGAATTGAGAGAAAACGATTACCGCATTTTTCATAAAAGATTTGAAACGCCTCCTTATAAATTTTTTGAAGTTGAACAGATTAATAAAGCTGCAAAAATTACCCTCAACACACCTAAAATTTCAATTTTATATAACAATAAACAACAGTCGTTTATACAGATCATCAACGATCAAACTTCAACTACGTTCTACGTCGATGAACTTGGTAATTTTTATCCGGCAACAGGATTTTCATTCGGTGGCGATATGGGTAAACAACGAGTTGCCAATCTTCTGCCTTTAGATTATAAACCTTAGTTCTTTCATTTATCTGTTAATCCTTTGTTATTTAAGCTTTCTTTGAGAACGCAATTTCTGTAAGCTCACTATCTTGAAAAGAAAAAACTTATGGAAACTATTTTAGTAGCAGGAGCTAACGGAAAAACAGGGAGAGAAATTATTAATATTCTTCAAAATCATACAAGTTATGAACCCGTAGCTATGGTAAGAAATGAAGACCAACAGGCATATTTCGAAAATCAAGATGTAAAAATAGCTTTTGCAGATCTAGAAGGAGATCTAACCGAGGCGGTTCAAGGTGTTGATCGCGTAATTTTTGCTGCCGGAAGCGGTGGAAATACCGGAAAAGAAAAAACAACTGCTGTCGATCAAGAAGGAGCTATTAATTTAATCGACAGTGCCAAAGCGGCCGGAGTTAAGAAGTTTGTAATGCTAAGCGCGATGGGAACAGAAAATCCATCAGAAAATCCGGATTTACAACATTACTTAGAAGCAAAAAAAACAGCCGATAATCATTTAAAAGCAAGCTTTTTAGATTATAGCATCGTAAGACCTGGCGCTTTAACCGACGGAGAGAAAACCAATAAGATTAAAGCCGGCAAACAGTTAAATGAATATGGAGAGATCTCTAGAAAAGACGTGGCGCAAGTATTAGTAGATTGCTTACCTCCTAACGTTCTTCAAAACAAAACTTTTGAAATTTTGGAAGGAAATTTAGCTACCGAGTTAGCCTTACAGGAAGTAGAACAGCATGCCTAAGCTAACCAATAATCAACTCGCTTTTCTGCTCGCCAGAATCACTTTGGGAATCAACTTTTTCTTGCACGGATTTGTTCGAATCCCGAAGCTGGAAGCTTTTGCCAGCGGACTTACAAAGGGTTTTGAAGGCACAATGCTTCCTTTGGCTTTAGTTGAAACGATTGCTTACGCGATACCTTTTATTGAAGTGATTTTGGGTGTGTTTATCATTTTCGGAATTTTTAGTAAAAAATCATTCGCGGCAACGGCCATCTTTATAATGATACTTATTAGCGGCTGTGCTTTTAAAGAAGATTGGGGCGCGGTAGGCACTCAAATGTTATATGCCTTATTCATCTTTTTTCTACTGAAAAATCTGGAATACGAAGTTTGGGCGGTGAAGAAGAGTAATGAGTAGTTAGAATTGAGACATTAGATCTGAGATATTAGAACATAGAATACATTAGACGATCGTCACCCTGAACTTGTTTCAGGGTATCATATGAGTGATGAGATTCCCGATCAAGCCTGCCTCGCCGGCAAGCAGTTACGGGATGACGGAAGATTAAATTTTAAAAAATCTATGCACTAAATTCTAATAATTAAGGCAAAGCGATCTAATAAAAAAGAGAAAGAAAAAATGGATTACCAATTAAAAGACAAAAAAGTATTTATTTCAGGATCAACTAAAGGTATTGGTTATGCTGCGGCAAAAACCATTGCTTTAGAAGGAGCAGAAGTTATAATTAACGGGAGCTCTCAGGATTCAGTAAATACTTCGTTAGAAAAACTTAAAAAGGAAACTAATAGTAAAAAAATCTGCGGGATTGCTTGTGATTTCAGCAAAACTGAAGAAATAGATGCACTTATCACACAACTTGGTAGTGTAGATGTTCTAATCAATAATGTTGGAATCTTTGCAAACAAAGAGTTTTTCGACACGACAGATGAAGACTGGCAACAGTTTTACGATATCAATGTAATGAGTGGCGTAAGACTTTCGAGAGCTTTAATGCCGAAAATGATGGAAAAAGGATGGGGAAGAATCATCTTTATTTCTAGTGAAAGTGCTTTAAATATCCCTGTGGAAATGGTTCACTACGGAATGACAAAAACAGCTATGCTCGCAATTTCCAGAGGTTTAGCTGAGATGACTACCGGTACCGGAGTAACCGTAAACAGCATTTTACCGGGACCTACACGAACCGAAGGTTTAGAAAAAGACGTCCCGGAAGATCAATCTTTTGAAGATTTTCAGAAAGAATTCTTTGAAAACGACCGACCAACATCGATCTTAAAACGTTTTGCCGATCCACAGGAGGTGGCCAATATGATAGCTTATGTAGCGAGTCCGCTTTCTTCTGCAACCAACGGCGCAAAATTAAAAGTTGAAGGCGGAGTTGTGAAGTATATATAAGTAGTGAGAAGTTAGAATTGGGTATTGAGAGTTTAGAATCTAGAGCATAGAATATAGACTTCAGTTAAAGCGGAAGTTGACTGTGTCTAAATTTTCAAATTAGCACATTGACACATTATCAAATTGTCTCAATTCTAGAATCTAACAGCGAAGCGATCTAAAATCTAAAAAACAAAATATGGGAATAGAAGAATTTGATGTTTTTGTAATCGGTACCGGAACTGCCGGAAAAGGCGTGGCAAAAGATTGCGCTAAAGCCGGCTGGAAAGTCGCTATCGCCGATAATCGGGAATACGGTGGCACCTGTCCAAATCGCGGTTGTGATCCTAAAAAAGTTTTGGTTGGTATTACAGAAATTATCGAGCGTTCCCAAAATATGATGGGGCTGGGAATTTCAAAAATGCCTGAAGTTAATTGGCAGGATCTTCAAAAATTCAAGCTCAAATTCACTGAAGCAATTCCCGCTGCCACCGAAAAAGATATGGCGGAACTTGGTATCAAAATGTACCACCAGTCACCTAAATTTTTAGACGAGAGCACACTTTCGGTAGAAGGGAAAACCGTAAAAGCAAAAAAGATCGTGATCGCTACCGGAAATAAACCAATGCCTCTTAAAATTCCGGGAGCAGAATTAATGCTGAATAGTGATGATTTCCTAGAGTTAGAAAAACTGCCGGAATCAATGATCTTTATCGGTGCCGGTTACATTGGGATGGAATTTGCTCATATCGCTGCACGCCTTGGCGTTGAAGTCACAATGATCGATACAGAAACAAGACCGCTTTCTAATTTTGATGAAGATATGGTAGCTCATCTGACTGAAGCTTCCGAGAAAATCGGAATCAAATTCATTTTTAACGCGAAAGCTTCAAAGGTTGAAAAGCTTCGAAAATATCTTCGAGTAACTGCGGAAACCAAAGACGGAGAAGAAGTTTCAGCAAAAGCCGAATTGGTTTTTAATACCGCCGGGCGTGTTCCTTCCATTGATGAATTAGATTTGGAAAAAGGAAATGTCGCCTTTACCAACAAAGGAATTTCTGTTAACGAAAATTTACAGAATACTTCAAATAAAGATGTGTATGCCTGCGGAGATGTTTCAGACAGTGAAGGTTTACCGCTTACGCCGCTTTCTTCTCAGGAATCGCGAGTGGTTTCAGCAAACCTTTTAGGGAAATACAATAAAACCGAAGCGCATTATCCTCCGCAACCTTCAGTCGTGTTTACGCTTCCCAATGTGGCTTCCGTAGGACTTTCAGAACAGCAAGCCAAGGAAAGAGGTTTTGATTATGTGGTAAAACATAAATCGGCGCCTAGTTGGTTTAACTCGAAAAGAATTGCAAATCGACATTATGCTTTTAAAGTGATCAAAGACAAAAAAACCGAACAGGTTCTCGGCGCTCATTTGGTTGGCCCAGAAGCCGGAGAAATGATCAATATGTTTGTGATGGCAATGTGTGGCGGACTTTCTTGCAAGGATCTAAAAGCAATGATCTTTGCCTACCCTACCTGGAGCAATGATATTAAGGGAATGACATAATTTTTTAGATATTAGAACGCTCGCGCTTTTAGATTTTTCGAAACAAGTCTTTGGCAAGAAATGAGGAAATAAAATATTGACTAGAGAGACAAAAACCAAGAATTATCACTTCGATTGATTTCTCCTCTAGATAACAATCGGGAGGAGAAATCAATCGAGAAATCAATAGAAAACCTATTTGGGAACAATGTCATTTCGACTGAAGTGTAGCGGAATGGAGAAATCTTAATATTCAAAAATACGGAATACGAGAGATCTCTCCACTTCGGTCGAGATGACATCACTTTTAAATTCAAATTTCAGCATTCAAAATTCAACATTTTCAACCTTAGTTTTTTTTATCTAAAATGCAAAGCCGGTCTAAAATCTAACTCTTGTTCATCATTCGGTACATTGGATTTTGTTTTCGGTTGATGAAACCGTGGTAAGCCGTGTTGATTCCGATTAAAATGGCAGCGCCAAGAGCAACGTAAGCAATTAGAGTTTGATCTTCTGAATGTCGCATATAGATCGCAAATAAAGCCCAAATACCAACGGCAGCGAATTCGCGCATATTTCGAGTATAAATCAGTACAATATTTAAAATTGCAGCGATCACGATCATAATTATCGTCCATTGTACTTCAGAAAAAATACCTCCATTCCATCCAATCTTGGCTAAATAAGCGGCAATATTGGCAATGGTCGCCACCGCAATCCAACCCGAATATAAACATATTGGCCACCAGCTAAATGCGATGATATTAAAAGGTGCATCCCAACGTTCCGTATTGGTATTAAGAATGATCTTGATAAGCGAAAAGAGAATCAGCAACATCAAAAAGATCGATAAACCGGCGTACTCGTATAACCAAACCACAACCCAGGCGGCATTGGCGAGATTCGCCAAAATGAACCAAAATTTTGTTTGCTGAAGAAACTGCAAATCGTTTTTAGGGCCAAAAGCCTGATAGATTTGATAGCCTGAAAATGCCAGCAATCCCAAGTAAATAATTACCCAGATCGCAAAAGCATAATCTGCCGGTGTGAACAAATTATAATATTCGTGACTCAGGCTTCCCATCGTATTTCCGTTGAGTTTTACGGCCTGCGTATAGTAACTCACAAAAAGTGTGATCACTACAGAAATAAAATTGAGGACAGCAAGTAATTTTGGTTTCATAGTATTTGATCTTAGTTGTCATTCTAAATCTGCCCGTCCGGCAGGCGGTCTTAATCCGGATTCTCATCCTTCTTTTTATCTTAACTGAATGAGACCCTGAAACAAGTTCAGGGTGACGTAAATTTCAAATGAAATTACCAAACGCCTGAATAAACCAACGTTAGTGTTAGGTTAAAGTTTGATTTTGTATGAAAATGGAATGAATTTTAGCTTACTCGAATTACTTCAGAATGTGCACAAACAAAGACTTGATCTTCTTCTTCAGGTTTCATTAAAAAAGCGCCGGTAAATTCACCAAAAGCAGGTAAGATCAATTGATTTTTGCTTCGGAAAAAACACTTCAATTTTAAATGTTGCTTTGCCAAACCAACCAATCGATAACCGGGATGAATATGTCCACAAATATTAAAATCGTTTTCTTTTTCTTCTGGATGATGCGTTAAACGAAAGTTCCCAATTTGTAATTCCTGATGAATCTTGACTCCGAGTTCCTCATAATAAATCGGAGAAATAATGTCGTGATTCCCAGCAATTAAAATGATTTCAGCTTGTTGCTTTTGAAGCCAGTTTTCAAATAAATTCCATTCGACATTCAGCGCACTATGAAAAAGATCGCCCAAGAAGATGATCTTTTGCGGTTGAAACTCGGCTACCGCTTCATCTAAACGATCAAAATTCGTCTGGATTGCCGATTGTGGCACCGCGCTACCGTATTTTCTAAAATGAGAGATCTTTCCCAAATGCACATCGGCCACCAGCAAGGCCTTTTGATCTTCCCAATAGGAAACTCCGCTACACGCCAGCTGAAAATGGTTATTTTGAATTGTGATCTTCAACTATCTACTCCGCCTCTTTAAATTCTATTTCTTGTTTAGTTTTAGGAATAGTTGCTAAGTAATAAGGCTGCGTCATTACGCTGGTTGCCATCCCTTCAGGATGTGTTTTTTTGATGGTGAAATAAACAATTCCGTTTTGAGAATAAGTTTCTCCGATTTCAATTTTATGTCCGCCAGTGTTGCGTTGCTGATCTATTAAAACAATAACACTTTCTTCGTCAAAATCGATCGCATCAATTTGGTCTTTTGTTAGTGTTTGATTGGTAGCGTTTATTTTAGCAACTAATTCTTTCCATTCGGTTTTTGTAGCGATAACAGTATTTTGTGACATTAAAACCTCACTGCCGCTACCGTATAAATCTCCTTCTGAAATTACCTTAGGAACCATTAATTGAGTATTTTTTGCTGAATTACAACTAAACATAAAGATCGCAATGCAGATATAAACTAAATTTTTCATACAAATAGATTTGATTTTAAAAAGCTAAGATAGAAAATAGGCAGTTGAAATGTATTCTTGTTAACATGCTTTTTGCGTTAGGGATAGCAGTGAAAATCCCGCAGTAAGTTGTAGCGCTAGCGGAAACTTATGAGGAATTGCAATGAATAGCCCGACCCAAAGGGAAACGCCCAGATTACTTTTATTTTAAGATTCCTGCCTGCGCAGGAATTATTTTTCGAGTTGTTTAAGCATACGCTGGATGCGGTCTTCTAATTTTTCTGAAGAGAGCTTTTCGCGTAATCGATCGGTGATGATGGGAAATGAAAACGGCGTGGGTTTTTGGCAGGATTTCCAAACGATTTTTTGCTGATGAATTCGCTCTAATGCTAATCGCAATCTGCCTTCTTCTAACTGATGTTCGAAGGTTTCTCGAAAGGCTTGTTGAAATAATAAATTATCGACTTCGTAGTCACGAAATACGTCGAACAATAGCTGAGAGCTTGATTGTAGATGTTTGCTTTTGACCAATTTGTTGGGATAACCCGTAAAAACCAACCCGGCAACGACGGCAATATCTCTAAACTTTCGGCGAGCCATTTCGGTAGCGTTTAGACTTTTATAGAGATCGTCCATCAAAAATTCTGCGGAAAACAAATCGTTGTCTAAGACTTGTTGCATATCGATTTCTTGGTCTGAAAGCAGCTCGAAACCATAATCGTTAAACGCAATGCTGAAGGAAATTGGCGACAATAAACTAATGCGATACGCCAATAAACTACCTAAAGCTTCGTGCACAAAACGCCCTTCGAACGGATAAAAAATAGCGTGATAACCTTCGCGAGTTTTAAAAGTTTCGATAAGAAATTCGTCTTGTTTTGGGATGATCGACTCTAATTGTTGGCGTTCTAAAATAGGTTGAAGTGCTGCTAACTCGGGAGACTTCTCGACTCCGCTCGAAGTGACAGAAAGACTTTCTGCGGCTTCGTATAATTCTTCCCGAAGTAATTCACTCATTTGCGCTGAAAATGTCATTCGACCGCCCATCCAACTTGGTACTTTAGCGGTTTTCTTTTTCGACTTTCTTACCAACACCTGCATTCCTTTAATTCTAGAAAGCTCTAGGTTTCTGCCGGCAAATGTAAATACGTCTCCGGGTTTTAATTTTGAAACAAACCATTCTTCGATTGTACCAATAAAACCACCTTTTACATATTTTACAGTCAGCATCGCATCACTTACAATCGTCCCGATTTGCAAACGATGACGCATCGCAACGCCACGATGGGTGACTTTAAACTTGCCGTCGTCTTCAATTTCTACCTTTTTATATTCGTCGTAGGTTTGCAGACTTTGGCTTCCTTTTGTGATAAAATTTAAGCACCAACGCCACTCGTCTTCGGTTAAACCTTGAAAACAGAACGTCGATTTAATTTCAGGGTAAATTTCTTTAGGGTAAAATCCGTCGGAAACTGCTAAAGTCGTCAAATACTGCACTAACACGTCGAAACTCTGTAAATATGGAATACGATCTTCCACTGCTTTTTTCTCGACCGCTTTTTGGAGTGCAGCCGCTTCAATAAGTTCTATGGCGTGCGTGGGCAAAAAGTAAATTCTGCTGGCTTTACCCGGTTGATGACCGCTTCTCCCGGCGCGTTGTAAAAAACGTGCAACGCCTTTTGGACCGCCAATTTGAATAATGGTTTCTACCGGAGCAAAATCGACCCCTAAATCTAAACTCGACGTGCAAATAACCGCTTTTAGACTTTCGTTTCTAATCGCTTGCTCTACCCAAAGTCGCGTTTCTTTATTGATGCTTCCGTGATGCATTGCCACTTCTCCGGCAAATTCAGGATACTTATTCATTAATTTTTGAAACCACAATTCACATTGCGAACGTGTGTTGGTAAAAATCAACGTGGTTTTTGAATTGTTTAAAATCGGAATCACTTCATCTAATAAATGCAAACCCAAATGCCCGCGCCACGGAAATTTTTCCATCGACTCCGGAATAATCGATTTCACTTCTATTTGTTTCTGAATATTCGCTTTAATCAATATTGAATTTTGAAGTGCTTCACTTTCGGCTCCCAACAAAACTTCCTGTGCCTGTGGAAGATTCCCGATGGTGGCAGAAATACCCCAAATTTTTAAATTTTCTGAAACGGTTTTTAAGCGAGAAAGTGCCAATTCTGTTTGAACGCCACGTTTACTGCCTAACAATTCGTGCCACTCATCGACGACGATCGCATTTAGATTTTTAAAAAGCTTCGGGTAGTTTTTTGAAGAAAGCAATAAATGTAAACTCTCTGGCGTGGTAATTAATAAATCGGGCATCGACTTTTTTTGTGCAGCGATTAGAAACGAAAGTCTAAAAGCGGTTATTTGCACGTCGAGTTT
>DTTX01000067.1:0-14899 GCA_012964435.1 Mesonia sp. | reverse complement strand
AATCCCGAGTTAGTTTCTTCTGCAAAACGAGTAGCCGCTTGTGCGATTTCAACAGAAAGTGCTCGAAGTGGCGTGATCCAAATGGCTTTTAAGCCTTTTTGAGATTTGGTTTTATAATCTGGATTTTTCTTTAGGTATTCTAAAACGATCGGCACCCAAAGCGCATAGGTTTTTCCACTTCCGGTGGGCGCGTTTAAGAGTCCGTTTTTCCCTTTAAGATAAGCATCCCAAGTTTTTTTTTGAAACGGAAAAGGCTTCCAACCTTGCTGGATAAACCAATTTTCTGCAATGGTTAAAAGCTCTTTTTTGTTCATATTGTTTATTACTTTACATCAAAATCTGTGTTTACCCTTCCGTCATTCCTTCGGAATGCCACATTCCCTAAATTAGGGAAGGAACTTTAGAAGCTCCTCTCCTTTTGAAGGAGAGGTGGCAAAACTTGTTTTGACGGAGAGGTTTCTATTCAAAATTATCTTCTATTTCTTTTAGTACGGACGGTAAAAAATCAAAAACCATTCTATTTTCAAAACGTAAAACTTTAAATCCTAGCTCCTCTAATCTTTTATCCCTTTTCCTATCTTTCTCTTCAGCAGTTGCATTTTTATGAACTTCACCATCTAATTCAATTATCAATTTTTCTTGAGCGCAATAAAAATCTACAATGAAATTTTCAATGCTATGTTGTCTTCTGAATTTTCTTCCTTTCAATTGTTTTCTCTGCAAATGCTTCCAAAGAAAAGCTTCCGCAGGAGTTAAGTTTTTCCTTAATTCTTTTCGGAAAGATTCTAAATGTTTTCTATTATGAATTGGTTTATTTTTCATTTTAGCTATTTGAACCTTTCTGTCATTCCTACGGAATGCCACCTTTACTTGATATTTACCCTTCCGAATTTTTCTTATCAGAAAAATCCACCTTCCCTAATTTAGGGAAGGAACTTTTTTTACTCCCCTCCTTAAAAAGGAGGGGTTAGGGGAGTTTTTTACTCTTCTAAATGCAAAGTCCCAAAAATATCGGCGTTAATCCAGCCTTGGTTTTTATCTTCTCCGGGAACATATACCGAACCAATAAAGTTTTCACGAGTTTTGCTGGTATCGTTATCGCAATACGCTAAGGCAAAGCCTACATTTTTTCCTGCGGAAAGTTGTACCGGTTTTATGCTATTATTCTCATCTTGATAGGCGTCTGGATAGATTTTTACTTTCAGCTCCCAAATTGTCGTGTTTCCTTCGGTTTTGTGTGCCGCTTTTACGTGATCGTTATATAAATGTGGTTTCTTATCGGGACCGTAATCGACCACATTCCCGTCAAGTGCAACGTGATAAGCAAAAGCATTGTGACCGTATTGATGCTCACCGCCAGAATTATCTTCATCTACAAAAACCTCTACACAATCATCGTCCCACCACTGCTTGAAAGGATTTTTGTATTGATCGATTAAAATATCGTCTTGAATTTCAGCTAGAATGTAAATCGCTTCTTCGTCCCAAGTGAGTTTGTATTTTCCTTGGTAATCTTCTTTGGTGTAATCTTCGCCTACCCACTTTTGGTCAAGTTGGTACCATTCTAAATTTTGCCAAACACTATCATTTGCAAGTCCGTCAATTTCTGGCGCAACCTGAGCTTTTGAAATACTTCTGAGTTGATGATTCTCTTTTTCTTCAGAATTTTTAGATGTTGTTTCTTTTATTTCATAAACTTCTTCCTTCTTCTGTTTTTCAGCTGAATCTTGCTTTTTTTCTTCACTTTTACAAGCAAAAAGTAGACTTACAATTGCTGTGGTATAAAGTATTTTTTTCATTATCTATTTGTTTTTATTGAAGCATTAAAAGTAAGCGTTTTCACGGTTTTAGTTAGGATTTAGGTGAATGATTTTTACCCTTCCGTCTTCTTTCGCTGTCGCTTCAGAAGCCACCTTCCCTAAATTAGGGAAGGAACTCTTTAAATCTCCTCTCCTTAAAAAGGAGAGGTGGCAAAACTTGTTTTGGCGGAGAGGTTTCATTTCGGAATTAATGCTTTTAAATCTTCTAAGGTATTGGCTTCTTCAATTTTTTTGTCTTTTCTCCATCGTAAAATTCGAGGAAATCGGGTAGCGACTCCGCTTTTATGTCGGCTCGATTCGGCAATTCCTTCAAAAGCAATTTCGAACACGTGATGCGGCGTTACGCTTCGTACCGGACCAAAACGTTCTAGCGTGTTTTTCTTGATCCACGCGTCTACTTTTCTAAACTCAGCATCTGTAAGTCCGGAATAGGCTTTGGCAAAAGTTACCAATTCTTCTTTCTCATCGTCCCAAAGTCCGAAAGTATAATCGGTAAATAAGTTGCTTCGCCTTCCGTGACCGCGCATTGCATAGGTTAACACCGCATCTATGGTAAGCGGATCGACTTTCCACTTCCACCAATCGCCTTTTTTTCTTCCGACGAGGTAAGGAGAGTCCCAACGCTTCAGCATTAATCCTTCCGATTTTACTTCTCGTGAGCGTTCGCGTTCTTTAGCGACCTCATCCCAAGTTTGAAAAGAAATAGTTGATGATAAATGTAACGGAATCTCTTCCGAAGCTACTTCAGTAAAAAGTTGTTCTAGAATTTCCCGGCGTTTTTGATAAGCTTTTTCTCGGATATCTTCGCCTTTCCACTCTAGCATATCATAAGCTTTTAGAATAACCGGTGTTTTTTCTAAAAGTTTTTTGGTGATGTTTTTTCGACCGATTCGGGTTTGTAAATCTTTAAATGTACCGATTTCATTCTTCGGAAAAGGTAAAATCTCTCCGTCGATCACCGTCCCATCGGGAATAAGGTTGATAAATTTTTCAAATTCCGGATATTTATCGGTCACCAATTCTTCGCCACGACTCCACACAAATAATTCTCCGTTTCTAATGATCACTTGCGAGCGAATACCGTCCCATTTATGCTCCGCTGCCCATTCTTTAACATCTCCCAAGCTTTGCGGTTCGTCTTCGATCGCATAAGCCAAATAAAACGGATAAGGTTTAGAAAGGTAATCTTCCGGTTTTTCTTCGAGTACCAGATCGGTAAACGTGGTGGTTGCAGGATCCCAATTTCCCATTAATTTATAGGCGAGGATATCTTCATCGATTTCTGTGGCTTTCGATAAAGCGCGCGTCATTAATTTCTGACTTACACCAATACGAAAACTACCGGTAATGAGTTTGGTAAACACAAAACGCTCGTAATAATTTAAGCTGAACCAATTGTCGTATAAATATTCTTTTTTCTCTTCTTCTGAACGCGCTTTTAGTTCAATAATTTCTTGCAGGAACTGATTTAAACTTTTCTCTGAAGATTCTTCTGAAGGTGGAATCACCAAAGCAATTGTTTCTGCTAAATCACCTACAATATGATATGACTCTTCGAACAACCATAGCGGAATTTTAGAAAACGCTGAAGCCCATTCGCGCATTAATCTTGTATTTACCGGTCTTGGCGGACGACGGTGAGAAAGAATAGCAATAGTCCAGACTTTGTCTTTATCGCTTGCCGTTTTAAAGTAATGTGCAAGCGCTTCAACTTTGAGCGTGGTTTTGTTAGTGCTATCTAAAGTTCGTATCAATTCTGCAAATTGCTTCATTTCTTCTTTTTTACCCTTCCGTCATTACTTCGGAATGCCACCTTCCCTATTTTAGGGAAGGAACTTTTTTTCAATTCTTTTCCTTAGTAAAGTTTCGTTCTACTTAAAATTTTTTTAATCCTTTTATTTACTTGTCTGCTCGGCATTTTCTTCTTCATATTGCGTTTGCTCGGTTCTCGCATCGTAACCTTGCTCTGCTAAAAAGCGAGAAAAAATATCGGTATAACCATGCGTGCAAATTACTTTTTCTGCTCCTGTTGCTTTAATCGAAGTGAGCAAACCTTGCCAATCACAATGATCGGAAAGCACAAAACCTTTATCGATCGCTCGACGACGACGCGCTCCACGAAACGTCATCCAACCGCTGGCAGAAGCTGTAACGTATGGCACCATTTTCTTGATCCAAGGAGAACCGTGTGTGCTTGGCGGCGCAATTACGATATTGCCTTTGATGTCTTCTTTTTTGGTATCTCTTGTAATTTTTTCGGTTGGTGGTAAATCGGCAATTTCTCTGACCACTTCTGTCATATTTTCAACGGCGCCATGCGTATAAATTTTACCAATAGAAGTGTCTAAATGTTTTAAAAGACGTTGTGCTTTCCCTAAAGAATACCCAAAAAGAATCGAGGTTCTGCCATCATCTTGATTTTGTTGCCACCAATTATTAATGTCGTTAAAAACCTGTTGCTGCGGAAGCCATTTGAAAGCGGGCAGCCCAAATGTGCATTCGGTAATAAACGTATGGCATTTCACCACTTCGTAAGGAACGGCTAACCCATCGTCTTCGGTTTTATAATCGCCGGTAAACACCCAAACTTCTCCTTTATGTTCTACTCGAATTTGTGAAGAACCCACAATATGCCCGGCAGGATGAAGCGAAAATTTGACTCCATTAATAGTAAAAGTTTCGTTCCAGGCTTTTCCGGTCACCGGAATATCGCCTAAGCGATGTTTGATAATTGGCACATTGGTGTGATGCGTGATGTATTGTTGATGTCCCCAACGAGAATGATCTGCGTGACCGTGCGAAATAATGGCTTTTTTGACCGGTTTCCACGGGTCTAGGTAAACATCGGCGGCTTCGCAGTAAATTCCTTTTTGATTAAAAACGAGTAGTGGTGTTTTCATAAAGATTGAATTTACTAAAAAGCGTTCTTGGATATCAAAAACGACTTAAATCTTAGCGGAATTTTAAGAGCTGTTTTGTCGATTTTAATAAACAGATTGGATTTTGAAGATTGAGTGTGATGCTGAATCGAGTTCAGCATGATGGAGAAACGGAAAGATGATTTTACTTTTTGCGTGAGGGATAGTAGCGGCATCCTTTTTTGTTGTCCTTCAACAAGCTCAGCATGACAACAAAAAAGATATAGCGAATAGCCCGACCCGTAGGGACACGCCCTTAAAATTGTATCTTTGATGGAAAACAATCATCGAAATGCAACCTGAAATTGTATGTCTTACCTCCAAATTATTGGTGGGTTTAAAAACCGAAATGAGTTTTAGTGAAAATAAAACCGCAACACTTTGGCAAACCTTTATGCCCAAAAAACATTTAGCGAGCGCCAAAAGCGATGAATTATTCTCTGTGGAAGTTTATCCTGACTTGAACTTTTTTAAAACGTTTGACCCGACGAAAACTTTTGAAAAATGGGCTGCTGCGGAAGTAGATTCAGTGGAAAATCTAGCAGAAGATTTTGAGGTACTGAAAATTTCTGAAGGTTTGTACGCAAAATTTATTTATCAAGGAAAAGCGAGCGAAGCAGCAACATTCTACAGTAAAATTTATGGTGAATGGTTACCAAATTCTCAATATAAACTAGCCAATCGACCTCATTTTGCGGTGATGGGCGAAAAGTATAAAGGGGAAGAGGCAGCTTCGGAAGAAGAAATTTTTATTCCGATAGAAAAGAGCGTTTAGAATAGTTGATGCAAAATATCCAGCGAGCGTGGTTTTTTAAAGCCGTGTAAATGCAATTCGAAATAGAGAATAAGCATCTCGATAAAGTTTTTCCGTTTGCTTTGGTTGAGTTTTACACCAGAAACTTCATCGTAATTTACCAGTAAAAACTGCTTCAGCAATTCTGAATTTTCGTTTTGAATGCAATATTTGTTGGTATCGTCTAATTGATATTCACCATCGAGCAAGTTAAAATACGGCAAATCTGGATCGTATTGATGCGGATAAAAACCTAAAAATGAACTCAATTTTACCATAAACAGTAAATGAAAATTAGCATATTTTTTATTTGTATCTAACCAAAGAAAGGACTCTTCTAAAAACTGATATAAAGCTTGGTTTTGTTCTTCTTCTTGAATGGCTTGGTGCAACACTTCTGCCAAAAACATCGCAATCGAAGATTTATAAATATTGCCGGTTAGTGTTTGGTAAGCCGGATTTACTTTGGCTTCTCGAATGCTTTCTAAAGTACCTTTATCTTTATGATTGGCTTCTAGATCTAAAATGGTTAAAGGTTGAAACATGGAAGCCCGAAGTTTGCCTTTTTTTGATTTTAGCACTCCGCGTACGAGGTAAGATTTGAGTCCGCTACTTTGGGTATAAGCTTTAACAATTAAATCTGCTTCGCGGTAACGAATGGAATGAATGATAATAGCTCTGGTTTTTACCAACATTAGCGAATAACCATAATTTTAGTGACTTTGGTTTGTAATTGGTCTGCTGAAGTGATCAAGACCAAGTAAACGCCAGATGCTACCTTGTGTTTCCCAAAAGCTCGCGTATCCCACTGTATGCTTCCGCCTTGAGAAACTTCTTCGTAAACTAAATTACCTTCGATATCGGTAATTTTGACATTGGCATTTTCCATTAAACCATCGATGGTCACCATTCCACTATAATTAGGACGAACAGGATTTGGAAATGCGCGCACGTTTTCAAAATCTTCTTGAGCCGATGTTGCGGTACCTTTAAAAACTACAATACCTTTTTCGGTACCGATATAAACTTCACCTGAAGAGCCATCAACTTCAATATCATTCACATTATTTGACGGAATAGGTGAATTAGCTGTGGTAAAATTATAAATAGTTTCTTGCCCATTTGAAGAAAGGTAAAAGGCCCCGCTTTCTGTAGCGATCCATTTATTGTTATTCCCGTCTACTTCAATATCGGTAATACTTACATTTGCCAGTAATTCTTGAGCAACACCATCATCATCTAGAATAATTATTTCTTGAGCTTCTAGATCTGTATTTGTAAACATTGCAGAAGGACCAAATAAAACTCGTAAACCTCTAGAAGTACCAATCCAGAGTTGATTATTATTATCTAGGGCTAAAGTTCTAACAAAATTATCCGGTAAATTTCCAGAGCCTTCTCCTCCGTTTACTTCTCCAAAACTTTGGGTTGAAGGATTAAAGCCAATTACACCATCTTCTGAACTACCAAAATACACATTACCTGCATCGCTAACTACTAATTTGGTAAGACCTAAGGTGGTAGAAGGGTTTGGAATAACGTCTGTAATATCAAAAATTTGAATATTTGTAGAATTGTCTTGTAATCTTGCTAAACCACCTTCAGCTTTTGAGTTTGCTATCCATAGGTCTCCATTTCTATCGAAAGCTGTTCCATCGATTCTTAAATCTGCAGAACCCGGATTAAAAGATTGTAAATTACTTGTATTTTCGTTATAAATATTTACAACTTCGTGTTCCTCTAATTCTACTAAACCATCAATATATGAACTTAGAAAAACGTGATCAGGATCTCTTGGGTCTATTGTTACTTCTCCAATAGACCGAATATTTAATTCTTCAAAAGAAAGATTTACCCACTCTTCATTTTTTAAGTGACTTACCCCTCTTCTATTTAAAGGATATGGGTTTAAAACCCCATCGTATTCACCAAAAGTTACCCAAAGCTCATTGGGTATAACTTCCATATTAAATACTTTATTTAATACTGGACCTAGCGGACTTAGGTAATAAGATGTTTCTAATTGATTTGCAGAAATAAAAACCAAACCTTGTTCTCTATCTCCTATAAAAATTTGATTGCCAACCAATAACCCTGAAGTAAAATCTGGATTGAATTCAAAAAAATTCAAACTTAGATCTAATTCAATTTGAGAATTATACGCTTCAATTTTATCATTAAATGTAACTAATAAAATATCTGTATTAGAAGATACGTTCTTAACTGCACCATTTAATTGTTTTACAAAATTTAAATTATTATTGTTTAAACGATATAAACCATTAAATATACTCACTACAAAAAGCTCGTCGGCAAATTGAACAATATTAATAATATTTGGCTGACCGTTAGATGATTGCCATTGACTAAAATCTATTAAGTTAGGGTTATCTAAAGCCGCAAACCTTACACTACCTCCTTGTGTAGCGGCATATATCATATTATTTTTTACTACAATTTGATTGACTCCTAACTGCTCTCCGCCATCACCAATAAAATAGGTATCGCCAAACTCTAAATTATTAAGATTGTATACAGAAATACCGTAATTGGTAGAAATTAAGAGTTGGTTGTTTATTTCATAAAAGTCATTCACTCTTCTTTTGGCAGGAGATACTGTTTCTTTTTCGGTTATATCAATTACTTGTAATGTGTTACCTGTACTAAAATTGTAAACATTTATCAATCCTGTCTCATAACCAACTATTAACAAGTTATTTGAAATAGAATAATGTACTGCAGAAATATCTTCACCCGAAAGACCATTAACTGTTGAAAAAGTTCTTATTTCTCCCGAAGACAAATTGTATGAAAAAACTGAATTTTTGGCTGAAGCGAATACTAAATTATTTGAAGAATGTAAATCGGTTATATTGTAATAAGAAAAAAGTCCCTCCCAATTTGCAGTATAATCTTGAGAAAATATAGGTATCGATAAGAATAGACTTAATATGAAGGTGTAAAATTTTTTCATTTGATAATATCTTTTCTTATAACCCGACTTATCGTGATATATTGCTTTTTTTATACAAATATATCTGAATTAAATTCATAAAAAAAGCTACAGATTTCTCTGTAGCTTTTAATTTATTTGAAGTGCTTTTTAAACTGCTCCTTGAGCTAACATTGCATCTGCTACTTTTACAAATCCTGCAATATTTGCACCTTTTACATAATCTACATATCCATCTTCTTCACTTCCGTACTTCACACAAGCATCATGAATATCGTTCATGATCTGATGAAGTTTTTGATCTACTTCTTCTGAAGTCCAACTTAAACGTAATGAATTTTGAGACATTTCTAATCCTGAAGTTGCTACACCACCTGCATTTGAAGCTTTACCAGGTGAAAATAGAATTTTCGCCTTTTGAAAAACCTCTACAGCTTCTGGCGTACAAGGCATATTAGCACCCTCGCCAACTAATTTACAGCCGTTATCAACTAATGTTTTAGCATCTTTCTCTTCTAACTCGTTTTGCGTTGCACAAGGCAATGCGACATCACATTTTTCTCCCCAAGGAGTTTTACCTTCATGAAACTTTGCATTAGGATATTTGTCTACATATTCTTTAATACGCCCACGCTTTTCATTTTTAAGTTCCATTACAAAAGCTAACTTCTCTTCGTTAATACCATCTTCATCATAAATATAACCACCGGAATCTGACATGGTAACAATCTTCGCACCTAATTGTAAGGCTTTTTCTGAAGCATATTGAGCAACGTTACCAGAACCAGAAACTACAACCGTTTTACCTTCTAAAGAATCACCTTTGGTTTTAAGCATATTCTGTGCAAAATAAACATTACCATAACCAGTTGCCTCTGGTCTAATTAAAGAACCACCATAAGCTAAACCTTTACCGGTTAAAATTCCTGTAAATTCATTTTGAAGTCTTTTATATTGCCCAAACATGTAGCCAATTTCTCTACCGCCTACTCCAATATCTCCAGCAGGAACATCGGTATTTGCTCCGATATGTTTAGAAAGTTCTGTCATAAAACTTTGACAAAAACGCATTACTTCTTTATCAGATTTTCCTTTAGGATCAAAATCTGATCCTCCTTTACCACCTCCCATAGGCAGAGTGGTTAAACTATTCTTAAAAACCTGTTCAAATGCTAAAAATTTCAAAATACTTAGGTTTACCGAAGGATGAAAACGTAAACCGCCTTTATAAGGTCCTATTGCAGAATTCATTTGTATTCTAAAACCTCTATTCACTTGAATATCACCATTATCATCGGTCCAAGGCACTCTGAACATGATCACACGCTCAGGCTCTACCATTCTCTCGAGTAACATATGGTTTTGGTATTTTTTATTTTTTTCTATAAAAGGTATTACAGTCTCTGCAACCTCGTGTACAGCCTGCATAAACTCTGGTTCGTGCGGGTTACGTTTGCTTACTTTATCTAAAAATTCTTGAACATTTTTTTTCATAATGTTTTCTAAAATGAGTTTTTTATAATTTAAAAGTAAAATATCATTGCAAATATAAATTTTATTAAACAGAGCAAAGTATTTTTTTACATATTCTTAGAAAATTTAAGATTTTTTAAGAAATTCAAAATAAGATTATTATCTTGAATGATTTATTTCGTTCTAACTAATGTTTTTTTATATTTGCCTATAAAAGACCTATTTCTATGAAAACCAATCACCTAATCTTAGCTTTTATCGCTTTTTTGTCGATTAATAGCTTTTCGTACTCACAAGCATTCTCACAAGAAATTGGAGCGACAATAGGTCCGGTTGCTTTTAAATCTGATTATGGGCTTAGAGGAAATTCTGAGACGAACTTCGGTAATGTAGGTTTTGGAGTAGGTTTAATGCATTATATAAATTTTTCTTTTAGAGCCGATTGTAATTGTTATTCTGACGACACATATTTTAATGATCATTTTAAAATTAGAACAGAGCTTGATTATCACGTTACCGGTTTAGATCACTTTGGTAAATTTGCCGAAAAGAACGATGATAATGGTTTAAGGTTAAGATCTATGCATGGTAAAGCAAAAGTACTAGAAATTGGTCCTTCATTAGAATGGTATTTTAGAAGTATAAGAGATTTTGATGGTGGTAATTTTAACTTTGCACCCTACGCGAGTTTAGGTATACATTATGTTTCTTATAGTCCCGAAGCAACAACCGATTTACCAGGTACGATCGGGTCTCCATCAAACACTTACCCTACATTTGTAGCACCTCCAGGTGAAGATCCTTATATCGATACTACTTCAAGTAGTACTTATGCTTTAGTTTGGAGTGTTGGTACTAGATATAGATTAAATGATGATAGTGATTTAGTATTAGATGCTAGATGGCATTATTACGGTTCAGATTTCGTTGATGGTTTAGATCATAATAACCCGCAAAATAAAGCCAATGATTGGATCTTTTGGCTTAACATAGGGTATGTATACTATTTAGACTAAAAAATGTGAAATATTCTAACTAATAGGCTCTTCAGTTGAAGAGCTTTTTTAATTTTTAATATAGTAAAATTAAAGCTTTCTTTGGTTAGCAAACATTCATCTCACTTTGAAATAAAATTTCTTCAGTTAAAATCTATAATTATTTTGTAGTTTGATTAATATATATCCAATGTTTAATTATAGATCCAAAAACCGAGTCGCTATTATCTAATTCTATTACATAATAATACGTTCCAGTAACGAGATCATTACCATTATTATCTTTACCTGTAAATTCATCTCTATAATTTTGTTTACTATACACTAATGTTCCATACCTATTAAAAATTTTAATACTTAATATATTAGATCGATCATCTAAAAATTTTAAATCGAGGTTATCATTTAGTCCAATGGATGTATTTGGAGATAAGCCTTCTGTAATTAAGCAATCTTCATTAGCATATTTAAAAATCTCTATAGATGCAGAAGCCTCACAAGCCCCTTCACCAAAAAATACTTCATATAGTGTAGGCGAATTGAAAGAGTCGCTCATATCAAAAGATAAAACAGAAGTACTTTCTTCTAGTAAACTTCCGTTTTCATACCATCTGTAATTATTATTTTGTAGATCTGAAGTAGTTCCAGTTATACTCAAATTTAAAACTACGTCTTCTCCAACACAATAGGTATTTTGCAAATCGTTCGAATTTATTTCAACGAAAATATCTTGTTCTTTTTGTATCGAAATCGTATCAATTATAGAGTTACAATTTGAGCTTCCATCAATGGAAACTTCTACAGCATAATCTCCATATCCATAAGTAGAAGTTTCTAAAATTGAAGAACTTTCATTGGGTATTATCTCATCATTAAAATACCAAGTAAATGTTGCTGATGAAGGGTCTATATTCTCTGGAGTAGCATTTATATTAGGTAAGTTCTCTTCTAACAAGCAAGTATATATATCGTTGCCTAAATCTATTATTGGAATTGTAACAAAATTAATTGAGATGCTTCTAGAGATCGAACATTCTGAAGTTGCTACCGTGAAGGTATAAATTCCTGAAGTTGTAACTTCTATATTTTCATTATTAGATAAAATAGCTCCTGTTTGATCTTGCCAAGTAAACTCTGGTGATATTAAATCTTCTCCTGAAAGTTGGGGTTCGATCAAAAAGTAGGTTTCACCACATAAAGTTTGATCATTGGGTAATACAAGTTGTAGATCTTTATAAGATACTTCAAAATTCTGACTGTATTCACAAATGATTCCTGAAGAATTCTCTGCAGAAACATTAAGGGTATAACTACCTGCCTGTAATATACTAATGTCTTGAGAGCTTGAAATAATTTCATTTTGAATATTTAGCCATTCATAAGAAACAGTTGAGTAATCTGATAAATTTTCTATTTGAGCGCTAAAAGAAGCTACGCTTCCTTCACAAATTTCTATAGATTGAATAGCTTCTACATTTGGCATAATTCCGTAGTCAATATTAATTGTAGCTATTTTTATGCAATCTCTATAGTTAACGGTAACTTGATACGAGCCAGATTCATTAATAATAAGTGTACTATTCTCACTTCCGTCATTCCATAAATAAGAAACTTCACTTAGGGTGTTCTGTGGAATTCCTGAAATTAATGGGACAAGTTCGAAATCTGTTTCTCCATTTACTTCAACACAAACTGTCTGCGATTGATCGAAATCTACTGTATAATTTATCGAATCTACTTGAATTGTGTGTGAAACCGGCAAACATTGGCTATTTTCAGCATCAATTAAAACCGTATACTCTCCTTGTTCTGAAACTATTAAAACTGAAGAGTTTTGATCAGGAATTACATCTCCATTTAAATACCAAGTATAATTTAAATTTTCAAAGTTCGATTCATTTAGAGGAGTTGCATCAATCTCATAAACTTCTCCCGTGCAGAAATTTATTTCATTTGGTAGATCGACACCAATTTCAGAATTAAAGTTAACTTCTACGGTATCATCAACAGCACAACTAGCGTTACCAACAGAAACAGTAACGGTATAAAATCCTGTTTCAGCAACCTGAATAGATGGGCTAGAAACCGGATTGTTATTCTGGTCTACTATTAATTCACCTAAGTCATTTTCAGTTGGATTTTCGGGATTAAAATACCATTCTATTGTACCAACAAAATTATCTGGAAGGCCACTATCTATAATAGCTTCTTCATCTGAACATCCTACAAATAAATCTGCACCAAGATCTAATTCTCCTACATCAAAACTACCTGCTTCAATAAATACTGCCGAATCTAATATTGAATCTGCTCGGTCTGCTATAACCAATTTAATATGATATTGCTCTCCGGTATTTACACTAGATGAAACAGTTAGAACGACAGTATTCCTCTAAAATTAGTTGGCGAGGTAAGCGGATCTTCACCTTGTTGACCTACAGAGTTATTACCATAATATTTATCAAAATAATTTATATTTTCTGAAGAACAACCATTATTATAAAGTTCATCTCTAATGGTTACAACAGAAACCGCATCATTACTATTGGGCACTACGGCTAAATTTTGAGTGTTGCCATTGCTATCTGTTAGTAAGAATGCAAATGCATCTGAATAATTACACTGGTAAAAGCCATACTCATCGGAAGCAAATAAAAAATTAAAGCTCATTTCTTCTCCAAATGGTACAAAATCAAATTCTAAAATAGTTGCATCATTAGAATTCCCTTGTTCCAATTCTGGAACGGCATTTTCTAGGTCTTCGTCTCCAGGCCAATAAGAACCTCCTCCTTGACTACCCGTTTCGGGACCCGGTACGTTAGAATAATCTCCTGATGTTAATACTATCCCTTCTTCAAGATCGAAATCTGTACCATTACTTGTAAAATAACCCAAACCATAATCTTCTTGTCCAAAACTTGTTCCTGTAGAATAAGTAATATTAAAGGTTTGAGAGCAAACGGAACTCATTAAAAAATCTGTTACTAATTGATTAGGAGTATATTGATTAGTAACTTCTAAATAATTTTCCAAACAAATATCCTGTGTTAGAACATCACTATTGTCAAAACAGTTAGAATCTTCACTATTAACTACGGCCAACTCTACAAGCGTACCATTACTATAATTGCCATATATAAAAGAACCCGTTTCGGTAATTGATATTGGAGAAGTTTCTTGATTATCTGAAATGATAAGTTCCGATGCACTTCCTAAATCTGTAACATTTACTTGAATCGAAAAACTATTTTCATCATTATCACAATTACTTATTAACTCATAATTTACTTGAAAGTTTTCGCAAGTAGTACAAAAAACCGATAGATCGATCGGCACTAATGAGTTTTCATCACAACTTACCGATGAATCAGGATCAACTTGAATAGTGATTTGATTTCCCGAAGATTGAAAGCTTAAGCCTTCTAAATTTCCTGAATCACCATAGCCATAATATAATTGTGAACCATCACTATCAAGAATAATTAAATGATCATAATACGGTTCTATTTCTCCTTCATTTATGATTAAATTTAAATTTTCGTTGGTATCACTAGTATATGTATAGCTTAACAATTGATTACTAGTATAACAAAAGCTTGTATTTACGGGAGACCCATCACAATTAACGGTAATATCTGTTTGAAATGAGTATATATTTGAAAATACTAAAATAAAAAAAAGTGTAGTAAAGAAAAGTTTCATATAAAGTAATTAGCAGACAATCAAATATAACTACTTAGAATATAAAAAGCCTCCTATTGGAGGCTTTTTATAATAAACATTTAGAATTTATTAGTTTGATTCTCTATTTACATAAATCCAACTTTTCTGAACTTTTCCGAAGACCGGATCGTCACCCGAAAGTACTAATACGTAGTAGTAAGTTCCTGTAGGTAGCTCATCCCCATCCATCGTTTGACCACAGAAAGTATCTATATAGTTATTCT
>DTTX01000066.1:238-8379 GCA_012964435.1 Mesonia sp. | reverse complement strand
AATTTTTTAATTAATTCTTCTTTAGTAAAATCAACTAAGATTTCTTCTAACTGCGGAAGAAGATCGATCTCGTGATTAATTTTAGTTTCTTTAATATCGTTAGCTAAATGGAAAAGTTGCACCTGGCAAATCTCTTCACCGCTAGGAATATCTTTTTGCTCAAAAGATTGCTTAATGATCTTCTCGATGCTACGAATTTTTCTAACCTCGCTTTTAGAAACGATCACCATCGAAACTCCACTTTTTCCTGCACGACCGGTACGACCGCTTCGGTGCGTATATGTTTCAATTTCGTCTGGTAATTGGTAGTTAATTACGTGTGTAATATCATCGACATCGATACCACGAGCCGCAACATCTGTAGCGACCAACATTTGTATCTGGCGAGATCTAAAACTCTTCATTACCAAATCACGTTGGTTCTGGCTCAGATCTCCGTGAATCGCTGCAGCGCTGTAACCATCTTCGATTAATTTTTCAGCAACCTTTTGTGTATCACGTTTTGTTCTACAGAAAATAACCGAGAAAATATCTGGATTAGCATCTGCTAAACGTTTTAAAGCTTGGTAACGATCTCTCCCGGGACTAATATAATATTCGTGAGAAACGTTTTTAGAACCTTCGTTTTTAGAACCTACTGTAATTTCTACAGGGTTCGACATAAATTTTTTAGCAATACTAGCTACTTCTTTAGGCATCGTAGCACTAAACAACCAAGTTTTCTTTTCTTTTGGCGTGTGTGATAAAATATCGGTAATGTCTTCGTAGAAGCCCATATTTAACATTTCATCGGCTTCATCTAAAACACAATAATCGATTTCAGAAATATCGATCATTCTGCGACCAACCATATCTTTCATACGGCCTGGAGTCGCTACAATAATTTGAGCTCCTCTTTTAATTTGTTTTTGCTGTTCAGAAATACTTGCACCACCATAGATGGCTACTACATTTAACTGCTTTAAGTATTTAGAATAGTTTTTAAGTTCGTTTGCAATTTGTAAACAAAGCTCTCGAGTAGGAGATAAAATTAAACCTTGTGTTTGTTTACTATCAACATTAATTTTTTGGATTAACGGAAAACCAAAAGCAGCGGTTTTTCCGGTTCCGGTTTGGGCCAAGGCAACAAGATCTGTCTCTTGGTCCAATAAAATAGGTATCGCTTGCGCTTGTACTTCACTAGGAGCTTCAAACCCCATATCATTTACGGCATTCACGATTTCGGCTTGTAAGCCTAATTGTTCAAATTTGTTCATATTAAAAATAAAATAAGCTGCAAAGGTAATCAATCCTTTACAGCTTATGCGATAAATACTTAAGTATTAATTTTTTTATTCTGAAAGATAATCAGTGAGTTGCGTAAATGCACGTGCACGATGACTAATCGTACTTTTTTCTGAAAGGCTCATTTGTGCAAAAGTTTTCTCGTAACCATCTGGCTGAAAAATGGGGTCGTAACCAAAACCTTCGTCGCCTTTTTTCTTTTCAATAATATTTCCTTCGCAGATACCGGTAAATAAGGTTTCTTTACCATTTAGCGTTAGTGCGATCACGGTTTTAAAACGAGCTCTTCTGTTTTCTTTTCCTTCGAGGTTTTTAAGAAGTTTATTCATATTAGCATCGCTATCTTTTTCTTCACCCGCATAGCGTGCAGAGTAAACTCCGGGCTCGCCACCTAATTCATCTACTTCTAAACCGGTATCGTCGGCAAAACAATCGTAATCGTAATTAAGCTTTACATATTTTGCTTTGATGATCGCATTTTCGTCGATCGTGGTTCCGGTCTCTTCAATATCTTCAGTGCAACCAATATCATCTAAAGAAAGTAATTGAATAGAGTTTGGCAATAAGCTTTCAATTTCTTTAAACTTATTTTTATTGTGAGTGGCAAAGACTAATTTCATAGGTTAATTTTTAAGCTTGAAATTTATAAAAGTTTTCTTGTAGCGAGAAGAACTTTAATAAATTATTGATGATGGTAAGGTTCATTCTTTAAAATGGTGAACGCTCGGTAAATTTGTTCAGTAAAAAACAGTCGAACCATTTGATGAGAAAATGTCATTTTAGATAAAGAGATTTTTTGGTTAGCACGTTGGTAAACTTCATCTGAAAAACCATAGGGACCGCCAATCATAAAGATAAGTTGCTTCATACCCGTGTTCATCTGCTTTTGTAACCAAGTAGAAAAGCCTACCGAAGAGAAATTTTTTCCATTTTCATCTAATAAAACCAAAATGTCTGAAGCTTGTGCTTTAGCTAAAATAAGTTCACCTTCTTTTTGTTTCTGAAGGTTTTCGTCCATTTTTTTCGATTTTTTTATATCCGGAATAATTTCAATTTCAAACTTACAGTAGTGTTTTAAGCGTTTAACATATTGGTCTATAAGTTTTTGAAGGTCTTTATCGTCGGTTTTGCCTACAGCGAGTAATTTGATGGTCATCTTTACAGTTAGCAATTACTTTGTTACATTAGCAAAAATAACCTGATTATATGATTACTCAAGAACAATTTCAAAAAGAAGTCGATTTAATAATAAAAAATGCTATTCGAGAAGATGTAGGAGATGGCGATCATAGTTCTTTAGCTTGCATCCCCGGTTATGCTAACGGTAAAGCAAAACTTCTTATTAAGGACAATGGTATTTTGGCAGGTATAAACTTCGCGTGTCAAGTCTTTCATTATGTAGATAAAGATCTAATGATCGAAAAATTTATTAACGATGGAGAGCAAATTGTAAATGGTGATGTAGCCTTATACGTTTCAGGTAAAAGTCAATCTATCCTTAAAGCCGAACGATTAGTATTAAATGCAATGCAGCGTATGAGTGCAATTGCAACTAAAACTCATGAGTTTGCTAAAGTATTGAAGGGAACCAATACTAAAATTTTAGATACTAGAAAAACCACTCCGGGGTTACGAGCTTTAGAAAAATGGGCAGTTAAAATTGGAGGAGGAGAAAATCATCGTTTTGCATTATATGATATGATCATGCTTAAAGATAATCATATCGATTTTGCAGGTGGTATTACAGAAGCTATGGATAAAACTAAAGCCTATTTAAAAGAAAATAACCTTGATCTTAAAATTATAGTTGAAGCCAGAGATCTTAATGAAATTGAAGAAATTTTGAATAATTCTGGAGTTCATCGTATATTAATCGATAACTTTAACTATGAAGACACAAGAAAAGCTGTAAAAATGATTAACGGTGAATGCCAAACAGAGTCGAGTGGAGGTATTACTTTAGAAACTGCTAGAAAATATGCTGAGTGCGGCGTAGATTATATTTCTAGTGGAGCGTTAACACACTCGGTTTACAACTTAGACTTAAGTTTAAAGGCAGTGTAAATGTCTGAAGAAGTAGAAAAAGAACTTAGGAAAATTCCCGGTCTTAGCTGGATCGTAAAGAAAGCTAAGAAAATAATCTTACCCGGTTTAGAAGGCTTATCCTTGTACGACCTTTGGGAGATTTATTCGGTTGGGATCATAAAAGGTACTTTTTCTACACGTGCAGGATCGATAGCCTTTAGTTTTTTTATGGCGATCTTTCCTTTTCTTTTATTTATTCTGAATTTAATTCCGTATGTGTGGTTTATCGACGATTTTCAGTTAGAAGTATTGGCGTTTATGGATACACTTTTACCGCCACAAACCTCAGAATTTTTTAACGAAATTTTTGCCGATATCGTAAATACTCCTAGAGGTGGTTTACTTTCTATAACCTTTGTGTTATCTATTTTTTTAATGTCTAACGGTATCAATGCAATATTCACCGGATTCGAATTTTCTTACCATACGACCATAAATAGATCGATAGTTAGACAGTATTTAGTCGCTCTGGGAACATCGATTATTGTTGCGTTAATGTTGTTAATTGCAGTAATTTCATTTGTATATTTAACATACATAATTGAAGACTTAAAAGCAATTGGCATATTTTCTGATAATCTATTTTGGGCGCAATTAGGAAGATACTCTGTTTTCGTTCTTTTAATTTATAATGCAGTGGCAACTTTATATTATTTTGGGACTAAAGAAGGAAGAAATTCAAGGTATTTCTCTGTGGGTGCATTTTTTACCACTTTGTTAATTATGCTCACTACGTTCTTATTTTCAATTTATATTGAAAATTTTAGTACCTATAACAAATTATATGGTTCTATTGGAGCGCTATTAATTTTAATGGTTTATATCTGGTTAAACGCCAATATATTATTATTAGGTTTTGAATTAAATGCATCAATTAATCGTTTGAAACGAAATTTTTAATAATTTAAGGGTCTAAATTTTATCAATTATGAAAAAAATACTGGGAATTTTTATGATTTTAGGTGTAGTCTTAACAAGTACTGCACAAACTAAAGTAGGTGGAGTTACTTTACCTGCTTCAGAAACATTTGGTAAATACACAATGAAGCTTAATGGGGCAGGAGTTCGAGAAAAACTTTGGATCGATCTTTATGCAGGCGGCTTGTATCTTACCAATCCGTCTAACAATGCAAAAGAAGTGATGAATGCAGATGAAGCAATGGCAGTAAAACTTCATATAGTTTCAAAATTAATTAGCAGTGATAAAATGATCGAAGCTGTTGAAGAAGGTTTTGAAAATGCTACCGACGGAAATACTTCAGCATTAGATAGCAGAATTAAAAAATTTATCGGTTTCTTTAAGGAAGAAATCACTAAAGGTGATGTGTTCGATATTACTTACCAACCGGGAAAAGGCGTAGTTGCTTATAAAAACGGTAAAGAGAAAGGTACTATTGAAGGAATGGATTTTAAAAAAGCACTTTTTGGTATTTGGTTATCTAATAATCCTGCCGACGACGATTTAAAAGAAGCAATGCTTGGTTTAGACTAATTATATATGAATTTTAAAGCCTTAATCTTATTGTTGTGTTTTCCTGCACTCATGCAAAGTCAGGAAGTGATTGGTAAATGGAAAATTATCAAAGAAGAAACCGGTGAAGCCAGATCGATCGTAAAGATCTATGAAGAAGATGGAGAAATTTACGGACAGGTAATTCGAATTTTAAATGAAGCCAAGCGCGATAAACTTTGCACTAAATGTAAAGGTGAAGACAAAAACAAGAAAATAGAAGGCTTGGTTTTAATGAAGCATTTTCATAAAGATGGCGAAGAGTATATAGACGGCACGATTATGAATCCCGATGACGGGAAAATATATAAGTCTAAAATGTGGTTAGATGAAGATAATCCCGACCTTTTAAATGTAAGAGGTTACGTAGGTATTTTCTATAAAACCGTACAATGGCAACGTTACGAATAACAAAAAGTCCGGCAATTTTGCCGGACTTTTTTCTTTACTTTTCTGCTGAAAATTAATTCAACGTATAATCTAAGGTGATTTCTGTATCTAATAATTTTGAAACCGGGCAGCTTTCTTTTGCTTTTGTAGCGATTTCTTTAAATTTTTCTTCAGAAATATTAGGCACCTTAGCGGTTAATATTAAATGAGATTTGCTAATTGCGCCGTCTTCAAAAGTAACTTCAGATTTAGTTTCTAGTTTTTCTGCAGGAAAATCTTGTTCTGCTAAAAATGCCGAAAGTTGCATCGTGAAACATCCTGAATGCGCTGCGCCAATTAACTCTTCAGGGTTGGTGCCGTTTCCGTTTTCAAAACGGGTTTTGTAAGAATATTGCGTTTCATCTAAAATTCTACTTTCAGTAGATAAATTTCCTTTTCCTTCTTTTAAAGTTCCTTGCCAAACGGCTGTTGCTTTTCTAATCATAACTTTTTTCTTTAAAATTAATTAGACTTCCGCAGTCAAAAAAACTATTATTAAAAGCTTAACGAATTCAGTTTTAAAATAACTTGACGCTCTGCTAAAGAAAGCTATTTTTGTAATAGAAATTTAGTTAACCAATGCCAGTATTTGCGAACGTAATTTTACCACTTCCGTTAGATCGTCTGTTTACCTATCAGGTGGCAGAAGAAGATGTCGATGCGTTAAAAATAGGAATGCGCGTTGCAGTACCTTTTGGTAAATCTAAAGTTTATACCGGTGTGGTTGCTAAAATTCATCAAGAAGAACCGCAACAATATGAGGCGAAACTTATTGAAGAAATTCTAGATGAAAAACCTACGGTTACAACGCATCAATTAAAGTTTTGGGCTTGGATCGCTTCTTATTATATGTGTGCTGAAGGCGAAGTGATGAAAGCTGCCTTACCAAGTGCTTTTTTATTAGAAAGTGAAACTGTTGTTGAACTTAATAAAAAAGGAAAGTTTGATGAAGATCAATTAACCGATCAAGAGTTTCTAATTGTTGAAGCATTGCAAAACCAATCTTTGCTGAAGATACATGAAGTGATGCAGATTCTAGAAAAGAAAACGGTACTTCCTGTTTTAAATAGTTTGGTAGCTAAGAACGCAATTATCGTTAATCAAGAACTTTATAAGCAATACAAGCCTAAACTTATTAAATACGTTCGGTTAGCTAAAAATTATCAGTCAGAACAAAAACTGAATACACTTTTAGAAGAATTAAGTAATGCTCCTAAACAGCGAGAACTTATTCTTCAGCTATTTTCTTTACAAGCAAAGCTGAAAAAGCCTATTGAAAAACAGCAATTAGCGAAAGAAAGTGGCGCTTCAGCATCTTCGATTAAATCTTTAGTTACAAAAGGAGTTTTAGAAGAATATACACTTCAAAAAGATCGTGTAAATTATGAAGGAGAAGTAAACGATATTCAGCTTCATTTTAATAAGGAACAGGAGCAAGCTTATTCAGAAATAAAAAAACATTTCGAAAATAACCAAGTCACGTTGTTACACGGCGTGACTTCTTCCGGGAAAACAGAAATTTACATTAAGCTCATTGAAGAAGTAATTTCTAAAGGAAAACAAGTTTTGTATTTGTTGCCCGAAATTGCGTTGACTACTCAGCTCATCGGGAGATTGCAAGCGTATTTCGGTCAAGAAGTTTTGGTTTACCACAGTAAATATTCGGTTAACGAGCGAGTTGAGGTTTACAAACACGTTTTAAATAATACGAAAGGAAAGATTGTGATCGGAGCGCGGTCGTCGATCTTTTTACCTTTTCAGGATTTAGGGTTAATTGTCGTAGATGAAGCTCACGAAGCTACGTTTAAACAATACGATCCTGCGCCAAGATATCAAGCAAGAGATGCTGCGGTGGTGTTGGCAAATTTCTTCGGAAGTCAATTATTGTTAGGTTCTGCAACTCCAAGTTTAGAAAGTTTTCATAATGCTGAATTGCACAAATATGAACTCGTAAAATTAACCAAACGTTTTGGGAATGTGCTTCCGCCGGCCATCGAACTGGTAGATATTAAAGAAAAGCACAAAAAGCGTAAAATGACAGGCCATTTCTCTGACCGTTTGTTAGAAGAAATGAAAGAAACGCTGGCGGATGGAAAGCAAGTGATACTTTTTCAGAACAGAAGAGGTTTTTCACCTATTTTAGAATGTAATACTTGTGGTCACTCTCCGCAATGTCCAAATTGTGATGTTAGTCTCACGTATCATCAAAATAGCAAATCTTTACGTTGTCATTATTGTGGTTATCACATGGCGATGCAACAACAGTGTATTGCTTGCGGAAGTTCAGAAATTACTACGAAAGGTTTTGGTACCGAGCAGGTAGAAACCGAATTAGAAGCCCTATTTCCCGATCATAAAACCGCCCGAATGGATCTAGATACCACGCGTGGAAAATATGGTTACGAAAAAATAATCACCGCTTTCGAACAGCAACAGATCGATATTCTAGTCGGCACACAAATGCTAACCAAAGGTTTAGATTTTAGAAATGTAGATTTGGTGGGAGTTATGAACGCCGATAGTTTATTAAATTTCCCAGATTTTCGGGCGCACGAACGTAGTTTTCAATTATTGCTACAAGTAGCCGGTAGGGCAGGAAGAACGAAAGATCGAGGGAAAGTACTTATACAAACTTATAATCCGTATCATCAAATACTTCAGCAAGTATCTTCTAATAATTATGCTGAAATGTATAAAGAGCAGATGGATGATCGGTATAATTTTAAATATCCGCCGTATTACCGCTTGATTAAACTTAGCTTAAAAAGTAGAGATTATAATTTAGTGAATGAAGCTTCTGCTTGGTTGGCAAAAGCTTTATCGCAAGCTTTTC
>DTTX01000066.1:0-228 GCA_012964435.1 Mesonia sp. | reverse complement strand
GAAGGGATTGCTTCTAATTAACTTTAAGCTTATTGCACGTTTTAGGGCCAGAGTTTCCGCCGGTGGCTCGTATTCGAAATGAATATTACAAGAATATTGTCGTAAAGATTCCGCCTAAAAATTCTATTGGTAAAACAAAAGAATATATTAATCGAGTACTTAAAAGCTATCATTCAATAGCTAATTATCGAAAAGTGAGAGTGATTATAAGTTTGTATAAGTACTTTC
>DTTX01000065.1:4094-8585 GCA_012964435.1 Mesonia sp. | reverse complement strand
CAACCGGTCTTAACAATTCGCTTTCTTTTTTCTGAAGCTCTTTTTGAGCATTTTGTTGAAACTGCATGATCTTTTGCTGATCTTGTTGAAGCTCTTGTGCTCTTTTAGCATTTTCGTCTTCAGTTTGGTTTACAGCTTCTTGCTGATATCTTTGATTTTTACTTTGCGCTTCTTTTAATAAGTCATCGATATCTGCTCTATATGTGCTCTCTAATTTTTCTAATTGAGACATTGCAGCTTTGTAAGCAGGCATAGTTTCAATTAACTCTTGTGTGTTAATGTGAGCTACTTTAGAATCTTGAGCATTTGAGATAGCTACTGTTCCAAAAACAAATGATAATGCTATTAATAATGTTCTAAATTGTTTCATTTTTGTTTAAATTAAGGTAATTAGATAATTGTATTGATTATTATTTATTCTTCATCTTCTTCTGTTGCAGGAGAACTTGGCGGGTTTGCGTTATTAGCATTGTTACGCTGTTCTCTTAAATTTTGAAGAGAATCTCTTTTACGTTGTCGATCTGCTAACAACTTAGCTCTTCGAGCTTCAAATTCTCTTTGTCTTGCATCTCTTATTGAGTCTCTCTTTCTTTGTCTATCGTTTAAAAGTTCTTGTCTTTCTTGCTCTTGAGCATTTCTTATAGCTTCACGTTCTGCAGCTTCTTCTTTATCTTCTGCTGCTTGTTCTACAGATTTATAAGGCTCTTCCGCTTGTTTTTCTTTTTCATCTCTTTCTTCTCTTCTGTATTCTAGATCTAATTTTCTAGAAGACCGTTGAATGATGTTTAAAACTTGGTCGCTAATATCGTGCCTTTTTGCTGAAAATAACAATAATGCATCTGCAGAATTTTCAAAAATAAAATCATATTGTCTTTTTTCTCCAATTTCTTGAACTGCATTAAAAACTTGATCTTGCACAGGTTGAATGAGTTGTCTTTTTTGAACGATAAACTGACCTTGCGGTCCAAATTTTTCATCTTGATACGCTAAGATCGCTTTTTCTTCATAAGCAATTTCATCTTCTCTTTCTTCGATCAATTCTTTGGTTAATAAAGCTCTTTCATTTTCTAAATTCTGCTTCATGTCTTCTACATGCTGCATTTTCTTTTCGATCTCAGATTTCCACTTTTGCGTTCTTGACTCTAACTGTCTACTAGCTTCTTTGTATTCCGGAACATTGTCTAAAATATATTCCATATCTATATAAGCCACTTTAATACTTCTTTGAGCGTTAGCCCAGAAGGGAACAGTTAAAAGAAAGCATAAAATTAAAAATCTGTTTCTCATCTTGTTTTGTGTTTATAGAAAATATCGTGCCAAATCAAAATATTAGAATTGTTGTCCGATAATAAAGTGTGTTTCCCAACCATTAGGTCCGGTATTTGTTCCTGGGATCGGATCGAAACCATAACCAAAATCGATACCTAACAATCCAAATGCCGGCATAAATATACGAACTCCAAATCCGGCAGAACGATTTAATTGAAAAGGATTGAAATCTTTAAACCCATCATACGACGCACCACCTTCTGCAAAAGTTAATGCGTAAATCGATGCTGAAGGTTTTAAGGTTATGGGGTATCTCAATTCTAAACTGTATTTATTATAAATGGTTGCTCCGTCAAACTCCGTGATAGATGATGTAGCTGTATAATTTCTATCGATTGGAATTAACGATTGGTTAGGATAACCTCTTAATCGTATAGTTTCACGACCGTCCAGACTATAACCTCCTAAGCCATCACCACCAAGATAAAAACGTTCAAATGGTGGTACACCTCTGTCGTTGTTGTAAGCTCCTAAGAAACCGTATTCTACGTTTGTTCTAAGAACGAATTTATCTACGATTTGATTGTACCAATCTCCGTTAAATTTTATTTTATAATATTCTAACCAATTAAATCTTTGCTGGTCGATTTTCGCTAGATCCGGGTCACCGTCTTCATCTTGATAGGCTGTTTGGTTTTCTAGATCACCGTAATCTATACCATTCCATAAAGAATATGGCGGAGTTAATTTTGCTGTAATACTAAATTTAGATCCTCCCATTGGATAAATAGGATTGGTGAAAGTATTATCTCTACTTAAGCCAAAGGTTACAGCAAAGTTATTGGCGTGCCCATCAGGGAAATTAAATAAACCAATATTATAGTTCTTTAAGTTGTAATGTTGAAAGCTTAATGCGGTAGATAAGGTAAAGTAATCATCCGGGATAGTTAATCTTTTAGCTAAACCAACAGAACCTCCTGTAATTAAAAATCTTCGGTCTTTATCGGCTTCACGAGCAAATGCATCATAGAAATACTGCACGGTGTGTGAAAGTGATGTAGTAAGTCTAACCGGTTTTTTACCTCCTAACCAAGGCTCAGAAAATGAAAGGCTAAAAGTCCTGTAGAACGTAGAGGCTTGTAACCTTAACGATAAGGTTTGACCGTCACCCATTGGTAAAGGTTTGTATGCATCTTTATCGAAGATTCCTTTTAGTGAGAAGTTATTGAACGATAAACCTAACGTACCAACAAAACCACCACCACCGTAACCTCCTTGAAGCTCGATCTGGCTGGCTCCACTTTCAACTACATTATATTCTAGGTCTAACGTACCATCATTCGGGTTTACGTTCTTAAATTCTGGTGCTAATTGTTCAGCGTCAAAAAATCCTAATTGACCTAATTCACGAACGGTTCTTACAACATCTTCTTTACTGTATTTTTGCCCAGGGCGAGTTCTTAGGTTTCTGTAAATAACGTGGTCATTAGTCTTGTCATTACCATTTACCACAACATTGTCGAAATAGGCTATTTTACCTTCAACAATTCTTATTTCAAAATCTATAGTGTCATTGTAGACTCTTGTTTCTACCGGATTAATTTGTGAAAATAAATATCCGTTGTTTTGGTAGAGGTTCGTTAGGTCGTCTGCATCTGGTTTTTCGGTATCAGCGATTTTCTTTTTTAATAAAACACCATTGTAAACATCGCCTTTAGAGATACCAAGAACTTGTCTTAACTGTTGATCGGTATAAACGCTGTTTCCTAAAAATTCGATATTACCAAAGTAATATTTATCTCCTTCTTCTATTTTAAGGTCGATCGCTATATTTTTATCGTCTATTTTACTGATCGAATCTGATACGATACGAGCATCCCGATAACCTTTTTCTTTGTACTTTTTAACGATTTCTTCTTTGTCGTTCTCGTAATCTTCTTCAATAAATTTTGATCGCTTCCAGAAACGTAAAAAGTTTTTACGCTTGGTCTTCATTTGTCTTCTTACTTTTGCGTTAGAGAAAACATCGTTACCTTCAATATCGATCGATGAGATTTTAACTTTTTCACCTCTGTCAATATTCAATATTAAATTCACTTTAGAAGTTTCGCTACCTACAGAATCTTGTACAGCTTGTGTTCTAATATTTACTTTAGCATTTAAATAACCGTCACTAGTGTAATCTTCTTTAATATTAGCACGAGTTGTAGCAATCAAGTTTTCGGTAACCTTGGTTCCTTTTTTTAGCTTATTGTCTTTAATGATCTCTTCTCGACGTTTTTTCTTTTTGAAGCCGGCAATCGTTACCTCATTTAATTCTGGAACTTCTTTTATTTCTAACTCTAAGTAGGCTTGATCTCCTTCAATTTTTGTGATGTAGAAGTTAATGTCACTAAAAAGACCTAAGTCCCAAAGTTTTTTAATCACATTACTCATTCGATCTCCCGGAATAAAGATCTTATCTCCTTCTCTTAATCCTGTAAAAGCAATTACGGTTTGGTCGTTATAATTAGACGATCCTGTGACTTTTATTTCTGCAATCGTATATTCTTTACTGTCTGCAATAGGAACATCGTTTTGGGCTATACCTTTAAAACCAAATGTAATGGTGCATAATAAAATTAGTAATAGTTGCTTGTTCATCATTACATTAACTAAGTTGCTCACTTGTTTTTCCAAATCTTCTTTCTCTGTTTTGATAATTCAATACGGCCTCAAGTAGGTTTTCTCTTCTAAAATCTGGCCAAAGGGTAGGTGTAAAGTACAATTCTGCATAAGCTATCTGCCATAATAGAAAATTGCTTATTCTTTCTTCACCACTTGTTCTTATAAGTAAATCTACATCGGGTAAGTTGTGGGTGTATAGATGTTGGTTAACGGTTTGGTCGTTAATTTCATCTACATTCAAACTACCATCTTTTACTTTTTGAGCTATAGATTTTACGGTGCTTACCATTTCTTCTCTAGAGCCATAACTTAATGCTAGGGTAAGCGTCATTAAATTATTTTTTGAAGTTTTTTCTATAACTTCATCAAGTTCTTTCTTTGCCTTAGAGGGTAAATTTTCTAAACGCCCGATCGCGTTTAGTTTAATATTATTATCCATTAATGTTTTAATTTCTTTTTTTAAAGATGAAACTAAAAGGTTCATTAATGTTTTTACTTCTAATTTGTCTTCTTACTTTTGCGTTAGAGAAAACATCGTTACCTTCAATATCGATC
>DTTX01000065.1:0-4084 GCA_012964435.1 Mesonia sp. | reverse complement strand
TTCTAATTTTGGTCTGTTCCAGTTTTCGGTTGAAAAAGCAAAAAGGGTAAGATTTTCGATACCGATCTCTGCACAAATCTCTACGGTTTCTCTAACCGCTTTAGTACCTGTTTCATGACCTTTAACTCTTAAAAAGCCTTGTCTTTTTGCCCATCGACCATTACCGTCCATAATTACGGCAACGTGTTTAGGTAGTTTTTCTCTATTTATTTGTTCTTTTAAATTCATTTAAAAATTACAATAACAAGGTTTTCTTCCAAATGTATAGGTTAGGGTTATACCCGTAAACATATACCAATCGTTAGTATTTGGGTTGCCAAAGGAAGGCAAATTTTTGCCGCCATCAAACTCTTCGGGGTTGCTTCCGTCTAAATTATCGGTAAAAGTGTAGCGAGCGCCAACTTCAACAGCAAATACAAATTTTGTAGCTACAGACCATTTTAAACCAAAAACCATCGGAATAGCAAAATCTACTTTTCGTTTTCTTTTGGTAATCTCGTCGTTACCGGCAAGTCCCATTTCGTTACTTAAAAAACCGGTAATTCCGCTATATAAATAGGGGGTAAATTGAGGCTCGAAATTATGTAGGCTCCATTCTTTAAAGGTAAATTCTAATCCTAAAGAACCTTCTAGTAAAGAATTATCGAAAGAATAGCCTCTTTCTTGCCTCCTCGATTCGTCTGAGTCTGCATCGTCTGCGCTCAAATGTGTATATAATAAACTCGCTCTAAATGAATGTCTTTCGCTGCGATTCCATTTTAAAATTCCTCCAACGGCTAATTCATTTGGTGAAATGTAGGTGGTACTTCCAACGTCACCAATATAATTGGCGCCACCAAGCATAACCCCTACTTCGTAGGTTTGTGCTTGTAATGTGTTGTTTAGTAGTACCATTATTATTAATGCCGTTATGTACTTCATAAATTTCTAAAAGTTTGCAAATATATGAATTAAGTTATCACTCACTTAATTATATAGGTGTGTATTTGGTATAAAAACACGTTTGAGCAAATTTTATTGTTTTTGATTGCGCTTATCTTCGCCCCAGAGAAGTTTTTGGCGAAGTGTTTGTATAAAGCTATCTTCATTTAATGAAACAAGACCTATTGTAAACGGAGCTTTTTCGATATAAATAGTTGTATTTTCTTCTAAAGTCGTTAGCCTAGAATCTAAAGAAACTAAATATTCGCCTGCTCTCCCGGAAACTTCAAGTTTAATTTTCGTTTTATTCGGTATTACTAATGGTCTTGCGTTTAAATTGTGTGGTGCAATAGGTGTTAAAGCTAATGCATTGGTCTCTGGTGTTATCACCGGGCCTCCGCAACTTAGCGAATATCCTGTGGAGCCAGTAGGAGTGGTTATAATAAGGCCATCTGCCCAATATGCGGTAAGGTACTTATCGTCTAGCCAAGTTTTAATAGTTATCATAGATGTCGTGTTTTTTCTGCTTATTGTAATTTCATTTAAAGCAAAATTGACATCAGAAAGACTTTCGTTTTTTGGGGTTGTTGCAATAGTTAGCAATTCTCTTTCAGAAATTGTATAATTTTTCTGAAGTATAGATGAAATGGTTTCTGAAATTTCTTCTTTTTGTATAGTTGCTAAAAAACCAAGTCGTCCCGTGTTTATACCTACGATCGGGATATCTAAGTCTTTTACATAATTAACGCTTTTTAAAATCGTACCGTCCCCGCCTATGCTGAAAAAGAGATCGTAAGTATTATCGAGTTTAGTAAAAGTTTTAAACAGATTATATTCTTTTTTAATGACTTCGTTCTCCCGAATGATCTCAAGAAAGTTCTCTTCAATAAAAACCTCAATATTTTTTTTCTCTAGCGCATCAAGTAATTGCTGAACATATTTTTCAGAATTTTGATGGTAAAATTGTCCGTAGATGGCTACTTTCATAATTAAATATTCAGGTATTTGTCTAAATAATCAGAACGTTCTTTTAAGTTTTTTAAAAAAACATCTTCTTGGTGTGTACTTACTACTTTGTAGCTATACCTTCTAAAGGTCTGGATAATTTCATTTAAACCTAAAAGTCCTATTTTAATGGTGATCTCTGCTACATCATTATTAATGTTGCTAATAAAAGCCCCGAGCACTTTACCTTCATTAGATTCTATGATCTGGCTTATTTCGCTAAACGAGTAATCTTTTAGTCCTTTTTCAACCACAACTATCGCTCCAGGAGAATCCATAAAGGGAGTTTCACTTAAAAAAGCTAAAACGTCACTAATTTCTAAATAACCTAAATATTTATTGTCTTCATCTGCCAAAACAGGCATTAGATTGGTGTTATTTTTTGTGAAAGATTCTAAAATATCTAACCAATTATCGCTTTCGCGAACAAAAAACGTTTCTAAAGAATATTCGTAATCACTTAAGGGTTTGTTTTTGTCGAAACAACGTACATCGTTTTCTGCAATGCAACCTACAAAAATTCCGTTTCTTTCAACAGGAATGTGGCTGTAGGTTAATTCGTTAAAAAGTTTTTTAAACTCTTCAATGTTTTGTTCGGTAGATTGAATAGATACATCATTGATAATGTAATGAGTAATATTCATAGCAAAAGGTTTTTCTGCAAATTAAGGAAAATATAGTACAAGAAAGCTTTTCTACTTTGTATTTTTGTTATAAAAAATAGAGGAATGACAAAATTGAGTGTGAATATTAATAAAATCGCAACACTAAGAAATTCTAGAGGTGGCGTTGTGCCTAATGTTTTAAAAGCAGCTAAAGATATTGAAAGTTTTGGGGCAGAAGGTATTACGGTACATCCGAGGCCGGACGAAAGACATATAAGATATCAAGATGTTAGAGATTTAGCGCCGGCGGTAACCACCGAATTTAATATTGAAGGTAACCCGATCAAACAATTTATCGATTTGGTGTTAGAAAATAAACCTACGCAAGTTACTTTGGTTCCAGATGCAGAAGATGCGATTACTTCTAATGCCGGTTGGGATACGCTAAAGCATAAAGATTTTTTAGTTGAAGTGATCAAAGAATTCAAACAAAACGGAATTAGAACTTCAATTTTTGTGGATCCTAATCCTAAGATAGTGGAAGCTGCTGTGCATACAGGAACAGATCGAGTTGAACTATACACAGAAGCTTTTGCTGAAAAATATGATCAAGGTAACGAAAACGGAATTTTACCTTACGTAGAGTGTGCAAAAGTGGCACAAGAAGTTGGTCTAGGTATAAATGCCGGTCACGATTTGTCACTGAAAAACATCAAATTCTTTAAAGAGAACATTCCGGGATTGTTAGAAGTTTCTATTGGGCACGCATTAATTGCAGAGTCACTTTATGAAGGTTTAGAAAACGTAATTCAGCAATATTTAGCACTTTTAAAATAAGTTGAAAGATGGATTTGTATTCAAATATAATAGGAGAAGGAAAACCGTTTTTAATTCTACACGGTTTTCTAGGAATGGGTGATAACTGGAAAACTTTAGGAAAACGTTTTTCTGAAAACGGTTACGAAGTTCATCTTATCGATCAACGAAATCACGGTCGAAGCGCGCATACTTCAGATTTTTCTTACGATTTAATGGCGGAAGATCTAAAAGAATATTGTGAAAAAAATAACCTGGAGAAGGTGATACTCTTAGGACATTCTATGGGAGGCAAAACCGCAATGAAATTTGCGTGTGACTATCCAGATTTTGTAGAAAAATTGATCATTGCAGATATAGCTCCAAAATATTACGCGCCCCATCATCAAACCATTTTAGAAGGCTTAACAATGTTGAGTAATACTGAATTAACAAGTCGTGGGGACGCCGATGAAAAATTAGAAGCGTATATTAAAGAGTGGGGCGTTCGTCAATTTCTATTGAAAAACCTTTATTGGAAAGAAAAAGGCAAACTGGCTCTTCGTATGAATTTAGAAGTTTTAAAAGAAAAAGTGAATGAAATCGGTCAGGCGCTTACTTCAGAAGATAAATATGAAGGTAGTACACTTTTTTTAAACGGTGGGAATTCTAATTATATTAAAGAAGAAGACAAAAGCTTGATTAAAGAACATTTTCTGTAACAGCATAAGATGCATAAAGATAAAAAGGAGTACCAA
>DTTX01000064.1:7806-8658 GCA_012964435.1 Mesonia sp. | reverse complement strand
AAATCTGAATAAGATTTTAGATATTCTCTTTTAAATTCATCATACTCATTTTGAAGTTTTTCTAGTGAAATGTCTTCAATAAAAATCATATAAGATTTATAGGCGGATCTATAGATTTCATCAAAACTCCAAAAAACTTTTAAAAGATTATTGCTATTAAATTTTGATCTTTTAATAATTTCATTTTTGAGAAAATGAATGGTTTTGTCTTTTTCGTCCTCTAGTAGGGTTTTAAGATTATTTAAATTTTTTTCTGAATCAATAATTTCATTAGTAGCTTTATTGATTTTAAATTTAAAAGGCATTTTAATTATTGCTCTGGAGCGATTAGAGATTAACAAAAATGAATCTTTAGAAGTATTATGGTGATCTATAAAATGAAATAAATTATTTTCTGATTCATTTTTTTCGGCTTCTGCAATCCAAAGCTTTTCAAATTTGGAGTAGTTAAGGATGTCACTGAAAAAATTTTTATCGTTAACCATAATCTCATTTCGAAAGCAAATTTCATCTATATAACCATAAAATGAGTTGGCTTTTTCATCAATGACTATGGTTGGTTTTCTTGAGTTTATAAACCTTCTGAAATTCTCATAAAAATTTTCTTTACTAGGATATATAATAAAACCTAATATTTCATTATTTAGGTTGGTTAATTTAAAACCATTATTGTCCTGAGTAAAATCATCAAAAACATCGGCATCATCATTAATTATAGTTTCTAGTTTTTTAGCATCACACTCGAACCATAAATTACCATTCTCTGTAAATGTATAATTGATAGTAGATAGAAACTGAATTATTACCTTATATTTTGATTTCAGATCAGAAAATTTATATAGTATCATTTAT
>DTTX01000064.1:2371-7796 GCA_012964435.1 Mesonia sp. | reverse complement strand
TACCTTATATTTTGATTCTAAATTATTCATTAATAAATTTTACGACTCATCTTCTATATCTGCTTTAATTTTTTGTGCTAACGAGGCATCCTTTATAACTACAATATCATCATCATAATCAATAATACCTTCATCAACATAATTTCTCGGAAAATTTAATTTAATATTACTAGCTTTTACAGAAATTGTCTTGAACAAGTTTTTTGATCTGCTATCTAAATTAAAGCTTTCTGTAAAACTTATATCTGACCTTTCACAGGTTTCTCTAATTAAATTCCTATTTTTTTTACCATATAATTGTTCACTTAAATTATAAATATCAATTTTATTATTGCTATTTGATGATGCATAATTTATTACATTTTGAAGTTTTTCAGATGTTGTTCCTTTATAGTCTCCTTCATCTATATCTCCAATAATATTTATGGCCTGTTTTAAACCTCTTGAATAATCAATCGATTTTAAAAGATTTTTTGCTCCTACCCAATCAGAGAAATAGCCAGAAACTTCATTTTGCTTAGTACTTCCATAAGTAAAAGAAAGATAATTTTTACCTCCACTTTTATCATTATAAATTCGTCTATTAATCCTTACTGCCATCGCTAAGTTTTTAGTATCAGCATATTCAATCTGATTAATTTCAAATTTTTTCTTTTTTTCCGAATATTTTAATTGCTCTCCTTCGGTATCTCTAATCATAAAAACATAAAACATATTATCTTTATCCGAAGCATCCAAAAAAACAAATTTCCCTCCTGTAGCAGCTGAAGTACCTTTTAACTCGTGTTCCATCTTAGCTAAAGCATCTAATGAAAACTCTACAAAATTAATTTCCTCTCGCTGATATCTATCAATATCTCCCTTAAATAAACTTTTCTCATTAAATATTGCCGTACTTACTTTAGATTCATTTTTATAACTATTTACTAAATCTTCGCAAAAATTCTGTACCAATTCATCATCTGGGTTTAGAACTGTTTTAGATTCTAATGGTTTTACATCTTTTGAATGTTGTTTTTTCTCTAAACCGTGGATGATGATTTTTCTTATTGACATTAAATTTTAGTTTATTTAACTCTTTAGAGTTTTTATTAATATTCTAATACTTTAATAAATTAAAAAATTATTGGGTACGTAAATAGTTTGTTTTTTTTCTTTCCAATTTATTAAAACATTCTTATAGGATCTAAACTTATTCTAGTTTTATAAGTTTTACTTCTTTAATTTTCTATATTCATCAATTTCTAAAAGTTTAAATGGTTTAGAATCGTCTTCTACATCACAAGCTTTCAAATAAGAAATTTTTATTAAATATTTTCATTAGGATTAAGGTGGGATAGGAATTCTATTTTTTGGATAGATTCTTTCTAGATACTACGTATGGTTTAATTACAAAATTGAAGCTTCACTAGGCTTTGTAGAAATTAATTTTGTATCTAATTATTTATGTTTCTAAAAAGGATTTATCATCAAAAAATTCTTTTAATGAAATATTTATTAATTTACAGAACCTCCTAATAGTATGGATTGAAATACCTCTATTATCATTGGTATTTTCCCACCTACTTATAATCTGTCTATCAATATTATGTTTCTTAGCGAATTGAGCTTGAGATAGATTAATTTCTTCTCTCAAATTTTTTAATCTGAGAGCAATTTTCTGATTAAATACAATATCCGCATCATTCAATTTGCCCATATTGCAATTTTGATATAAAATCAAAATTTTCTGTAATCCACTTGGCTTACATTTAAAAAATTTTATTATATTTATCACATATTAATATATTTGCGATACTTCTTTAAGTAAAAATATTAGAAGCATTCGCTTTGAATCTCGGATTGAAAACTGGTAATTTTTAGGAAACGAGAGAATAAGCAGAGATGCTCACGACCCGGGCGTGAGTACTCACTTATCGTTTCCAAGGTATACCAGTACCTCAATCCGTTAAGTTGAGACCACGCCTTTTTGTTTCTGCATTCGGCATTACTTTCCTTTTGTTTCAAAGCCTTTCTTCTCCAACTAATGAAGTTTTCGTTCGTCTTGATCTATTTATCTAACAAGGAGCTCGCTCCTTTAAATGCGAATGCCTATGCAGACTCATTTCCATATCCAGTTACAACTCGGTAATACCGATGCGCTCAAGTTTTGGCACCAACGTTATGCCCGTCTGCTATTTTATATAGGCTGGCAATGGTTAAAAGATGATTTTGTGGTCGAAAACCTTGTACAGGAATGCTATTTAAAATTATGGCAAAACCGAGAAAAGCTTGAAAACCCAAAGCATATCTTGTTCTTCCTAAAATTAGTGATGAAGCGGGAGTGCATTACCTATTTCAATAAACCCAAGAATCAGTTTCAACGCAGCGTTAACCGCTTGGAATATTATGAAAATTACAATGATTACTTGCTAAAAGAGGATGCCGCCTTAGATGAAGCGCACCTTCAGCAGCAGGCACAAGACCAGCAAACTTTTGAAAGTGTAAAAGAAGTGTTGTCTTTACTGCCGGGTAAGCAACAAGATCTCATCGAATTGTGTTTAACACACGGCTTTCAGTACAAAGCCATTGCGCAAGTAATGGGCAGTAGCACGATTGAAGTCTATAACGAAGTGCAGCGCACCATTGCTCAACTTAAAAATTTCCTTCGGCAAGATGTAGAGCTGGAAGATCCAATAGCGAATAAAGAAACTCAACAAGTCGAGCAAAAACTTACAGAAACTCAAGTGCAGGTATTTCAGCTACGTTGCGAAGAGGAACTCTCCTTTACAGAAATAGCTGAGCAATTAGGTATTTCAGCTAAAGAAGTACATCAGCAGTTTGGCATCGCTTATCAGTATGCGCAACAACATCCTCAGCAAACCTTAACCGATACGCTATGAAAAAGAACACCATCAAACTTACGCGTAAGATTCAGGTGAATGTAGACCTGCCTAAAGGGGAAGAACGTCAGGCGGCTATCAAAAAGCTTTACCAATACCAGAACCGTTGCTATCGGGCAGCCAATATGATTGTATCGCACCTCTATGTACAGGAAATGCTCTCGGACTTCTTTTACCTGACCGATGGGATTCGGGCTAAGCTAGCCGATCATAAAAAAACAGAAAACGGTATTTTGAATCGTTCCCGAAAGAATACTACCTACCGAGTGGTGGTCGATGCTTTTAAAGGAGAAGTACCCACGGATATTCTGGCGTGTTTAAATCAAAATCTATCCAATAGTTTCCATCATTATAAAGATGAATATTGGCGAGGGCAACGCTCCGTACCGAATTTCAGAAATGATATGCCTTTTCCTTTTAGTATGGATGTGTTTAAAGACTTTGTCTATGATGCCTATCATGAACGCTTTAGTTTTAAGTTATTTCATATTCCTTTTTACACTTACTTGGGGAGTGATTATACCGATAAAAGTCAGTTGCTCTATAGGGTATTGCACGGAAAACTCAAGCTTTGTTCTTCTCACCTGCAATTAAAAAATGGAAAGACTTATTGGCTGGCTGTTTTTGAAATGGAAAAAGAGAAACATCCGTTAAAACCCGCAAAGGTGGCGGAGGCATCGCTATCGCTTGCGCATCCGATTGTGGTGAAAGTAGGAAACAGTAAACTTCACATCGGGAATAAGGAAGAATTTTTACACCGACGTTTAGCGATACAGGCAGCAGCGCAACGGGCAAAAAGTGCGGTCGCCTATACCAAATCCGGCAAAGGGAGAAAGCGTAAATTAAAAGCGATGAATCGCTTTAAAGAAAAAGAACTTCGATACGTACGTTCCCGGTTACACCTCTATAGCCGTCGGCTGATTGATTTTTGTGTACAACATCAGGCAGGAACATTAATGCTGATGAATCAGGAAAGCAAAATAACACTAGCCAAGGAAGAAGAATTTGTATTGCGTAATTGGAGCTATTACGATTTGATCACTAAAATAAAATACAAAGCAAAAAAAGCCGGCATCGAATTGATTGTGGGCTAACAGAATTTTTGAGGGTGCTTGCACACCCGCAAGGTGAGGTTTTAAATACACTCACTAAGTGAGCGATGCTCATCTGCAACGGCGTGGGCTGAATATTTTTTAAAGATTATTCTAGTCAGAAATAAAATAAAGACCTAATTAATTAATGAGTTAAAATATTATTTGCTGCAAATGCCAACCTGCTTTTAGGGCGGTCGAGATTATTTGCAGCAAATTTTCAGGAAATTTCAAAATCGAAAAATTTGAAAGCCTTATAAATAAAGGAATCAGGAAAAGTAACACCGCTCTGCGTGTTACCCTCTTGCTTTTCCTTTTCCACTGCGATGCACTGAAAAATGAAAACCTTTGAGCAGACTAACGGCTTTACGAATAACTTAAAAAATAAGCTGATAAAAAACCCTCAATCCTTGAGGGCTTTTCTATCATTCTAATTAAAATTTTTGATTTCAGTGGTTTACAAAGTTCCCTGATCGGCAAAACTATAATACTCTTTATTAGGAGTAATGATAAGATGATCAAGAACTTTGACATCCAATAATTCTCCCGCTTTAATAATCTTTTGCGTAAGCTGTCGATCAGCTTCACTAGGTTTTAAAGTTCCGCTTGGGTGATTATGTAAAAGTATGATCGCTGTAGACAAACTTTTTAATACAACGGCAAATAAGATTCTAAGATCTACTAAGGTTCCGGTAATTCCACCTTTTGAAACCTCGTAAATACCTTTGACGATATTCGAATTATTGAGCAATAGAATTTTAAAATGCTCCTGCATTTCGATATGGTTTTGATCCCAATGTTCAAAAGCCAGTTGTGCAGCATCTTGTGAACATCCAATTTTAAAAGTGGTATTTATCGTTTGATTTCCGTGGTAGCTGATTTGAATTTCATTAACTTTGGTTTTCATGAGACTTTTATTTTTTAAAAGGTTAACAATGAAAAAGAGGGCACTACTTTAGACTGGAAATGCCCTCTTTATTTTTTACTTATTCCGCAGCTTGATTTCCAAGAAATAAAATTTCCTGTACCACCACTTCGGTTACATATCTTTTTTCACCCGTTTGGGTTTCATAAGATCTGGAGGTCAATTTTCCCTGAATGGCAATTTCTTTTCCTTTACCGACATATTTTTCGATAAGCTCCGCCTGATTTCCCCAGGCGATCAGGTTGTGCCATTGGGTATCCTGTACTTTCTCACCATCCTTTTGGTAATATTCATTAGTTGCCATCGATAGACGAACCGCTTTTTTACCACTGTCAAAAGTGATGGTTTCCGGGGTGTTCCCCACATTTCCGATTAATTGAACTTGATTTTTGATCGTACTCATAACATTAAAAATTAGATTCTACCATTAGTGTAGAAAGGTTAAACATTGATTTACTTATTATATCTGAAGCGTTTTCCTTTTTGATTTTTACTTCGCTTCCGGTTGTTTTTCAATTTCAATGGTT
>DTTX01000064.1:0-2361 GCA_012964435.1 Mesonia sp. | reverse complement strand
GTAGGGATACTCAAGATCCCTGTTCCATTCCATTTACTTCGCTTCCGATGTTGTTGTTTTGAAATGATTTCATAATGATATTTTTTTGATTTACTTCCCATAGAGCTGTGAGCTGTTCCCTTTTTTGATGCTGATACGTTTTCAGGAATTGGAATTAGGGAAGATGTATAAAAAGGAAGAATGACTGGCTTATGCCATCTGGACTAACTTCCAATTAATGGTATTTTGCATAGTAAAAAAGGGAGGGACAGTGAGCAGCCGGGAAGTCAACAAAAACCATTGAAATTGAAAAACAACCGGAAGCGAAGTAAATGGAATGGAACAGGGATCTTGAGTATCCCTACCTATCTTTTTTTAGAACTTTATGCTAAATAGCAGCTCTTAATTTTTTAGATGAAACTTTCTTTGCCACCACTCATTCAGGTCATTATGCTCTTGATACAGGGAATAACAATCTTTGGTATTGGAATGTAGGGACTGGATAAAACCAAGCGCTTTGTTTCCTGCGGAATCACGATCTAGATAAAAATGTAATTCCTGATAGTCTTTTAGCTTCGGAGCAACTTTTTCAACAAGCGCAGTAGAGTTTAAAATCAATACATCAGATTGTTTTATTTTCTCCTTTTGAAAGGCTGCCAGTGAAAGAAAATCAAACCAGCCTTCGCAGATAACTAATTGTTGTTTTCCGTGAAGAACCCAACTGGAAGCTTTAGGGCTAGTACTCAATTTGAGGTACTTACTCCGTAATTCATAACCTCCTTTTTCATTTTTAAATCCCAAGGCAAATTGATTCCTTTTCTTCAGTTTAAAATGAACTTCATAGGCATAGGCTTTCAGAAGTGTACCAGAAATGCCTCGACGCTGCGCATAAGATAATAAAGCCGGATGAGAGACCGATTTGATCCGTGTGATCGTAAAAGGAGATGAAGAAGGCTTTTGATGGTTTTGAAATACACTTCTTTGAGGTTGACAAAGTAGTGTGCCCTTAAAATTCTGAAGATAGAGAAGAACTCCGCTCACATCTGTATGTAAATAGATAATCAATAGATCGATAAGATTACCACCTATACCCAAGCCGAAGTCATACCATCGGTTCAACTTTAAATTTACCTTAAAAGAGGCTTGCGTCTCTGACCGTAAGGGACTCAGATACCAAGCTTCTTTTCCAGTTTCTCTAGTGGGAAGGTGTCCCAATTTTTCCAGTACCTCCGGGATGGAAATAGTTCGGGCACGTTCACAGTTTACGATTTCTTTTTTCATAAGCTCTATATTCGATGTCTTGATGATCATTCAAGACAACACAATCCTTTTAAAGTTATGTAGAATGAAAGAAATAGCTTAGCTCAAAGAATAGTAATTATACACAATAATCACCTCTAATGAATGTCAAGGTAAATCAAATGATTTCAGATTAATCGCTATGAATTAATTAATAGAAGAATACCAAAGTCTAAGGCTTGAATAGAAATAAAATTTCAAAAAATATCATCAATAGAGTTATCAACAGTAAATCTCTTGGAAAAATCAAAATACAGCACGCTTAAAAAGCAATTTTTCAATTATTTGAAATAATGCCGATAAAGAAACATTTAAAAATGAATACAATATTTACACGTTTCTAATGACGGATGATTTTGTTCAAGAAACATATGTGGCGAAGAGATTTAAAGCTCGAATAAGAGCAAAATATTCATTATAAAATTTCAGAAAAAAACATTTTTATACTGGTACGCTAGTTGTTCCTATTTTGAACGAAGTGTACTATTTTCGGGACAAGCTATGGACAAGCAGTGAACGACAGGTATGTTTTTCGTTAATAAAGGCAAACATATATAAACTATAAAAAACATGTTTTTAAAAATAATTTTTCAATTTTAAAAAAGCAAGTCATTTAACTTCAGGTTATTAAGGGTAATTCGATTTATATTCGATTGCTATCGATTAGATTGCTAATGAAGAAAAAAAAAGAGCGCCAGCCGCCAATTATCTTCAAAAAAAATGGGAGCTTTAACATTTAAAGAGAAAAGCGTTCATCATTTTGCAGTGTTCAGGTATAATGAACAGTCCGTAAAAATGAACAACAGCCAGAATTTTAAAATCAGATGTGAAAACTTTAGCTCAGCAAAAGCACTTGTGAATTAAAAAATGAAATCGGTTAACTGGAGAGTAATAATTCATCTGAAGATGAATATTAAAAATTTAAAATAAAATACTTGTTTAAATATAAATCTATTCATTAAATAAAAATAACTTTTTAAGTCAACGGTTAATTAAAATAGACTTTATTTTTTACTAGTCGTTTTATAAAAATTATAGTGAAAATCCTGGAATTTATAGGTCTTAATTTTATTAAATAGGTTT
>DTTX01000063.1 GCA_012964435.1 Mesonia sp. | reverse complement strand
AATATCGTGGAGGATTGAAAAAGTGCGTAATCGTATCGTTAACGATTCATTGCAAAATTCTTTAAAATCGAAGCCCTCTCCTATTTACCATAAAGATTTTGCCAAGCGCATAACCACCGGAAATTTAGAAGATGATATCGCTAAAGTTTCTGAAGCAGATTGGATCATCGAAGTGGTAGTAGAACGACTTGATATTAAAAAACAGGTTTTCGAAAAACTTGAAAAACATAGAAAACCGGGAACATTAATTACTTCGAATACTTCCGGGATTCCTATTAAATTTATGAACGAAGGTAGAAGTGAAGATTTCCAGAAGCATTTCTGCGGAACGCACTTTTTCAATCCTCCACGATATTTACGCCTATTCGAAATTATTCCGGGACCAAATACTTCAGATGAAGTCTTGAATTTCCTGAATGACTACGGAAAAAAATTCCTGGGGAAAAAATCGGTAATCGCCAAAGACACTCCGGCCTTTATCGGAAACCGCGTTGGGATCTTCAGTATAATGAGTTTGTTCCATATGGTGAAAGATATGGATATGACCATTGAAGAAGTTGATAAACTTACCGGTCCGGTGATTGGTCGTCAAAAGTCGGCTACCTTCCGTACCGTAGATGTCGTTGGTTTAGATACTTTGGTGCACGTTGCTAATGGTTTGTACGAAAACGTTCCCGACGATGAAGCTCACGAGCTTTTTAAACTTCCAGATTTTATCCAAACAATGATGGATAATAAATGGCTGGGAAGCAAAACCGGACAAGGATTTTATAAAAAAGAAAAAAAAGATGATGGTTCCAGCGAGATCAAATCTTTAGATCTTGATAAAATGGAATTTCGTGATCGTAAAAGCGCGAAATTCGGAGTTTTAGAACAAACCAAAACTATCGATAAACTAAGCGATCGTTATAAAGTGCTTATTAAAGATGAAGGAAAAGCCGGTAAATTTTATCGCAAAAACTTCTCGGCTATTTTCGCTTATGCATCAAACAGAATTCCGGAAATCACCGATGAGCTTTATAAGATCGACGACGCGATGCAAGCCGGTTTTGGATGGGAACACGGGCCTTTTCAGGTTTGGGATGCCATTGGTGTAGAAAAAGGGATTGAAATGATGAAAGCTGAAGGTTACGAGCCTGCAGCCTGGGTTTCAGAAATGGTAGACGCCGGTATCACTTCATTTTATTCAGTAAAAGAAGGAAATACTTATTATTATGAAATTCCGAAGAAAGAACACGTAAAAGTTCCGGGACAAGATTCCTATATCATTTTAGATAATATTCGCGAATCTAAGGCTGTATTCCAAAACAGCGGAGTTGTGGTTGAAGATTTAGGCGATGGTATTTTGAATCTGGAATTCCGTAGTAAGATGAATTCGATTGGTGGTGATGTTTTAGACGGAATCAATAAGGCTATCGATCTTGCGGAAAAAGAATACCGCGGACTCGTAGTGTCTAACGACGGAAAAAACTTCTCTGTAGGCGCCAATATCGGGATGATCTTTATGATGGCGGTTGAGCAGGAATATGACGAGCTGAATATGGCGATCAAATATTTTCAGGATACGATGATGCGTATGCGCTACTCCTCCATCCCAACGATTGCCGCACCGCATAATATGGCGCTTGGTGGTGGTTGTGAACTTTCACTTCACGCCGATAAAGTGGTGGCTCACGCTGAAACGTATATTGGTTTAGTTGAATTTGGCGTTGGGGTGATTCCCGGCGGTGGTGGTTCTAAAGAACTGACTTTAAGAGCGGCCGATACCTACCAAAAAGATGATGTAGAACTGAATCGTTTACGTGAAAATTTCCTAACGATAGGGATGGCAAAAGTATCTACTTCTGCTTACGAAGCTTACGATACCAATATTCTTCAGAAAGGAAAAGATATCGTAGTAGTGAATCGCGACAATCAATTAGCGATTGCCAAGAAGCACGCGATGCTAATGGCAGATAATGGGTACACGAAACCAATTATGCGAAAAGACATTAAAGTACTTGGAAAACAGGCTTTAGGTGCTTTTTACGTAGGAACCGACCAGATGAATGCAGGGAAATACATTAGCGACCACGATAAGAAAATCGCCAATAAATTGGCTTACGTAATGGCCGGTGGAGATCTTTCTGAAGCTTCTTACGTTAGCGAGCAATACTTATTAGACCTGGAACGTGAAGCTTTTTTAAGCCTTTGCGGAGAACGAAAAACCTTAGAACGCCTTCAGCATATGTTACAGAAGGGGAAACCGCTTAGGAACTAAAATGTTGAATGATGAATGTTGAATTTTAAATTATTCGAAATTCAACATTCAAAATTTAAAATTCAAAACAAATGAGCAAGACTGCATATATAGTAAAAGCATATAGAACCGCCGTGGGGAAAGCACCTCGAGGTGTGTTCAGATTTAAAAGACCAGATGAACTGGCAGCGGAAACCATCGAATATATGATGGATAAACTTCCGGAATTCGATAAAACACGTATCGACGATGTGATCGTTGGAAATGCAATGCCCGAAGCTGAGCAAGGCTTAAACGTCGGGCGTTTAATTTCTTTAATGGGTTTAAAAACCGAAGACGTACCGGGAATGACGGTGAATCGCTATTGCGCTTCAGGATTGGAAACCATTGCGATAGCTTCAGCAAAAATCCAAAGTGGAATGGCCGATTGTATCATCGCAGGTGGAGCTGAAAGTATGAGCTACATCCCGATGGGTGGTTACAAACCGGTGCCAGATTATAAATTAGCTAAGGAAGGCCACGAAGATTATTACTGGGGAATGGGATTAACGGCGGAAGCGGTTGCCAATCAGTACAAAGTTTCTCGTGAAGATCAGGATGAGTTTGCTTACAACTCGCATCAAAAGGCAATCAAAGCACAGGCAGAAGATCGTTTTCAAGATCAAATCGTTCCGATTACGATCGACCAAACTTACGTTGATGCTGACGGAAAGAAGAAAACCAAAAGCTATACGGTAAATAAAGATGAAGGTCCGCGTAAAGATACTTCTGAAGCGGTTCTAAATAAACTTCGCCCTGTATTTGCTGAGGGTGGAAGCGTAACAGCCGGAAACTCCTCACAAATGAGTGATGGTGCAGCTTTTGTAATGGTGATGAGCGAAGAAATGGTAAAAGAATTAAACCTTGAACCGATCGCAAGAATGGTAAGCTACACCGCCGTTGGTGTCGAACCAAGAATAATGGGAATCGGACCGGTTAAAGCTATTCCGAAAGCCATCAAGCAAGCCGGACTAAAACAAGATGATATTTCATTGATCGAATTAAACGAAGCCTTCGCTTCACAGTCATTAGCCGTGATTCGTGAATTAGGATTGAATCAAGATCTGGTAAATGTTAACGGTGGAGCCATTTCAATGGGACATCCACTGGGCTGTACCGGAGCAAAATTATCGGTACAAATCTTTGATGAAATGCGCAAACGCAACCTGAACAATAAATATGCAATGGTAACAATGTGCGTTGGAACCGGGCAAGGCGCTGCGGGGGTTTATGAATTTCTAAATTAGAAGATAGACCAAAGAAAATAGAGTAGAGAATATAGATAATAGATTAGAGATAAAATAAATGGCGAAAAGGCATAATTATAAGAATCTAAAAATTTGGAAATTAGGTTTAGAGATTGCCAATGATATTTCAGATTTATTATGCAATTTTCCCACTCACGAAAGGTATGATTTAAGCTCACAGATGAGTCGTGCTTCTGTTTCGATACCAAGTAATTTAGCTGAAGGCTCTTCTCGATCAGATAAATCCTTTAGTCATTTTATAAATATTTCTCTTGGTTCATCATTTGAGTTAGGAACACAATTATTAGTGGCAAAACATAGAAATTATATAGATCAAGAAACTTTAAACAAAATTGAACGTAAAATTGAAGAATTTCAGAAAATGGCAATGAGCTTTCAGAACAAGTTATAGGTCTCTTTTCTATTATCTCTTCTCTCTGTTCTTTTAATAAATTAAAACTTATAAAAAATGAGTGATACAACTGAACAAAAAGATATTCTTCGCGGTGGTCAATTCTTAGTCAAAGAAACCAACTGCGAAGACATTTTTACTCCTGAAGATTTTAACGAGGAGCAAAAGATGATGCGTGATTCTGTGCAGGAATTTGTAGATCGTGAGATCATTCCGCATAAAGAAAGATTCGAGAAAAAAGACTACGCGCTTACCGAAGAAATAATGCAAAAAGCCGGGGAACTTGGTTTTCTGGGCGTTGCTGTTCCGGAAGAATATGACGGACTAGGAATGGGATTTGTATCTACAATGCTGGTTTGTGATTATATTTCTGGAGCTACCGGATCGATCGCAACCGCTTTTGGAGCGCACACTGGGATTGGAACAATGCCGATCACCCTTTACGGAACCGAAGAGCAAAAGAAAAAATACGTTCCGAAATTAGCTACCGGAGAATGGTTTGGTGCGTATTGTTTAACTGAACCGGGTGCAGGTAGTGATGCAAATTCAGGAAAAACCAAAGCCGTACTTTCTGAAGATGGAAAACACTACAGCATTAGCGGACAAAAAATGTGGATCTCTAACGCCGGTTTTGCAAATGTATTTATCGTTTTTGCTCGTATTGAAGATGACAAGAACATTACCGGATTTATCGTAGAAAACGATAAAGAAAACGGAATTTCGTTCGGGGAAGAAGAAAAGAAATTAGGAATCCACTCCTCTTCTACCCGCCAGGTTTTCTTTAGCGAAACTAAAGTTCCGGTAGAGAATATGTTGGCTGGTCGCGGCGAAGGTTTTAAAATCGCGATGAATGCCTTAAATGTTGGCCGAATTAAATTAGCGGCTGCTTGTTTAGATGCGCAACGTCGCGTAACAGCAAATGCAGTTCAGTATGCTAATGAAAGAGTTCAGTTTAAAACGCCAATTGCACAATTTGGTGCGATCAAGCAGAAGTTAGCAGAGATGGCAACTTCAGCTTATGTGGGTGAATCTGCTTCGTATAGAGCGGCTAAAAATATCGAAGACCGAATTAATATTCGCTTAGAGAGCGGAAATTCACATTCTGAAGCCGAATTAAAAGGTGTTGAAGAATATGCGATAGAATGTTCTATATTAAAAGTTGCCTGTTCAGAAGATATTCAAAATTGCTCTGATGAAGGAATTCAGGTTTTTGGCGGAATGGGCTTCTCTGCCGATACTCCGATGGAAGCAGCGTGGAGAGACGCTCGTATTTCGAGAATCTACGAAGGAACCAACGAGATTAACCGAATGCTTTCTGTAGGAATGTTGGTGAAGAAAGCGATGAAAGGTCACGTAGATCTTTTAGGACCTGCACAAGCTGTAGGTGAAGAATTAATGGGAATTCCTTCTTTCGATAAACTGGATTATTCTGAATTATTTGCGGAAGAAAAGGAAATGATCAAAAAGCTGAAAAAAGTATTTTTGATGGTTGCCGGTAGCGCTGTTCAGAAATTCGGACCTCAACTGGAAGAACATCAGCAATTATTATTGGCTGCTTCAGATATTCTAATCGAAGTTTATATGGCAGAATCGGCTATTTTAAGAACTGAAAAGAATGCGAAACGTTTCGGCGAAGATTCACAGAAAGAACAGATCGCGATGTCGCAACTTTATCTTTACAACGCAGTCGAAACCATTAATTCAAAAGCTAAAGAAGGAATAATTTCTTTTGCTGAAGGTGATGAATTAAGAATGATGTTAATGGGATTAAAGCGTTTTACGAAATACGACAACTTCCCGAATGTTGTAAAATTAAGAACCCAAATTGCCGATAAATTAATCGCTGAAAATAAATATTGTTTTTAAGTAAGTTAAGTTTATATTTAAATTGAAGGAAGCGCTACGGTTAATGTAGCGCTTTTTTCTTTTTAACAAAACGCTAATAAAATCTATGTAAAAAAGCCAGTAACTTGTGGCTTATGGCAAAATACTATTCAACCTTTACCTATTTCTTATTTATTTTCATTTTGAGTTCTAGTGTTTTATACGCTCAAAAAACTCAAGATTCAGCCTCTCAAGAAACAAATACATCACTTCCCAGTAAAGACCAAACCATCCAAAATAACGGAAGTTATAGAAGTAATCCTATTAAAGAATATAATGAAGCTTATTATATTTTAGATAGATTGAATAATAGTATAGGTTTACCGCCAAACGAATATAACTTTCAGACTCCACAATCGGTTTTAGAGCACTTTGTTTTAAAAGCTAGAAACAATGAATACAGAGAAGCATCTTATGCACTAAATCTTAATTTATACCCCGATAATATTTCTGAAGAAGATGCCGCTATTCTTGCTGAAAAACTATACTTCGTACTCAATCAACGGGTAAATATTAATTGGGATGAACTTCCTGATCGCCCCGATGGTCAAGTAGATATACAAACCACGACTAATCAAGCTGTTGCCGGTAACCCAAGAAGAAGTATTGTATTTGGTGAAGTAGATATGGACGGACGCGATATCGTCTTTCGAGTACAACGAGTGAAATATAAAGAATTTGGTGCATTTTGGCTTATTTCTCAAAACACGGTAGAAAATATTGACGCACTTTATGCAACTTATGGTCCGCGAAAGTTAGACCGAATGATGCCGGATTGGGCCAGAATTAAAATTCTAAAAATGCCGGTGTGGAAGTTTGTAGGAGCGTTAATCATTCTTGTGATCTGCTATTTTATAGGAAAATTCGTTGCCTATTTTCTTCGAAAACTATTCTTAAAATCAGATAAAAAATGGATCAATCATATCGCCAATAAATTAGCTACACCTGCCGGATTTGCTGTAGGTGTTTTAGCTTTTTATTTACTTTTAAATCATCTTATTTCATTTGCCGGTGTTTTTGCAAGTACTCTTTATGCTATTCTACTTGTGATCGTAATTGGTGCAATTACTTGGTTTTTTATGCGAATGATCGATTATTTTATGCTTTACGTAGCAGAAAATAAAATTGGCGATACTTCTGCAGAAGAAAATACGGAAGCACGTAGAATGCTTACCTATATTTCTGTAGCTAGAAGAATTGTTACCTTTTTAGTGATAATTATTGGCGCGTCGGTAATTCTCTCCCAGTTTAGATCCTTAGAAAAACTGGGCATTTCACTTTTGGCTTCTGCCGGAGTTGCCACTGTAATTTTAGGGATTGCCGCACAAAGTACCTTAGGAAATATTGTTGCCGGTATTCAGATTGCGATCACCAAACCAGCCAGAATTGGCGATACCGTTGTTTTTGAAGATGAATGGGGTTATGTCGAAGATATTCGCTTTACCTATATGGTGGTAAGAACCTGGGATTGGCGTCGATTAGTTATTCCGTTGAAACAGGTGATTTCTGAAACTTTTGAAAACTGGTCAATTACTTCTGCTCACCAAGTACGACCAATCGTTTTGTATGCCGATTATAAAATCGATGTCAAAAAAATTCGAAAGAAATTTAAAGAACTTTTAGAGTCGAATGAAAATTGGGATAAAAATCATCCGCCGGTGGTTCAGGTTGTAGATACTACTGAAAAAGCAATTAAAATTAGATGTTTATGTAGTTCAAAAGATGCTTCTTCAACTTGGGATTTGCATTGTGAACTACGCGAAGAACTCGTTAATTTTATTGGCAATTTAGAAAGCGAAATTCATTTACCTACTACCAGAGTTCGGGTGCAAGAATTTCTTTCCGAAGAAAATAAATCTAACGCTCAAGAAGAATAAATAGAAAATATGGTTCTTATTGCAGGAAATATTAACATAGATCAACAAAGCCTTCGCTATCTTATTTATGGAGTTGTAGGCATCATCGTTACATTCTGGATTGCTTTTTATGCTATAAAAAAACTAGGAAAGGATCCAAGAAATATTCTTCCGGTAAACTTTGCAAAGCGCATTCAAATCCCGCTATTATTATTTTTAGTAGCTATCGTTTTATGGATCGGAAATGCTTCAGACGCTTTCCCAAATGAAAATTACGAATACGCAAGTAGGCACTTTATAATTGTACTGCTAGTTATTTCGATCACTTGGTTTTTAATTTTATTGCTGAAGGTTTTTAAGCGACGACTTTTAAGTAAATACGATGTTTCTACAGAAAATAATTTAAAAGCCCGAAAAGTTTATACGCAATTCGCAATTCTTGAAAACATCATCATTTTTATTTTAGTAATTCTTTCGATCGGTATCATTTTAATGAGCTTTGAAAGTATTCGGAATATTGGAGTAAGTTTACTTACTTCTGCCGGTATTGCAGGAATTATCGTGGGTTTAGCGGCTCAAAAAGCTATTGCAACTTTATTAGCAGGAATACAAATTGCAATTACGCAACCTATTCGTTTAGACGATGCTGTTATTGTGGAAGGCGAATGGGGTTGGATTGAAGAAATTGCACTTACTTATGTGGTGGTGAGAATTTGGGATAAACGCCGATTAGTTGTGCCTTCAACCTATTTTATTGAAAATACATTTCAGAATTGGACGCGGAATACTTCAGACATTATGGGAACGGTTTTTTTATATACCGATTACGATATTTCTGTAGATGATTTACGTGCAGAACTTACAAGATTATTAGAAGGTTCGACACTTTGGGATGGTAAAGTAAATGTATTGCAGGTAACCAACGCTACCGAAAAATCGATGGAATTGCGTGCGTTGGTTAGTTCTAAAAACTCGCCTACTAATTGGGATTTACGCGTTTATATTCGAGAGAAGATGATTAAATTCATTAAAGAAAACTACCCGAAAAGCCTTCCAAGAACTCGAGTGGTTCTTGAAAATAATGACGCTTCGGGTAGTGATGCTAAGGTTGAAAATTCATCTAAAAATGATGAATAAATTCTATTAACTCTTCTTCTTCCGTTATTCCTCCGGAAAAATTAGTTGCGGTTTCAATTAAGGCTAAATGTGAATAAGCTTGCGGAAAGTTACCGAGTAAACGCTTCGTTTCAAAATCGATATCTTCACTAAACAAACCTAAGTGATTGCTATAAGAAAGTAGTTTATTAAAAAGTTTAATGGCTTTTTCTTTCTTACCAATTTTGAATAAACTATTGATAAACCAGAAACTACAAATGGTAAATGAAGAGCTTGGCTCCCCAAAATCATCTTTATTCTTGTAACGATACATTAAACCATCTTTTAGCAATTCGCGTTCGGTAGCTTCAACGGTTTTAATGTAGCGAGGATCTTGCGCTTCTATAAATCCGTAATCTTCCATTAATAAAGTTGAAGCATCCAGATCTTTAGAACCGTAAAATTGCGTATAAGCTTGTACTTCTTCATTCCAAGCGTTTTCGTAAATATCTTTGAAGATCTCGGTTCGCAATTCTTTCCAATGTTTTAGGTTGGCGGTTTTATGAATAAGCTCTCCAATTTTAATCGCACGATCCACAGCTACCCAACATAAAAGTTTAGAAAAAGTAAAATGACGATCTTCTGTTCTTAATTCCCAAATTCCTTTATCGGGAGCTTTCCAATTTTCTTCCACCGTGTGAACAGTTCCGCAGGAAATCGTCCATAATTCTTCAATGTTCTCTAAGGTATTTTCAAACCGAACAAATTGCTGGTAGATCACTTCCATTAAAATTCCGAAGATATCGTTCTGCTTTTGTAAATACGCAGCATTTCCTGTTCTTACCGGTTTAGAATCTTCATAACCGGCTAAATGATCTAAAATATGCTCGGTTAAATTTCGCTCTCCGTTAATGCCATACATAATTTGCATTTTGTCACCTTTATCGGGAATAATATCGATGATAAACTGAAGAAATTTTTGTGCCGATTTTACGTGTCCTAATTCTGAAACAACCTTGATCACCATCGAAGCATCACGAATCCAACAGAAACGATAATCCCAGTTTCTCACTTCGCCGATGGTTTCTGGTAACGAGGTTGTTGCGGCAGCTAAAACAGCTCCACTTTTCTCGTAAGTCAGCATTTTTAGTGTTAAAGCACTTCGTAGAATTTCGGTATTATAATAACGGTAAGAAGTGGTTTTTTCACTCCAATTTAACCAATAAGTATAGGTTCGCTGGTATTGTAAAAATGCACGATCGATGGTTTGACTTAAAATTTTCTCGTGATAACTCATTACGAAAAATGCATTCTCTTTTAGCGTAATCTCCTTTTCTTCTAAAATATCTTCATAATCGAGATTCGAATACAAATAAACCGAATCGTACTTCCCTTCTATTGTATGACTTTTAATGTACCCATCTTTTACACGTCTTATGGTTTCTTCTTTGGCAAAAGCAGGTCTTGGTCGGTATTGAACTTTAAATTTCGGAGCTCCGGAAAGTAAAACTACACATCTAACAATTTCGGCAGGCGCGTGAGATGTGCCGTCTTCTTTAAAGTAGCGAGGCATAAAATCTCTAATTTCAAAAGAACCTTCTTCAGCTTTAAACCGAGTTACGATAATATTAGTTTTAGGTAGATATTCTTGATGAATTTCATAAGCTTCAGAAGTAATTAAATCGAAGTTTCCACCGTTCTCATTATCAAGTAATTTAGCAAAAATCGCATCAGAATCGAAGTTGGGCAAACAGCACCAATCAATAGAACCCGATTTAGAAACCAATGCAGAACTTTTACAATTTCCTATTATTCCGTAATCTAAATTTTTCATTAAAGTTTTAGTGTATTTAAGGTCGTTTGAATATAAAGCTGTAAATTAAAAAAATAAAAACAACCAACACTAAACTTTAACCAATGAAAAACAAAACTATTATTGTTTCTAACCGTTTACCACTTCAAATTTCTATTGAAAATAATCAAGATGTAAAAGTTTCTCCGAGTGTGGGAGGCCTTGCAACAGGAATGAAATCGGTACACCAGGAAGGTGATAGTCTTTGGATTGGATGGTCGGGTCTTACCGAAGAAGAGGTAAACCCAGACATTCAAAAACAAATTAACAATGCCGCAGAAAAAGAGAAATGCCTAGCTATTAATTTAACCGAAAAAGAACTCGACGATTATTATTATGGTTTTAGTAACCGAACCATTTGGCCGCTGTTTCATTATTTTATGGAATACACCAAATTTGACGAAGAACAATGGAAAGGTTACAAACAAGTAAATGAAAAGTTTGCTGAAAAAATTATTGAAAACTTAAACGATGGCGATACGGTTTGGGTACACGATTATCAATTATTATTGGTACCCGGGATGATCAAAAAAAGTAAACCTAATGTAACCATTGGTTTCTTCTTACATATTCCCTTCCCATCCTACGAAGTTTTTAGAACGCTTCCTTGGCGAGAATCTTTATTGAAAGGAATGTTGGGCGCAGATTTATTAGGTTTTCATACCTACGATTACGAGCGCCATTTTTTAAGTTCTGTAAGTCGAATTTTACGCCACGAAACACAATTTAATGAAATTACGCTGAAAAATAGAATTGTAAAAGTCGACTCCTTCCCGATGGGAATCGATTATGAAAAATTTGAACAGGCGGCTTTAGAACATTTTGAAAAAACACAAGATCAAAAATCTGAACTTCAAGTACGCTTAGATCAACATTTAGATACGCAACCGGGTTCTAAGATGATCCTTTCAATCGATCGTTTAGATTATACCAAAGGTATTGCTAACAGAATTCGAGCTTTCGAGCATTTTCTAGAGAAATACCCGGAATTTAAAGAAAAGGTACGTTTAATTATGTTAGCCGTTCCTTCACGTTCCAATGTGCCGCAATACCAAAAATTAAAGCGAGAGATTGATGAATTGGTCGGTAGAATTAATGGTAAATTTTCAACCGTTAGTTGGACGCCTATCTGGTATTTTTACCGCTCGATGCCTTTTGATAACTTGATCGATCTTTATACATCTTGTGATATTGCCCTTTTAACGCCACGTCGCGATGGGATGAATTTAGTTGCTAAAGAATACATTGCCACAAGAACCGATCTATCGGGTGTATTAATTTTAAGTGAAATGGCCGGTGCCGCGCACGAGATGAACGAAGCTTTGATCATTAACCCTAATAATTACGATCAAATTGCCGATGCGCTTAAACAAGCCTACGAGATGCCGCTGAAAGAACAAAAATCGAGAAATAGAATTATTCAACGTCGTTTAAAACGCTACGGAATTAAAAAATGGGCAGATGAATTTATGAAAGCGTTAGAAGGCACCAAAGTGAATCACATCTCTAAAAAGGCTAAACACGTGAATGAAAAAACAGAACAATATATAGTAGATGAATTTAATAAAGCTTCAAAGAAAATTTTGTTTCTAGATTTCGACGGAACTTTAGTCGATTTTAATGACGATCCAGAATTGGTTGCTCCAGATCCAGAACTTTATAATACCATCGATAAGCTTAACGCTAAAAACTGTGAATTGGTGATTATTAGCGGTCGAGACAAAGATTTCTTACATAAGCATTTTGGCGATAAAGAGGTCACTTTAATTGCTGAACACGGTTTGTGGTTAAAAGAAAAAAATGGCGATTGGGGCATTACCGAAAATGTAAATAAAAACTGGATGAGTAGTATTCGACCGGTATTAGAATCGTTTGTAGATCGTACACCGGGAACTTTTATTGAAGAAAAAAATTACTCACTGGCTTGGCATTATCGCAAATCTGATCCGCAACTTGGTGGTCAAAGAGCAAACGAACTTTCTAGCGTCGTAAAAGATTTAACTTCTAACCACGATTTAAGCGTTTTAAACGGTAATAAGGTTATTGAAATTAAAAATAGCGGCGTTAATAAAGGGCGTGCAGCAACTAAACAACTCAAAGAAAAGTACGACTTCATCTTTGCGATTGGCGACGATTGGACCGATGAATATATGTTTAGAGAATTACCCGATGAAACTTTTACCGTAAAAGTAGGTTTACAAAAAACCGATGCCGATTATTTTGTAGAAGATACAGAAAAAGTAAAACATTTATTAGAGAAATTTGCTGAATAAAATGAAAATGAAATTCACCCCACTATTATTTATTGCCTTTCTGTTTTCGCTGAATATTTCAGCACAAGAAAATACAGAACTTTATGATATTATAGATGAAGTTTCTAGCGAGCGTATAGAAAAAGACATTACTGAATTAGTAAGTTTTGGTACTAGAAATACATTTAGCGATACCACATCAAACACCAGAGGAATTGGTGCTGCCCGAAGATGGATCAAAGCAGAATTTGATAATATTTCTAACGACTGTAATAATTGCTTAGAAGTATTTTATCAAAAAGAAATCGTAACACCGGAAGATGGAAGTAGAATTCCACATAAAGCAGCGGTTGTAAATGTTGTTGCCATTCAACGAGGCACCAAAAATCCAGATCACTACATAATTATGAGTGGCGATATCGATTCTCGTGCCAGTAGCGCAACAGATTTCACCACCGATGCTCCCGGAGCAAATGATAACGCTAGCGGAATGGCCGGCACCATTGAAGCCGCAAGAGTGCTTTCTAACTATAAATTTGAAAACAGTATTGTTTACGTTGGTTTGTCTGGTGAAGAGCAAGGACTTTTTGGAGGCAAAGGTTTAGCTGAATATGCTAAAAAAAACAATTGGAATATAATTGGCGTACTCAATAATGATATGATCGGAAATATTGAAGGTGTCGATGGAGTAGTTGATAATCGAAGTTTCAGAATTTTTTCTGAACCGGTTCCGCCAACAGAAACTGAGCGTGAACGTAAAATGCGTAGGTATTACGGTGGTGAAGTCGATGGTATTTCTAGACAATTAGCCAGGTATATTCATAATACAACTAAGGAGTATTTACCAGAGATGAATCCGATGCTTATTTATCGTTTAGATCGTTTTGGTCGTGGCGGTCATCACAAACCTTTTAACGATTTGGGTTTTGCCGGCGTAAGAATTATGGAAGCTCACGAAAACTACAACCGTCAACACCAAGATATAAGAACCGAAAATGGTATTGAATATGGCGATGTTCTCGAAGGTGTTAATTTTAAATATGCTGAAAAATTAACCGAAGTAAATGCAATTAATTTAGCAAGTTTAGCTTGGGCACCATTAGCTCCAGAAGAGGTTGCGATTGGTGGCGTAGTAGAACCTTCAACTAAACTAAAATGGAAAAAATCTAAGAATCCAAATATTAAAGGTTATAAAATTTATTGGCGAGATACCACTTCACCTACTTGGGATTATTCAAGATATGTTGGCGATGTTTCAGAAGTGACCCTAGAAGGAATCGTGATCGATAACTATTATTTTGGAGTTGTTGCCGTTGGTAAAAATGGTTTTGAAAGCTTAGTTAGCTTCCCTAAAAGTGTATTTTAATTCAACTGTTAAAACTTTAAGGAAAGTTCGAAAAGTTTAAATGAAGCTTAACTATAAATATTTCAGCACATTTCAGCTTCTCCTTAAATTTATATCAAGTTTAATTTTAAAACCAAAAACAGAATGAAAACAGGAAAAATGTTGATCGGAATCGCCTCAGGAATGTTAGCAGGAGCGGCAGCTGGAATTTTATTAGCGCCAAAAAAAGGTGCAGATACTCGTAAAGATATCGCAGATACCAGCAATGATTATGTAAAAGGAGCTAAAGGAAAGTTAGATACTGTAAAGAATTCTATCGAACATAAAATCGAGGCTTTAAAAGCTAGAAAAAAAGCTGCAACGGCAGAAACTAAAGGTGAAGAAATTGGTTATAAAGCCAAAGCAGAGCTTCATCAAGCAGCAAGTTAGTTTTTAACTTATAAATTAAAAAAAGGGTTTGAATAATTCAAACCCTTTTTTATTTTTAGCCACTTATTAATAATACCCAATAGTTGAGCTTACAAAAACACAAATATTTTAAAAAGTTTACCTTCTATTTAGCTTTACTTCTTCTAAATATTAGTGTTGATGCTCCTATTTCTAATCATGTTACTTACCGAGAAAATTTAAATTATAACAAGCAAGAAAGTATTGTAGAAATTATTGTTGAAAAAGTTTTTGGTGAAGAAGATGCATTTGATGAGTTTGAAGACTTTGAAAATAATTCGATTAACAAAAAAGATTTCAAATTAGATTTTCAGGCTTATATTTCTACTTCAAATTATTTCAGCATTGAAGTTCAGAAAGAACAAATCTTTACAAATTATAGTTTTAGTATAAAGTCTATTTTTCCGGAAGTTACCTCTCCTCCTCCACAAGTTTAGTTATTGAATTTTAAAAATATTAGAAACCTCAATAATTAAACTATAAATAAAAATGAAATACAACTTTTTTAAGATTGTAGGTTTAGTGCTATGCCTAAATCTATACCAATATTCTTATGCCCAAAATGAAGAAACTGAAAACGAAGAAAATTTACCCGATAAGGTAACTCACGCTGAACCGCTTTACATCGATCTTATTCGAGATTTAGGAGCTCGAAAAGGTGAACGAGAATGGAACGTTGGGCTTGGGCTTACCGATCGATCAGATTTTGATGAATATATTACCTTGGTAGAATATGAATGGGCACCAATAGATCGTTTGGGTTTAGAAGTAGAATTACCTTTTTCTTTCTACTCGCCTAACCAAGGGAGTTATGCGCCGGCAAATAACCTAAACAGTATAAAAATGGCAGCGCAATACAGTTTTTTTGTTTCTAAAAAACACGATATGTCGATGGCTTTTGGATACATTCAAGAGTTTACGTTAACCGATTTTAAAAATTATGGTGACGGAAAATTATTTACCGGTAATGTTTACAATCCGTTTTTTATCGCGGCCAAACGTTTAGGAGCTAATTTTCATTCGTTATTATATACGGGTCCTGTTTTTGAACATCATTTTGAAACTAATGCTATTGAAACCCATTGGCAAATTAACATGAACGTTCATTACATGATTCCCGGTTCTAGAAATTTTATCGGAGTCGAATTTAATAAAGAAGTTCACGAACAAGATTTTGACATGATTATTAGACCTCAAATGCGTATAGAAGTTACTAATCAACTTCTTATTGGTATCGTTACAGGTATTCCTATTAGTAAAGAAAACGAACGCTTTAGTTCTTTTCTTCGATTAATTTATGAGCCTTGATTTTTTAACTAAAAAGGGAGAACACTTTGTTCTCCCTTTTTCTATCCTAAATTTTCTTTAGTATGCTTCATTGCTTGTTCACTTTTTTTAAAGTAGCAAACCTTTACACCCATACTTTCTATATTCTTCAGTATTTTTTTAATCTCCTTTTTCTTTTTCTTTTTAGTTTGCCTGATGTAAACTGTACTAATATTTTCAGGAAAAATTTTAGTGATGTCTTGATAGATATAAGCGTCTTTTTGAGAATCGTCTCCTAATAATACAAATCGTAACTCAGGATAAAATTCAACTAAATGCTTTATTTTATAAAATTTATGGTTATGATCTCCACCTCCGCTAAAAAGAAAATCGGCAATACCGGTTTTAATATCTTTTAGTTTAAGAACCGCTTTAGGTAATTCATTTAATTCTGCAAACTGACTAATAAAGTTATACAAATTCCACTCACTGCTACTCACATAGAAAAATGCATTGTTGGTAGAATTGTCTTCTCTTCCTAATCGATTTAAAAATTTATAATGATCTACAGCTTCATCAAAAACAGTACGTTTATTGATGTTTTTAGTAAGCATTACATAAAGTTTTTTTAAAATGTTTCCTGAATGAGAAATTAAGAATGTATCATCAATATCACTAATTACGCCATATTCTCCCGGGTAAGGTTTCACAAACTCTCCTCTTTCTACACGAGTATTCCCTTCTACTTTCGCAGCTACTTCAAACTCGTGCCAACCGCTTCCAATTTCTTCGTGATAAGGAATAGTTAGTCGAAAATGACCATCATCTAAAGTCTTCGACGCAATTTCTTTTCCTTTAAATTTAAAGATCACTTCAGCATTAGCAATTGTTTTAATTCTAAACATTCTAATTACTGCCCAAGCGTGTTTATACCAACGTTTATCTAAATCGAAAACATCGGGTGCATGTTTTTTAAACAAATGCCCCATCACGACGATTTCTCGTTCGTTGGCATAGCTTCGATAAATTTTTAAGTCTAGTTTCATAAATTATGGTAAGTATAACACAATTTGATTTGAAAAATATCTATTTTTCAAAACTTTAAAACTTTAGTATGCAATTTCTATTCATTATAAATCCTATAAGCGGTAATGAAGATAAAAGCCCTTTACTCAAGATGGTGAAAGCTGAATTAAAAAGCGACGATAAGCTCACGGTTTTTAAAACTACCGGTGAAAATGATACTGAAAAAATTCAGCAACAATTAAAAAAAGAAAATTTTGATCGCGTCTTAGTTGCCGGTGGCGACGGAACTGTAAAATTAGCTGCTGAAGCAATGGGAGATCACGCTTTGCCTATTGGTATTTTACCGGCCGGTTCTGCGAACGGATTGGCAAGCGATCTAGATTTACCCGAACAACCAAAAAAGTTTATCCCGATCGCTTTGTACGGCAAAACCCGAAAGATCGACGCGATTAATATTAACGATGAGTTAGGATTACACATTAGCGATTTTGGTTTAAATGCTGAATTAATTAAGGAATATGAAAGCAGCTCGCTACGTGGCAAATTAGGTTATGCTATTAATAGCATCACTACACTTTTTCAGAGTAAAGGTCCGTATGAGTTTGAAATTTCAACAGAAAAAGAAACATTTACCAAAAAAGGAATTATGCTGGCCTTAGCCAATAGTAAAAAATTTGGAACCGGTGCCGTGGTTAACCCGAAAGGTAAAATTGATGATGGTATTTTTGAAATTTTACTATTTAAAAAATTAGATCTTATTGAAATTTTAAAGACCTTGAACGAAGGCAAAGAACTTTCTTCAGATTTTGTAGAATGCTACCCGGTAAAAAAAGCGATAATTAAAACTCAACGAGAAGTAGATTTTCAAATCGATGGTGAGTATTGTGAAGCACTTCAAAAAGTTGAAGCAGAAATTCTTCCGAATAAATTAGAGATAGCAGTATCTTCTACATAATTCTTAATTCCAAATTAAAAAACAATACAGCTTGCTAAAACATATTAATTTATGTTAAGCTTATTTTAAATTATTTGATTAAAACTTAGTGTACTATAACTTAGCTGAAAATTTAAAACCAACTTAATTATGAAAAAAGTAAGTTTAATAATCGCTTCTGCAATGGTAATTTTCGCTACATCTTGTAAAGAGAACAAGAAAGAAGCTGAAAATGATATGGATAATTCTGAAATGACAGAAGAAACCATGGAAGAAGAGGAAATGGACGAAATGGAAGATGCAGAGATGAAAAAAGCAATGGCATCTTTACAAGCTGAAAGCGACAGTAATCTTTCAGGGAAAGTAATGTTTACTGAAGAAAACGGAGAAGTGACGATGAAAGCTGAAATTATGGGACTTTCTGAAGGTGAACACGCTATTCATATTCACGAGAAAGGAGATTGCTCTTCTGCAGACGGTAAATCTGCCGGAGGACATTGGAACCCTACAGACCAACCTCACGGTAAATGGGGAAGCGAAGAAGGATATCACAAAGGTGATATTGGTAATTTTAAAACCAATGCAGACGGTTTAGGTACAATTTCAATTACTACTAACGAATGGTGTATAGGTTGTGATGATGATACTAAAAATATTGTAGATAAAGCCATTATCGTTCACGATGGTCAAGACGATTTTACAAGTCAACCTTCTGGTGCTGCAGGTACAAGAATGGGCTGTGGAGTTATTGAAATGCAATAATTTTTTTTAAAATATACTATAAGGCTACCAATTGGTAGCCTTTTTTATTGCGCAATAGTTTTATTTTCATATTTTTATAGAGACACAAACTTGAAACACAAACCTTATATGCAAAATCAACCCGATGGTTTAATTGCTGAACTCCAAGCTAAAAATCCTAAAGCTTTCGAACGTATTTACGAGCGATATTCAGAAAGTACTTTTGGCGTTATTAATAGTATTGTACACGATAAATATACTTCAGAAGAAATTTTACAAGATGTATTTATCAAAATCTGGAATAATGCAGAATCTTATAATTCTTCAAAAGGAAGATTTTTCACCTGGGTATTGAATATTGCTAGAAATGCGGCCATCGATAAAACAAGATCAAAAGCATATAAAAACAAAAAGAAAAACTTAACAGCAGAATATTTCGTAGATATCATTGAAGAAAAAACAAACCTATCTAGCAAAGTAGATGCGATCGGAATTAAAAAATACATCGAGGCTTTAAAACCTTACTGTAAAAAAATAATCAACTTACTTTACTTTCAAGGATTCACGCAGGCAGAAGCTTCAGAAGAACTCGATATGCCTTTGGGAACCATTAAGACCAGAAACAGAAATTGTATGAACAAATTACGTGAGATCTTAACAACATAAGGGAAATGGATTTAAATGAATATATATCTTCTGGGATTTTAGAATTATACGTTTACGGGGCGTTACCCGAAGAAGAAAGTATTGAAGTTACCAAAGAATTAAAAAAACATCCTGAAATTTTAAAGGAGGTTGAAGAAATTGAAGATGCGTTAACGCAACTTTCAACGGCTGCCGCTCCTTACAATCCGGAAGCTTTACTGAGTTCTATTCAGCAGAAAATTTCAGATAAGGATCATTGGGGAGTTATCGATCATCCTGCGAAACAGAAAAAAAGTAACTTGGTGCTTTACATTAGTTGGGCAGCATCAATTGCGTTATTAATAGGTTTAATTTCAGTAATTAACCAACGTAACGAGTTGCGTGATAACATTAACTCGATTAGTGCTACCAATGCGCAATTAGAAGAGCAAATAGATGAAGTACAAAATGACGCTGAAAAAACAAAACAACTCTTAGAAGTATTTAGAGATAAAGATATTATCACTGTTCCTTTAGATGGGCAACAAGTTGCTCCGGAAGCTTACGCGGCTATACATTGGGACGCAGAAACCAACCAGGTTTATGTAGATGCTAAAGAATTACCAACGCCACCGGAAGGTAAAGAATATCAAGTTTGGTCGTTAACTTTAGAACCGCTAACCCCAACCAGCATTGGTTTACTTTCTAACTTTAATGAAGATGATAACAAGATCTTTATTTTAGAAAACCCGAATTCTTCACAAGCTTTTGGGATAACCTTAGAACCTAAAGGAGGAAGCGAAACACCTACGATGGAGCAATTATATACCTTGGGTGTCATCAAAAATTCTTAGTATAACTAACCTAAGTATCTTAGCAAATTGCGTTATTCTTCAAAATGAATAACGCAATTTTTTTGCCTGTACTTTATGTATGTTTTTTCTTCATTCCAGACTTGATTCAGGGTGACGACAACTTATTATAAAGCATAATGGATATTCAAAAATTGAAAAATCAAAAAAGCCTGTTCAGTGATACTGAACAGGCTTTTTAACAACTAACAAAAAACTTGAAAAAACCATTATCGAGTAAAGGTTAAAAAATAAATTTCATAGCAATTTCTCCCTTTAAACTCTTGTTGAAGCTGAATCAATTTCAACTTCACTAATAATTACGAGTAAAAAGCAATTGCGGTTTTTATTTTTTCAAATTTTAACATTTCAATTTTTTTTCAGCTAAAGTTTTAAATAATTTTACATCATCTTTTAATTTTTTTTTAAACTATGAATCCCTCTTCCGGTGGTTGGATTAATAAACACTTTTCGCATCTTCAACAACACGTTTTAGATCAATATTTTACTGAAGAACATTTTTACCTTCAATTGCAACAAACGGGATTTATTTATGCACATAGCACCAAAACCTTAAGCTACTCGCATCCGTTAAAATTTAAATGGACGCTAGAAGAGAAAACCAAGATCAATTTATTTGATGCTTTGGCGTATGTTTATTTTACAATGTTTCAAGAGGCTACAAAAAGTGATTTTATTGAAGAAACGGTAAAGTTTTATGAGTTATTAGAAAAGGAGTCGACCTGGAAAATTAAATTCTCGTTCTTTAAATCTAAACCTGAAGAAACCTTAGAGAAAATACTTCAGCATCGTATTCAGATCAATGAGTCTTATATTCAGAAAAACTTTAGTCATTTAATTACCAACGCACTACTTTTTATCGATGTGTTGGCATTTCGAGAATATTTAACGCACAAAAAGCATCCTAAAACGTATTTAACCGAGTTGGAGAGTTTAATTACCAATGTGGTGATTTTAGCTTTTCAGAAAAAAACGATTAAAGATAAGTATGAAAATTTAGTAATCAAACTTTTAGAAAGTTCGTTGCGTTATCATAAAATTCAACCTCAACCCAAAAGTTTTGACGAATTAAATTTTGACAATTTTTCAGCTCATTTTGAAAAAAAATATATTCTAGATCTCGCTTCGATCACTATTTACAGCGACGAAGAGATTGAAAAAAAAGAATATGCTTTTATTGAAAAATTAGGGAATGAACTAGATTTTAGTACCGATGAAGTAGATGAAAATATTGCCCAAATGCTTCAGTTTTTAAAAGAGCATAAAAGCGAAATTTCTTATTTTAATTACAGCAATTCGATTCAGCATTTTTACAAAAACACCAATAGAATGGTAAAAGTATTGATTATGCGAAACAAAAACCGATTGCTGAAAGAGATTTTAGAAAGTAAAGAATTGGTGGTTTTATTAAGTAAATCGACCCACAAAGATCTATCGGAAGAAGAAAAACATAAGGTGAAAGAACAACTGCTGGATATTTGTAAGAGCATCCCGTCGTTGGCTATTTTTATTTTACCCGGCGGTAGCGTTTTACTACCTATTCTCATCAAATTTATTCCGCAGCTTCTACCCTCTTCTTTTAATGAAAATAGAATAGAGAAACCTTAATTTGCCAACCATTCTTTAAAGTCTTTTACGCGTTCACGAGCTACGATAATTTCTTGCTCGTCAAAATGGTTCAGCTTCACTTTTAAACGACTGTTCGTGTAACTTACCATATCTTCGATAGCGTTAATGTTCACAAAAAACTTTCGGCTTACGCGATAAAATTTTTCGGGATTCAATTCTGCTTCCAGATTTTCTAAAGTAGTTTCCAGCAAGTAACTACGGTTATCTTTGGTGTGTAAATACGTGCCTTTATTTTCGCTGTAAAAACATTCAATTTGATCGACAGGAAACATTTTTAAATGCTGGCCGACCTTTACCGTAAAGCGCTTTTTATAGGTTTTTGTAGCATTTTCTGAACCTAAAAGTTTCTTTAGTTCACTCAAATTTGCAGTAAGCTCATTATTATTGGTAAACTTAGATCGGTACTTTTTAAGAGCGGTTTCTAACTCTTCTTCATCGATAGGCTTCAACAAATAATCAACGCTATTTAGTTTAAAAGCTTTCAACGCATATTCATCGTAAGCGGTGGTAAAAATGATAGCGCTTTCAACTTCAATTTCTTCAAAAATTTCGAATGAAAGTCCGTCGCTTAACTGAATATCCAAAAAAATTAAATCGGGTTGCTCGTTTTCTAAAAGCCACTGTATCGAGTCATTTACCGAGTGCAATAATTGCTCTACAGGAACATTTAATTTTTCGAGCATTCGCTCTAAACGACGTGCCGACGGTTTTTCATCTTCAATAATAATTGTTCTCATCTCTTTACTATTCCCAACGTTGTTGCTTGTTTTCTTCTTCCTCTAAAAACTGCTGAATTTTTCGTTCTTCCCATTCTTTACTAAAGCCGGGATTTATTCTGAACGCGTGCGCCGCATTAAAGAGCAAACCAATTCCCCAACCGGCAAGCGACCATAACATCCACGGGTAAGTATCGAAACCGTTTCTAAAATTTAGGTACGCTAATAAACCGTTAATCACAATGTAAATAAATAGGTGAACGTAAAAATCTCTTAAATCTTTTACTCGCTTTTTGGCTTCAAAATAACGTTTTTCTTTGTTAGTCATTTCCATAATTTCTAATTTTTTAGTTGAATTTTTGATCGTCTTCATTCATATATTGCTTAATTTTTCGCTCTTCCCAATCTTTAGAAAAGAACGGATTTCTATCGAAAGCTTCCATATATTGAAACACTAAACCTATTCCCCAGCCTGCCGCAGCAAACAAAAACCAAGGGAAACCAAAGCCCATCGTGAACCAGTTAATAAAAGCCAGAAACGGAATGATAATTACATAAGAAGTTAAACTGGCATAAAACTCTTTTTGCTTTTTCACCATTTCTCTGGCGCGATCTAATTTTTGATAATCTTGCATGTTTGTATTCATTTTTGGTTGTTTTATAATTGAACTTAATTGTTTGGTAAGTATCGGTAACTTCACCTGAAATGTTGTTTTATCTTTCTCGATTGCCACTTTTCTAGACGTAAGCAGATCGTAACGTTGCTGAATGTTTAATAAACCGTAACCTGAACTTTTACCGATCACATTTTTAGATTGCAGATTGTTTTTTACCACCAAACAGCCATTTTCTTCTACTATTGAAATGTGTAGCGGATTTTCTTCGGAAACAATGTTGTGTTTTACCGCATTCTCTAACAACAATTGCAGCGACAACGGAACAATTTTAGCTTCCGGATTGCTAATTTCTTCAGGAAAAGTGAACACAATACTATTTTCAAACCTCATCTTCAATAAACCAATATAGCGTTTAGCAAAAGCCAGCTCATCTTCTACATTTACCAATTCTTTATTTTTTTGCTCTAACACATAACGATATACTTTAGAAAGTGAAGTCGTGAATTTCTGTGCTTGATCGGGATTTTCTTCAATTAAAGAAGTGAGCACATTTAAACTGTTGAACAAAAAATGAGGATCTAACTGATTTTTAAGTGCATCAAATTTAGCTGAAGCCGTACCGGCGATCAATTTTTGTTCGGTTACTTTATTTTCTTGAATCGCCTTATAAAAATAAAAAGCGTGCAAAAAAAGACTCACAATAAGCGATAACAGAAAAGGAAAAAGATACTGACTAATAGATTCGTTCGCTAAAAATTCTGTAAACGTATAAACACTTTCTATAACGACTAAGTGAATAACTCTACAGATCGCAAAAGCAATAAGCGTCACAATAGTCGAACCGGCAACGCCAATTACAAATCGCTTTTTACTTTCGGTTTTCCAATCATATTTATTTTCTAACCAAACGAAATATGTAAAGTTGAAAAGGGTAATGATAAAAGAATAAGAAAATTGAACGATCACTCTTTTCCAATGCAGAGAAGCTGTATTAAAACTGTTAAATACAAATTCTAAAAGAACAATCACAGCAGTAACTACAAAGGCAATTCGAAATAATATTTTAAAATGTTTCGCTTTCATTTAACTATTAATTACAGAACAAATATCTTTTAAAAGTAGGCTAGATAAAAATACAGATGACCCAATTGTAAAATTTAAGGTACGAAATGTAAATTCAACTCAATTTACTTCACTTTAACCAAATACCGAATATTAAATCTATGTTTCAAAAATGTTAGCTAAGTCTTTAAAAGCTGCAAATAAACCCTAAAAGTAAAACTTAGTTAATTTTTAGTTGAAGTCTTTCAGCAATTCAAAAACTAATTTTACGAGCAATTAAAACTAACATTTTAGACTTATGAAAAAATTTTACTTAAGTGCATTTTTCGCACTTATCTCTTTAACAACTTTTGCTCAAGAAGCACTGATTACCGGTTATGTAGATTCTCCTTGTTCCGGAGCAGATGGTAGAGCTGTAGAAATTTATGTGAATGGTACCATCGACTTTACCGGATGGAATTTAGTGAGACAATCTAATGGCGGTGGTTATACTTCTAACATCGATATTAGTACCTTTGGAACGATCACCGACGATTTTGCTTACATTACCAATGACCAAGTTATTTTTGAAACAGAATTTGGAACTCAAACCAATATTATTGAAAATGGAGGAATAAATTCAAATGGTGATGATGCTTTTCAGTTAGTTGATAATACCTTAACTGTTATCGATCGTTTTGGTGAAGATGGCGTAGATGGTTCTAACACCGCTTGGGAACATACCAATTCTTACTATTTAAGAAATAACGGAGAAACAGCAAATGCAGGAAACTTCGATGCTAATAACTGGACTTTTGGAGCTTTAGATGCGTTAGATAATGAAGGTACTTGTAACGGAGGAACTCCACTTAACCAATTAGTGGCTTTTGGTAGTTATACACCTGCACAAACCTTACAAGAAATTAGTTTTGATGAAGCTTATGTAAGTGTAAACGAAGATACAGGTTCAATTACTTTAACGGTTGAAATTTCTGATGTTCCTGCTTCTGATGCTACAGTAGATGTTGCTGTTTTAATGGCAGAAAGCACTGCGATCGCTAACCAACATTATACGTATGCCGGAGAAACTTTAACTTTCACTTCGACAGGAAGTACTTCTCAAACCATTACGATCACCATTCCTGATAATACAGATGCAGAACCAGATACACTTTTAGCTTTAGAGTTAACCAATGTAACAAATGCTGAATTAGGTGATGATATGGTAAGCGTTGTTTACATTTTAGATGATGAAATGCACGCGCCAACAGCAGCAGAAAATTTAGGGATTACTTTTGGCGCAAGCTATTCGATCGAGGGAAATAATCCGGGATCAGAGATTGTAGCTCACGATGCTAATACAGAACGTTTATTTGTGATGAACAGCGGAAATGCTTCCGTAGAAATTTTAGATTTCAGCAATCCTTTAGCTATTTCATCTATTTCAACCATCGATCTTTCAGCTTACGGAGCATCGGGAACAAGTGTTGCTTACCACAATAATGTTGTTGCTGCAACAGCGGTTCCTTCAGATAAAACTTTAAACGGAACGGTTGTTTTTATGGACACCGACGGAGTTGTACTTTCTACGGTAAACGTTGGTGCTTTACCAGATATGATCACATTTTCTCCTGATGGAACTAAGTTATTAGTAGCCAATGAAGGGGAACCAAATTCAGATTATTCAGTAGATCCTGAAGGTACTATTTCTGTGATCGATCTAACCAATGGTGTTGCCAATCTTACTCAAGCTAATGTTACTAGTTTAAACTTTAATGCTTTTGATACACAAGCAGTACAATTAAAAGCAGACGGAGTTAGAATTTTTGGACCTAATGCAAGTGTTTCTGAAGATCTAGAACCAGAATACATTACGGTAGCTTCAGATAGTGAAACGGCTTGGGTAACTTTACAAGAAAACAATGCTATTGCGGTGATCGATCTAGTGAATCTTCAAATTACCGATATCTGGTCGTTAGGTTACAAAGATCATAGTTTAGCAGAAAATGCATTAGATACTTCTAACGAGCAAGACTTTATTTTTATGGCAAATTGGCCAATTTACGGAATGTATATGCCAGATGCTATTTCAAGTTATACCGTAAACGGAAACACCTATTACGTGACTGCTAATGAAGGTGACGCAAGAGAATACGATACTTTTGAAGAAGAAGTAGATCTAGAAGATCTAATTTTAGATGCAAGTGTTTTCCCAAATCAGTCTTTCTTAGAAATTGAAGAGAACTTAGGAAAATTGACTTTCACCAATACTTTAGGAGATATTGATAACGACGGTGAGTTTGAAGAGCTTTATGCTTTTGGCGGAAGATCTTTCAGCATTTATGATGCTTCAACAGGAACTCAGGTTTATGACAGTGGTTCTGATTTTGAAAGAATTATTGAAGAAGATCCAGTTTACAACGCTATTTTTAATGCAACCGATGATGAAAACGAATTAAAGAATCGTAGTGACAATAAAGGTCCTGAACCAGAAGCTGTGATCGTTCAAGAAATTGACGGTGCTTATTACGCATTTATCGCTTTAGAACGTGTTGTCGGATTTATGGTTTACGATATCACCAACCCTAACGCTCCGGTGTTCGACGGTTATTACAACAACAGAAGCGTAACTCCGGGAGAAGATAATATTGAAGATTTAGGTGATCTAGCTCCAGAGAGTTTAGTATATGTTGCTCCGGAAGATAATGCTGAAGGAAAAGGTTTAATCGTTGTGGCTAACGAAGTAAGTGCAACGATTAGCGTTTATACCTTAGAAAACAACGTACTTTCTACCGATAATTTTGAAATGAATAACGACAGCTTTGTGATTTACCCGAACCCGGCAAATTCAGCAAGAGTATTTTTTAACGAACCTACAGATTATACGCTTTTTGATATTCAAGGACGACAATTACAAAACGCTACACAAGCTACTCACATTAATGTGAGCACATTAACCTCTGGAACTTATTTAGTAAGAAACGCTAAAGGGCAAGTTCAAAAATTAGTAATTAACTAAATTAACCAACCAATAAGATTTAGTTAATGATAACCACGAAAAAAGGGAGCGATTTGCTCCCTTTTTTAATTATAAATCTTTATTTCAATTAAAATCTAAATCCGAAACCAAAGCTAAATCGCAGTCCATCTTCCCCTGTAAAAAGGTTGAAAGTTCCGTTAACGGCTTCTGCGCTATTAACCCAAAGACCACCACCAATATCGTTATGCCAACGTTTATTATCTTCACCATCTAACCAAACTCTACCAACATCACCACCTCCAAATATTCCAAATTCAAAAGGTAAAAATGTAGTTTTAAATTCACCTAAGGTATAACGAATATCTGCAGATGTAGCTAAAGAAGATTCACCAATAAAACGTTCGTTACGGTAACCTCTTAAACCGGTTGCTCCTCCTAAATTCGCAGCTTGGTAAAATTCAAAATCGTCACCGATGTTAATATGAGAATTTAAAGCGGTATGTAAAACCCATCTTCTATTTCTAGTTACCGAATTATAAAACTCGATCGATGGTTTAATATACGCATACATATTCTCGGTCTCTTTGGTATTTAATTTTCCACCGACACTTAGCTGAAATTTCATTCCGTTCGTTGGGTTTAACACATCGTCATAACTCTCGTAACGATAAGTCCCGTCTACTCCAACAAAATATTGACGATCAAAAACATCAGGATCATTACTAAAATAATTATCTACAAATCTATCTCCTGTTTCTTCAACCTCAACAGATTCATAAGAGACTTTATAGCCGAAGTAACTACCAAAAGGACTTTGTCTAACAAGACCAACACTCCCTCCTATTTTACTAATTTTTGTTCTATTAAAGTCAAAATCTTCTCCGGAATCTCGGTTAGGATTTCTAGTGCCGTTACCATAACCAAAGAAGTTTTGCGCAAAATTAGGACTGGTAAACCAAGCATCGACTCCTAAACTATATTTACCGACGATTCTTGCAAATCGTGCATCATAATGCAAATCGAAACCGCTAGTAGCAAAGTAATAACCGGCTCTTAATCTATGCTGAGAAGTGAATGGATCTCTTTTAAAACCGTAATGAGTTAGTATATCTTGCACACCAAGTTTTAAACCATCATCGGGGTTATAACCAATCCCTGGAAGTATTACATTGGTCTTAAAGATCTTTTTGTCTTTATTATAAATATTTTGCTCGTAATTATCTGACAATCTAATTTTAGCATTTTGAGCTTCATCAAAAGTATTGGGCTTAGATTTATGCTCGTAGATCTTTAATTTATTTGGATTTTTAACTTTGTAGATATCGTTATTTTGCCCCCCAATTACTCGTATAAAAATATTGTTACTTTCATTTTCTCCTTCAACATTAACTTCATCGTCATCATCTAGACCGTATACCCAAATTTCTTTGGTTTCATCTTTAGAATAGGTTCGATCACTTACTAAAGATTTACGCTCGCCACCTTTATTTCGAAAGATTTTAATGTTGGTCTTGCCATTTTCAAGTCGAGTTATATCTATAAAATCATCTTTATCTGTTCCCGTAACAATCGCAAGTTTCGCTAGGTAATCATAATAACGTTCTGCTATATCTACAATATTAGCTCTTCTTTGTTTTAATAATTCTTTGATATTTTGGGTAGATTCGTCTTCACGAACTTCTTCCGGCAAATCGTTAAAAGCTTGCTGTATAACTTCATCTGAAATATTTTCTTGTAAATATTTAGCTTGCTTGATCCAAGTTTCTTTTCCTTCATTTTGAATTAAAGATCGATCTAAACCAACGGCAGCTGTATTAAACCAAGAAACATCGTCTATATCTTCTCCGTATTTCCCAAATTGTTTAGCAAAACCTGCTAAGCCTTTTAAAGTTCCGAAGAAAGCTCCATCGAAGTTAGAAAACACTTGGTCTCTATCGCGAGGTATCGGTTTAAAAATATGCTTACCATCTTCTGTTTCGAATTCTGCCCAGCGCCATTGATCTTTATGTCTATCCCAATCACCAATAAGCATATCAAAAATTCTAGCTTTAATATATGCAGCTTCATCTACGCTATATTTTTCGTCTCTTCTTAAACGATCGAACATACCTTCTGTACTTTGTATATCGTGGTTAGGATTACCAAAAAATTCAGCATCTTTCCAATCATCTTCAGGACGTTCTACGATCATATAAATATCGTTACCATAAGCTTCGTTGTATTTACCTAAAGCCATTTGTTTAGGTAAATAGATAATTTTTGGGTTAGTATGATAAATGCCGGCTGCTTCACTTAATTTTGGTATAGCCATAAATGCATAGGGATGTGAAGCGGTATAAAAATCTTCAACAGCATCTTCTGCCAAGGTATTTTCAAATTTTTGTTCTACCGATTGATCTTTAAAAGCAACAGTTTGTAAAAACTGAACAGCACTCTTTTTTAAAGCTCTAATATTATAATCTCTTCCTAAACTATCTTGTACCCTTATCGACCTGGTTTGGTGACCACCGCCTTCTCTTACCACTTTTAAGCCACCGTAAAGGGTATCGAGTAAGGCTAATTTTGCTTTTATTTTTTTCCCATAAAGATCTCTATAATGATCTCCCCAAAAACTTTCGTACACCTGACTTTTATCGGTCTCTTCTTGATCGTAGATCGAAACTTCTACTTCTCTTGGTAATAAATAAGGATCTGGAATAGAATCTAATTCGATCTCTTGTTCTTGCTTAAAGATTTGGGTTTGAAAAAGTAGTTTTGGTTTATAATTTTCAACTCCATAAAACCTTACCCAAGTAGATTTATCATCAAAGACATCGTAAACTGCAAAACCTTGACCTGGATATGCAAACACACCATCATTTCTCAAACTGGCAAATGTACTTTTAGAACCTGAACCCGAAATGATCTGATGTAAATCCTCATGCAAGACATATTGCATATTATGTTCGTGCCCAGAAATATAAGTCACTCGTTTATAACCTTTAGAGAGCGTTTGTAATCGATCTCTAAAAGATTTATAGCGCTCATTTTGCGCATCTTGTATAGAAACACCTCCGGTAGTTCTTATTAACATCGCTAAAGAACCTAATACCGGCATAGGTATTTTTTTCTGTGAAGGGTATAAATGTCTGTTTAAATGATAATTACCCCCGTGAACTCCATTTGTATACATAGGATGGTGTAGCACCATTAGAACATTTTTATTTTGACTTTTTTTAAGTTCGGTTTCTATTTCTGTAAATAAAGCCTCCCTCGTTTTAATCTCAGGACAATTGTCGTTAATTGTCGGATTATTATCCCAATCTTCTAAATACCATTGAGAATCGATAATGATCATGGTAAGATTTTCACCTAGATCTCTAATTTCTAAACCACAACCTGGGGTTGGTGCCCAAATATCATCTTGTTCTGTTCTTTTCTCAATATACTCTGCTTGTTCTTCTACACCACCAATACCTTCATCATACCAATCGTGATTTCCTGGTATAAAAAGAATTTTACCTTCATAATCTTCTAGAGCATCTATTTGAGCATCTATTCGATATTCAGATTGTTTTCTTGTGGGATCATCTTTATCTGGCATTCCGGCAGGATATATATTATCGCCTAGAAAAATGGTATATGTATCTTTTGTTTCAGAAGAATCTAAAAAATGTTTAAAGGCTTGTAAAGCTTCTGAAGAACCACCCGGTTGAGAATAACCGGCATCACCAATTAAAAAAAATCGTTTATCTAGTTTTTTCTGAAAAGGATAGACTAAAGATTCTTGAGGATAATCTTTATTGATCTTAGGTTCGAAGGTCGCACAGGCACTTAATATAAATACGCTACAAATTGTTAGAAGTATGTTATTTTTCTTCATGTAATCTAAAAGGTGAATGAATTTTTACTAATTTGGCTATGGTCATTTAACAGAAACTAACCAGATTCTATGGAAAACATTATTGAGAAGGCAGATAATTTTGTAATGAAACTTTTTAAAGATGAACTGCCAAATACATTCATTTACCATAACTATAACCATACACAACGTGTGGTTAAAAGTACTAAAGAATTAATTGAAAAATCTCAAATTAATGTTAAAGAAGAAGAGGTTTTACTACTGTCTGCGTGGCTTCATGACACTGGATATACGAAAACTATAAAAGGACACGAAGAAGAAAGTGTAAAGATTGCAAAGCAGTTTTTAACCGATCAAAATGTTAGTGAAGAAACCATAAACGAGGTTAAAAAATGTATTCTTGCCACCAAAAAAGATGCTAATCCAGAATCTAAACTTGAAGAGATTATTAGAGATGCAGACTCTTCTCATTTAGCTAAAGATTATTTTGAAGATACTACCGAGTTTCTTCGACAAGAATTAAAACTGCACAACATTAAATATTTTACTCCTAACGAATGGATAGAAGAAAATATTAGAATGTTTACAGAAGAGCATAAATTTTATAGTGATTATGCTGTCGAACACTGGAAACCCAAAAAGGATGAAAATTTATTAAGCCTATTAGAAAGTCAGAAAAAGCTTAAGAAAAAGTACGAAAAAGAAGAAGCTAAAGCTAAACTTAAAGCGCGTTACAAAAACGACAATCCTGAACGAAGCATACAAACGCTTTACCGTACCACTTTAAGGAACCATATTAAATTAAGTGATATTGCAGATACCAAAGCTAACATTTTGCTTTCGGTAAACGCGATTATTATTTCTTTAGCGCTGGCCAATATTATACCAAAATTAGATGCGGCATCTAACCGACATTTAATGATACCTACTTTAATTATGGTGTGCTTTTGTGTGGCATCTATCGTACTCTCTATAATGTCTACAAAACCTAATGTTACGACCGGTGAGTTTACTAAAGAGCAAGTAAAAAACAGAGAGATTAATGTTTTATTCTTTGGAAATTTTCATCAAATGAAATTTGACCAATATAATTGGGCTATTAATGAAATTTTGAAGGATAAAGATTACGTTTATGAAGCGCTAACCAAAGATCTATACTACTTAGGAATCGTGCTTAACAGAAAATATAAAATTTTACGTTGGACTTACACTATTTTTATGACAGGGATTATTATCTCGGTAATAAGTTTTGTAATTGCTTTTTGGTTAATGTAATTCTTCCATTAAGTCTTCATAAGTTAAAGTTTTCTCTTCAGAATCTTTGTCTTTATGGTAGAGTACTTCAACTCGAAGGGCTTTTAAACCAACAACACCTTGTACATCTTCAAGTTCTAAAAGTTCTACCTCATCACCGAGGTAGTTCTTTTTTTGTAAGTAATCGATATATTTTAAATATTCTCTTTCATCTGCCTTTTGAGAATATATAATGGCGATTTTACCTTTTTGAGTAATTCGCTCTTCGGTATTTTTAATGTAAGCTTTATCGATGCGCTTTTTAATGATTTCGTATCTCGCATTGTAAGTGCCGTCAACATCAAATTTCTTTTCATCCATACGGTAACGAATAGAAAGTGTTGAGCTGAAAACTAATATTAATGAAGCCGCATCAAGTTTTAAAGGCATATTTTCTTGTATGTGGTAGAATTTATTTTCCATTTCACATACTACTTGTATTTGCCATAACCTAATGTTATGCAGATAAACGCGACTAAATTCTTTGTTCTTAGTCATCGATTCTCCTATGTAAATATTATGATCTACACCATCGGTTTTATAACGCTCAAAATAATGCGGAAAGATTTGTTGAGCCTCTACCTGTTTTCTATCTATATAACGAGCTAAAGTTCTATTGATTCGTTGTACGGTATCATCATAATTTTTGCGTTCATTATAAATCACTCCGGTATCTTCATCGATACAAGAGTTATAGTGATCGATCATTCTACTTAATACGTCTGACTTGGTTTTAAAATGATCAATTAAAGGATCGATCTCTTTATGAATAAAATTTATGATCTTCTGTTCGCTGGAAGCATTAAGGTTTTCTTTTAAATCTTCACGAAACTCGTCAATTCTAAATTTTACTTGTTCATATACGGGAAGTGGTTCTTCTTGATAAGCATGATCGATGATCTTAGCGATCATTTTAAGGTGTTTAATGAGATCTGCTTGTATTGCTTTATTTCTTTCATCTGAAGAGCCTACAATATCTATTTGACCGTAAAGCGGATATACATCTGCAAAAGCAATATCTCTAAATGACGAAACGCCATCACTATCTAAATCTCGTATGTAACGTCTTGCTTCTTCTTCAAAAACCCAAAGAACGCTTGGATGAATCGAGGTACACTCACTCTGAATAACAGCTTTCACCCTATTTTCAAAATCTGTTTTATTTCTTTCGATCGCTGTAACGATATAAGGTACTATATCTTCAAGCTTTATCGCATTTATACTGTTTAATTCATTTTTATGGTAAGAAACCAATTCTAGAATAGCTAAAAGATCGTCACCTTTTGCAATAGGAGCAAAAATGCAGCTTTTAATCCCTTTATTCTTTAAGTTCTTACTCAATAAACTATCAGGATGATTCTTTAAATAAGCATCGACATTAGATAGCGAAAAATACTGTCTGCTTCCTACCAGCGTAGTATAGGTATCATCACAAAAGGCTTGTTTACAATCTACTTCTACCTCTTCATCTAAAATAAAACTACAGATCTCTTTATTTTCCATTCTAAAAAGCTCTGAACTTTTTTTGTCGAATAAAGTGAGTCCAACCTCAAGATCAGGACTACTGTATATCGATCTAAAGATCTCTGTAATCCCGCTTAATTTATTCTCTTTAGGTAAATTATTATTTAATAGTTGTGTTTTAAGATCTGAAATCCCATCATCGATGGTTACATCGGTAAGATTTGTAATTATAAAACCTTTAAAAACCCAACTTAGCGGCGGAAATTTTTCTTTCCATAATTCTATATCATCGGTGTTCTGCAGCAATAGATCTACATCTTCTTCTGTGATATCTAAAGCTTGATCTGTTTTTTCAAATTCAACAAAATCTGCATTTGCTGCAATTCGATAATGTCTTAAAATTCCGTTTTCATCGGGAATATCGTAATAAAATGGTCTTGTAAAATCTATGTTATAACCATAGTAACCATTCAAAATTAAAATACAACCAAAAACATAATCTGCTTCGGTCGTAAAATTTCTCACTTTCAACTCAAAATCGTCTCCCGCTCGTTTTAAAATTTCTTTAAAACGTTTAGTTTTATTAAATAAGAAGTTTTGATGTGGTAAAGCGGCTGCTTTAATTTCGTTATTGGTAAGAATATTAGGAAAAAGATCATCTAACAAGATATGTATAGGCTCTAAATGATCTAACACCTCTTTTTTACTATCTAAACCTTCTTCGAGTTT
>DTTX01000062.1 GCA_012964435.1 Mesonia sp. | reverse complement strand
AGTCGGTCCGGCAGTAGAGCGTAAATTGGGTGTCAGCGGAATGTCGCAAATCGCTTTTTGTATTTATATTTTTTGGTGTTTCCCTTCGGGTCGGGCTATTCGTTTCAATTCCTCAACTTGCTATCGCAAGTCTGCGGGATTTTCACTGCTATCCCTAACACAAACCACCCCGCCCTATCGGGCACCCCTCCTTAAAAAGGAGAGGAACTTTTTATTTTTATACTTTTTTATTTTTCTAATAATCCAAACTGATCGAAATGATGATTAATATGCTTTCGGTGCATTAATTTCCATTCGAATTTGTTCAGCTCGCCAAATACCGCATTTTTCGTAATTGCTTCCGGATGTTCCTGAAAGTAATTTTCGTATATCGCTTTGGCTTCTTTCAATTTTTGTTTCGCAGTTGCTAGATCTTCGTGTTTCAACTTAAATAATTCACCTTCCTTATAAAATGGGAAATTGAAATTCTTAGGCATCGGTTTATAGTTCCACAAAGTTTCTTGTACCATTTCTAGTTTATCTTCCGGAGTAGCAATTTCAAAATCCTGAATTTCTCCGGCAGCAATTCGGTAGCTATCTTCTAAATGCTCTACCATATGCTGTGGAGTCATGATTCCCCAAGCCGGTTGAGTTTCTTCCGTTAAGCCATTCAAGGATTTTTCAAAAACAGCATCGGTAATTTCTGTAAACATGGTTTGCTTTTTCTGAACCATCGTTAGAATAGTAGCAATCGCCACTAGCTTTTCCTCTTCTTCCGTAGCATTTACATCAAAAACTTCAACGTACCATTTTACGATTCCGCTTGGTAATTCTTTTCCTTTCTGATCTCGATCTACTTTTTGCTTACATGTTAATCGAACATTGATCGTATCATTATGATATAACGGACGTAAAAATCTAATCTCTTCTAAACCATAATTTGCCGCTACCGGACCTTTATTTGGATAGACAAATAATCCTGCCGCTGCCGAAATGATAAAATATCCGTGAGCGGTTCTCTGCTCGAAAATGCTTCCTTCTAATGAAGTAATGTCGGTATGCGCGTAGAAATGATCCCAGGTTAAATTTCCGAAGTTAATAATATCGGTATCGGTAAGCGTTCGGTTATGGGTTTGCAGCGACATTCCCGGTTTAATATCTTCCCAATGATACGCAAACGGATGTTTTTCAGCTTCTTTATAATCGGCATTAGGTTGATAAATTCCTGTAATTTCGCTAATGGTCGTTGGCGATCCTTGAATCGCACAACGCTGCATATAATGTTTGATACCGCGTTTGCCACCCATTTCTTCTCCGCCTCCGGCGCGTCCCGGACCTCCGTGAATAAGATTTGGTAACGGCGAACCGTGACCGGTACTTTGCTTCGCACTTTCACGATTTAATACTAAAATACGACCGTGATGTGTGGCAGCTTTTACGGTGTATTCAGCAGCAATTTTATTATCATTCGTTGCGATGGAACTTACTAAAGAACCTTTACCTTTTCGGGAAAGTTCGATCGCTTCATTTAAATCTTTATACGGCATAATTGTACTTACCGGACCAAAAGCTTCGGTGATATGCGCTGCTTCATTATTAAATGGGTGATCTTCTCGAAGAAGTATAGGTTTAATGAAAGCGCCTTTTTCAAAATCGGCACCTACCGCTTTTCCACTTTCAAAATCACCATATACCATATTTGCCGTTTTGGTTATTTCTTGAACTTGATTTTTAACGCTTTCCACTTGTTTTTTATCGATCAAGGTTCCCATTCTCACCTCTTTTAAGCGAGGATCACCATAGGTAACTTTATCGAGTGCTTGCCCTAAAGCGATTTGAACGTCTTCCACTAAATTTTCAGGAACGATAATTCTACGGATAGCGGTACATTTTTGTCCGCATTTTACCGTCATTTCATTTCGAACTTCTTTGATAAAGAGATTGAATTCCGGCGTTCCGGGAATAGCATCTTCACCTAAAACACAAGCATTAAGAGAATCGGCTTCCATCGTAAAGGGAACGGATTCTTCAATTAATCGTGGATGCGTTTTTAATTTTCTACCTGTTGCTGCAGAACCCGTAAAAGTTACCACATCTTGGGATTCTATGGTATCGAAAATATCTTTTTTGGTTCCACTAATCAATTGTAAAGCACCTTCCGGTAAAATTCCGGATGCAATGATAACTTTCACGACCGCTTCTGTTAAATATGCACTTTGCGGTGCAGGTAATACGACTGCCGGCATTCCTGCCATCCAATTGACCGCACATTTTTCTAACATTCCCCAAACCGGAAAATTAAATGCGTTAATATGCACAGCAACTCCATTTTTAGGCACCAAAATATGATGCGCCATAAACTTTCCGCCGCGTGAAAGATCGATCGGTTCTCCTTCTATGTCAAAAGGTTGATTGGGGAATAATTTACGAAGCGAAGCATTAGCAAACAGATTACCAAAACCACCTTCAATATCGATCCAACTATCAATTTTTGTACAACCACTTCGGTAACTGATTTCGTAAAAAGACCGTTTATGTTTTTGAAGATGGAAAGCCAACTTCTTCAACATATTACCACGCTCTTGAAAAGTCATTTTTCGAAGCGCTTCTCCTTTTACTCTTCCGTATTGTAGCACTTCGGGAGCATCAATTCCTTCTGTGGTGACATTGGTGAAATGTTCTCCGGTTACTGAATCTAGAATCGGAGTTCCTTCTCCTTGACCGTCGACCCATTGACCTAAAATATAGTGTTGTGTTTTTTGCATTCTTTCTAGTGTTTTATTGTTGACCTCTCGACTCCGCTCGAGGTGACATAATGAACTTCAAAATCCTTAACTAAGCAGAGACATTTTCAATAACTGCCGCATAACCTTGACCAACGCCTACGCACATCGTGACTAAAGCGTATTTTTTACCGGTTAATTGTAGTTCTAAAGCTGCTGAATGTGCTAATCTTGCTCCGGTAACTCCCAGCGGATGTCCGATCGCAATTGCTCCACCATTTGGGTTCAACCTTGGATCGTCGTCTTTTAAACCCCATTCGCGAATACAAGCTAAAGCTTGTGCTGCAAAGGCTTCGTTGAGTTCGATCACATCCATATCGTCTATCGTTAAGCCCGCTTTTTCTAGCGCTTTATTGGAAGCTTGCACGGGACCAATGCCCATAATTCTTGGTTCTACGCCAACCACAGCAGAACTTAATATTTTTGCCATCGGTTTTAGACCGTATTTTTCTACCGCTTTTTCTGAAGCTACAATAGTTGCTGCTGCGCCATCATTTAATCCTGAAGAATTTCCGGCGGTTACGCTACCACCTTCTTTACGGAAAGCCGGACGTAATTTGGCTAAAATTTCTTTGGAAGTAGTAGGTTTGATAAACTCGTCGTTACTGAATTGAATCGGATCTTTTTTTCGCTGCGGAATTTCTACCGTTACGATTTCTTTTGCCAAGCGACCATTTTCTTGAGCTTTTGTCGCTTTCATCTGACTCCAATACGCAAAAGCATCTTGATCTTTTCTTGAAATTTTATACTTATCGACGAGGTTTTCTGCGGTCATCCCCATTCCATCGGTGCCATACATTTCGTGCAATTTAGGATTAACAAAACGCCAGCCGAAACTGGTATCGTACATTTTTGCATCGTTCCCAAAAGCACTTGAAGGTTTAGCGATCGCGTAAGGACCGCGCGTCATATGTTCTACTCCACCAGAGATAAATAAATCTCCGTCACCGGCTTTGATCGCACGATTGGCGTGAATAATGGCTGAAAGTCCGCTACTGCATAATCTATTCACCGTTTCTCCCGGAACAGAATGTGGTAAACCTGCCAATAATGAACACATTCTGGCAACGTTTCTGTTATCTTCTCCCGCTTGATTGGCACAACCTAAAATTACATCGTCGTAAGCTTCTTTAGGAATATTCGGATTTCTTTTGACGATTTCTTTAATGACCAAAGCTCCTAAATCATCGGTTCTTACAGGAGATAAAGTTCCTTTATAATTTCCGATAGGAGTTCTGATTCCGTCTATGATATATGCTTCCATTTTAAATGTTGAATTATAAATTTTGAATTTTGAATGAAAAAGGGAATGTTTTAAGATTCTAATTTTATATCAAAATTTCATGTTCTGTTATTCTTTTTTTGCGCAAGGGATTGAGTGATTGTTGGAGCTCTTTTTGTTTTGTTTCTCGACTCCGCTCGAAATGACAAAACAAAAAAGCGACTCACGAAAGCCCGACCCGCTAGGGTTGCGCCCTTATTATTTTAAAATTATACTTCGGCAAGAGCAGTAACAATTAATCCCACTGCGCGCTTGTTCTATAAACTACACCTTTAAAAAGGGCGACGATTTGTTCTTCTTTCTTTACCTCAACCATATAAAAACCAACTTTATTTTTGAGGCTTTTTACTTCAGATTCTGCCGTGATCACATCGCCGGCTTCTAAAGCATCTATGTGATTTATGCTACAATCGATGGAAACCGCTTTTCTCCCGTGGGTGTTGGAAGCGAAGCCAAATGCCGTATCTGCCAACGAGAAAGTAATACCTCCGTGTGCTTTGCCCATACTATTGAGCATTTCTTTACGGATGGTCATTTGCACCTTGCAATAGCCTTCTTTTACTTCTACCAACTCGATGCCCAACCATTGACTGAAAGCGTCGAGGGAGAGCATATGGTTAGGGATTTGGTCGTAGGTTTTAGGTTTTAGGTTATCTTCTTTCATAATCTTTGTGATATTTTCTTGCGAAGTGTGCTAATCATTTTTGCAAGTTCTGTTAAGTTTTTTCGGTTTTCTTCATTTTCGTTTGGTTGAATATAATTTCGAAGAAAAGCTTTAGAACTACAAGAAACACATTCGTGCATACTATGAAATGCATTTCCTAAATAGTTATAAAATTGCTTATCTGTTCCTGCAGAACCTTCTGCAATATTTAAAGCAATAGAATCAGCGGCTCTTTTAAATTGTGAAGTCAACTCAAATCTTTCTTCCTTTGGAAAATTTTTAGTCTGATGATGAACAAGCTCACCAAATTGCATCGCCTTTTGGTAAACTTTTAAATCTTCAAATTTGAAATGATAATTTGACTTCATAATTTTCCTAGTTCCTATTTTCTAAAACCTACTACCTTCACGTACCATTTTTCTTAACAATGGGCTGCAACGGTAACGGTCTTCGTGGTATTCTTGATAGAGTGAATCCAAATTTTCAACACACCAATCGATTCCTTTTTCGTTGGCCCAGGCTAACAATCCTTTCGGGTAATTTACGCCTTTGGTCATCGCTAGATCGATATCTTTTGCGGTAGCAATATTTAAAAACAAAGCGTCTGCAGCTTCGTTGATAAGCATCACTAAAACGCGATCGAGAATTTGTTGGAAAAGATCATTTTGATGAGATCCTGAACTGCCAGACTTCTCGACTCCGCTCGAAGTGACAGGCTTCCCGTCTTGGTAATCATAAAATCCTTTTCCGGTTTTGCGACCTAAGTAACCGGCTTCTTTTAAGCGTTTTTGAGTAAAAGAGGGTTTATAACGTGGATCGTAATAAAATTCTTTAAATACGGTTTCGGTTACGGTGTAATTAACATCGTGGCCAATAAAATCCATCAACTCGAATGGTCCCATTCTAAAGCCACCGAGTTCTTTTAGGGCTTGATCGATGGTTGAGATATCGGCTTTTCCTTCTTCATAAATTCGTAGAGCTTCTCCATAAAAAGGTCTTGCGACGCGATTTACGATGAAGCCCGGTGTGTCTTTGGCTAGCACGCCAATTTTTTTCCAATCGGCTATAATTTGAACTACTTTTTCTTTGACAGCTTCGGAAGTTTGCACGGCCGGAATAATTTCTACCAACGGCATTAATGGCGCCGGATTAAAGAAATGAATTCCGATCACGCGCTCCGGTTTTTGTAAAGCAGAAGCTATCGAAGCGATTGATAACGAACTAGTGTTGGATGCAATAATAGCATCTTCTTTTTGGCAAGCTTCTAACTCCCGAAATACTTTTTGTTTGATCTCAAGATTTTCAATAATTGCTTCGATGGTTAAATCGGCATCGGCTAATTCTTGAATTGAATTTACATAGCTGATGTTTCCTTGAATTCTGTTTTTTTCAGCTTCATCGATTCGTTCTTTTTCGATAAGACGTAGTAAAACTTTATTGAGTTTAGCTTCGCTTTTTGCTAAAGCTTCTTGATTGGTATCGTAAACTTTCACTAAACAACCGGCGGTGGCTGCTACTTGTGCAATTCCACTCCCCATTGTTCCGCTACCTATAATTCCGATGGTCATATATATTTATGATTTTTCAGGTTTTATTTCAAAATTCAAATTTAGTTTGAGTTTTAAAACCGAATTTTTACATCCTTTAGTTTTTTAGTTGATTTTTCTTCTTAGAAGTATAAATACTTTTAGAAAAAATTAAAATAAGCTGATTAGATTCATCTATTAATTCATCTAAATTCTGAATTTGCTTCAGAAGATCTGCTCCTTTTTGTATTCGTAAATTTGTTTTGGATTCTCTCAGTTCTTTCAAACAGATTTGCATCTTATGAATATAATCTCTTGCAGATTGTGCAGCAATAGCTTCAGAGTAATTTAGAGCAACACTTGTAGCTGAACGTATTAACTGACTAGATAGATGTTGAGATGCAAAACTTTGATCTAAACGCTTAGTTGCTTTTATACAACTTACAGCAAAATCAATTAATCTATTTTCTAATTCTTCTGAGGTCATATTTAAATCAAATTTGAAATATAAAATTTGCGATTTCTAAGTTTGAAATAGTCTATTCTCCTTTAAAATTTGGTTTTCTTTTTTCGATAAAAGCGTTTACGCCTTCTTTATAATCTGCTGTGGAAGCGGCTTCGATCTGATTTTTAGATTCTAATGCTAATTGCTCTTCCAAGTTATTAGTTAATGATTGATTGAGCGCTTCTTTGGTTAAGGCTAAAGCTTTTGTTGGCATTTTGGCCAAATGCGCTGCCATTTTCCAAGTTTCTTCTGCAAAAGATTCTGCTGAAAAATATTTATAGATCATCCCTAATCGTTCGGCTTCTTCCGCAGAAACTTTATCGCCTAACATTGCTAAAGCTGATGCTTTTTGAAAACCAATTAAACGCGGTAAAAAGAAAGTCCCGGCACTGTCGGGAATTAATCCTATTTTACTAAATGCCTGAATAAATGCTGCGTGTTCTGAAGCAACAACAATATCGCAAGCCAAAGCAATATTAGCTCCGGCTCCGGCGGCAACACCATTAACGGCTGCCACAATTGGTTTTTCAATACTTCTTATTAGCTGAATAATGGGATTGTAATGCTCTTCCAAAATAGATTTGAAACCGGGATTTAACTCCGGATCGGTGACTTCTTTTAGATCTTGACCCGCACAAAAGGCTTTACCATTTCCGGTTAATAAAATGGCACGTACTTCTTTATTGGATGCGCAACTTTTCAATTCATCTTGAAGCGCAAATGCCATTTCTCGATTAAAACTATTGAAAACTTCCGGTCGGTTAAGGCTTATTTTGGCTACTTGATCTTTTATTTCAACTTGAATGCTTTTGCTCATATTTTTTTAGAACTTGAATTTGAAAATGAAATTGAAGTCGAAGGTTTTCTAACTCTTTTCAATTTCGAGTTCAGATTCGGTTTCAATTTACTTAGATTAAACATTTAAAATAGTCAAATGGTTCTTGGCAGTCGTTGCACTTAAACAAGGCTTTGCACGCAGTGGAACCAAACTGACTTACCATTTGTGTATTTTTAGATCCGCAATTGGTACATCTTACGACTTGAGTTTCTCCCAACAAGGCTTTTTTATCGGCACTGGCTTCTAACGGAGCCGCAATACCATAATCTTCTAAAGCTTGTCTTCCCGCTTCGGTAATCCAATCGGTTGACCAAGCGGGCGATAAAATTAAATCGACTTTCGCCTCGTAACCGGCTTCTAAAAGCGCGAATTTAATATCGTCGCCAATTACATCCATTGCGGGACAACCACTATAGGTTGGCGTGATCTTTACTTCGGCAATTCCGTTGTTAAATTCTGCGGAACGAACCACTCCCAAATCGATGATCGAAAGCACAGGAATTTCAGGATCCGAAACTTGCTTGAGTATCGGTTCTAATTCTTCTGAAATATGTACTTTTTCTTCGATCATTTTTTTTATTCGGTTTCTATTTAGAATGTGATTCTGAATCGAGTTCAGCATGACGAATTTTCTAAATTCTAACGCTTCGACAAGCTCAGTGTGACATTCTGTTTACCTGCTTTTAGATTCCTGCCTGCGCAGGAAATTACCACTTCATTCCGGGATAGGTGCGTTGCATATATTGCATATCGCTCAACAAATAGCCCATATGTTCTGAATGAATTCCTTTTTTTCCGCCTTCCTGAAAAAATTCTAACTCTGGTTTTTGCAAAGTGGCTTCTTCTAAAACTGCTGAAACATTCTCGAGGTATTTTGCTTTTATTTTATCGGTTTCCACACCAATTCCTGCTTTTATCGCTTCTAGATCGGCATCGGTTTTTTGAAAAAGCTCTTCCGTAAATCGCCACAGATCGTTAATGGCTAGCTGAATTTTTCGTTTGCTTTCTTCGGTTCCATCACCTAAACGCTTCACCCAATCTGAAGAGAATCTTCTGTGATAGCTTACCTCTTTTAAACTTTTCTTCGCAATAGCAACCAAGGTTTCATCTTTGCTGTTTTGCATTTCATTCAGCAATAAAAAATGAAAATGATCGAACAAAAATTGACGTGCGATCGTATATCCAAAATCACGATTTGGCTGTTCTACCAACAATACATTTACATATTCTCGCTCGGTTCGTAAAAACGCAAAATCGTCTTCGGTTTTATCTTCTTCTGAAAGTTGAGCCGCGTATTGAAAATAGCTACGCACTTGACCAAATAGATCGAGTGAAATATTCGTCATCGCAATATCT
>DTTX01000061.1 GCA_012964435.1 Mesonia sp. | reverse complement strand
GTGTTAGGCCTGCCGCTAGCGTTCATCCTGAGCCAGGATCAAACTCTTCATCGTTGTTTTTTAAATATATTTACAATACTTATAATACAACTCGGAATTATCGTTTACTCTAAATTAATAAAGTAAGACTCAAAATTTAAAAATTAGCTATTTAGCCTTAATTCGTTTTTACTGTCAATCAATACTTCAATGAACTCTTTAACTTCCACTCTTCTAAAAGCTTCCGTGTTGTTGAAAACAAAGGAATCGAACCTTCAACTCTATCGCGCCATCCCAGCTTTTCTTGTCATAATTTTTGAGAACTTTAACGCTTTCTGCGTTTGCGGGTGCAAATGTAAAACTTATTTTTAATTCAACAAATAAAAATTAAAGTTTTTTTATTTTTTATTTTTCAGCCTCACAAGACACAAACTTTATCTCTAAAACTCAAAAATCTCAACCCTTCTCAATGAACTTACTTTCTTTCTGAAAGCGGATGCAAATGTAAAACCTTTTTATTTACCAGCAAGTAAAAAATGAAGTTTTTTTAATTTATTTTTTCAGCTCCTTTTAAGTAATCCTTACTCTCCAAAACCGCCATAAACTCAACTCCAGTCTAACTTTACAATGAACATCGCTCCCTCTCAAAGCGGATGCAAATATACGTCTGTTTTCTCCTCGCAAACAAACTTTTTCTAAACTTTATTTAAAGTTTTTTTAATAAATCAACTTAAATACCAAACGGGCAGGTAGTTAGACAAGGAAATAATTTGAAAGTTTATAGAAAGAAATCCCAAACTATACCAAAACGAATCGCAAAATCGCGATAAGGCTGCATTGGTGCTACGAAATTATTGTTCCCATCGAAGATAGAAATGAAGTTTTCCAATTTAAAAAAGAGCCTTGCTTGATCGATCTTAGCGTTAAAAAAGTAATCTAAACGATGAAAACCTTCAAGCTCAAATGAATTTTGCACATAAGATTCTGCCAAAACAGGATCGTAAGCGTTTGCTTGAAAGCTTGTGAAATAATTATAAACGAAACCTGTTTGTAAAAACAAAGCTTTATCGAACCAGAAATCTTCATAATAAAGTGAGTTTCTTGTTACAAACTCCGGTACTCGAAAAACTTCCTCCCCTTCAAACACATTCTGATACATTAAAGTATTATCTAAATTGAAGTTTTGAAATTCAAACTTTCGATTAGCTTTCAATTTTAAATAACCAACATTACCATCGTATTGTGCAGGTTTCACCATTTGCACTGGAGATATACCGGTGATCGTATCGGTAACTCCGTTCGGGTTGTCTTTTAAACCGAAATAAGTGAAATTATTTATCTGTGTTAAATGCGCAGATACGTTCGCCCACTTTTTCGACTTTAAATTGACACTTAGGTCTTGCTTTTGAATATTATCGAAATCGTTCTGCCAATTATAATTTACATAATCACTCTGAAATAACAGAAAATTGAAGTTGGGAGCGCTAGAGTTTATTACTAACCCTGCATCTGCAACTGCATCATCGTTAATTCGATATCGAGCTTTTGCTTTCAAGTAATTTCCTGAAAATTCTTCAGAAAGGTTAATCATGGCATCTCCGGTTAAATTGAAACCTCCAATCTTTTTGTGATACCTTCCTCCTACAGAAACAATATCTCCTTTTATTCTATTATTAATAGTGGTACTATCTAAAATCAATTTCCGCTGATAACCATAATTGTAATTACTATGTTTTACCTGAAAAGCAATTTCACCTAATAAGTTGTTACGATATTCTGCGTAGAGTAAATTACTTACCCGCTGATATTCTACTTCATCTCGAAGATTACTGTTCTTATAAGATTCACCATAACCAAAAAATGGAGAAGTTTGATTATACCAATATTCTTTATCGGTAAAGTTTAACGTATGCCCTATTCGTATTTGATTGTTCTGTGTCGAATCGTTACCCTTTACTACTTTATAGTGATGCTTCAAGAAAAAACGCTTTGTATAGAGCATGTTTTCAGCATCTTCAAAATTTACTCCTAATAGAGAACGATCGTCAAACTCTTCATCTTTCGCTAAAAATTGCTGAGCAGCGATGGGGGTTAAACCTCCGTTTTCTTCATTATTGGTATCTTGAGAAACAAAATGGGTTTTTAAGTGATAGCGATTGTTTTTAGATTCAAAGCTACCGCCTATTCTAAATGCTCCCTGACTCGACATTAGATTTTGATACCTTCCTAACGATCTTAAACCGCGATAACCAATAAAAAGATTTAATCGGGGCGTCATATTGGTTGTAAAGAATGCATCTACATTTTGACCTTGCTCGAACGTCGTTTTAAAAAATAATTCGGTAAACGGAGTTGGGACGTTATAATAGAAAATATCTTCAACTTCATAATAGCTGTAATGTTTTTCTCGAGCTCCTAAATCTGGTAATAAATCTACCTCATCAAAATCCCAAGCTAATTTGGTGTAAGCTTGCCCAACATTTGAAAATGGCAGTAACTCAAAATTATCTCTTCGAAGGTAATTATACTTATAGTCTTTATATATAGTAAGTGTCGTATCGACATAAGTGGTATCGTTATCTACCGAAATTATTTTGTAATCTTCTATAGGTGGTTTTTCTCTATTATCGATCACTGTTTTTGGTGCATCACCAATTTCTCTATTATTGGTACCAAGAGTATTCCCATCTCTTCGTTGCAGCTGGCGTTGTTGTGCGAAACTTGCAAAAGAAATCACTAAGAAAAAAATGATGGTAATCTGTCTAATCATATCCGTTGTTCACTGCGGCAAAAGTATAATTTTTTAACGAATGTAATTTCGAATAATTGCTTTGGGTTTTAATAAGTGTCAATTTATGTAAATTTGCGGTATGCTAGAGCTTAAATATCATAAAGATTTAATTGAATGCGGAACCGACGAAGCCGGAAGAGGTTGCCTTGCCGGACCGGTAACTGCCGCAGCCGTCATTCTAAAAGACGATTTTAAAAATAAATTGTTGAATGATTCTAAGCAACTTTCAGAAAAAAATCGCGACAGTTTACGAATTCTTATTGAAGAAGAAGCGCTTTGCTATGGCGTAAGTCACGTAATGATGGAAGAAATTGATGAGATCAATATTTTAAATGCTTCTATTTTAGGAATGCACCGTTCGATCGAGCAACTTTCAATTTCACCGAAACATATTGCGGTCGATGGAAATAAGTTTAAGCCCTATCAAGAAATTCCGCATCAATGTGTGATTAAAGGTGACGGCAAATATCTAAATATTGCTGCAGCATCGATTCTAGCAAAAACCTATCGTGATGAGTTTATGGCAAAAATTCACGAAGAATACCCGATGTATAATTGGAAACAAAACAAAGGTTACCCAACCAAACAACATCGAGAAGCCATTAAAAAATACGGAATCACAAAATATCACCGAAAAAGTTTTCGTTTATTACCAGAACAGCTTAGCCTTCAATTAGAGTGATCTTGCTTATAATTTTTAATTTTGTTTAACAGTAAAACTATAGCAATACCGCTACATTTATCATATTAGAATTTTTTATCTTATGAAGAAGTTTCTCTTTTGTTGTCTTACACTTTTACTTTTTGCGGCTTGCCAAGAAGAGACTAAAGCCCCTTCAGAATTATTTAGTTTTATACCGCCCAACACTTCTATTATTTTAAAAAGTGATAACCTAAAAGATCTAGCAGCATCTTTAAAAGAGAATGAATTTTTAAAGGCTAATGAAAATTCTCCGGTTTACGAGCGCTTTCAACAGCAATTTAAAGCGCTTCAACATATAGAATCGTTTAACGAGAGCTTACTTTGTTTTAATAAAATTGGTAGAAAAGAGATTGCCATTACACTACTTACTGAAGAAGCGATCAACATTAACTTAGATTCTATTCAAGATAAAAAAGTAGAAACTTTTAAATACGACAATAACGAAATTAGAAAATACACTTTAGCCGGCAGCGAAACTTTTAGCACGCAGCTTAACAATATATATGTCTATAGTTCTTCTAAATTGGTGTTAGAAAATATTATTAGGATTTACGACAACCAATTACCGCAAGATCCTACTTTAGAAAAAATTTATCACGCCGCTTCAGAGAAACATTCGGTTTTTATTCATCAAGAAGAATTTAATCAAGTTTACCCATTGCTTTTTCCTAACGGAAATACTAAGTTTCTACAAAATTTTTCAGATTGGACGGTTCTTGACCTCGACATCGATGAAGATGAAATTCATTTAAACGGAGTTTCTTCAGCAACTATTCAAGATAATCGCATTTTAAATCTGTTTGAAGGCATTGAACCCCAAACTAACGAAATGGCTGAAGTCGTACCCAATTCTGCCATTGGTTATTTTGCGTTTACCTACGATAATTTTGAAAAACTAAAATCGAATTTAACTGAATATAAAGCCAAAGAACTGGCTCCGCTTCAGAATGAAAATTTCTTCAACTCGATTCAAGAAGTTGGTGAAGTTTATTTTTCAGATAATACAGAAGCTATAATTTTAAACTCGATCGATGCCACGATTTCTGCGGAAGCATTATTGGCTTATCAAGATATGAATTCAGAATTTAGAGGCGTAAGTATTTATAACTTTCCCGATCAAGACAATATTTTTGAAGCTTACCAACCGCTTATCAAACAAAATGATTTGAGCTTTTACGCAGCACTCGATCACTATTTTATTTTTGCCGATAATGTAAAAACCATTGAAAACATTATTGCCAATTACCAAAACAGAACGGTTTTAGGAAATGCCGATGCTTATAAAAATTCGCAAGATGCGCTAAGCGACGAATCTTCTATTCTTTTAGTTTCGATTAACGAGAATTTAAAAAAGCATTTGGCTTATAAAGTTAACGAAGAATTGAAGGAAGATGTACAACAATTAAAGCTGAATGATTTTAAAGTGGGTGCGCTCCAATTTATCTATGACAATAATTTTGCTCACGTGAATGCGATACTTCAAAAAGCGAAAACCAATAACTCTCCTCAGCATATTTCTCAAATAAATAGCATTAAACTTCCTGAAGCGATTGCATCTCGACCACAATTCATTAAAAATTGGGGAACCAAACAGATGGAAATTGCCGTACAAGACGAAGCGAATGTGCTGCGCGTTTATAACAACACGGGAGAATTACATTGGAAAAAACAACTCGACAGCAGGATCGAAGGCGACATTCAGCAAATCGATATTTACAACAATGGTCGTTTGCAACTCATGTTCGCTACGCAAAACCAGGTTTATATTTTAGACCGAAGCGGAAATGTGGTAAAACCTTTCCCTTTAAAATTCAACAACACGATCACGCAAGAGCTTTCTATTTTTGATTACGACAACAATAGCAAATACAGATTTGTGCTCACGCAAGGCAATGAAGTGATGATGTTTAATAAAGAAGGTCGAAAAGTAAAAGGATTTAAATTCTCAAAAACCGATTCTGAACTTTTACAACCGCCTAAACATATTCGCATTGGCAGAAAAGATTATATTCTCGTGAACGAAATGAACGGAACGCTACATATTTTAAGTAGAACCGGTGACATTCGAGTTCCGGCGAAAAAAGATTTCAGTTTCTCTACTAATAAATGGTATCAATACAAAAACTTGTTTACCACTACAAATATGAATGGAGAATTGATCCAGATTAACGAAAACGGACAAATTACGACAAAAGATCTAGAGCTTACCGAAAATCATAGTTTCGTGGCGAATAATGAAACGATGGTCACTTTTAATGAAAATGAATTGAGTATTAACGGGAAGAAAGCAAATTTAGATTACGGTTTATATACTTCACCTCAACTTATAGAAGCAAATAATACGCATTACATTGCGATTACCGATACGCAAACCAGTAAAGTTTATTTGTTCGATACCAATGCAAATTTAATTGAAGGTTTCCCGGTTTATGGTAATTCTGAAGTAAGCATTGCCAACATGGACAATCGCGGAAAGTTAGAGCTTTGCGTAAAAGGGGAAGATAACAGCGTGTTACTTTACCAGATGAATTAAACTGAATTATTCACGAATCATTTCAGCCTCAAAAAGTTCGGCAAAATGTTTCAGTAATTTTTCTTTTACTTCAGCAATATCAACTTCAGCTTTACCTAATTCAACGTTTAAAGAAGTGACGGCTTTGCCTTTGATTCCGCATGGGATCATATTATCGAAATAGCCTAGATCTGCATTTACGTTTAATGCAAAACCGTGCATCGTTACCCAGCGACTCGCACGAACGCCCATTGCACAAATTTTACGAGCAAATGGTGTCCCCACATCTAACCAAACTCCTGTTTCGCCTTTGCTGCGTTCTGCTTTTAAACCATATTCTGCTAAGGTTCGAATGACCATTTCTTCTAAAAAACGAAGGTATTTATGAATGTCTGTAAAAAAATTATCGAGGTCTAAAATAGGGTAACCTACAATTTGTCCGGGACCGTGGTAGGTAATATCTCCGCCTCGATTCACTTTATAGAAAGTTGCATTTTTAGCGGCCAGTTCTTTTTCTGAAATTAAAAGATTAGAAAAATCTCCACTTTTACCTAAAGTATAAACGTGCGGATGTTCTACATATAAAAAGTAATTATGGGTAGGCACTTGCGTTTGCTCTTTTCTATTTTTACTTTTTTGCTGAACGATCTCTTGGAAAATTTCTTCCTGAAAATCCCAGGTATCCTTATAATCTTTTATCCCTAATTCTTGTACAGCGACCTTCTTATTCATCGATTTGGATTATTTAAAATAATAAGTGCAGCGATCACGCCGGGTACCCAACCCAAAAGCGTTAAGATAATGACGATCAAAATAGAACCGCAACCTTTATCTAAAACTGAAAGCGGCGGAAAAATAACCGCTAAAATTACTCGCCAAATACTCATTTACCGGCAAAGTTACGATTAATTTATTACCTAAAAATAAAAAACCTCCACACGAAATGTATGGAGGTTGTTCTATGAGTAAGACTCAAAATTATCTTACAATAAGTTTTTTAGCAATGGTAGATTTACCCGATTTTAATTGAATAAAATACACACCACTCATTAACTCAGAAACATTCACTGAATTTGCGCTTAGTTGTTTTTCAGAAAAAGTTTTCACTAAGCTACCATCGATTGCATAAATTTTAGCTTGCTCTATTTGCAAACCATTATCGAAACGAAAGTTCGCCGCATCACTCACCGGATTTGGAAATATGGAGAAATGAGCTCTCTCAAAATCGTTGACCGCTAAAGCAACCTCAGCTTCTAAATAATCGGGAATACCGTTATTATTGGTATCATCATCGGTTGGATCGCCATTATTATTATAATCTTCATCGGCAGTTAAAATACCATCGCCATCATCGTCGTTATCTAAATAATTAGGGATGCCGTCACCATCAGTATCATCATTAGCTAAATTTCCGTCGGGACTATTAAAATTTGCATTACGACCTTCATTACTTGTGTTATCAACATCTTCGTATTGATTTTCAACTAAATCGCCGTCTTCGTCATCTTCACAACCAACTACTGCGATATCAAAAGAAGTAATATTCCAACAAGTGGTGTTTGCATTTTCTACGCGAACATAAACTCTCTGCGGATTCATATAATTTGTAAAACTTTGAGGAGTTGCAATTTGGTTAACAAAAGCCTCTGCATCTGCTAGAGTTTCAAAGTAAAAAATCTCAAAATCAACAGGATTTTGACTTCCTAAAATAGTTGGTTCAGAAATCGTTAAATCGAAAGTTGAAAAAGAAGCATCTTCACTACATTGTACAATACCAACATAAGGTGTAACTTGAGGAGTTAAATGCACAAACAAGTCGATTTCAACAACCGTAAATTGTTGATTACTCTGAGCTACAACTCTAGCGTAAATCATTTGGTAAAATGCCGATGTATTCTGAAACATATCTGGGTTCGGGATGGTATTACTCCCACCATTTTGAGCATCTTGAAGGGTAAGATAATAAGAAGGTTGCAAATCTGGATTTCCCCCTGCAATATCATCCTCTAAGTCATTTAAATTGAAATAAGCATAGCCATCATTATCATCGTCACAAACTTGTATTTCTGCATCATTAGCAGCTACTTGCGAAAATATCGCCATTGGAAATAGTAAAATTAAGAGTAGTAGTTTTTTCATTGTTTGTTAGTTATTGATTCAACTATAAAACAAACCAACTTCAAAAAATACCCTAAATCACAAATAAAACTTCTTAGAAAATGCTCTACTCCTTTTTTGATTGCTAACTTCTTAGTAATTATCTTTGCCCCTTCAAAAAATAGAAACTGTATTATGCAATTATCTGAACAAGAACTTGTACGTAGAGAAAAATTAGATTCTCTTAGAAAGCTAGGCATTAATCCTTATCCGGCAGATTTATATCCGGTAAATCATACGACTACTAAGGTCAAACAGGATTTTGAAGAAGGTAAACAGGTGGTGATCGCAGGTCGTCTAATGTCTAGAAGAATACAAGGTAAAGCTTCTTTTGCAGAATTACAGGATTCTACCGGACGCATACAGGTCTACTTCAACAGAGATGAAATTTGTACCGGCGAAGACAAAACGCTTTACAACGATGTCTATAAGAAATTATTAGATATTGGGGATTTTATTGGGATCGAAGGAAAATTATTTACAACTCAAGTAGGTGAAAAAACCGTAATGGTAAAAAACTTCACCTTATTAAGTAAAGCTTTAAAACCTTTACCGCTACCAAAAGTAGATAAAGAAGGAAATGAGTTTGATAAATTCAACGATCCGGAAATGCGTTACCGCCAACGTTACGCAGATTTAGTGGTGAACCCAAAAGTGAAAGACGTTTTTGTAAAACGCACCAAGCTTTTTGCTGCTATGCGAAACTTCTTTAACGAAAAAGGTTATTTTGAAGTTGAAACGCCAATTTTACAATCAATTCCCGGTGGTGCAGCAGCAAGACCTTTTGTTACGCATCACAATGCGTTAGACATTCCTTTATATTTAAGAATTGCGAACGAACTTTATTTAAAAAGATTGATCGTTGGTGGTTTTGATGGCGTTTATGAGTTTTCTAAAAACTTTAGAAACGAAGGAATGGATAGAACACACAATCCTGAATTTACCGCAATGGAAATTTATGTAGCCTACAAAGACTACAATTGGATGATGGATTTTACTGAAAAATTATTAGAACATTGTGCTACCGCCGTTAACGGAACTACCGAAGCAACTTTTGGTGAACATAAAGTTGACTTTAAAGCGCCTTACAAACGCGTAACCATGACCGATGCCATTAAGCAATTTACCGGTTTCGACATTACCGGCAAAACGGAAGATGAATTGCGTGAAGCTGCTTTAGGAATGGATATCGAAGTGGATGAGACGATGGGTAAAGGTAAATTGATCGATGAAATTTTTGGGGAGAAGTGTGAAGGTAACTTTATTCAGCCTACTTTCATTACCGATTACCCGAAAGAAATGAGTCCGCTTTGTAAAGAACACCGTGAAAACCCAGAACTTACCGAGCGTTTTGAACTTATGGTTTGCGGTAAAGAAATTGCCAACGCGTATTCAGAATTAAATGACCCGATCGACCAACGAGAGCGTTTCGAGGAACAATTAAAATTAGCTGAAAAAGGTGACGATGAAGCGACTGAGTTTATCGATCAAGATTTCTTAAGAGCTCTAGAATATGGTATGCCGCCAACTTCTGGTTTAGGGATCGGGATGGACCGTTTAATTATGTTCTTAACCAACAATCAATCGATTCAAGAAGTTTTATTTTTCCCACAAATGAAACCGGAACGTAAAAAGGTTGATCTAACCGAAGAAGAAAAAGCAGTCTTAGAATTATTAAAGAAAGAATCTCCGCAAGAATTGGAGGCTTTAAAAACAGCTTCTGGTTTGAGCAATAAAAAATGGGATAAAGCCATTAAAGGATTAAGAAAGCACAAATTAGCCAATGTAGAGAAAACAGATGATGGTTTGTTTGTAGCAATTCTATAAATATCTCAATTTAAAGCAAGTAAAAATCGACTATTATTAATTTAATAGTCGATTTTTTCATTTATCGACACTTTTAGGTCATTCATCGGAATAAAAATAACTTTCAACTACAATAATTGGTTAATGCATTTAGTTAATGTATATTCAATACATTAAAACAAAAATAATGTCCTCACGTCTTCCCCAACTTAATGACTCTTTTACGAGGCTCAGCCTTATAAAAGAATACCAAATGCTTATTTCTCAAGCTTGGGATTTTAAGCAATTAGACCCTTCAGAAAGTGATTTTTTAGAATATCAGGCTTTACAAATTCTTCAAAAGATCAAATTCATGTTTAACTAAACTTACACACTTCATCTAACTAATAATAGTTACATTAGTTAGATGAAAAGGTGTATTCCTAAACAAACCTCACTTCTACACTCGTATTTTAAAGTCAGCTTTTGGCTTTACATTGCTTTACTTCTATTTGTTGCTGAAAGTGTTTATTATAAAATTCAACTTGATAATTCACAGGAGTTCTTGGCTCTTTTCTGGTTGAGTTGCTTCCTATTTTCATTTACGCATATTTTTCTGGTGTTAATGGATAGCTGGTCACGTTTTCAAAATTACAAACGCATAAAAGATCAACTTTTTATGTATGGTTTTCAGCCTAAGATCGCTAACAATTATTTGGTTTCAAAATGCCAACGAAGAGGGTTAAAAATTGCCTGTGAAGAACTAGATCTTGAACAAGAATATACTCGATATTTAGAACGTTGCAAGGTGAAATGGTATCACTTTGTTCCTTATTTTATGATTGAAGATCCGCTTTTTCTATTCAGAAAACATTTCTGGAACCGTACTTTTTTAGAAAAAATCTACCAACCAAAATTTGACTATCAACAATTATATTTAGAAGAAGTTACCGCCTATAAAAAAAGAGAATTGCTATAAACAATTCTCTTTTCGATTTATTCATCTTTTTGATACAGTTTTAAATCTCTGGTATTCTTCTGCACACAAATAGAAGCGTACATACTTAACACAAATGCCATCCCGTAAAAACCTTTTTCGCTGAGTTCTAGATCGGCATTCCACAACCCGATAATTAAAAGTAAGATGGAAGCTAAGGTGGTAAACCAACTTATGCCGTAATAAATTTCGGTAACAGGAAGTCCTTCTTGTTTGTCTCTTACATTTTTTTGTACAGAGATCACCGAAAACAAACCGAACAATAAAATGGCGAAATAGTACCCTTTTTCGTTCAGCCACATATTTGCATTCCATAATCCTACGCAATAAGAAACCATTCCTGTAAGTAAAGCAACCCAAGAAGCCGAAACAAACGCGCCGGTAGGTTTGCCTGAATAGGATTCTTTTAAAGATTTCTGAAATGCTTTTCTTTCTTCTTTTTCTTCTGAATTAAAAACTTGATTTTCCATAGGTTTAGTTTTAATGTTGAAGCAAAATTGAAGAAAAGCCTTCATGTGAAAAAAGCTAAATATTCAAAAAACTTACGAGTTAATTATTCAAATTATCCAACTAAATACTATATTTAGTTATTTTAAACGAGTTAAAACTTACGAGATCATTGAAAAATATTCAGCAACTTATTAGCATTCTTACCGAGAAAGAGCAAGTTGAATTTATTCAGCATTTAAAAAAGAAGAATAAAACCAAAGACGAGAAGAACATTCAGCTTTTTAAATTGATCTTAAATGAACCTCATCTGAATAATTATGCAGATAGGATTTATGCTGAAAGAAATAAAAATGCATTTCACGCTTTAAGCAAACGCCTGCAAGATAGTTTAGTAGATTTTATAGCGATTAAGGCTTTTGAAAATGAAAATTCTGCGGAACAAGAACTTTTCAAAAAAATTTTAGCTGCAAGAATTTTGGTAGATCATCAAAACTATAAATTTGCTTTTAAGCTTTTACAAAAGTCCGAATCTAAAGCTAAACAATTAGAACTTTATTCCATTTTAAGGGAAGTTTACATCACTCTCTTACAATTTGCGCATCATTATGAAAAGATAAATGTCACTGAATTAAAGCTGAAAATCGCTAAGAATCAGCAACACTTAGATCTTGAACTTCGCTTACAATTGGTAGAAGCTGACTTAAAATTAAGCGCTAAAAAGAATAAAATTTTAAACTCCGCATATATTGAAAAATTACTTCAACAACACCAAATTGAAATAAAAGAAGAACTTACCTTTAAAGCTTTACTAAGGCTTTTTACCTTACTCGATTTAAAATCTCAGTTAGAAAATAATTACTTCTCTAACCTAAAAGAGCTCGAAAAACTCTATGCGCTAGTTCACCAAAAACAGCATTTACAGCATCGTCATCACTACGAGCATTTACAAATTTTACAATTATTGAGCTATGCTTATTTTAGAAGTCGAGATTTTAAACACTTCAAGAAATACTTAGATAAATTTGAACAATTACTGGAGCAAAATCTTCCATTTCAAAAGCAGTTTGATGAAGATTTATTTTTACTAAAAGCATATTACTTCAATTTTACGGTCAAAGCTTCTGAAGCGATTCAGCTTTTAGAAGCTCAAAAAACCAAATCCTTTTTACCGCAATTGTTTTTGATGACTTGTTACATTCAGCAAAACGAGATCAAAAAAGCTTATCAAACTTTACAGCAACTCCATCAATCTGATCTTTGGTATGCTAAGCATCACGGCGAAATTTGGGTGATCAAGAAAAATCTTATTGAACTTATTTTATTGGTAGAGCTAGACAATTATGATGTTTTTGAATCTAGGCTAAATTCATTTCAGAAAAAATATTATAAAAAGCTCCAATCAACAGGAAACGAAAGAGTAATTTTTTTCACCAAACTAATCACCGATTTTTACCTCAACCAAAATTTTGATCAACAACAAATCAATATTTTAGAAAATTCAACTTTCGAAAAAGAAGATATTTTTATGATTTGCTTTTATGCCTGGCTAAAAGCCAAAGTTGAATCTAAAGATTTGTATGAATTAACGTTAGAACTCGTCAATAACTAACTCCCTTTTATTTTAAACCATTACTAAAAACATCAGTCTTACTAAAACAAAACATAAATTCATGATTAAAAAATCCACTCAAAAAATCTGTATTGCGCTCTCGTGTCTTATTGCGAGTAGTTGTGCAGTTTTTCAGCCTAAAAAAAATGAAAGCGCTAAACCTAAACAAGAAAAAAGCGCTTCAGACATTAAGCCTTACAGCAAAGTAATAACCGACAAAGCTAAAACTGACGGAGGTTTATTTAATGTGCATTACCTAGATAAAAAGTATTTTTACGAAATCCCGGATAGCATTTTGAACAGAGAAATGCTAATGGTTACTCGTATTGCCAAAACTGCTACAGGAATTGGTTTTGGTGGCGGGAAACAAAATACTCAAGTACTGCGTTGGCAGAAAAAGGGTGATAATATTTTATTAAGAGTGGTTTCTCACGAAATTGTTGCCGCAGATTCGTTACCTATTCATGAAGCGGTTGTGAACTCTAATTTCGAGCCGATCTTATATTCTTTCCCCATTAAAGCTTTTCATAAAGATTCGGTTAATAATGCAAGTGTGATTGAGGTAACCGACTTATTTGAAAAAGATATTCAAGCATTAGGCCTAAGACAATCTCGCAGAAAAGCTTATAAAATTTCAAAAGTAGATGGTAACCGTTCGTATGTAGATACGATTAAGAGTTTCCCTCAAAATATTGAAGTAAGACACGTAAAAACCTATAATGCTAGCAATCCGCCATCTAACGAAACCACCGGTTCTATTTCTTTAGAATTTAGCAACTCGATGATCTTACTTCCTAAAGAACCGATGAAGAGTCGTTACTTTGATGAACGTGTAGGTTGGTTTGCCAGAAGCCAAACAGATTATGGTTTAGATGCTCAAAAAAGTAAAGAAGTAAAATACTTAGATCGCTGGCGTTTAGAAGTAAAAGAAGAAGACAAAGAAAAATTTAAAAACGGCGAGCTAGTTGAACCTAAAAAGCAAATCGTTTATTACATCGATCCTGCAACTCCGCAAAAATGGAGAAAATACATCAAACAAGGTATTGAAGATTGGCAAGTAGCTTTTGAGGCTGCCGGATTTAAAAATGCGATTATTGCAAAAGACGCTCCAACGAAAGAAGAAGATCCAGATTGGAGCCCGGAAGATGTTCGTTATTCAACGGTTCGCTATCTAGCCTCTCCAATACCCAATGCAAACGGACCTCACGTTAGTGATCCTCGATCGGGAGAGATTTTAGAATCAGACATCAACTGGTACCATAACGTAATGACCTTATTGAGAAACTGGTATTTCGTGCAAACTGCAGCGATCAACGAAGATGCTCGTGGTGTAGAATTTAAAGATGAAATTATGGGACGTTTAATTCGTTTTGTTTCTTCTCACGAAGTGGGTCACACCTTAGGTTTACCACACAATATGGGAAGTAGCGTTGCTTACGCGGTAGACGATTTACGTGATCCTGAATTCACCAGTAAATACGGAACTGCGCCATCGATTATGGATTATGCACGTTTCAATTATATCGCTCAACCCGGTGATGGTGATGTGGCTTTAATGCCGAATATTGGTCCGTACGATAAATATGCGATCAAATGGGGTTACAAACCTATTTTAGGTAAAACGGCAAAAGAAGAAAAGCCAATCTTAGATAAATGGATTTTAGAACACGCCGGTGATCCGCTTTACCGTTTCGGAAAGCAACAAAGCGGTGTGATCGATCCTACTTCTCAAACCGAAGATTTAGGCGACGATTCTATGAAAGCAAGTGCCTACGGTATCGAAAACTTAAAAAGAATTGTTCCCAATCTAATTGAATGGACCGCAGAAGACGGTAAAGATTACCAAGATCTAGACGATTTATACCAACAAGTTTTAGCACAATACAATCGTTATATGGGTCATGTTACGGCTAATATTGGTGGTGTTATTGAAACCTATAAAACTTACGATCAAGAAGGTGCGGTTTACGAACATTTAAGCACCGATAAGCAAGAACGCGCCATGAAGTTTTTACAAGAACAACTTTTCGATACTCCAGAATGGCTGCTTGACCAAGAGATTTTTGGCCGAATAGAATTCGATGGAAGTATTGAGCGTTTAAGCGATTACCAAACCCGTACACTTAAAAATCTTTTAGATTATGGTAGAATGGCTCGTCTTATCGAAAATGAAGAACTTAACGGAAGCAAAGCTTACGGACTTTACGATATGATGACCGATTTAAGAAAAGGTATTTTTAGTGAACTTAACAGAAACAACAAGATATCTTTATACCGAAGAAACTTGCAACGTGCTTACGTAGATCGTTTAGATTATTTAATGAACAATAAGCAAGAAGAAATTCCTGCGCGTTACAGAAGTTGGGTAACTCGTAGTAATATCGATGTGAACCGAAGTGATATTAAAGCCGTAGTAAGAGCAGAATTGAAGACTTTATTGAGTAAATTAAAATCTTCTCAGTATAGATTTTCAGATCAAATGAGTAAAATTCACGTACAAGATTTAATCGAACGTGTAGATTTAATTCTGAATCCGAATAAATAAGATTGAATTTTCAATTGCTAAAAAGCCGACTTACGAGTCGGCTTTTTTTATATGTTGTTGGTAATAAAATGCAGGAATTAATAATAAGATCAACAAGGGCTGAATTAAAAACCGTCGTACATAAAACAGTAAAAAGTGTAAATCGGGTTGCATCGTTGTAAGCAAATACAAAAATACCGGAGCTAAAATCAACAGTAAAATTCCATAAATTAAAGTAGAAAATTTCAAGACTTGCTTTGAAAACAACAAGACCAAAATCAATATGGAAACTAAACTATTCAGCAAATATCTAGCGATGGTCGCTCCAAAAAGCTTCCATAATTCAAAATCGGGAGCCGCGTAGTTGTGATAATTTCCACGGAAAAAATTCAGTAATGGGTCATAAAAGATTTCAGTTTCAAAAGTTCGTATCGCGGCTAAAAGCACAAACCCTAAAAACGCCAAGCCATATTTCAAAAACTTATTCATTTGCTTTTTTCTTATAACCGGCAGCCATTTTCACCCAAATGAGCCACAATACAAAAACACTTCCGTAAATTACTGCAGGGAAAGCAGTATCGTGTAAAAACTCCTGACTTTCAGGATACTCATAAATACCAATAGCCAATAGCGCAATTCGCACTACATTCATTACATAAATGAGCACGCTTCCTGCAATTAGGTATAAAAAAGTAGCTTTAAATTTGGTGTGAAAAGCGATAATAAAACTCACAAATAAAATAAGCACACTAATCGAATTACAGCCTTCGATGATTCTTGCCAAGTAATTTCCGTTCACGTACAACTTCATCGAAGGATCGTTAGGATGCTTCGAAATATGAGAATCGTAACCAAAAGCTTCGATCACACTCACCGTTTGATTAGACACTAAATGCGTGATATAATCGGGATAAAATTCATCAGAACTTCCGTAGAACAAATACAATTTATAAAAACCGGCCAGCACCAAATAGCAACCTATAAAAAGGACTAAAAATTTGATCACCGCTTTATTTTTCTTAAATATTTCTTTCAAACTAACAGCTTTAACTTCAACAAAGTTATACAAATAAGTATACCTATTTCTTAAATATTAAATACTTTTGCCTAAAATTAATGCGATGAATTTAGAAGAATTAAAACCAAAAGTCACCAATATATTGGCGCAAGAGCAGCTTTCTGTAGAACACCGCTTAGAAGAAATTTGCAATGTGCTTCGTGACAACATTTCTTACTACAACTGGGTAGGATTTTATTTTAAAAACGGAGATAAAAACGAATTAAAACTCAGTTCCTACGCCGGAGAACCAACCGATCATACGATTATTCCTTTTGGAAAAGGTATTTGCGGACAAGTAGCCGAATCGAACAACAATTTCGTGGTTCCCGATGTAAAAGCGCAAGACAATTACATCGCGTGTAGCATCACGGTGAAAGCAGAAATTGTTGTTCCGTTATTTGTAAATGGCGAAAACATCGGGCAAATCGATATCGACTCGAACACGATCGATCCTTTTACCGATAAAGACGAACGGTTTTTAGAATTCGTAAATGCTGAAGTAGCTAAAGTTTTAGAAAAATAAGTTGGGCGTTCCCTGCCGGGACGGGCTCTCGGCAGTCGCTTTTCTTAATTTCTAAAAAAAGAAATTAAGAAAGAGCTCCAACAAAGCCTCCATCCCTAACGCGTTTTTGAATTGATGAGTTGATGAGTTGATGAGTTGATGAGTAAATATCAAACATAGCTTACTAAAAAACTAACCAACTCCCAACTAAAATACTACTCTACATAAAATAAATCTGCAGCAATACCATCACTCAAAAACTTTCCTTTTTTGGTGATCAATATTTTTTCGTTTTCCTCCTTCAATAATTCTTTTTCAAAAAATACGCGAGCTTCTTTTTCAAAATAAAGCGCTAATTTTTCTCCGAATAAAGTTTTAATTTCCTGTAAATTCACGCCAAACTGCGTACGCAAACGCGTCATCACATATTCGTTATAACGATCGACCTCGCTTAACTCTTCCACTTCTGCAGGAACTACTTTCTGCTGAATAGATTTTATGTATTTGGTATTGTTATTCACATTCCAACTGCGATGTTCGCCATCAAAACTATGTGCTGAAGGTCCGATTCCTAAGTAAGGTTTTCCCAACCAATACGCGGTGTTGTTCTGAGAAAAATAACCGGGTTTCCCAAAATTTGAAAATTCATAATTCACAAAACCGGCTTCTTCCAGTGTAGCTAATAAAATCTCAAAATGTGCTTTCGATCGATCTTCATCGACCGGTTTTACTTTTCCGGTTTCGATCATTTTCTTTAAAGCCGTTTTTGGCTCAACCGTCAAGGCGTAACTCGAAATATGCGGAATCTTTAAAGCCAATGTCTGAGCTAAATTTTCTTGCCAACGCTCATCGCTCATTCCGGGAATGCCGTAAATTAAATCGATCGAAATATTATCGAAATACTTTTTCGCTAATTGTATAGATTGTAAAGCTTCGGTCGCATTATGCGCGCGATTCATTAATTGTAAATCTTCTTCAAAAAATGATTGCACACCAATACTGAGTCGATTAATTTTAGAATTAGCCAACTCTTGTAAAACTTCAGCATCTAGATCGTCGGGATTTGCTTCTAAGGTAATTTCAGGATGTTCACCAACAGGATAGTTTTCATAAACAGCATTTAATATAAAGTTGATTTCTTCCGCAGTTAATAAACTTGGTGTTCCGCCGCCAAAATAAATAGTTTCGACCGCTCCTTTGTTCTCCTCTTTTCGCAGCTCCAATTCTGTCACTAAAGCTTCCACCAACTCTTTTTTTTTCTTTAAAGAAGTTGAAAAGTGAAAATCGCAGTAATGACAAGCCTGCTTACAAAACGGAATATGTATATAAATACCCGACATTATTATTGTTCTAATTTATTTTTAGCCTCGATCCACTTCGACATATATTTCGTGCTTTGTAAGGTATGATGCATAAGCATCGCTCCCAAAAAGTTCTGATTTCGATGCTTTTCTAAATCTTGCTGAATCTTTTCTAATTCCTCAAAAAACTGTTCTGCAAACCTGTTTTCTTGGAAACGCTCATTAATGATCTGAAAGCCGTTTTGTTGTACTTTTTGCCAACGTTTTGGTTTGTCGTAAATTTTAATCGCTTCTTCTACGATCGCTTTTTCTTCGTTAGCAATTTCTCCCGGCCAAGGATATTTCCCACAAATCCCTTCAGCACCAATTGTCGTAGTAATGCTTGGCGTTCCTGCTAACATCGCATCGATAAACTTCCCTTTAATACCGGCTCCAAAACGTAAAGGCGCTAATAAAACTCTCGATTTCTTTAACACATTTTGCGCATCTTCTGCCCTACCTTTTACGATAAAACCTTGATGCTTATTTTGCAATTGCTCTACTTTTTGAGAAGCATAAGCTCCGTAAATTAATAAACGTGCTTTGGGTAATTCTTTACGAATGAGCGGCCAGATCTTTTCTTTTAAATATAAAACTGAATCCCAATTGGGTTGGTGTAAAAAATTCCCGATAAACACAAAGTCTTTGCGCTTTTCGTATGTAGGCAATTTCTTGATTTTTTCTTCAGAAATACTTGGCGCCAATAATGGTATGTAATGCAAAATCGACGGATTCACTTTAAATTTTCTCGCCAACAGATCGACTTCAGCTTCAGAAATAATTAACGAAAGATCGCAGCGCAATATACTGGCAATTTCTCGCTTCGCTTCATCGGAGTGTAAATCTTCTCGAACTAAAGTTCTTCCTTTTTTTAAAGCTTCGTAACGTGCTTTTCTAAAAAAATGTAAATCTTCGGTATCTAAAATTCGAATCGCATCCGGGCAATTTTCAGCAACACGCCAACCAAACTGTTCTTCCATCATAAAACGATCGAACATCACTACTTGTGGCGAAAGTTCTTTTACGTACGCATCAAAATCGGAAGAATTGGCAGTTATCTTTTTCTTTGTAATTCCTAATTCTTCAAAATTTATGGCGTATTCACTAGCTCTCGCCGGGCTGGCATAAATCACCTCATAATTGCGAGCTAAAAATAGCTTGATAAGCTGCATCATTCGGCTTCCTGCGGCAGATGAAGTGGGCTCGGGCCAAACGTAACCAATAATGAGTAATCGCTTCATTTTATGTTTTTTTTCACAATGTTTAAAAACAAATGCTAAAGTTTCTTCGTAATTTTACCGCAAATCTACGTTTATTCATGGCAGAAAACACACATCAGATAAATCCGGACCGGTGGGTCGATGAATATTCTGACTATCTGTTTAATTATGCCATTGTGAGAGTGAACGATAGAGAGATTGCCAAAGATCTTATTTCTGAAACTTTTTTGGCCGGTTTGCGTTCTAAAAAATACTTTAAAGGTGAAGCGACAGAACGTACTTGGCTTATTTCGATCTTAAAACGAAAAATAATTGATCACTACCGAAAGATCAATTCTAAAAAAGGACAAGCAGAAGTAAAAATAAATTACACCGATGAAGATCAAGAAGGTGAATGGCTAGAAGAGAAAGTAGCCGATAATTTTGAGCAATCTGCAGAAGACAATTTGGTGAACAACGAATTAGGTGCGGCCATCTACGATTGTCTAGACAAAATCAATCCCAAACACGCCAAAATTTTTAAGATGAAAACCATCGATAACTTTGATACCGAAGTTATTTGTAATGAATTTGGCATCACTCCGTCTAACCTATGGGTAATTATTCACCGTGCAAGAACTGCTTTGGCAGAATGTATGGAAGAAAAATGGTTAAAATAATTTATGAGTTCAGAGAAAACCGATAAAGAATACTGCAAATGTTCTGAGGCAAATTGCTATTGCGATAAGGCTCAATATAACGAAGCTGAAGATTGGGAAAGAGCACAACTACTTACACATTTAGACAAATGCCCTAAGTGCAAAGATTACTCTGAGCGCAATAAAAAACTTACCGAGCTTTGCAATAAAGCCAAACTTACTTCACTTCAAGAAGAAGAACGTTTAGAATTAAAAAGATTACTTCAGGAAAATTTAGACAAATAAATTTTGGCTTCCCCACAATAATACCAACCAAATTACCGGAATTAATTCTATCCAAAAAGAAGCATAATACGTTGATTGCTTTTTAGAAGAAAAGAAAATCATCACTCCTAAAACTACTGCAATAATTATTGCTGAAATTAAATTTTCAGTTTGCGCGGTCAATACAATTTCTAAGATCAAAAAGACCATTAAAAAAACATGAGCCAAACCTTTTGTTTTGGGTATTCCTATTAACTGCGGAAGTGTTTTTAACTCCATACTATCGTAAGAAAGATCTCGAATTTCAAAAGGAATAATCAATGCCAATACGAATACAAAAAGTTGTAAAAATCGCAGCATTACCTCAACAGAAAACATAAAACTGAAGTTCTCTAGTGGCAACCAAACCGCTGTTCCTGCCCAGACCAAAGCGATGATAAAAATTTTGATAGTTTGTAAACTGCGTAAATTTTTTCGGTTAGGTAAAAAAGGAACCGCATAAAGGAGCGTAAAAACTCCTAAAAAAGCTGAAACTAAAATCACCTCTAAACGCTGATAGGTTGCTATTACCAACAATCCTACAAAACAAGCCAAAGAAAACAGTTGGATCACGCGTAAATTCTTTGCTAAACTCATATGGTGCAACCTCGCTACACCGGCATATTTCACAAAATTATAACCGGTAACCGTACTTAAAAACACAAAAGCAACTAATTCTGTTGAGATTTGTACAGGCAACAGATACGCACTCGATAGCATTAATGCACAAACCGCTAAGGATACGTGAATACTACTATCGATATAAAATTTAAAGATTGCTTTTAGCCATTGCATATCGCAAAGGTAAGTGAAGCAAAGAAAGTCTTGGTGATTTCTTAACTATAAATTGTAATTGTTTCGTCATCCTGAACATGATTCAGGGTCTCATCAAGATTGAGTTTAATAGTATGAGATGCTGAATCAAGTTCAGCATTACGCTTTTATTCAGGAATGCTAAATATTCAATTTTGAGGGTGTAATTCGGTATAAAAATTCAAAAAATCATTTTAAGAAATATTCAGTTAAGAAATTGTCAACAATTCATTCATTTAAAGTGAATAACTTCGATTAAAAATCATTTTTAAAATTGTATTTTTGCGCACCACAATCACAACAATTTTTAAAGCTGATGAATACAGATTCTTTTGCGTTAAGACACATAGGCCCAAGGCCTGAGAACATTTCAGAAATGTTAAAAACCATAGGAGTAGATTCACTCGACCAGTTGATCTACGAAACTTTACCTGATGGCATTAAATTAGAAAAAGAATTAGACTTACCGGAAGCGTTAAGCGAGCAAGAATATCTAGAGCACATTACCAAATTGGCTCAAAAAAATAAACTATTCAAAACCTATATTGGTTTAGGATATCACCAAGCGATTATTCCACCGGTTATTCAACGAAATATTTTAGAAAATCCGGGTTGGTATACCGCATACACGCCTTACCAAGCAGAAATTGCGCAAGGTCGTTTAGAAGCCTTAGTGAACTTTCAGACGATGATCGTCGATCTTACCGGATTAGAATTAGCAAATGCTTCTTTATTGGATGAAGCGACCGCAGCTGCAGAAGCGATGACCTTGCTTTTTGCCGTAAGAGATCGCGCTCAGAAAAAAGATAAAGTCGTTAAGTTTTTTGTTTCTGAAGAAGTATTACCACAAACACTTTCTTTATTAGAAACCAGAGCAGAACCTTTAGCTATAGAATTAGTGGTAGGGAATCACGAAGAATTTGATTTTTCTTCTGAATTTTTCGGAGCCTTAGTACAATATCCGGGAGCTTCAGGTAAAATTTACGATTACGCAGGTTTTGTTCAAAAAGCTAACGATGCAGGAATTAAAGTTGCAGTAGCAGCAGATATTTTAAGCTTAGTAAAATTACGTGCTCCGGGAGAATTTGGAGCCGATGTGGTGGTTGGTACTACCCAACGTTTTGGGATTCCGTTAGGTTATGGTGGACCGCACGCTGCATTTTTTGCGACTAAAGAAGCTTACAAAAGAAATATTCCCGGAAGAATTATTGGAGTTACCAAAGATGCCGATGGGAAACCGGCCTTAAGAATGGCACTTCAAACGCGTGAGCAACATATTAAAAGAGACAAAGCAACTTCTAATATTTGTACTGCTCAGGTTTTACTAGCAGTAATGGCAGGTATGTACGCCGTATATCACGGACCAAAAGGTTTAGAATACATTGCGAACAAAGTACATCGTTCTACCGCTGAATTAGCAGACGCGCTTGAAAAATTAGGTTATTACCAAACGAATGAATTGTATTTTGATACGATTCAAGTAAAAGCAGATGCTGAAAAAATTAAAGAAGTAGCAGAAGCTAGTGAAATTAACTTCTATTATCCAGATGCCGAAACGGTTTCGATCTCGATTAACGAAGCTACAACCCTAAACGACCTCAACAACATTGTTGCTGTTTTTGCACACGTTGCCGGTAAAGAGTCTATAAAAATCGAAACTTTAGAAAAGAGCGTTTTAGAAAAGCAATCGGTTTCTCGTGATACGGAGTTTTTAACGAATGAGGTTTTCAACAAATACCATTCGGAAACTGAATTGATGCGCTACATCAAAAAATTAGAGCGTAAAGATTTATCGTTAAACCATTCGATGATCTCGTTAGGTTCTTGTACAATGAAGTTGAATGCGGCTGCAGAAATGCTCCCGTTAAGTTACCCACAATGGGGTAATATTCACCCATTTGTTCCAGTAGATCAAGCTGCCGGTTACCAAGAAGTATTGAAGCGATTAGAAGACCAGTTAACAGAAATTACAGGATTTTCAGCAACTTCACTTCAACCTAACTCTGGAGCACAAGGTGAGTTTGCAGGGTTAATGGTAATTAAAGCTTACCACGAATCTCGTGGTGATCACCACAGAAATATTTGTTTAATTCCTTCATCTGCTCACGGAACCAATCCGGCAAGTGCAGTAATGGCAGGGATGAAAGTTGTCGTAACCAAATCTACCGATAAAGGAAATATTGATGTAGAAGATTTACGCGAAAAAGCCATTAAATATAAAGACAATCTTTCTGCTCTAATGGTAACTTACCCATCTACACACGGTGTATTTGAATCGGCTATCCAAGAGATCACGCAGATTATTCACGATAACGGCGGACAAGTTTACATGGATGGAGCCAATATGAACGCTCAGGTTGGTTTAACTAATCCTGGGAAAATTGGTGCCGATGTTTGTCACTTAAACTTACATAAGACTTTTGCGATCCCTCACGGTGGTGGCGGACCGGGAGTTGGACCAATTTGTGTTGCCAAGCAATTAGTACCGTTTTTACCAAGTAACCCGATCATTAACACCGGTGGAGAAAATGCAATTTCAGCTATTTCTGCCGCGCCTTGGGGTTCTTCATTGGTTTGTTTAATTTCTTACGCCTACATTTCAATGCTAGGTCCAAAAGGATTAAAATCTGCTACCGAGCACGCCATTTTAAACGCAAACTATATTAAAGAACGCTTAAACAATCATTTTAAAACGCTTTATTCGGGAGAACGTGGTAGAGCAGCTCACGAAATGATTTTAGACCTAAGACCTTTTAAAGAAAAAGGAATTGAAGTGGTCGATATTGCTAAACGTTTAATAGATTATGGTTTCCATTCACCAACCGTTTCTTTCCCAGTAGCTGGAACGATGATGATCGAGCCTACCGAAAGTGAAAGCAAAGCTGAATTAGACCGTTTTTGTGATGCTTTAAATTCGATTAAAGAAGAAATTGACGCGATCGAAGATCAAGAAAACAACTTATTGAAAAACGCACCGCACACCATGGAAATGCTAACGAGTAATGAGTGGAATTTACCTTACTCTCGCCAAGAAGCCGCTTTCCCATTAGCGTATGTTGCCGATAATAAATTTTGGCCTTCAGTAAGACGTGTAGACGATGCTTATGGTGATCGTAATTTAATGTGTACGTGCGATCCTATTGAAACGTATATGGATTCTGAATAATTTCAATATTCATTATAAACCAAAAGCCCAATCCATCGATTGGGCTTTTTTCATGAACTGATATTTATCATTTTCTCAGAAAAACGATTCATTTACTTTTAAAAATTCAAAAAATACATTTCTCTTCATTTTTCTATTCATTCTAAAAAATTTTATGCTTAGTTTGGTGTTTAGAGAGGTAAAAAAACAGTTATGTCGATAAAAATAACAGGAGTAGGCAGTTGCATACCAAAAACCAGAGTTAAAAATGCTGATTTCTTAGAACACGAATTTCTAAATGAAGACGGAACTCCAATTCCCGGCGGAAATGAATTGATTATTAGAAAATTCAAAAAAATTACAGGAATAGAAGAACGCCGTTATGCACATAACGATTTAACTGCTTCAGATCTGGCCGGTAAAGCTGCTGAAAATGCAATCGAAAATGCCGGTATCGATCGTGAAACCTTAGATTACATTATTGTTGCTCAAAATTTTGGAGACGTAAAATATAAAAATACACAAAGTGACGCCGTACCAAGTTTAGGAAGTCGGGTAAAAAATTACCTGCAAATTAAAAATCCTTCTTGTGTAGCTTATGATGTGGTTTTTGGTTGCCCGGGTTGGTTAGAAGGTGTTATTCAAGCGCAAGCATTTATCAAAGCAGGAATGGCAAAAAAATGTTTAGTGATTGGTGCTGAAACGCTCTCTCGCGTGGTTGATATTCACGATCGTGATAGTATGATTTTTAGTGATGGTGCCGGCGCAACGATTATTGAAAAAGTGGAGGATGAACACGACAACGGAATTATTGCTCACGAAAGTGCTACTTATGCTACCGATGAAGCTTTTTATTTAACTTTTGAAGCTTCGTATAACCAAGAACTGAAAAGAGAAACCCGTTACATTAAAATGAACGGAAGAAAAATTTACAATTTCGCATTGAGTTACGTTCCGCAAGCGATGAAAAACTGTTTAGATAAAAGTGGCTATGGAATTGATGAGATTAGTAAAATTTTCATTCATCAAGCCAATGAAAAAATGGATCAAGCCATTTGTGAACGTTTCTACAAACTTTACGAAAAAGAAATGCCTGAACACGTGATGCCAATGAGTATTGCTGAATTGGGAAATAGCTCGGTAGCGACACTTCCTACATTATTAGATCTAGTAAAGAAAAATCAACTGGAAAATCAACACATAGAAAAAGGAGATGTTGTTATATTTGCGAGTGTCGGCGCCGGAATGAATATTAACGCGCTGGTTTATAAAATTTAAGCTTTGTACGAAAATACTTATCCCGATAAACGCTACCAGAAAACATTAGAATTTTTAGAAAAAGTTCATCCTCAAAAAACGCAAGTCTTAGACTTAGGTGTTAAAAATCCTTTTTCTGAAATTATGCAGCAAAAAGGTTTTCAGGTTGAAAATACCAAAGGCGAAGATCTTGACCTCGACTTTTCGAGTGTTCAAGAATCTGATGCAGAATTGGTCACCGCTTTTGAAATATTTGAGCACCTTATCGCTCCGTTTAATGTACTTCGAGAAATTAAAGCGCAGAAATTAGTCGCTTCCATTCCGCTTAGATTATGGTTTGCTACGGCTTATCAAGGGAAAGAAAAATGGGATCGGCATTACCACGAGTTTGAAGATTGGCAATTTGACTGGCTATTAGAAAAAGCCGGCTGGGAGATTAAAGCAAGTGATAAATGGACCAATCCGGTGAAGAAACTAGGTATTAGACCAATACTTCGCAAATTCACGCCGCGTTATTACATTGTTTATGCGGAACGCAAGGCTTAGTTTATGAAATTTTACATTGTTATTCCTGCGCATAATGAAGCCGATTGTATTGAAAAAACGCTACAATCTTTAGCTTCTCAAACGCTTTTACCAAAAAAAGTGTTGGTAGTGAATGACAATTCTACCGATGAAACGGCCGCTATTGTAGAAAAATTTTCAGCTGAATTTCCTTTTATTCAGCTTTTCAATAACACTTCTTCTTCGAAGCATTTACCGGGAAGTAAAATAATAAATGCTTTCTATAAAGGTTTCGAGCAACTCGATGAAAATTATGACGTGATCTGTAAATATGATGCCGATTTAATTTTTCCGAAGAATAATTTAGAGCGTTTAGCAGAAGAATTTCAGCAAGATCATCAGTTGGGAATGGTCGGTGGTTTTTGCTACATCGAAAAAGATGGTCATTGGAAATTAGAGAGTTTAACCAATAAAGATCATATTCGCGGCGCGTTAAAAGCTTATCGAAAAGAATGTTTTAAAGCCATTGGCGGACTCAAACCTTCAATGGGTTGGGACACGGTTGATGAGTTGCTTTGCCTTTATCACGATTGGAAAATTAAAACCTTACCCGATCTAAAAGTCAAACACTTACGGCCTACCGGAAACACTTATAATAAAGCGGCAAAATTTAAGCAAGGAGAAGCTTTTTACAAATTGGGTTATGGTTTTTCGATCACGTTTATTGCCTCTTTAAAACTAGCAATGCGTAAAAAGCAACCGCTTTTGCTGAAAGATTATTTACAAGGATATTTACAAGCGAAACAAAAAAAATTGCCTTCTCTGGTGAGTCCCGAAGAAGGCAAATGGATTAGAAAATACCGTTGGAAAAAAATAAAAGAGAAGCTCTTCTAATTTTCTTGATCGATAATTTTATAAAGTACTTTTCCCGTCATTCCGTTAGGGAAAGAAATTCCTAATAAAGCTGAAATAGTAGGCGCAATATCTGTAATTTCTGTACGGTTTGTTGTAGCTCCGGTATTAATTCCTTTTCCGAAGAAAATAAGTGGCACGTGTGTATCGTGACTTAAAGCACTTCCGTGCGTTGTCCCAAATTCGTAATAATCGATATAAGCAGGATCAAATTCGAAAGCGATATCTCCACTTCTTTTTTGGTTGAAACCGTTTTGCACCAATGCTTCAATTCCGTTTTGATAAGTTCCGTTCTCTAACATTTCGCGTGTAAAGACTTTGTAAATATGCTTGTAATTAAGCATAAAAGCTTTTAAATTTTCAGCTAGATCTTCTGCTTCAATATTTTTACTTTTTAAACTTTCATAATTGAAAAACACCTGATTGTTCGAGATATTTTCAATTAGATCGATCGCACCATATTCGTTCCCTAAATATGTTTTTATATCTTCTTCAAACTGATCCATCGGGAAATAACCTGAAGGTATTTTTTTTGAACTTAAAAACTTAGGCACATCGACCGCACCGTGATCTGCCGTAAGGAAAATAGTATAATTTCCTTCGCCTACCTTTTCATCTAAATACTCTAAAAATCTAGCGATATCTTGATCTAATCTCAAGTAAGTGTCTTCAATTTCTTTAGAATTCACACCGAAATTATGCCCTACATAATCGGTACAAGAAAAACTAAGCGTTAACACATCGGTTATTTGATCTTGCCCTAACTCTTCCGCATTAATAGCAGCCATCGCAAAATCTGTGGTTAAGCTATTTCCAAAAGGCGTATTTTTTAAAATACTTGTGATGCCATTATCATTACTCAATGCTTTTAAATCATAAGGAAATGCTGCTGTTTCACTACTTCTAAAACTATATTCATAAGTGTTTTTATCGATTCCGCTTTCGGTGTAAGTTTCAATCGGGTAAAGTGTGTTCCAAGTTTTCAAGTATTTTTCAGCGTGCTTTTCAGCATTAAAATTTTGCACCCAAGTTGGTAATTCTTCAAAATAATAAGTGCTCGAAATAAAGTTTGCGTTTTCGCCGCCTTCAAACCAAAAAGCACCGTTAGCCGAGTGACCTGCCGGCAAAATAGCTCCGCGATCTTTTACAGAAACTCCAATGGTTTTTCCTTTAAACTGTGTATGTAAACGGTTTTGATCGGCGAAACTGGTAGAAACCATTCGGTGAGGTGACATTTTTCCGGCGTTAGATGTGGTTCCTAAAGGTTCTACATTTGTATCTCCTGCGCAATACACCATTTGTTTTTCAAACTTATTGTACCAATCGTTACCAATAATTCCGTGATTTTTTGGACTTGTTCCGGTAAATACTGAAGCATGTCCAGGTCCGGTTTTGGTAGGAGCATAATTAAAATGATTATTCTTACAGTTATATCCTTCAGAAATTAATCTGCGAAAACCGTCATCTCCAAATCTATCCCAGAATCTAGTAAGGTAATCGTAACGCATTTGGTCGACCACGATGCCGACAACTAATTTTGGGTTTTCATGTATAGATTTAATACTATCTTTAACCTGAACAGTGCTTTCTGTATTTGTTGCAGCAATAGTTTTTTCTGAAGTTTTACAGCTAAATACAAATAAGCTCAAACAAATTAAAATTTGAATTTTTCTCATAAAAAATAAACATTAGGCTGCAAAAATAGGAATGTTGAAACTTTTAAAGATTAATTCTTAGTTAAATACTTTTATGATAATTTTTTCTATTTTAGTTTTACAAAAACTGTGTGAATGAAGTACCTCCACGATATTGGTGAATATTTTATAATGTTAAAGAGAGTTTTCGGTCGAATGACGAAAACTTCTGTACTTAGAGGTCTAATTTTTAAAGAGATCGATGATTTAATTATTAGTTCTTTAGGGATCGTTATTTTTATCTCTTTCTTTATTGGTGGAGTGGTTACCATTCAAACGGCATTAAATTTAAACAATCCTTTAATTCCTAAAAGTTTAATTGCTTTTACCGCAAGACAATCGATTATCTTAGAATTTTCTCCTACGTTTATCTCAATCATTATGGCGGGTAAAGTAGGTTCTAATATCACTTCTAGTATTGGTACGATGCGAGTAATGGAGCAAATTGATGCTCTTGAAGTAATGGGAATTAACTCTGCAAACTACTTAATTTTCCCTAAGATCGTGGCCATGTTATTTTATCCTTTTGTGATTGCCATCTCTATGTTCGTTGGGATTGCCGGAGCTTATGCTGCCGGAGTTCTTGGTGGTTTTGTAGCCGGTGAGCAATTTTTAAATGGTTTACAAAACGATTTTATTTCGTTTCATTTAGTTTACGCGTTTATCAAAACTTTTTTCTTTGCTTTAATTTTAGCAACCATACCGGCTTATCACGGCTATTATATGAAAGGCGGCGCGCTAGAAGTTGGTAAAGCAAGTACCACAGCTTTTGTTTGGACGAGTGTTGTTCTTATTCTTGCCAATTATCTACTAACCCAATTACTTTTAAGCTAATGATAAAAGTTAATAATCTACATAAAAGTTTTGGAAAAGAGGAGATTTTAAAAGGAATAAATACTGAATTTTACCAAGGAAAGACAAATTTAATTATTGGTCAATCCGGTGCCGGGAAAACCGTATTTTTAAAATGTTTACTTGGTTTGTTCGAGCCTACCGACGGTACAATTGAATATAATGGTCAAGCTTACTCTTCTTTAGAGATTGAAAAACAAAGGGAATTACGCCAAAAGATCGGAATGGTTTTTCAAGGTGGTGCATTGTTCGACTCGATGACCATTGCAGAAAATGTAATGTTTCCTCTAAAAATGTTTACCAAACAGAAAAAAGGAGAAATGATGAATCGCGTTGAAGAGGTTCTAGAGCGAGTAGATCTACGCAATGTAAATAATAAATTTCCTTCAGAAATTAGTGGTGGTATGCAAAAACGTGTGGCAATTGCACGTGCCATTGTAAATAAACCGGAATACCTTTTTTGTGATGAACCTAACTCAGGTCTAGATCCTAAAACTGCTATTCTAATCGATAATCTTATTCAAGAGATTACTAAAGAGAATGATATTACTACCGTCATTAACACCCACGATATGAATTCGGTGTTAGAGATTGGAGAAAATATCGTTTATTTAAAAAATGGAAACTTAGCTTGGAACGGCTCTAAAGATGAAATTTATAAATCTGAAGACGAGTCGCTTACCGATTTTGTTTACTCTTCAGAATTATTCAAAAAAGTAAGAAAAGCACAGTTGAAAGGATTGTAATTAATCTCTTTTAAACACCAAGGTATCCAATTCTAAGGTAAATTGTAACCACTCTTTTAGTTTCATTTCATTTTTCTGAATGTCTTGCTGCGGAATCGAATCTGCCCAAACTACACGAAACTCCGGGATCGTATCGGTAGTATTGAAATTAGAAATAATTTTATCGGCGTAGCTAAAACTTGCTAAACCATCATAATTGATCTTGGCTTCTTTGCTCACTTTGTTGAACGGAATTTGATGCTCTGCTAATTTTGAAAGCTTCTTCAATTCGGTTTCTAAAAATGAAATACGTTCATCTTTATTCAATATACTCAACGAGTCTCTACGCTTAAATTCTCGCATATACTGAAGCTGATCATAAGATTCTGTATTTTCATTCTGAAGAATAATTAAAGATGCGTCTTCTAAATTTTTATAGTTCTTCATTTTAGTTCGCCACAAACTAATCACTGAACTCGGGATTTCTTTCCCAAGAAAAGAAACTTCAATTTTAGGATCGGTTCCGCCATTATAAGCAAAAATGGTTGAGTTTTTCTGCAAAAAAGAATCTTCGTAAATCATTAATTCTTCTTCTACAAAACGCGTAGCTTCTTGCTTAAAATAAGACTCTTTCAGCATATTGTAAAACAAGTAAATACTTGGCACCATCACGATGATCGCAATAATAGAAGCAATTTGCGCGGTCACTCTTCTTCGCTTAGAATTAGCATAACGCACCAACGGAAATCCTAAAAGTTTTGAAACTACAAAGGTTGAAAGTGCGATAAACGTGGCATTGATCGAAAATAAGTAAAGCGCTCCGCCAGCATCAGAAAAATTACCTTGCGCCAAGCCATAACCAACCGTACAAAGTGGCGGCATTAAAGCGGTAGCAATAGCTACCCCAAAAATAACACTTGCAATGGTTCCTTTTTTGGTTTTGGCCACAATAAGTGCTAGACCACCAAAAATAGCCACTAAAACATCTAAAATTGTCGGATAAGTTCTTGCTTCTAACTCAGCATTGCTTCCTGTTAACGGAGAAACCCAAAAGTAGAGAAATGCAGTAAATACGCTCAAACCAACCATCACCCCTAAATTAATAAGCGAACGTCTTAAGGTATCGACATCATTAATCGCTACAGATAAGCCAATCCCGACAATTGGTCCCATTAAAGGTGAAATAAGCATCGCACCAATAATTACCGCAGTACTACTTACGTTTAAACCAATCGAAGCCACAAAAATAGAGAAAATAAGAATCCACGCATTGTGCCCTTTAAAGGTAATATCTTTCTTAACCGCTTCAATAGTAGAATCGCGATCGGTATCGCTGCGAATATCTAATAAGTCTGAAAGAAAACTTTTAAAGCTACCAAAAGTACCTTTCAAATCTTTTGAAAGCTTTTCAGATTTAGAATCTAATTCTGTATTTTCTTGTTGGTCTTCTTTCATTTAAATTAGGTCTTCTCCAAATTTTTCTTTAGCGAGATTTCTCACTTCTTTGATACCTTGCTCGTCACCTCTCGGGTAAACCAGCAACACTTCTTCATCTTCAACAATAATGTAATTGTCAATATCTTTTAAAACTACTAATTTATTTCCTAACGTACGAACAATATTATTCGATGCATTTTGAGTTAAACTTTTAGCGTTGATGAATACATTTTCGTTTTCATCGCGCTCTAACTCATCGTGCAAAGCTCCCCAAGAACCAAGATCGTTCCAATCAAAAGTTGCGGGGATCACACAAACATTTTCAGCCTTTTCCATAATTGCGTAGTCAATGGAAATATTTTCGGCGTCTTCGTAATTTTCATTAATAAAACGCTGTTCCTGCGTGGTATTATAGTAAGATTCTCCTTCAGCAAAAATCTCGTACATCGCCGGATTATGAATTTTAAATTCTTCGGTAATCGCTTTGGCACTCCACACAAAAATACCGGCATTCCAGACATAATTACCTGCTGAAAGGTATTCTTTTGCGGTATGGTAATCAGGTTTTTCTTTAAAATTTAAAACTTTATTAATGGCAGAAGAAGTATTTTCTTCATATTGAATATAACCATATCCTGTATGCGGGAAAGTTGGTTGAATACCCAAAGTCATCAATAAATCATCTTGTCGTTGGCAAGCATCAAAAGCGGTTTGTAAGTCGGCCACAAAAGCATCTTCATCTTCGATCCAGTGATCACTTGGTGCCACGACCATCATGGCGTCTTCATTTTGCTTCTGAATTTTTAAAGCAGAAAGTAAAATACACGGTGCGGTATTTCGCATTACAGGTTCTAATACAATTTGATTATCGGTCACACTTGGTAATTGTTCCTTTACCAAATCGTTATACATACCGTTGGTAAGAATAAGAATATTTTCTTCAGGAATAAGTTTTGCCAAGCGATTAAAAGTTCGCTGAATAAGTGTTTCTCCCGTTCCTAAAATATCATGAAATTGCTTGGGATATTTCTTTTTACTTACCGGCCAAAAACGAGATCCTACTCCACCGGCCATTAAAATTGCATAATAATTCTTATTCATCTATACGACTTTTACTAATTCTACTTCTACATTAGGCTGAAAAATATAAACGCTGCCCGAAGAAACTTCTTGGCATTCGTAACGTTTAATTCGCTTTCTTCCTTTTTTAAAAACCCTTCCGTTATCGATTCTAAATATACTTCCGTAAGGGATTTCAAAAATATAATTTTTATTGTTTTGCGCATCAAATTGTTTTAACGCAACTGAAAGTCTTGCATCTGTATCACTACTCGCTTTCGGGTTTCTAAAATGATGAGCAACAATTGGCAGTACCGATTGCGGAAAAATGCCCGGATTTATAAAGGGTAACATTAATTGCTGAAAGGTATATTTCCATTCTTTACCGTGAGGTTTTATAAGCCTTCCGTACTTTTCGAAAGCTACAGCGTGTGCGATTTCGTGAATCAAAGTAATTAAAAACCGATACGGATTTAAATTGGCATTAACCGTAATTTGAGCAATCCCGTTTTGCTTTCGGTAATCGCCGTGACGAGTTTTACGCTCATTAACGATTTTAAGGTAAATTCCGTTTTCAGCAATAAGGAGAAAGGCAGGTTCTACTGCTCGTTCAGGAAGGTATTTCGTTAAAATTTCTTTCACTTACGGTGTAGAATTTGAAACTTGTAGCAATTTACCGTTATAAAATTGAGCTCCGATTTGCGCAAAATTCACGATATACGACGCCATTTCACGAGCGGTTGTTGGCGGTTCGTAACCCGGGAAAGCTTCAGCTAACATTTCTGTTTTCACCGCTCCCAAAGCTAACACGTTAAATGAAGGTCCGCTTTCTTTATATTCTTCTGCTAATAATTCTGTTAAAGTAATTATCGCAGCTTTACTTGAACTATACGCCGATAAACCCGGAAATTTCACACTTCCTTGTACGCCGCCCATAGTACTGATGTTGACCACGTGACCATCAGATTTCATCATCGGAACAACTTTTTGCGTAAGCTGAAAGGTTCCCATTGCATTAGTTTGGTAAACAGAAAATAATTCTTCTGCAGTGATCTCGGTAAATGGCTTGTTCACTAATTTACCTGCGTTATTGATCAGAATATCAACACTGCTCCAATTCTCTTTCAGAAAACTTTCTACGTTGTCTAAATCTTCTGTTGAAGCTAAATCAAAAGGCAAAGCGGTAACATTCGATAAATTTAATTCTTGAACAGGTTTTGGGTTTCTAGACAAAGCTAAGATCTCACAATCTTGCTGAGCAAAAAGCTGAACCATTTCAAAACCAATTCCGCGGCTTGTACCGGTAATAACAATTCGTTTCATAAAATCTTACTGCTTATCGTTGAGTTGAATTTCTTTTTCTGCTGAATTTGCCATTCCTTCGATTCCTGGAATAATATCTTCCAGCAAATTCTTCATATGAGAAACATTCATTAATTCTGCTTCATCATCAACGTGATGATAATAGGGGTAATTAGAAAAATCGAACGTACATAAAGTTTGCGCAGGAATATTCATTTCTTGGTAGAAAGCATAGTTATCACTTCTTTTGAAGAGTTGAAATTCTTTAGCTTTTTCAAAAAAACCGAACACTTCTTTTTCAGCATATTGATTAAACTTTTCAGCTAAATTTGACCCCTCAAAACCGGTAACGTAAGCCGAATAAGTTTGATTTTCTAATGGAATACCGATCATTTCAAAATTCAACATCAAATAGATTGGTGCATTTTCTTTCGCTAGTTTTTGCGCTAAATGTTTTGAACCAATCAAACCTTCTTCTTCCGCAGAAAAAAGCACAAATAGTAAACTTCGTTTAGTTTCTTTAGCTGAAAAATACTTTGCCAGTTCTAAGATAGAAGCGGTTCCTGCCGCATTATCGTTAGCTCCATTCGCGATTGAATCTCCGTTAACCACTTGCTCACCTTTTAGAACACCAATATGATCGTAATGTGCTCCAAGCACAATAATTTCATTTTTAAATTTTGGGTCGCTCCCTTCTTTAAAACCAACCATATTGTAACCGTCTTTTCCTTTGTGAGAAAAGCTGTCTTGAAAGGTGGTAAAATAAGGTTTGAGCTTTGCTTTTTTGAACTTTTGCTGAATATAATCGGCAGCTTTTTTGATACCCGGCGTACCAAATTTTCTACCTTTCAATTCATCTGAAGCCAAATAATCTATAGATTCTTTAATGGAAGCCTCTGTAATTTCTGTCGATTCGTTTACAGTTTCAGTTGTTTCTACTTCTGAAACCCCTCTCTTGTTTTCGTTGCTTTTAGCTTCACCACAACCATAAATTAACGCAGGCAAGGCTAAGTATAGTAAATATTTCTTCATCTTTAAATATAAAAAAATCCCGTTGGTTAACGGGATTTTAGATTTATAAATTTAATTAGATTATGCCAGCATGGTTACCGGGTTCTCTAAATAAGTTCTTAAGGTTTGTAAGAATTGAGCTCCGGTTGCGCCATCTACAGTTCTGTGATCGCAAGCCAAAGTTAACTTCATCGTGTGCCCAACTACAATCGCTCCATTTTTCACTACCGGCTTTTCTACGATAGCACCAACAGATAAAATTGCTGAGTTTGGCTGATTAATGATACTTGTAAACTCTTGGATACCGAACATACCTAAGTTAGAAACCGTAAAGGTACTACCTTCCATCTCTTTAGGCTGAAGCTTTTTGTTACGTGCTTTACCGGCAAGGTCTTTTACATTTGCTCCGATCTGCGTCATTTGCATTTGATCTGCAAATTTTAAAACCGGTACCACTAAACCTTCATCTACCGCTACAGCAACTCCCATATGAATGTGTTTTGCAATTTTCATGCTATCTGCACTCCAAGTAGAATTTACTTGTGGATGTTTACGCAATGCCATTGCAGAAGCTTTAATGACCATATCGTTAAACGACACTTTTACATCTGGCATTTCGTTAATTTGCTTTCTTGAAGCCATCGCGTTCTCCATATCTACCTCAATCGTTAAGTAATAATGAGGAGCGTTAAATTTAGACTCTGAAAGACGTTTCGCAATGGTTTTACGCATTTGCGAGTTTTTAATTTCTTCAAAAATTTCTTCACCTGCCGGAGTGTACGTTTGTACGGCCGGAGCAGAAGCT
>DTTX01000060.1 GCA_012964435.1 Mesonia sp. | reverse complement strand
CTTACCAACAAGGTTCTCAAATTGCGATCGTTCTTGATAATGTAGTTTATTCTGCATTATTCTTTAAGTTATTGATTAATCTATTTTTAAAAACGGACAAATATAGGGTTTCAAACATGAAATGACAATTATTTTTTTAAGATAAATTTCACAAAAAAAGCCTGCTGAAATTTAACATTCAGCAGGCTTTATAATTTATAGGTTAATTACTTACAGTTCTAACAAACCATTAGTTTTCTTTACCCCTTCTGCGCTTTCTTTAAGCTTAGTTTTCTCTGCATCGTTCAATTCGATCTCAACGATTTTTTCGATACCGTCTTTACCTAAAACAACCGGCACACCGATACATAAATCTTCTAAACCATATTCTCCAGAAAGTAAAGTCGAACAAGGGAAGATTTTCTTTTGGTCACACGCAATTGCCTGTACTAAACCAGAAACTGCTGCTCCCGGAGCATACCAAGCACTTGTACCTAACATTTTAGTTAATGTAGCTCCACCAACTTTAGTATCTTCTGCTACTTGATTTAATCTTTCTTCTGAAATAAATTCTGAAACAGGAACGCTATTTCTAGTAGCTAATCTTGTTAATGGCACCATACCGGTATCACTGTGACCGCCAATTACCATCCCATCGACATCAGAAGCAGGAGCTTCTAAAGCTTCAGATAATCTGTATTTAAAACGAGCGCTATCTAATGCACCACCCATACCAATAATTTTGTTTTTTGGTAAACCGGTAGTTTTATGCACTAAATACGTCATCGTATCCATAGGGTTACTTACCACAATAATAGTTACCTCCGGAGAATGCTTGATCAAGTTTGAAGAAACTTCTTTTACAATACCGGCATTAATACCAATAAGTTCTTCTCTTGTCATTCCCGGTTTACGCGGAATACCACTGGTTATTACTGCAATGTCACTTCCTGCAGTTTTGGTATAATCGTTAGTACTTCCTGTAATTTTAGTATCGAAACCGTTTAAAGAAGCAGTTTGCATTAAATCCATCGCTTTACCTTCAGCAAAGTTTTCTTTAATATCTAAAATGACTACTTCTGAAGCAAAGTTTTTAATGGCGATATATTCTGCACAACTCGCACCAACGGCACCTGCTCCTACTACTGTAACTTTCATTATTTTGAATTTTTAGTGATAATAATTATTGAATTTTTAAACGATTGCTAAAATACAAAATTGATTTCGCTTAGCGGAATATTTAAGCGCTTAAAAAAGAATTAATAGCCAAAATTTATCCCTAAATTAAAATTTTGATATTCTTGAAAGCTATAAGATGCATTTAATCTAAAAAATGCCAATTTTAGTTTAAAACCTAAGGTAGCATTCACCCCACCTACTTCGGTAGTTACCGAATAAGGGTTTACTAAAGTTTGACCTTCTAAAGGGCCTTCATCTATTGTATAAGAACCTTCTAAGTAAGTTGTTGCATCTCCCGAAACATAACCTAAGCCTGCGTAAAAATTAATCACCGGTAATTTCGTCGATGCGATTGCTGTAAACATCCAACTATTCATTTCTGAATTAATAGTTTGGTTAACTCCCTGAACAGTTGTTTGGTCTAATTCGTAAGAAGCTTCTATACGATTATAACCTACTAACCCGGAGATTGCGATAGGCAATAACTTTTCACCGGTTATCCAACTTGTAAATTCGTGTTGAAGAGCCGCTCCGTAAAACTTGGTTTTAGCACCATCATAATCTACTTCCGGTAAAAATCGAGCTTTAACCTCAAAACCTTTTACCAAACCTAAACTTCCTTGCAAATAGGCTGTAGGCACAAAATTAATATTGCTTCCGCCTAAACCTTGTGGTAAAGTAATTTGTGTAGTTTCTGTACCATTATCGGTTTCATATTCTACGATGACTGTTTGTTCAGGATTGTTTTCTCCAAAAACCGTTGCAATTTCTTTTTGCTGCGAGCCATCAGGGAAAGTTATATAATTATAATCATTCACATCTAAAGTAAAACTCTGCTTATCATCGCCTACCAATGCCGCATTCGCAATTACAGAAACTTCAAAATGTAAGGTTTCTTTAGCTTCTGCAGAATTATACCAACCATTTGCTAAACTATAAATTGAAGCTTCTGCAGCCGGCGCTATATAGCTTTCGCTAAATCTGGTAGCATCTTCGACTCCGGCACGTAAAATATTTTGAATATCATCTTGTGCGCTTACACTTAAACCCGCAAAAGCAAGTAAACTCATCATTAACTTTTTCATATACTCTATTTTATTTTCCGAAGTGATAACCTACGGCGATTGATAAATTACTATATTTTTGCAAATTTACTGCTAATTTCGTCACGAAAGAACCAAATAAATAATTAATCCCTAAAGTTCCAGAAAAGCCATTTGTTTTATTTTCTATCTCTATCTGATCCAGAACATTTTGAAACATTTCTCCTTCTTCTGGTAACGTATAAATTCCTTGAAAATTGGATATAGACTTTGCTGTTGAATAGTCTAAGCCTCCAAAAAAGGTGAAATTATTGAGATCTTTAGAAGCTATAAGTGAAAAAGACCAAGCATCCAAATCGCTTACAATTGATGCTTCACTCGTAGGATCTTCGTTCTCTATAAAATAATTTGCTTCAAAATTACTGTAAGCGATCATTCCCGCGATATCTAAGAAAAAATCCTGATCTTCTTTTAACCAGCTCGTAAATTCGTGTTGCAAAGCCAAACCTTTCGCTTCTGTAGTGATATCGCCTACTTCAATTTCCGGAGAATACCTAAATTTTAATTCGGTTCCTTTTGGTAAACCCAGATTTCCTTGAATAAAAAAAGTTGGAAGTAAGTTTACATTTCCGTTATCAATACCCGGAGGCAATTCTAACTCTATGCTTTCTGTACCTTCATCGGTTTCATAATCGATATAAATAGAAATATCCATATCGCTGCCAAAGATACTTGCGACATTTCTAGGTTCGTAACCATCTTCAAAACGAATGCTATTATAGGTTGAAGGATCTAAAATAAAATTGCCTCCAGTATTTGGTATTACAGAAATATTTGAAAGCACATTTAATTCAACTTCTAAAAAATTTTTAGTTTCTGCAGAAGAGTACCAGCCACTATTCACATTATACATTGCCGCATCTGTTGCCGGATCTATATATGCTTCACCAAAGCGTTGTACATCTTGAATTATATTAGGTATTAATTCAACATAATTAGTTTGTGAAAATCCAAATTTCAAAAACGAAAAGAAAAGAAAAAAAAGATAAAAATTTTTCAAATGATAAGAGTTTATATAAATAAAAAACCCACGAAAAACTATCGTGGGTTTGAAATATAGAACTTTATTTATTATTAAGCATCAATATTCGCGTAAACCGCATTTTTCTCGATAAACTCTCTACGTGGTGGCACCTCATCTCCCATTAACATCGAGAAGATTCGATCTGCCTCACCACCATTATCGATAGTTACCCGGCGTAGCGTTCTAAACTCAGGATTCATAGTAGTATCCCAAAGCTGCTCGGCATTCATCTCCCCAAGACCTTTGTAACGTTGTACTGCTACTCCACCGGCATATTCATTTGTAATTTCGTCACGTTCTTTTTCATTCCAAGCGTAACGCTTTCTATTTCCTTTCTTAATTAAATATAAAGGAGGCGTTGCGATATAAATATGACCTGCTTCAATAAGTTCACGCATATATCTAAAGAAGAAAGTCAAAATTAAAGTTGCAATGTGACTACCATCGACGTCGGCATCACACATAATCACAATTTTATGATATCTTAATTTAGAAAGGTTTAATGCTTTACTATCTTCTTCTGTACCGATTGTAACTCCTAAAGCTGTATAAATATTTCGGATTTCTTCATTTTCGAAAACTTTATGCTGCATCGCTTTTTCAACATTCAAGATCTTACCACGTAATGGTAAAATTGCTTGGAAGTTACGGTCACGTCCTTGTTTTGCCGTTCCACCTGCCGAGTCACCCTCTACCAAGAATACTTCGCACTGTTCAGGATCTTGCTCAGAACAATCTGAAAGTTTACCCGGTAAGCCTCCACCGCTCATTACAGTTTTACGTTGCACCATCTCACGCGCTTTTTTTGCAGCGTGACGCGCTTGTGCGGCTAAGATTACTTTTTGAACAATAGTTTTCGCATCGTTAGGATTTTCTTCTAAGTAAGCCTCCAACATATCTGAAACTGCCTGAGATACTGCTGAAGTCACCTCACGGTTTCCTAACTTCGTTTTGGTTTGCCCTTCAAATTGTGGTTCTGCAACTTTCACAGAAACAATAGCCGTTAAACCTTCACGAAAATCGTCTCCAGAAATTTCAAATTTCAATTTATCTAACATTCCTGAAGCATCTGCGTACTTCTTCAAAGTAGTTGTTAAACCTCTTCTAAATCCTGAAAGATGCGTACCACCTTCGTGTGTATTAATATTATTTACATAAGAGTGAAGATTTTCATTATAAGAATTATTATAAATCATCGCCACTTCTACAGGAATACCGTTTTTCTCACCTTCCATCGAAACAACATCGGCAATGATCGGCTCACGAGTTTCATCTAAAAAGCGAATAAATTCTTTTAGACCATCTTCAGAATGAAAATGATCTGAAATATATTCTCCTTTTTCATCTGCACCATTTAGTTTATGAGGTGGTCGATAACTCTATCGATTAAAGAGATCTTGATTCCCTTATTCAAAAAAGCTAATTCACGAAGACGTTTTGCTAACGTATCGTAATTAAATATAGTAACCTCTTTAAATATTTCCGGATCCGGTTTAAAAGTTACAGCAGTACCATTATCGTCGGTTTCTCCAGTACTTTTTACAGGATATAAAGTGTTCCCACGTTCATATTCCTGCTCCCAAACCTGACCTTTTTTATAAACTTTTGCGTGTAAGTGAGTAGAAAGTGCGTTCACACAACTTACCCCAACACCGTGAAGACCACCGGAAACTTTATAAGAATCTTTATCGAATTTACCTCCGGCTCCAATTTTGGTCATTACTACCTCAAGGGCAGAAACTCCTTCTTTTTTATGAATATCTATAGGAATACCACGACCATTATCTTTTACAGAGATCGAGTTATCTTCATTTATTACCACATCGATAGCATCGCAATAACCGGCCATTGCCTCATCGATAGAGTTATCGACCACCTCATAAACTAAATGGTGCAAACCTCTAACGCCAACATCACCAATATACATCGACGGACGCATACGTACGTGCTCCATCCCTTCAAGGGCCTGTATACTATCTGCGGAATAATCTTTTTTAACTTCTTCGCTCATATTCAAATTTTAACATACTTAGAAAACAAATATAGAAAAAGCAAGCTTGTTTTTGAAGTTTGAAAAGCCTGCAAACCTTGAAGTTATTAACAATTAATTAAAAATAGCCATTCTAAGCGACGATAAGTTTAAAAAGATACCGCTCCCTTAATTTTAACAGAAGATATATAAAACCTTAACAATAATACTTCTGCGTTTAAGTTATATTTCAACAAAATCAAAAATACAATGATGAAAGTAGTTTTAAGTTTAGTAATGGTCTTTAGTCTTTTTTGCTTTGATACTCAAGCTCAAGATTTCTCAGATCTAGATAAAAGTCCGATGGATGTGAGCATTATTAGAAACGAAGATAACTCACCAATGGCAAGAGTAATTTACAGCCGTCCAAAAATGAGAGGTCGTGAAATTTTCGGAGAATTAGTACCATACGGCGATGTTTGGAGAACAGGCGCTAACGAAGCTACAGAAATTAGACTTTACAATGATATGACTATTGGTGGTCAAAATGTGCCTGCAGGAACTTATACCGTTTATACCATACCAGAAGAAACACAATGGACCATTATATTTAACAAAGCGAGAAACCAATGGGGTGCAGAAAATTATGATCCCGACAAAGATTTGTTAAGAATTAAAGCTCCAGCAAGAAAAGCAGCAGCGCCTATTGAAGATTTTTCGATCGCCTTTCAACCAATTGAAAACGGAACCAATTTATTAATGGGCTGGGCAAATACCTATGTAGAAGTTCCTTTAAAAAATGTGGAAAAATAAATTGTTATAAAAAGTATAAAAAAAGCCTTTCAAGAACTGAAAGGCTTTTTTATTAAATTAAACTTGAGCAGCTACATACAGCATTTCTCGACCTATTTCTTTTAAGGTTTTTTGATAAGCTTCTTTTTCTTTTGAAGTTCCATCAGCATATTTTGGATCTTGATATGGCAACGAAATTCTTGCCACACTTCCCGCTACAAAAGGGCAACCACCATCGGCTTCCGTACAAACCATTACTGCAATAAAATTTTCCTGCGGATTGTATTCATCTGAATAAACTTTTGAAAACAATTGCTCTTTATTTTTATCTTCTTCTGAAATATTTATTTGGTACCGCGGGTTTTCACCATCTTTAATCTTTTCAACTTGAAAACCTGCTGCTTTTAAAGCTTCGATCATATTGAGATGAAATGCGGTAGCTTCAGTTCCGCCAGAAAAGGTTTCAACAGGTAAATTACATTTCTCTGCTGCTAATCTTAACCAAACTTGCCCTAAATGACTTCTTCTAGAATTATGCGTGCAAATTACGATGACTTTCGCCTTACCAAATTGCTGAATGCTTTCTTTAATTTTTTCAGCAAAAAGATTTAAATCGGTTTTTCTTTCTTCTGAAATTGAAGTAAAATCTTGTTCTAATTCTTGAACTAATTGCTGAAGTTGAGGATAAAATTTCATATTAAGCCGGTTGAGTTTTATAATATTTTTTTCGTAACCAAAATGCTACTTTTACTAATAAAATAAGCGCAGGAACTTCTACTAACGGACCGATAACTCCTGCAAATGCTTGTCCGCTATTCAAACCAAAAACTGCAATCGCCACAGCGATCGCTAATTCAAAATTATTTCCGCTTGCGGTAAACGCTACCGAAGTATTTACTTTATAAGACGCGCCTAAACTTTTACCAGAAAAAAAGCTGACTAAAAACATCGCTACAAAATAAATAAGTAACGGAAGTGCGATAATAAGTACGTCTTGCGGAATTTCAACAATCAATTCTCCTTTTAAACTGAACATTAACACAATCGTAAATAACAATGAGATTAAGGTTAGCGGAGAGATCTTCGGAATAAATTTTTCATTATACCATTTTTCTCCTTTCGTTTTCACTCCGATATACCGAGTTACAATTCCTAACAAAAACGGAACTCCTAGGTAAATCGCAACACTTTCTGCGATCGTGACGATAGAGATGTCGACCAAAGCTCCTTCAAAACCAAATAACGGCGGAAGCTTAGTGATAAATAACCACGCATAAAAACTGTAAGCAAATACCTGAAAAATGCTGTTTAATGCGACGAGACCTGCTCCGTATTCCGGACTACCTTCTGCTAGGTCGTTCCACACCAAAACCATGGCAATACAACGCGCAAGACCAATTAAAATTAATCCAATCATATATTCAGGATAATCACGAAGAAAGGTAATTGCTAAGAAAAACATTAACAAAGGCCCAATAATCCAGTTAAGCACTAGCGAAAGCGTAAGTACTTTCGTGTTTTTAAAAACTTTAGGCAAAAGGGCGTAATTCACTTTTGCTAATGGCGGGAACATCATTAAAATTAATCCGATCGCAATAAGAATATTAGTCGAACCGACTTGAAAACTATTGATCACTTCTGAACTACTGGGATAAAAATAACCGATCGCTACACCGATGAGCATCGCTAAAAAAATCCAGAGCGTAAGAAAACGATCTAAAAAACCTAATTTTTTCATTCTAATTTTTATTAGCAACAACCGCTCCCCGGCGCGCATTGATTCGCTTCTTCTTTAACTTCAACTTCTACCGGAGAACCACAACAAGCTTGTGCTTTTTCTTCTTCTGTAGTTGCTCGGTCTTTCGCCTTACAAGTGGTAAAACCTTCACCTAATCGAACGATTAATAAATCATTCTTCACTTCGTACGCAGCCACAGGAAGCGTAGCTTTATGGAAGTTTTGGTTTTGATATTCAAAGAAAATCTCAACATCTTCCAGTCTAGTTTTTACTTTATTTACTACATCAAAAATCGATAAGATCTTCGATCCGGTTAGTTGATGATTAGGTTCCGGTACTTCATTTTCCCACAACTGCACGTGCACTTCTTGCCATTTATTTTGAACACCACCACAATCTACTGTATCAAAATCTACATTCTTGATCTCGGTAAGATGATAATCTGTTCTTACAAAGCTTCCCGGCTGATATTCAAAATATACCGGTAAATCTTTATATGTTTTAAGTACTTCTAAAAATTCTTTTGTTTTCATAATTGTTTTATTGCAATATTGCGATTAAGAGGGTTAAATTTTTTTAACAACAAATGTCACTTTGACATTGTGGATTCGCATTGAAAAAACCATCAAACAATTGCTGAATGTCTTTCCAAACTTCAGAATCTATACAATAGCAAACGCTGGTCCCTTCTATATTTCCTTTAATGATTCCGGCAGATTTTAATTCTCGTAAATGCTGACTGATCGTTGCTTGTGCTAAACCAATTTCATTTACCAAATCGCCACAAATACATTGATTAACTTTTATAAGATACTGAAGAATCGCTACACGTGCGGGATGCGCTAATACTTTAGCCATTTGTGCCAAGTGGTTTTGCTCTTTTGTAAAAATAGCTGATTTTGTTAATCCCATTTCTTTAATTATATATTGCAATATTACGATGAATAAAATTTCCCACCAAAAAAAGCCTCACTTAAATGAAGTAAGGCTTTTGATATTTTTTGCGCAAGGGATGGAAGTGGCATCCTTTTTTGCTTTTAAAAGACTTCTCGACTCCGCTCGAAGTGACAAGCAAAAAAGATATAACGTACAGCCCGACCCGCTAGGGTTGCGCCCATAATAGTTGATACTAAGGGATGTTTAGGTATTTATGGGTTTGCAAGGAAACTTTCCACTTTGGGTTTTGCATTACATAATCGACAATCAATGGAATAATCTTATCGCGAACGCTCCACTCCGGTTGCAAATACAAAATACAATCTTCGTTTACTTTTGCGGCTTGTTCTTCGGCAAACTTTAAATCGTGTTTATTAAAAACGATCACTTTTAATTCGTTGGCTTTATCGTAAACTTCTTGTGTAGGCAATTTTAGCTTTTTAGGAGATAGGCAAATCCAGTCCCAAACTCCGCTTAATTGATAAGCTCCTGAGGTTTCGATATGCAGTTTAGCTCCCTTGGCTTTAAGTTGCGTAGTAAGCTCGGTCATATCCCAAGTTAGCGGTTCGCCACCGGTAATTACGACCGTGTCGCTATATTTAGTAGCATTATCTACAATCTTTTCGGTCACGGTTGGCGGGTGCTTTTCTGCATCCCAACTTTCTTTTACATCACACCAATGGCAACCAACATCGCAACCGCCTATTCTTATAAAATATGCCGCCGTACCTTTGTGGTAACCTTCGCCCTGAATGGTATAAAATTCTTCCATAAGCGGAAGCATTTTTCCTTCATTCACCAACTGCTCTATCTGTTCTTTTTTCATCACGGGGCAAAGATAATGATTCATTAAAGAACAAAAATTTTTTCAACATTTTAAATTGAGATCGAGCTAAGAATAAATTCAAAATTATTTCTAAGAGCAAATAAGTATTCCTATTTTTACCCTCTAAAATTTTAAATAGCAATGAAAAAATTAATCACGCTTTTTTCTATCACTCTATTAATAGCTTGTTCTCAAGAAGAAAAAAAGGATCCGTTTTTAATCACTAAAAATGATGTGGGTTTACTTTCTAAAGATATTCAGGTTAGAGAATTAGATTCAATTTTCGCTAAAGATTCTATTATCTCTTTCGATAAAAACCAAATTGGGAACGCCAACCAGATTGCGGTTTATGATAATAAAGGGAAAGAACTTTTACTTTTAAATCCTGTGCAAAGATTTGATAGTACGAGTACGATCTCTACAATTCAGTTAAAAGACAAAAGATTTAAAACCGATAAAGGCTTAAGTACAGAAAGTACTTTTAAAGATATTACAACGCATTATAAAATTTCTAGAATCGAAAATACGCTTAGCAATGTAATCGTCTTTTTAGATGATATTAATGTTTATGTAGCGATCGACAAGAAATATATTTCTGGTGATGCTAAATACAATACCGACATTCCGGTAGAGCCAAATCAAATTCCGGACGATGCCAAGATCAAACGTTTCTGGATTGGTTGGGAATAATATGAAAGTTACCCCAATTTTTCTTTTAGTTATAGTTTCTTTTCTTATTGTCGGCTGCAACGAAACCAAAAAAAACAAAGATTACTATCATCTTCCTACTTACTCGAAAACAGAGCAAATACAGGCGGTAGTTGAAATTCCTGCAGGAACCAATCATAAGATAGAATACGATAAAATTTCGAGAAAATTTGTAGTAGATTCTGCTGAAGGCAAAGCTCGAATAATCGACTTTTTACCGTATTTAGGTAATTATGGTTTTATACCTTCAACCTATTCTGATCCTAAAAAAGGTGGTGATGGCGATGCGCTAGATGTACTAATTTTAGGTGAAAATTTAGCGACAGGAAGTGTTGTTGAAATTATACCGATCGCAATGCTGGCATTAAGTGATCAAGGAGAATCTGATAATAAGATCATCGCTATCCCAGCAGATGAAAAATATAGAATTATAAAAGCAGCAAATTTTGATGATTTTTCTACCAACTATCCCGAAATAAGGAAAATGATCGGAACTTGGTTTGAAAATTATGATCTAAACAACGAAGTGAAAATTTTACGCTGGACCGGTGAAAATGCTGCCTTTGCTGAAATTAAAAAGTGGCAAACTCAATAAAAGCTTTGTTTAGAAAATGTTAATCGTCTTCTTAGCAGAGAATCATCATAGTATATTTACTTTCTAACCAAAATTAAATTGAAATGATTAAAGTACTTGGAATGATTCTCGTAGTAGCAGGAATGGTAATGTTAGTTCTTGGAGTATTCGGGATTTTTGGAAGCTTGTCTGTAGGTTTAAGTCCGTGGGCATTTGCGATCGTAGGCTTAATATTTTTCTTATCGGGTATCGGGATCGTTAAAAGAAAAAAAGATACCGACGAAGTTTAAATTAACTTAAGGGTTTTATCTATGAAAAAAACAATAAATAAGTATTTACCTAAAATTATAGGGGTAAGACTTAACACATTACATTTAGTAAAACCCAAAAAAGCCGTTAAAAAGGCTTTTTATTTATTTTGTACACCTCGTCGTGGTCGAGTTAAACCAGAACAAGAAGAGTTTTTAAATAATTCGAAAGCTAAAACTGTTGTTGCTGAAGAGATTAAACTCCAAACCTATCATTGGGAAGGTAGCGGCAAAACGATTTTACTTATTCATGGATGGGAAAGCAATACTCATCGCTGGAAGGTTTTGATCGAAAAACTTCAAAAAGAAAATTATAATATTTACGCTTTCGATGCTCCGGCACACGGATTTTCTAGCGGAAATTATATTCACGTGCCGCTTTACACCAAATGTGTTGAAAAAATGGTGCAAGAATTTTCTCCTGAAGTTATCATCGGGCATAGCATCGGCGGAATGACAACAGTTTTTCATCAGCATCAATTCCCGAATAAGAATATTCAAAAACTGGTACTATTGGGACCTCCGTCGGAGCTAAGTTCTATTATGGATGATTATCAGCAAATACTCAACTTAAAACCTCGAGTAATGAAAGGTCTAGAAGATCGTTTTCATAATAAATTAGGTTTTAAATTTGAAGAATTTTCGATAGCAAAGTTTGCCAAAGATGTAAAACAACCAACTTTGGTTATTCACGATAAATACGATAAAATCGCACCGGTAGAAGCTTCAAAAAGTATTCATCAAAATCTTCAACATTCAGAATTTATAGAGACAGAAGGTGCCGGTCATTCATTAAATAATGATGATATTCATTCAGCAATTATTCAATTTCTAAAAAAATAAGTTTTGGCAGAAGAGAAGCAATTAAAGCGAATAAATAAGTTTTTAAGTGAAGTAGGCTATTGCTCACGACGTAAGGCCGACCAACTTATCGATGAAGGTCGTGTTACAATTAATGGAGAAGTTCCTGAAATGGGGACAAAAATTTCTGAAGACGATGAAGTTCGAGTGAATGGCGAGTTAATATCAGCTAAAAAAGAAAAAAATGTTTACCTCGCTTTTAATAAACCCATTGGTATTGTTTGCACCACCGACACGCGTGTAGAGAAAGACAATATTATTGATTATATAAATTATCCGAAAAGAATTTTCCCGATCGGTCGATTAGACAAACCCAGTGAAGGTTTAATTTTATTAACCGATGATGGTGATATCGTGAATAAAATTTTACGCGCCAGAAACAATCACGAAAAAGAATATTTGGTATCGGTTGACAAGCCTATTAACAACGATTTTTTAAATAAAATGAGTAATGGCGTTCCTATTTTAGATACCGTTACTCGAAAATGTAAAGTTTCTAAAGTTGGCAGTCACGAATTTAGAATTATTCTTACCCAAGGTTTAAACCGACAAATTAGAAGAATGTGCGAATATTTAAGCTATGAGGTTACGAAGCTTAAACGCATTCGCATTATGAATATCGAATTAGATTTACCACTCGGTAAATATCGTGAACTTACTGCTGAAGAATTTAAAAACCTCAACGAGCTTATTGGTAATTCTAGTAAAACTGAAGAAGCTTCTCAACTTTCTACAGAAAACAAAAAAGAAAACCAAAACACAAAGCGCCCACGAGTTAAGCGTAAAAAGTAACATATTTTTAAGGGTAAAGCTTTTTAATTCTTGCTATTTTTAAAATAAAAATGGCGAAACGAATTAAGAACGAAGATCAATACGAAGCTTTACGCGATCAAGGTTACAGTAAAGAGAAATCTGCACGTATAGCGAACTCTCCAAATTCTGGTAAGAAAGGTGGGAAAGCAGAAAAATATGAAGATCGCACCAAAGAAGAATTATACGAGCAGGCAAAAAATGTAGGGATTGATGGTCGTTCTAAAATATCTAAAGATGAATTAATTTACGCGCTTAGAAATAATTAACTATGACTAAAATTCAACCTTTTCATTTAGCTATTCCAGTTGATGATCTTGAGGCTGCAAGAACTTTTTACCGTGAAACTTTAGAACTTCAAGAAGGTAGAAGTGATGATCACTGGGTAGATTTCGATTTTTTTGGGCATCAATTAGTGATTCATTATAAAGAAAAAGAGGCCGCTTTAAAAAAAGCTACGAATCCTGTTGATGGAAAAGCAGTGCCTATTCCGCATTTTGGAGTTGTGCTTACTTGGGAAGACTTTCATAGTTTTTCAGAAAAACTTCAACAGAAAAATATCACTTTTGAAATTGAACCTTATATTCGATTTAAAGGCAAACCCGGAGAACAAGCCACGATGTTTTTTTATGATCCCTGCGGAAATGCTTTAGAGTTTAAAGCTTTTAAAGACCAAAATCAACTATTTGCAAAATAATTTATGAAGCAACTACAACCAGGCTTAGTGAGACAACTTTTTATATTGTTGCTCATTTTATTTTTAGGATTTTTAATTTTTAAAGAAATGACGCCGTACCTCTCCGGAGTGCTTGGAGCTGTGACGTTATTTTTTCTTTTAAAAGGCTGGATGAAAAAATTAGTTGCTCGAGGTTGGAACAAAGACTTAGCAGCGAGTGTTTTAATGATCGGTTCTTTTTTAGGGATCTTAGTACCAATTGCGGGTATCGTTACATTATTAACTTCGAAGATCGGTAAAGCTGTAAATAATTCTGAAAAAGTAGTACAAGCATTTAAAGACCAAATTAATAATTGGGAGCATTCTATAAATTATGATATAAGCAGCCAAATAAATACTTCAGAAATTACCGGTTGGGTATCTACTAACTTACAAAATTTAGCAGGAGGTACTTTTAATGCATTTATCGCCATTGGTATAATGTACTTTCTTCTATATTATATGCTCACGTATCGTAAAAAAATTAGAGAATCGCTCGATGAATACATTCCTATAAATCACGAGAATTTAGTGTTGATTGGTAACGAAAGTAGTAATATGGTTAAAGCCAATGCTATCGGTATTCCCTTAGTTGCATTCGTACAAGGGATCGTTGCTCTGATTGGTTTTTTAATCTTCGGAGTGCCCGATCCGTTTTTTTGGTTTGTGATCACGACGATCGGTTCGATGATCCCTTTTGTAGGAACAGCCATTGGTATTGTACCGGTAACAATTTTAATGTTCACCCAAGGAGAAAATTGGCAAGCGATTGCAATTTTAATTTACGGTATCGTAGTAGTAGGTTCTTCAGATAATATTATTCGCTTGTATGTTTTAAAACGCTTATCTGATGTTCACCCACTAATCACATTAATTGGGGTTGTGGTTGGAGTACCATTATTTGGATTTATAGGTTTGATTTTTGGTCCCTTATTGGTTTCGCTATTTTTATTGATCGTGATGATCTATAAAAAAGAATACGGAAAAGAAAAGTCTATCAAAAAAAATGAACGTTCAGAAATTGATAATAAAGAATTGAAAGAAGAAAGTAACGCTAAAAAATTATAATATGATATTCGATAAGATAAAAGATAAAATTAACGAAGATTACGTTAGAAAAGAGGCTAACAAATCTAGACCTGAAGACATCACAGAAACCTTAGACAATCAAGAAGAAATTGATAGAAAAATGTCTACCGCAGGTGTTTTAAAAAAATACACAGAACTAGGCAAACTAATGGTGAATATGCTGAAAGATTATAAACTGGGAGTTTATAGAGATATCCCTTGGTTTACTATTGCTTCTATCGTATTTGCGCTGTTATATGTTTTGAATCCGTTAGATATTATCCCAGATTTTATTCCCGGGTTTGGTTATGTTGATGATGCTAGTGTTTTAGCACTTGCGTTACGCTTTATTGAAAGTGATCTACACAAATACTTAGACTGGAAACTCGAACAAGATTAAAATAAAAAAAGGAAACCAAATTGGTTTCCTTTTTTTATTCAATAGAATTTTATCGACTATAATTTTTCTCTTTTTCTGTGACGTTCTCTTGCTAGTAAAGTATTCTTCAATAACATTGCGATCGTCATAGGTCCTACTCCACCGGGAACCGGAGTTAAGTAAGAAGCTTTTTTCTTCACATTATCAAAGTCTACATCACCAACAATCTTATAACCTTTTTGCGTAGATTCATCCGGAACTCTAGTAATTCCAACATCGATCACAACCGCATCATCTTTAATCATTTCAGCTTTTAAAAAATGAGGTATTCCCACTGCAATAATAATAATATCTGCTTGTGAAGTGATCTGGGTAATATTCTTTGTGTATTTATGTGTTAAGGTAACTGTAGAATTCCCCGGGAAACCGCTTCTTCCCATTAAAATACTCATCGGTCTTCCTACAATATGACTACGACCAATTACTACAGTGTGCTTTCCTTTGGTAGGAATATCGTAACGCTCTAGCAATTCTAAGATACCAAACGGAGTTGCCGGAATAAAAGAGGTCATATCTAACGACATTTTTCCGAAATTGGTAGGGTGAAAACCATCTACATCTTTATCTGGATCTACTGCCATTAGTACTTTTTGCGTATCGATTTGCGGTGGCAACGGCAACTGAACAATAAACCCGTCGATATCATCATCTTGGTTTAATTCTTCAATTTTATCAAGCAATTCCATCTCACTGGTTGTCCCAGACATTCTTACTAAAGTAGATTCAAAACCAATGCGCTCACAAGCTTTTACCTTGCTGTTTACATAGGTCATACTCGCACCATCGTTCCCTACAATAATTGCAGCTAAATGAGGTACTTTTTCTTCACGGCTTTTCATTTTTTCAACCTCTGCCGTGATTTCATTTTTAATGTCGTTACTAATTTTCTTACCGTCTAAAAGGATCATTTTATTTAATTTGAATCTGGGTAATACTAAGTTCTAAATTCTTATTATAAAAAAAGGCCGGGCATTTTGCTCCCAGCCTTGATGTTTTATTTCATTCCGCGCATCATTTGCATCATTTTCTTTCCGCCGCCCCCTTGCATCATCTTCATCATTTTGCTCATTTGGTCAAACTGCTTCAATAATTGATTTACTTGCGTTACCGATGTACCGGAACCTTTTCCGATTCTGCGTTTTCTACTCGCATTAATTAATGTTGGTGTAGAACGCTCTTCAGGTGTCATCGAGTGAATGATCGCTTCAATATGTTTAAAAGCATCATCGTCAATATCGATATCTTTCATTGCTTTTCCTGCACCGGGTATCATACCAATAAGGTCTTTCATGTTACCCATTTTCTTCACCTGCTGAATTTGATTTAAGAAATCGTCAAACCCAAACTGGTTTTTAGCAATTTTCTTCTGAAGTTTTCTCGCTTCTTCTTCGTCGTATTGTTCTTGAGCTCTTTCTACTAAAGAAACAACATCTCCCATTCCCAAGATACGATCTGCCATACGTGAAGGATAGAATACATCGATCGCTTCCATCTTTTCACCGGTACCAATAAACTTGATAGGTTTATTAACCACAGATTTAATCGAGATGGCTGCACCACCACGAGTATCACCATCTAATTTGGTAAGAATAACACCGTCAAAGTTTAGCGTATCGTTAAAGGCTTTTGCTGTATTTACCGCATCTTGCCCCGTCATCGAATCGACAACAAATAAGGTTTCTTGTGGCTCGATCGCTTTATGGATGTCTGAAATTTCATTCATCATCGCTTCATCTACAGCTAAACGACCTGCGGTATCGATAATTACCACATTATGACCGTTTTCTTTAGCGTAAGCGATCGCTTTTTGAGAAATCGCTACGGGATTTTTTTCTTCTCGATCTGAAAATACTTCAACCCCAATTTGATCTCCTACTACGTGTAACTGATCGATCGCCGCCGGACGGTAAACATCACAAGCTACCAGTAAAGGATTCTTTGTTTTTTTAGTTTTAAGGTAATTGGCAAGTTTACCAGAGAAGGTTGTTTTACCACTACCTTGTAAACCAGACATTAAAATTACACTAGGATTGCCTGAAAGGTTAATTCCTTCTGCATCGCCTCCCATAAGTTCGGTAAGCTCATCTTTTACAAGCTTTACCATAAGTTCTCCCGGCTTTAAAGCCGTAAGTACATTTTGCCCTAATGCTTTTTCTTTTACCTCGTTGGTAAAGTTTTTAGCCGTTTTAAAATTTACATCGGCATCTACCAATGCTCTTCTAACCTCTTTTAAGGTTTCTGCAACATTAACTTCGGTAATTTGGCCGTGCCCTTTTAATACGTGTAATGCCTTATCTAACTTATCACTTAAATTATCAAACATAATCTTTCAGTCAATTTTTTGAGATTTGCAAAGTTAACGATTTGATGCATAACAATAAAAAAAGCAAGCCTAAAAATAAGCTTGCTTTTTAATTGATGTTGAATTTTTTATTGTTTCACCACCTTTTTAGTGATCGAAGTTCCTTCTTCAGCAATAAGCTTCACAAAATAAACGCCACTATTTAATGTTGATAGATCGATTTGTGTGGAAGTTAAAGTCAACACTTTTTGACCAGTGATAGAATAAACTTCTACATTTTCTATTTGTAATGCTGAATTATTCTGAATACTTACCAATCCACTTGTTGGGTTAGGATATAAATTTACTTCCGCTGAAAAATCTGAAGAAGCTACTGATAGATTTTCTACAATTTCTGTAGAAACTTGATTGGTAAACATCGGCGGATCGAAATCGAAATAAACCGAAGATTCTCCTAAAATAAAATCGCCAACCTCAGCGTCTTCATTAGGTTTTACCATAAAAGCTAAATAACCTCTACTTCCTGCATCGTCGAAACTTGCGTAAGGCAGATCGATATCGTCAAAACTAAATTCAACTGCATTTCCGCCCTCGATCTCTACGCGATAATTACTGTGACTGGCACTTACCATTCTAAAACTTGACCAATCTAAATTTTCATTTAACGTATCTCGAATTTTTAAATTCTGAACATTTCCTGCGCCGGTATTTTGAAATCTTACTACGTAATGTAAAAACTGGTCTAGGTCGGTATCATAAATTTCTGCTCCTTCTAAGACTTGTTTGTAATTAGCATTTGCGTTTGCGACAACAGTTTGAGTAGTTTCAAATAAATTATCTTCAGTATCTACATCATTGGTATTTGGGAAAACTTCCGCAGTCATCGTTACCTCATCTCCTACAGTTAAATTCGAATTGTTTTCATTTTGAAATTCTGCTTGAATTTTCTGAGTATGAAAAGGTTCTAAGTTAGAAAAATCGAAACTCAAGGTATTTGTAGTTGTTGAAGAAGGCGAAACCGAAGCACTTACATAAGACTGAACAGCATCATCATAAGTTAAAGTCACGCTACCGCTTTGTAGACCAGATCCTAAATTTTCAACCACGATTTCATAAGTCGTCATACTTCCGGGAATTACATCATTTATTGGCAATACAACAACACTTAAATTTTCAAAAGAAGTTGGTGCATTTACACAGAAATCTAAGGAAGTAAAATTGCCAAAACCTGCAAATGTGGTCGACGAAGTTGGCGGATTTATACTTAACCAATTTGGCCAATTATTTATAGTTGCAGCTGAATTTATACCTTCATCAGTGTAAAGTGAATACGCTCCGTTTTCATTGGTTAAAGTGCCAAAAAGATCACCGTCTACACTTGTCTCTACAAGCATATTTGGGACAGCAATGGCACTAGCATCGCCACAACCGCTACCTGCATCTAGATTTATCGTTCCAGAAATATTATTAAGTTGTCCCGGAGCAAAATTACAATCTGTGGTTACCAAAAACCAAGGTTGCCCCCAAGTTGGTAAATCGTAAAGATTATTTAAAAAAGTAGTCTCATCATCTACACAAACCATTTCGATCGCCGGCATATTAGAGAACGGATCGATCGAAGTCATATTTGCGTTATTCCCGTTTTTCAGATTGATATATTCTATTTCATCAAGATCGGAAAGTGTGATTTCTTCCAAATTTACATTATAAGAAACATCTAATTCTACTAACGGATTAAACCTTACATTTAAATATTCTAACGTGGGGTTGTTAGAAACATCTAAACTCGTAAGATCATTCTCTCTAAGTACTAAACTTTCTATAGAAGAAAGCGCACTAACGTCTATAGATGTTAAATTATTATATCTCACAGTTAAATAGGTTAAACCGGTAAGACCGTTTAAACTAAAATCTGAAATATTATTGTAGTCTAAGTTAAGAACATTAATATTGTTAAAATATTCTAAGCCAGTAACATCTTCGATGTTATTACCCGGCAAAATAAGATCACCGTTATAGTTCGTAGCCTCTGTAACTTGTATTTCACCATCAGAATTTGTGTCGATCGTTGGCGAATGATTTACAAGTGCTGTTTTTAGATTTGCATCAGGGATATTAACATTTTGAGCCCCAAGAGACAGACCGCAAAAAATTGAAAAAACCCCACATAAAAAAAGTAATTTTGTTTTCATGTTTAAAAGTTAGATAAGTTTTTTTTGCGAATATAAAGAAAATGGCCGTTAAAAAAACGGCCGTCTTCCCCCTAAACAAAAACAACAAAGAAGTTCATTTTCAAATAGTTAGTTAATCGAAAAAATTAACTATTAAACGAACAAAAGACTTCTTTTATATAGAACAGTTAGTGAATAAAAATTCCTACTTTCTTTAAAAAATTTTCTACATTTATCTGCTCAAAATTTTATAAATGGCTAAACCTCTAAAAGAAAACGTTTGTGAAGAGCATCTTTTTAATAAGATTTACAACCAGTATTCTACTCATTTATTTAATTTTCTTTATTATAAATTTGGTGATACCCTTCAGCCTCAAGACAAAGTTCAAGAAGCTTTTATTAAACTTTGGAAAAAATGCAAAGACGTACCTCCTAATAAAGCCAAATCGTTCTTATTTACGGTTGCCAATAATTTAATGCTGAATGAGTACAACCATCAAAAAGTGGTTTTAAAATATCAGCAAAAGCAAACTAAAAAAGTAAATCATCAAGACCCACAATTTTTAGTTGAAGAAAAAGAATACCTCGAAAAATTTCAGAATGCCTTAGCAAAACTTACCGAAGCGCAACGCGTTGCTTTTATGATGAATCGTACTGAAGGCAAGAAACATAAAGAAATTGCAGAGATTTTGGGTATCTCAAGAAAAGCAGTTGAAAAAAGAATTTATTCCGCATTAAAAAAATTACGCGAAGATTTAAAAGAAATTTAATTCTTTAGGTAGGAAAAAATTAGCTTTACTTGTTTTACAGGTAGAGAACACGAAGATGAAAGAAGAAAAACTCATACAAAAATGGTTAGATGGCGAGCTTTCTGCAGAAGAGCAACGAGAGCTTGAGCAATTAGATGCCTTTAAAGATTATCAAAAAATCGCTGAAGCTTCGACCTATTTTAAAGCACCAACTTTTGACGCTAACGCCACTTATGAGAAAATTAAAGAAGCACAACAAAAACATCAAGCTACCAATTGGCTGAGTGTAGTTGGTAAAATAGCCGCAATTTTAGTAATCGCTTTCTTAAGTTACACGATGTTTTTCACAAACTCTACCAAAGAGTTTACGACAGAAATTGCTTCAACAGAAAATATCACACTTCCAGACAATTCATTAATCAACCTCAACGCAGGTTCACATTTATCGTTCAACGAAGATGCTTGGGAAGATAATCGTTTTATCGATTTAGACGGAGAAGCTTTTTTTAAAGTAGCAAAAGGCGAAAAATTTACCGTAGAAACTGATTTAGGTTCTGTAAGCGTTAAAGGAACTCAGTTTAACGTAAAACAACGCAACAATTTATTTGTAGTGACTTGCTACGAAGGTTTAGTAGAAGTTAAAACTGAAAGGGAAACGGTTTTACTCCCGGCCGGTAAAGAATTTAGACAAATAAACGAACAGAGTTTAGTTGAAAATATTTCTACCACCACTCCTTCTTGGACGCAAGGAAAAAGCAGTTTTACCAGTACTCCACTAAAAGAGGTGTTAAATGAATTAGAGCGCCAATACGACATTCAAATTCAAGCAAAAAACATTACTTTTGATGCTCATCGAACCTTTACCGGAAGTTTTGTACATGACAATTTAGATCAAGCGTTGAAGGCAATCACGATTCCTTTTCACTTAACGTACAAAATCGAAGGCAGTTCTGTAAGCATTGTAGAGCGTGAGTAAAAAAAGTTACTTCATTTTTATATTTCTTATTGCTTTTTGCCATCAGCTTTTTTCACAAGAAGAAAGTCAGAATACTTTTCGGCTTACAGAATTATTACAAATACTCGAAAGTCATTCTGCTTATACATTTTCTTACGCCGATGAAGATCTAAAAAACATCGAAGTTCCTGAACCGCCCAATATGCTTTCAGTAACTGAAACGATCGCTTTTTTAGAAGAGAAAACCGGATTTAAATTTACTCTTATCGGAAGTAATCAAATTATTGTCGATGCTCCCATTCCTGTTGAAAAAAAACCTGAAAAAATTACGGTAGAAGAACTCGACGAAGTAATTCTTACCAACGTTATTGCCAAAGGGGTTTCTAAAATTAAAGACGGAAGTTTTAAAATTAATTTTGATGAAATTGGCATAATCCCGGGACTTATAGAAAATGATGCTTTCCAAACTATACAGGCGCTTCCGGGAGTTGAAAGTGTAAATGAAAAAGTTTCGAACATTAATATTCGTGGCGGCACCAACGACCAAAATTTAATTTTATGGGACGGGATTCGTTTGTACCAATCGGGACATTTTTTCGGATTAATTTCAGCCATCAATCCGCATCAAAACCATACGGTAAGTTTATATAAAAACGGAACTCCGGCTACTTATGGTAATAGCGTTTCGAGCGTGATCGAGCTTTCTTCAGCAAAAAAAATAAATGATGATTTTGAAGCAGAAGTTGGACTTACCTTTTTAAGCGCCGATGCATTTATCGATACACCATTAGATAAAAAATCGTCGATACAAATTGCTGCTAGAACCTCTATTAACGGAGCATTTGTAACTCCAACCTACTTGCAATATTACGATCGAGCTTTTCAAAATAGTGAAGTCTCAGACAACACTGCAAATGCAATTAATACCGAAGAAGATTTTAAATTTTCTGATGTAAGTTTTCGTTGGTTATATCAACTTTCAGAAAAAGATCTATTACGATTAAATTACTTTTCTATAGCTAATGAATTGAGTTTTACAGCCGAAGAATTCAATCAAAATTCTATGGAAACCAAAAAAAGTACACTTTCACAAAACAGTTTAGGAATGGGCGCTTTTTACCGAAGAAATTGGACCGATAATTTTTCAACTCAACTTCAATTATTTCATTCTAATTATCATTTAAATTCTACCAACCGTATTCTCAATACCAACACATTTGTTGAACAGGAAAATAATTTGTCTGAAACGGCTTTTAAAATTAGCTCTAAATGGGATTTAAATGAACGCTTTGAACTCAACTCCGGTTACGAATTTTCTTCAACTACCAGTAGAGATGCTGAAGCAGATGAAGAAATTACCAACGAAGATCTAATTGAAAATCGACTAAACGTAAATAATTTATTTTCTAGTTTGCGCTACCAAAGTTCTTCCCGTAAAACCTTGGTTAATCTTGGCGCTAGAATTAACTATTTTAATGATTTTGATATTCTTTTAGCCGAACCGCGACTTAGTTTTAATCAGCAGTTTTTAAAGAACTTTTCTGTGGAAGTGTTAGGTGAATTAAAAAGCCAATATTTATCGCAGATCGTAAATTTTCAGAATGATTTTCTGGGTATTGAAAATCGAAAATGGCAACTTGCAGATCAATTTAATTTCCCTATCACTAAAAGCAGACAGGCTTCGATCGGTGTTAACTATCAAAAAAATAATTGGCTGGCAAGCATCGAATCGTATGTAAAAAAGGTAGAAGGTATTTCATCTCAAAGTCAAGGTTTTCAAAATCAATATGAATACGCGCAAATTATTGGCGATTATAGAATCGTGGGATTAGACTTTCTTCTCAATAAAAAATTTAAAAATTTTGATGCGCGCTTAAGCTATTCACTCTCCGAAAACAACTATAATTTTGAAAATCTTTCAGCCAAGAGTATCCCAAATAACTTTGAGATCTTGAACTCTTTTACTTTTGCGACCTCGTATAGCTATAAGAATTTTAAAGCTTCCGGCGGACTTATTTGGCGAACCGGAAAACCTTTTACGCCAATTTCTGCCAATGGTTTAGCCAATAATCAATTTGATTATGAGCCGATAAACAGCAGTAATTTAAAAGATTATATGCGGGTAGATATTTCGGTAAGTCAAGAATTTAAAATTCAGAAGAAATTGTTGGCGTACGCCGGTCTTTCTATTTGGAATTTGTTAGACCGTGAGAATATTATTAATTCGTATTACCGCCAAAATGATAACAATCAAATTTATTTGGTAGAGCAAAAAGCTTTAGGCTTAACCCCAAACTTTGTGTTTAGGGTTAAGTTCTAAATTTATCTTACATACGTTCTGGAACGCCTATTCCTAATAAATTGAAACCGTTTTTAATGGTATTCGCAACCGCTTCAGAAAGCTGAACTCTAAACACTTTTTCTTCTTCAACTTCTGCTCCTAAAATACTTACGTTCTGGTAGAATGAATTAAATTCTTTCACTAAATCGTAGCTATAATTTGCGATTAACGCCGGGCTATGTTGCTCTGCTGCCTGCTGAATAATTTCCGGATATTGCTGGAGTAATTTTACCAATTCACGCTCTTTCTCGTGCAACTTATAATTTGTTAGATCTGTAGCGTGATTAAAATCTGCTTTTCTTAAGATCGAACGAATTCGCGCATAAGTATATTGAATAAACGGACCGGTATTTCCTTGAAAGTCTACTGATTCTTCCGGGTTGAATAAGATTCGTTTTTTCGGATCTACTTTTAAAATGTAATACTTTAAAGCTCCTAAACCGATCGTTTTATAAAGCTCTTGTTTTTCTTCTTCGGTATAACCGTCAAGTTTCCCTAATTCTTCAGAAATTTCTTGAGCAGTTTTGGTCATTTCTTCAATCAAATCATCCGCATCAACCACGGTTCCTTCACGGCTTTTCATTTTTCCGCTAGGTAAATCTACCATTCCGTAGCTTAAATGATATAAATGGTTAGCCCACTCAAATCCTAGTTTTTTCAAGATCAAAAACAACACTTTAAAGTGGTAATCTTGCTCGTTACCAACGGTATAAACCATTCCGTTGATTGCATAATCTTCTACACGCTGAATGGCCGTCCCAATATCTTGCGTCATATAAACTGCGGTACCATCGGCACGTAAAACGATTTTTTCATCTAAGCCTTCATCGGTTAGATCGATCCAAACGCTACCGTCTTCTTTTCTGTAAAAAACGCCTTTTTCAAGTCCGGCGTTTACTACTTCTTTTCCTAATAAATAGGTATTGCTTTCATAATAATTTTTATCAAAATCTACTCCAAGTGCCGCATAAGTTTCTTCAAAACCATCATAAACCCATTGGTTCATTTTTTCCCAAAGTGCAACGATCTCTTCATCTCCAGCTTCCCATTGTTGCAGCATTTTTTGAGCTTCTAATAATAACGGAGCTTCTTTTTTGGCTTGTTCTTCAGAAATTCCCTGCTTTTGTAATTCGGCAATTTGGGTTTTATATTCTTTATCGAATTTCACGTAATAATTCCCAACCAGTTTATCTCCTTTTAATCCGGTAGAATCTGGCGTTTCGTCTTGCCCAAATTTTTGCCAAGCCAACATACTTTTACAAATATGAATCCCGCGATCGTTAATGATCTGGGTTTTATAAACCGTATTTCCCGCAGCTTTCAATATTTCAGCAACAGAATAACCTAACAAGTTATTTCGAATGTGCCCTAAATGCAGGGGTTTATTGGTGTTTGGCGAAGAATATTCAACCATAATTTTAGGAGATTGCTCGTTGGTGGCGACACTACCATAATGCTTATCGTCTTTCATTAAATTGAAAAACTTCAAGAAATACGCATCGCTCAAAACAATATTTAAAAAGCCTTTTACCACATTAAAACCGGCAACTTCTTCTACATGTTCTTCTAAGTATTTTCCGATATTCTCACCTAATTGTACAGGATTGGTTTTTACTTGTCGCAACATTGGGAAAACCACCACGGTTACATCGCCTTCAAACTCTTTGCGCGTAGCTTGAAATTCTACATTTTCTAATGAAACCTCGTGAAGGTGTTGTACGGCTTCTTTAACTTTTTCTGCTAATGTGTCTTGAATTGTCATCTCCTTAAAAAATTTTGAACCGCAAAGATAATGAACTCTTGGAGAGTTTATATCATATCTTTCAATTACCTTTAGTTGAATTTAAGATGAAAAACTGATGCTTATAAACGTTTCTTACAATAATCCTGAACGTCGCGAACGAATTAATGCTGAAGTGGGTAAACCTTTTTCGCTCATCGAACGTTTTAAAATGAAAGGAATCGGCTCTAATAAACTTTTTATTACCTCAACAAGTATCGAAATTCATAACCTGTTAATTTTAGATAAATACACCAATACTTGCAATATCGAAATGCGACCGGACGGGATTTTGGTCAGTTTTAGGTCGTTATTAGAAAGCTATGCTTTGGTGATCCCGTATTACAAACTCAAACTTTATAAAGGCAAAGCTGAAGAATATTCTATTTATCGAGATCAATATTTTATAAAGGTGAAAGCCGATAGCAAAAACACTCACAACTTTATGAAAAAAGTGCTCGATTTTAAAGCCAATCATTGGAGTTCTTCTTCGCATCCTTAATTTTACTTTAACTATAACACTCTATATTTCCTTAGCTGAAATTGAATTTCATCCTGAATTAAAAAATCAGGCTCACTTTTAACCTTCAGCAAACATTCATTTAAAGAATTGCTCACATTCATCTAGATTTTAAAAATCACATTTGCGGCAAAAAAGAATGGACTTATTTATCTATGTTTTTGCGGCTTTATTTTCAGTAATCAATCCGTTAGGAACGGTTCCTATTTTTGTGGGACTTACCAAAGAAGATAGCAACGCCGAGAAATCGCGTACTTCAATTTTTACAGCTATCAATATTTTTGTGATTTTATTGATCGCGTTTTTTACCGGAAAATATATTCTGAATTTCTTCGGAATTAGCATCGAATCGCTTCGCATTGCCGGCGGACTTATTATCGTTTCATCCGGTTTTGCGTTACTAACGGGAACTTTCAACAAACACAAAGGAATGGATCGTGAAAAGGTAAAAAATGATGCTTACCAACGAGAAGGTGTAGCTTTAACTCCGCTCGCAATCCCAATGTTGGCCGGCCCGGGATCTATTTCATTTTTAATTGGTTTAAATGAAGAATACAGTGTTTTTATAGATCAACTCGTCATTGTGCTTTCGATTTTAACCGTTTGTTTTGCGACATTTTTAGTATTAAGAAGTGCGCCATTTATTGTAAAATGGTTGGGAGCTTCCGGTATCAATGCGATTTCTAGAATTATTGGTTTTATCGTAATTGCCATCGGGATCGAATACATCAGTTCTTCGGTAATGACAGTTTTAGGCGTTGCGTTTAGGTAGTTATTGGCAATTTGCGTTGTAGTAATTTACAACAGCCTCGATTTCTAAATTTTCAAAATAATCGTTATTTATTTTTTGAACTAAATCAGGACAATCGCTAAAATACTCTTTGACGATTTTTTTTGACCGTTTTGATTTCATCTTAATTCCTCCAATAGGTTTAACCGTATCTTCATTTTCTTTACCTAAAAAATAAATTTTTAATTCTGAAGTAGATCCATTAACATAATTACCCATTCCGGCTACATTAGGGCTAAAGAATGGTGAAGTGCTAACATGTACTTGAAAAAACAAACTTAATTCACCTTTAAAATCCTCTATTAATGGTAAAACTCTATTTCTACCTTTTTTATCTCTAACAATTTTATAAACATATTTTCTTTTCCCATCTGTAGTATGAAAAATTACACTCTTTACTTCTCTGTAAGAAAATTTTTGTTTTTTCGAACCTTCAAGTTCTTTAAATAATACAATGTTTTCAGCATTCAACCTTCCAAAACCATTTTTTTCTTCACCATTCCGAAATTCAACCTCTACATAAACATAAGAACTACGTACATCATATTTGTAACCTAATTGACAGAAACTAAAAAATGAAACAAAAAATAATAAAGTAGTAAATAGTAATTTCATCAAATAAATTTATCGTTTTCTAAAAGCGATTCCGCAGACTAAAGATAGAATCCCTAAACAGATCATCGCAAAAGATTGAGTGCTATCGCTTTCAGCAATTACTTTTTCGGTTCCGTTTTCTAAAGAAATATGCGGAAAGATTAAAGTGTAAATTCCGTAGCCAATTAAAACAGCGCCAACTAATAGTAAAACAATCTTTAATGTATTTTTCATTTTATAAACCCGTCTTAAAAAGCACCGAAAGTTAAGTATTTAATTGTAATTTTCTTGAAAAATTGACTCATGAAAATTCTTCTTACCGGTGCTAACGGATATATCGGGATGCGTTTACTGCCTTTACTCTTAGAACAAGGCCATCAAGTGGTTTGCGCCGTAAGAAGTGCCGATCGCCTCTCGGTAGATCCTGAGGTGAAAAAAGAGATTCAAATTGTAGAGATCGATTTCTTGGAAGAAGTGCAACCCAATAAACTTCCTACAGATATTGATGCGGCGTATTATTTAATACATTCGATGACGACTTCCACCAAAGATTTTGATGAAAAAGAAGCCCAGGCCGCAGAAAACTTCAATAAATATTTAGAGCCTGTCAACGCCATACAAGTGATCTTTCTTACCGGAATGGTTAACGAAAAAGAAAGCTCGAAGCATTTAAGTTCGCGCGAGAAAGTTGGGAAAATCCTACAAGAAGGTAATTTTCATCTTACCTGTTTACAAGCTGGGATCGTTGTAGGTTCCGGGAGTTCTTCTTTTGAAATTATTAGAGATCTGTGTGAAAAACTTCCGTTTATGATCACGCCACGGTGGGTAAATACCAAAACTCAACCCATTGCTATTAGAAATGTATTGCAATATTTAACCGGTGTTTTAGGTAACGAAAAATGCTATGATGAAGCTTTTGATATTGGCGGCCCCGAAGTGCTGACCTATAAAAAAATGATGCTTCAATACTCTAAAATTAGAGGTTTAAAACTTCACATTATTGGTGTTCCTTTTATGACGCCTAGATTATCTTCTTACTGGCTGTATTTTGTCACCTCTACTTCTTATAAACTCGCCGTAAATTTAGTGGATAGTATGACGGTTGAAGTAATTTCTAAAGATACTAGATTACAAGAAATGCTGAATATTGATCCTATTTCTTACGATGAGGCGATTAAAATGGCCTTCGATAAAATTGAACAAAATCAAGTAGTTTCCAGCTGGAAAGATTCAAAATCTAGCGGAAGGTACAAACAAAAAGACCTCAACAAATACATTCAAGTTCCTAAACACGGCTGTTTAAAAGATATTCAGCAACAAAAAGCAGAAGATCCGGAAGCTTCGTTAGAAAAAATTTGGAGTATCGGTGGTAAAAACGGCTGGTACTATGCTAATAAACTTTGGAAATTTAGAGGTTTTCTCGACAAACTTTTTGGAGGGGTTGGTTTAAGAAGAGGAAGAACCCATAGCAATAAAATTTACACCGGCGATTCGCTCGATTTTTGGCGTGTTTTATTAGCCGATAAAGAAAAAAAGCGACTCTTACTTTTTGCTGAGATGCGTGTTCCCGGAGAAGCATGGTTAGAGTTTTGTATTGATGATGAGGGTATTGTACATCAAACCGCAACCTTTAGACCTAGAGGAATTGCAGGAAGAGCATATTGGTATAGTATGCTTCCGTTTCATTTTTTTATCTTTAAAGGTATGTTGAATGAAATTGCCTCTGCCAAGTGATTAAATCCTTACTCGATTATCTTAAAAATAATCTTCTTTTAGCCTTATCGATTCTGTTTATTTTAGCTTTTTCAAGCTTTATTTTTATTTCGCCGGAAAGTTTTTACAACACGATTGAAGCTTACTCGATCACCATTAGAGATCTCTTCGGAAGTTTTTATTTGTGGTTAGGCTTAGGCTGTGTTTTATTTCTCTTGATTTTAGCTTTTACTCCCTTCGGAAAGATAAAATTAGGCGGAAGCAAACCCGAATACAACACATTGTCTTGGATCGCAATGTTGTATAGCGCAGGAATGGGTGCCGGTATTTTATTACGAGCCGTCCAAGAACCGGTGTTTATGCAACAAAACACGCCAATCTCGACGAATGATTCTGCGGAAGTAGTTGCGCTGGAATATACTTTTTATCAATGGGGATTTACCGCTTGGGCTTTTTATGTGTTCTTCGCACTAGTAATTGGTTATTATTTATTTGTACGGAAAAAATCGATGTTACTTAGCAATACCTTTCCGCAATTTGAAGGAAGTAAACTTATAAAAGGCGTTGATCTTTTAACGATCTTAACGACCGTGATCGGGATTGTCGCCGCTATTGGTTTAGGAACCGAACAAATCGAAGGCGGACTCACCTATTTACTCGAAACCGAAAATGATTATGCTTTTGCTTATCTGTTTACGTTTATCATTTTTCTCTTCGGGTTTATTTCTGCTTATCGCGGCATTCATAAAGGAATTCAGAAAATTTCAAATTGGAATATTGCACTTACCTTTTTACTGTTACTCTTCATTTTTCTGCAAAATGATATGTTACAAATCCTTAAAAACTTCGGAATTGCAACTTATCGATACATCATCAATTTTCTTCCGTTAAGTTTAGCTTTAGGGAATTACGACCCCGGCAAACAATTTCTTACCGATTGGACGCTTTATTATTGGGCATTTTGGTTAGCTTGGGCGCCATTCACCGGAATCTTTATTGCCAGAATTTCTAAAGGAAGAAGCATTCGGCAAATGATTCTGGGTGCTATATTTATTCCGTCATTTGGTAGCTTCTTTTGGTTTAGTGTTTTTGGGACTTCTTCGTTTCAACTTATCGAACAAATGAGCAGTTATCAAGGTGAATTTGACAATGTATTCACTTCCGTATTTGTTTTTCTAAAAGCTTATCCACTATCTACCGCAACTTCAATTTTAACGATTATTCTATTGGTAGGTTTTTTAATTACTTCAGTAGATTCTGCGATTTATGTACTGAGTATGTTTACCGATAAAGGAAAGCAAAACCCGAAGAAAACGCATCGGTTAATTTGGGCTATACTTATGTTTATTTTCACTGAAGCTATTTTGCTCTTAGGTAGTTTTACTCCAGAAATTAATGTTCTTACCGCAATGCAAAAACTATTGATTGTGACTTCACTTCCTTTTGCTTTGGTGAGTGTTTTAATCGGAATTCGGTTAGTGAAGGATTTTCGAAGTTTGAAGTCTTAACCAATAAAAAAACCTCACAGGTTTTTAAAAATCCATGAGGTTTTGTTTATCGGGATGTGATGCTGAATCAAGTTCAGCATCACGTAATTTTACTCTTCCGACTTCTTTCGCTAAAGCTATAGAAGCCACCTTCCCTTGAAAGGGAAGGAACTTTTTTATTTTTCAGCTTTCGGCAAGAATACTTCAGCAAGCATACAACGTGCGCTTCCACCACCAAGGGTTTCGATTGTTTGCAGACTACTGCTTAAAATCTCACAGTGTTTCTCTATTTTAGCTACTTGGCCTGCCGTTAAACTCTGGTGTGCACGTTCACTCATTACCAAATACTTTTTATTAAAAGCACCTTGTACTTGCAACATATTACCCGCAAATTCGTGCATTTGCTCTTCTGTGATCGTGATGATTTCTTTACCATCTTCTTTTAAACTATTGATCACCGCTTTGCGTTGCTTTTTATCGTCAATCGTATCTAGACAAATCACTGCAAACTCTTCAGCTAAACACATCATCACGTTGGTATGGTAAATTGCTTTGCGCTCACCATTCACGGTTTGATTAGCTTCAAAAATTATCGGCATATACTCAAAATCTTCGCAAAACTCGATCAGCAAATCTTCATCGGCACGTTCAGAAAGGGCGCAATATGCTTTTTCGTTCGCACGGTCTAATAGTAAACTTCCCGTTCCTTCTAAGAAAATCTCTTCCTCTTCTGCAGCGGTATAATCGATCACATTCTTGATCTCAAAACCTTCTTCTTCTAAACGCTGTAAAATATCTTCACGACGTTCTCTTCTTCGGTTTTCAGCAAACATCGGGTACAAAGCGATATCTCCTGTCTCGTGAAAAGAAACCCAGTTGTTAGGGAAAATAGAATCTGGCGTATTGTTTTCAGCAACATCATCAACCACAACTACATTTACACCAACCTTGCGAAGTTTAGCAGCAAAATCGTCAAACTCTTGTTGTGCTTTTTGCGTGATCTCGTCTACATTTCCTTCAATATTTTTCTGAAAATAATTATTCACTGCCGTCTCTTCATTCATTCTGAAGGCTACAGGTCTAATCATTAAAATACTATCTGTAATCTGTTTCATTCTTTTTCTTTTTGCAATAATTCATTCTCGACTCTGTTCGAACTGATGTTTTTTTTATTTGGGCGTCCGGGCAGGCTTTCGCTACTCGCTTTTTTTGTCACTAAAACTTTCGCCGAAGCTCAAGGTGACAAAAAAGAGCTCAAACACGCCGCTCAATCCTTGACGCGCTTACTCCCGAATTAACGGCAAAGTAGAGCAACGCAATAAACCTTCTTGCTTGGCAATTTCTGCGTAAGGAACTTCTTCTACCGTGATTCCGTTTTCACGAAGCCAAGCGTTTAATCGTGTAAAATTCTTTTCAGAAATCACTACTTCCGGAGAAATGGAGAAAATGTTACTGTTCATATTGTACATTTCTTCTTTCGTAATTTCAAATACGTTTTCTTTTCCGAAGTAATTTACCAACCACTCGTATTCTTCTTCCTCTAAAAATCCGTTTTTATGAATGATCGCTTTATCTTTCCCAACCGGCTGAAAACAACAATCTAAATGCAACGCATTATTTTTAGCATCGGTATTCGATTTTCTAAGGTTAAACGACTTCACGGTTTTATTAGGAAATAACTCAGCAAGGGCTTTTACTGCTTGCGTGTTGGTTCTTGCCGTGATAAAATCTGGATAATCTTCCCCTCGATACGTACCTACAAAAATGTAATCGCCGTGCGGCATTACATCGCCACCTTCGACGTGCGCTTCTTCAGGAAAACGAATTACATTTTCTTTAGGCACCAAATCGATAATATGCTTAATGGCTTCAATCTCACGCTCACGATCGGGTAAAATATTTGCGATAATAAATTTATCTTCGATTACAAAACCAATATCTCTTGAAAAGATCTGATTGTAGTTTTCGATAACTTTTGGGCGATAAACTTCAACTTGATGTTTCTTTAAAACTTCTTCAACCGCTTTAATTTCTTTGACCATATCTTGCTCTTCTGGATAGGTCCCGGCTTTTAAATGTTCTAAAGATTTGGGATCGTAAGTATCTTCGATACTAGGTTGATCGCCTATGTTTCTGGCAAGACCTAAAACTACGGCCTTAAGCCGATTGGTCTCGTTGGTGATATGTAGTGAAAGCATTTCTAATTTTTGACAAATATAAAAAAAGCTCCATATTTCTATGAAGCTTTTACAAATTTGATAATGAAATGATTATCTATTTTCGATATCTTTAAAATCTCTAAGATTTTCACCAGTATAGACCTGACGTGGACGACCAATTGGTTCTTTTTTCAATCTCATTTCTCTCCACTGTGCAATCCAACCCGGTAATCTACCTAATGCGAACATTACGGTAAACATCTCTGTTGGAATCCCTAATGCTCTGTAAATAATACCAGAATAGAAGTCTACGTTCGGGTAAAGCTTTCTTTTTACGAAATAATCATCTTCTAAAGCTTCTTTTTCTAATCCTTTAGCGATATCTAATACCGGATCTTGAACTCCTAAGTCTCCTAATACTTCGTCTGCAGATTTTTTGATGATCTTTGCACGAGGATCGAAGTTTTTATACACACGGTGACCGAAGCCCATTAATCTAAACGGATCATCTTTATCTTTAGCTTTCGCCATATATTTTTTAGTATCGCCACCATCTTCTTTAATACCTTCCAGCATTTCGATCACTGCTTGGTTAGCACCACCGTGAAGTGGACCCCAAAGTGCAGAAATACCTGCAGAAATAGAGGCAAATAAACCGGCGTGAGAAGAACCAACGATTCTTACCGTAGAGGTAGAACAGTTTTGTTCGTGATCTGCGTGAAGAATTAATAATTTATTTAAAGCAGCAGAAACTACAGGATTAACCTTGTACTCTTCATTTGGCTTTTTAAACATCATTTTTAAGATGTTATCTACATAATCTAAAGAACTATCACCATAATCTAATGGCTTACTGTTTCTTTTTCTTAACGTCCAAGCTACTAATACCGGAAATTTAGCTAATAATTTCACGATCGCTTTGTACATATCTTCTTCAGAATCTACGTTTACAGAGCTTGGGTTAAATGCAATTAATGCACTTGTTAATGATGAAAGCACTCCCATTGGGTGAGCAGACTTTGGAAAACCATCTAAGATTTTCTTCATCTCTTCATCTACGTGAGATTCTTCTTTAATATCTCCGTAAAATTTATCTAGTTGCTCCTGCGTTGGAAGCTCGCCAAAAATTAATAAGTATGCTACTTCTAAAAAGCTTGCTTTTTCAGCTAAATCTTCAATAGAATAACCTCTATACCTTAAGATTCCTTCTTCACCATTTAAAAAAGTAATGGCACTTTCACAAGAACCTGTATTTTTAAAACCAGGATCTAAAGTAATAAGTCCTCCAGTGTCTCCTCTTAAAGATTTAATTTGAATCGCTTTTTCGCCTTCTGTACCTTCTGTAACAGGAAATTCGTACTTTTTCCCATCAAGTTCTATCGTAGCTGTTTTTGACATGTTATTTGTAATTGAATTTTTTAATTTAAAGTGTCGCTAATTTACAAAATTTAGTGTTAAATAGCCGTTAAGAAGCCTTTATAATTTTGATTAATTCGATAGAAAATTCTTATTACCGAAAAGGATTTAGTAATAAATAATTTTTGACAGAATTTGAGCAAAAAAAAGTCCCGCTTTTTAAGCAGGACTTATTCAAATTTACTTAACTTATAAATTAGATTTTAAATGCGTTTGCTTGCGGATAGTAAGCTACTTCACCTAATTCTTCTTCAATTCTTAATAACTGGTTGTATTTTGCCATACGATCACTACGAGAAGCAGAACCGGTTTTAATTTGACCAGTATTTAACGCTACTGCTAAATCTGCAATCGTGTTATCTTCAGTTTCTCCTGAACGGTGAGACATTACCGAAGTATAACCGGCATTATGTGCCATATTTACTGCAGCAATTGTTTCTGTTAATGTACCGATCTGGTTTACTTTAATTAAGATTGAATTAGCGATACCTTCATCAATTCCGCGAGAAAGACGTTCTACGTTAGTAACATATAAATCGTCTCCTACTAATTGTACTTTATCTCCGACTTTATCGGTTAAAGCTTTCCAACCATCCCAGTCGTTTTCATCCATACCATCTTCAATAGAAATGATCGGGTATTTTGAAGCTAATTCAGCTAAATAAGAAGCTTGCTCTTCGCTACTTCTTACTTCACCACCTTCACCCTCAAATTTCTTATAGTTATATTTACCGTCTTCAAAAAATTCTGCAGCAGCACAATCTAAAGCGATCATCACTTCGTCTCCAAATTTGTATCCTGCTTTTTCTACGGCTGTTTTGATAGAATCTAATGCATCTTCTGTACCTTCTAAAGTTGGCGCAAAACCACCTTCGTCACCTACAGCGGTACTTAAACCTCTATCGTGAAGTACTTTCTTTAAGTTATGGAAAATTTCTGTTCCCATTTTGATAGCGTGAGAAAAGCTTTTTGCTTTTACCGGCATTACCATAAATTCTTGAAATGCGATCGGTGCATCTGAGTGAGAACCTCCGTTAATGATATTCATCATAGGAACCGGTAAAGTTTTTGCACTTACACCACCTACGTATCTATATAAAGGAAGGTTTAACTCATTAGCTGCCGCTTTTGCAGCCGCAAGAGAAACCCCTAAAATTGCATTAGCTCCTAATTTAGATTTATTTGGTGTACCATCTAAATCGATCATTGCTTTATCGATCGCTTCTTGTTCGAAAACAGAAAAACCAATTAAATTTTCAGCAATGGTAGTATTTACGTTTTCTACAGCTTTAGTTACGCCTTTACCCATATAATCATCGCCGCCATCTCTAAGTTCAACGGCTTCGTGTTCTCCGGTAGAAGCTCCAGAAGGCACTGCAGCTCTTCCTAAAACTCCATTTTCTGTAATTACATCTACTTCTACGGTTGGATTACCTCTTGAATCAAATATTTGTCTAGCGTGAATTTCAATTATTAAGCTCATAGTTTTTGTTTGATTATAAATAATTTAGCTGCAAGATAAGGATTTTGCTGCTTATTTACTTTTAATTTATTGTCAACAATTATGGATTTTAGAATTTTAAGCAATCCGAAAACGTTTTTGTTAACAAAAAAAGCCTTGAAAATTTCAAGGCCTTTAATTTTATACGGTTACTTTTTTCATATTCTCAATGAATTGATCGAAAAGATACAATGCATCGTTTGGTCCGGGACCAGCTTCCGGGTGATATTGTACTGAAAAACAATTCTTATTTTTCATTTGTAAACCGGCAACCGTTTGATCGTTTAAGTGAATATGCGTAATCTCTACTTCAGGATTAGCTTCTAAAGATTCTTTACTTACAGCAAAACCATGGTTTTGTGAAGTAATTTCACCTTTACCGGTTAGTAGATTTTTAATCGGGTGATTAATACCTCTATGCCCGTGGTGCATTTTGAACGTATCGATACCATTTGCTAATGCGATAATTTGATGACCTAAGCAAATACCAAATAATGGCTTATCTTTTTCGATGATCTTTTTAGCAACGTCTATTGCATTGGTTAACGGCTCTGGATCTCCAGGACCATTAGATAAGAAATAGCCATCAGGATTCCAAGATTCCATTTCTTCAAAATTAGTATCGTATGGGAATACTTTAATGTAACATCCTTTCTTAGCTAGGTTTCTTAGAATATTCTTTTTGATCCCGATATCTAAAGCTGCTACTTTAAATTCAGCATCGCCTATAAAATAAGGTTCTTTTGTTGAAACCTTAGAAGCAAGCTCTAAACCTTTCATTGAAGGGATCGCTGCCAATTCTTCCTTAAGTGCTTCAACTTCATCTACACGTGTAGAAATTACGGCATTCATCGCACCGTGTTTTCTTATGTAAGAAACTAGTGCACGAGTATCTACATCTGAGATCGCTAAAAGATCGTTATTTGTTAAAAATTCTTCTAAAGATAGATCTGAACGCTCTCTTGAATAGTTATAACTGAAATTCTTACAAATTAATCCGGCAATTTTAATGTCTTCAGATTCTACTTCTTCAGAAAAAGTACCATAATTACCAAT
>DTTX01000059.1:6434-37188 GCA_012964435.1 Mesonia sp. | reverse complement strand
ATAATTATAATATTAACAATTTTACGAATAAAAATGATTCAAAGCAAGTTAAATTGCTCGCAAACTCATAAATGTAAATATAAAACCAAAAATTAATTGTTAACTAATAAAAAAGTATTATTTTTGCAGCCAATTAAATTTAAACATTTTATTATGAATCATTATGAAACTGTTTTCATCTTGAATCCCGTTTTATCTGATGACCAGGTAAAGGAGACAGTTAAGAAATACGAAGATTTTCTTGATTCGAAGGGGGCTAAGATGGTGAACAAAGAGAATTGGGGCTTAAAAAAATTAGCATATCCAATTCAGCACAAAAAAAGTGGGTTTTATCACTTATTTGAGTACCAGGTAGATGGTGAAGTTATCGACCAGTTAGAGTTATTATTTAGACGTGATGAGCGTATGATGAGATTCTTAACTGTAAAGTTAGATAAGCACGCAGCAGCTTGGGCAGAGAAAAGAGTTAAACGAAACAATCAAAAAGCGTAGTAGTTATGTCATCTATCGAGCAACAAGCAAAAGGAAAAAAAGACGGAGAAATTAGATATTTAACTCCGCTTAACATCGAAACTTCTAAGCAGAAGAAATACTGTCGTTTTAAGAGATCTGGTATTAAGTATATCGATTATAAAGATCCAGATTTTTTAATGGCATTTGTTAACGAACAAGGTAAAATTTTGCCACGTAGATTAACAGGAACTTCTTTAAAATATCAAAGAAAAGTTGCTGTAGCTATTAAACGTGCGCGTCATTTAGCCTTAATGCCATACGTTGGTGATTTATTAAAATAAAAGAAACGACATTATGGAATTGATATTAAAGAAAGACGTTGAAAATTTAGGGTTTACAGATGATGTCGTAACTGTAAAAAATGGTTACGGGAGAAACTACTTAATCCCTCAAGGCTTTGCAGAATTAGCAACTCCTTCAGCAAAAAAAGTGCTAGAAGAAACGCTTAAGCAAAGAGCATATAAAGAAAAGAAAAACATCGAAGAAGCTGAAAAGCAAGCAGAAAAAATTAATGGTTTAGACCTTAAAATTACTGCTAAAGCTGGTGCCGGAGATAAATTATTCGGAAGTATTACTTCTGCTAATTTAAGCGAAGAGCTAGCTAAAGAAGGTGTAGATATTGACAAGAAATATATCTCTATTTTTGGAGGTAATATTAAAAGATTAGGTCAATATGAAGCAAAACTTCGTTTCCACAGAGAAGTAATTGCTAGCCTTACTTTTGATGTTGTAGGAGAAGCATAATTTTTGCTTTATAACATACATAACCTACCCAATTTGGGTAGGTTTTTTTGTAACCAGAATTTACTAGAATTATGAAATACACCCGATTAACAAAAGAACAATTAGAAGAACTACATCAAGAATTTATTAATTTTTTGGCGAGCCAATCGATCACCGCAGAAGAATGGCAAGACATAAAAAAGAATAAACCGGATGTAGCAGAAGATGAGTTAGATGTTTTTAGTGATCTTGTTTGGGAAGGTGTATTAAACCAAGCTAAATACCTAGAACATTTCTCAAAACAACAAATGTTCTTATTTAGAATCGGTGAGGTAAAAATGACGTTGGTAGGAGTAAAAGTAGAGAATGAGACGATCGATATTCGAACAAAAGAAGGTTACCGATGGTTACAAGACAATTTGCTAAATGAATCTGTGCAGATCTACACTTCAACAAAAGAAATTTCTGAAGATCGTAACAAAGATATTTTTGCTCTAATCACTCAAGGAGCTAATATTACCCAAGGTGAATTATTTAATTATTTTGAAAAGTTAATTGAAGTAGAAGAATAAGCATATTACTCATACCTTAACGATTCAATTGGGTCTTGCTTAGCTGCTTTTAAAGCAGGAAATAAACCTGAAATAATAGCAATAGCTAATGAAACTGCAGTGGCAATAATAATTGCTAACCAAGGAATGCTAAAGCTCAAGTCGGCAACAGAAGCTACTAAAAACCCAATTAACATTCCGAAGATAATACCGCAAATACCACCCATTTGCCCAATAATAATCGTTTCAGCAAAAAACTGAAAAGCAATCGTGTTTTTCTTTGCACCAAGAGCTTTTCTAACGCCAATTTCACGAGTTCTTTCGGTTACTGAAACCAGCATAATATTCATCAATGCGATCGATGAACCTAAAATAGTGATAAACGAGATCGCAAAGGCAGCAATATTTAAATATCTGGTAATGCTTAAAATTTGATTTATTAAGCTATCGCTACGCCGAATACCAAAATTGTTATCTTCTTTAGGCTGAAGTTTTCTAATATTTCTAAAAGTGATAATGGCTTCGTCTTGAGCGCCTTCCATCATCTCTTTATCATCAACTTTTACGCTTATATTGTAATTAATATAGGCTTGATTAAATAGTGATCTAGCAATTTGTATAGGGATAAGTACTCGTAGATCTTCATTATTACCAAAAGTAGAACCTTTACTTTCTAAGATCCCGATCACCTTAAACTTAGCACCACGAACACTAATGGTTTTCCCAACAGGATCCATTCCGCTAAAAAGTGCATTTTTAAAATCTGAACCTAAAATGCATACATTCACATTATTTTCAATATCAAAATAAGAGAAGTTTCTACCACTTTCGACTTCTAAACCGGAGTTACCCAAAAAATTCTCATTAACTCCAAGAACATTTACTTCAGGATCGGTTTTTTTTGTTTGATGTTTTACTTCTGCAGCCGCAGTTCCTGTAAAAGAGATAGAGGTTTGAGTGTAGGGAAAGTTATATTTGTCTTTAAATTCTTTTGCGTCTCGATAACTAATAATAGGGTTAACCACTTCACGCTCACCGCTACCACGCGTCTGAATTGTAAAATCGTAACGCTGTAAATTAAACGTATTTGCCCCCATCGAAGCAAAATCGCTCGTGATCGTATTTTCTAACGCGTTAATTGCACTTAAAATTCCTACTAAAGCAGTAATCCCGATAGTAATAATAATTACAGTTAAAATTGTTCTAAGTAGCTGACTTCTAATGCTACTAAATGCAATTCGAATGTTTTCTTTGGCCAGTGAGAACATAAATTTTGTTTGCGGTTATTTATAAGACTATCGAGAAGGCTAAAAGTTACTTAATTTTTGTGTTTTCTTTAATTATCTTTGCATCTTTAATTATAATTATGGCACAAAAACCAAGTATTCCTAAAGGAACCCGAGATTTTTCTCCGGAAGAAGTAAATCGTAGAAATTATATTATTTCAACCATTAAAAAGCAATTTCAGCATTTTGGCTTTCAACCTATCGAAACGCCAAGTTTTGAAAATTCTTCGACCTTAGTGGGAAAATACGGAGAAGAAGGTGACCGACTTATTTTTAAAATTCTGAATAGTGGTGATTTTTTAAGTAAAGTGAAAGAAGATTTGTATGCTGAAAAAGATAGCTTAAAGATCACTTCAAAAATCTCAGAAAAAGCACTTCGTTACGATCTAACTGTTCCGTTTGCGCGTTATGTGGTGCAACATCAAAATGAAGTTGAATTTCCTTTTAAACGTTATCAAATTCAGCCTGTATGGCGTGCCGATCGTCCGCAAAAAGGAAGATTTAGAGAATTTTACCAGTGTGATGCCGATGTGGTGGGGAGCAATAGCCTTTGGCAAGAAGTAGAATTTGTGCAATTGTACGATTCGGTGTTTACTTCGTTAAAGCTGAATGGAGTCACGATCAAATTAAATAATCGAAAAATTTTATCTGGTTTTGCTGAAGTAATTGGTGAAAGTGATAAACTCATCGATTTTACCGTTGCGCTAGACAAACTCGATAAAATTGGTAAAGATGGCGTGATAAAAGAAATGAAAGAAAAAGGAATTGCTGAAGATGCCATCGAAAAAATAGATCCTATTTTTGAATTAAACGGAGATTTCTCTGCAAAGATCAACGGACTTAAATCTATTCTTTCTACTTCAGAAATAGGCAAAAAAGGAATTGAAGAATTAGAGTTTATACAACAAGCTATTGCAGAAATGCCTTTAAAAACTGCTACGCTAGATCTAGATGTAACCTTAGCACGTGGACTAAATTATTACACGGGAGCAATTTTTGAAATCTCTGCTCCGGCAGGTGTAAAAATGGGATCGATTGGCGGCGGTGGTCGCTACGACGATCTTACCGGTATATTCGGGTTGAAAAATATGAGCGGGATTGGTATTTCTTTTGGTTTAGACCGAATTTATTTAGTGTTAGAAGAATTAGATCTTTTCCCCGAAGCGGTTGAAGAAAACACGAAGATCATTTTTATCAATTTTGGAGATAAGGAAGCCTTATACGCGATGAAAGCCGTTAGAGCTTTACGCGATGCCGGGATCAACGCAGAAGTTTATTCGGATAGCGCAAAAATGAAAAAACAAATGACGCACGCTAACCGTAGAAATATACCTTATGTTGTACTTGCAGGAACTCAAGAGATAGAGGCAGAGCAGTACACCTTAAAACATATGGAAAGTGGCGAGCAAGCTACGGTCAATCTAAAAGAGATGATTTCAAAATTATCTTAAAATAAAAAAGCCAAGATCTAGATCTTGGCTTTTTTATAATGTTATTTATTGCTCATCATAATTAACCATCCAATTAATTCCGAATTTATCGATACACATACCAAAAAGAGCAGCCCAAAAAGTTTTTTCTAATTTCATAGTAATATTTCCGTTAGCGCTTAAAGCCTCAAAAATTTCTTCTGCTTCTTTTTTAGAATCTGCATTTACAGAAATAGAGTAGTTGTTACCTTTTGTGATCTTAGGTCCAAAACCTTCCATCGTATCGCTACCCATTAATTTTGTGTACTCATTTATTGGTAAACTAATGTGCATTATTTTATCTTTTTCTGAATCTGGTACGGGAGTTTCTGAAGGCATATCTTTAAATTTCCCTACGTATTCAAACTCTTTTTTAAATACCGATTTATAAAAATTGAAAGCTTCTTCGCAATTTCCTTCAAAAGTTAAGTAAGTATGTATTTGTGCCATAATATGTTTTTATTTTTTGTAAGATAAAAAGAAAAAATTTTAAGTCATAAATAAAAAACCACTCTAGATTTTAGAGTGGTTAAATTTTATCATATAGAATTATAATTATCGATTAATTATTGTTCTATCTGTAATAGATTCATCGTATTTATTAGAAAAAATTTCTAATTTTTCAGGAACGATCTCACCGTTTTTAGAAATCACTCCTTGTTTTATCATCTGGCCTAGTATGTATTTAAATCCGCGACCATTAAAGTTTGAAGTTTCTATTTTAACATTTTCAATTAAAAAATTCATAGCCATAAAATTGTCATCGTGATAATGTAAAGTTCCGCCATCATCAAAATTCATGTAAAGAACTTCTGTGTTATCATCTAGAGTGTAGATTGAAATGGTGTTTCCTAAATTTTGTTTTTCGTACGTGAAAATTTTTTCACCATCTACTAAGACATCACCTTTTTTAAATTTTACTTTCTGTGCATTTACTGAAAATGAAGATGCTAAAAGAACTAGGCTAAAAATGAAAAATTTTAATTTCATCGATTATATAAGGTTTTTGTTAAGTTGCGCAAACATACTTAAAAATTTAAAAAAAAATATTATCGAAATAGAAATTATAAAGGTAAAATTCTGAAGAAAATATAAAATAAAAAAAACCACCCTAAATTTAGAGTGGTTTTTTGTTGTAGCGAGACCGAGATTTGAACTCGGGACCTCCGGGTTATGAATCCGACGCTCTAACCAACTGAGCTACCTCGCCGTTTGCGGGTGCAAATATAAAATTATTTTGTTTTGTCGCAAACTTCTTTTAAAAAATAAAAAAATTAAATTTTCTTTCAATGTTTGTAAAGAATATATATATTGCCTTTCAACTAATAGAAACAATATGAGTACCAAATCTAAATATGAAATGGAGTTCCCTATTCACGCATCTCCATCACTTTTATATCAATATATTTCAACCCCTTCAGGTTTAAGCGAATGGTTTGCAGATAATGTAAATTCAAGAGGCGAAGTTTTCACTTTTATCTGGGAAGGTAGTGAAGAGCAAGCTAAATTAGTAAGTAAAAAAAGTGGTGAACGTATTAAACTTCGTTGGTTAGAAGATGAAGAAGAGGGAGACCCTTATTTTTTTGAAATGCGTATTCAAGTAGATGAAATTACTAAAGATGTATCTTTAATGATTACCGATTTTGCTGAAGATGAAGACGATAAGAAAGAAGGTAAAATGCTTTGGGAAAATATGATTTCAGATCTTAAACATGTTTTAGGATCGGTTTAAAAAGACCTTTTTAATTTAGTATATTTGCCCCGTTTTTACTTAAATACGGGGTTTTTTTATGATTATTTTTGAAGGAGAATTACTAGAAGATCAAAATGCAAAATTAGATTTAGACAACCGTTCTTTTAATTATGGTGATGGTTTATTCGAAACCATAAGAGTAATTAACGGGAAGATTATGTTTTGGGAAGATCATTATTTTCGATTAATGGCTTCGATGCGAATTTTACGTATGGAAATTCCAATGAATTTCTCTCCAGAATATTTAGAAGAACAAATCCTTCAGCTTATTGAAGCTAATGGTTTAAGCCAAAAACCGGTAAAAATAAAAATAAACGTTTACAGAAAATCCGGTGGTCTTTATCGTCCAGCGACAAGAGAAGTTGGTTATGCGATTAGAACTTACGAATTAGAAAACCCTTTCTACATTTTAAATGAAGACGATTATGAGGTTGAATTATTTAAAGACCATTACCTAACCAGCGGATTACTTTCTACGTTAAAATCTACCAACAAAACCTTAAACGTATTGGCAAGTATTTTTGCTGAAGAAAACAGTTACCAAAACTGTTTGTTGGTGAATGAAAATAAGAATATTGTTGAAGCCATTAACGGGAATTTGTTTGTCGTAAAAGGGAATAAAATTAAAACTTCGCCTTTAAGTGATGGTTGTTTAAACGGTATCACGCGCAAGCAATTAATCGGGATCATTCAAAAAACGGAAGAATTTACTTTTGAAGAAGCTTCAATCTCACCATTTGAGTTGCAAAAAGCAGATGAATTATTCATCACCAATGTAATTTCAGGAATTCAGCCTATTACAAAATACAGAAAGAAAAAATTTGAAAATAAAGTAGCGAAGCAGCTGTTGGCTAAATTAAATACTATGGCAAGATTAGGTTAATTATAGCTTGGATTTTCTGGTGCATTAGACCAGATCAAATATTCACCGCCTAGTTCTTCCATCTTATCTTTCCAGAAATTGGTAGCATCTTGTTGAAGAATTCCTTTATTGTCTTTATTTTCGATCACTACCCAAGCATTAGCGTTTAATTCAAGATCTAATTGATTGCTATCCCAACCTGAGTAGCCTAAGAAAAATTTAATATCATCTTCAAAAATGAGATTGTTTTCAATGAGACTTTTTACAACTTCAAAATTACCACCCCAAAAAATGCCGCCATCTATTTCGATGCTTCCGGGAATAAGGTCTGGTACTTTATGAATAAAGTATAGATTATCTTGCTCTACCGGACCGCCATTATAGATTTTAAAATCTTTATTAATACCCGGTACTAATTCTGAAAGGCTATGATCTAAAACTTTATTGAGTATAAAACCTATAGAGCCTTGAGGATTATGATCGGCTAATAATACAACAGATCTATTAAAAGAAACATCTCCTATAATAGAAGGTTCTGCAACAAGTAATTTTCCTTTATTTGGTGGTAATGTTATCAAAAACGCAATACATTTTAAATAAAGCTAAATTAAAATTCTTATAATTCCAATTTTTCGGTAAGAAAAGTAAATAAAAAAGCCTTTCTAAGTAAGAAAGGCTTTTTGAGATTTTATAAAGCGTTTAAACTATTCTTAGTTTACTGCTTTTTGTAAATCAGATCCTGCTTTGAATTTTACTACGTTCTTAGCAGCGATTTTGATAGTTTTTCCTGTTTGTGGGTTTCTACCTTCACGAGCAGCTCTTTTAGATACAGACCAAGATCCAAATCCTACTAAAGAAACTCTATCTCCTTTTTTAAGAGAACCTTCAATGTTTTCTAAGAAAGACTCTAATGCTTTTTTAGCCGCAGCTTTTGAGATTCCGGCATCTTCTGCCATTGCATCAATTAAATTCGTTTTGTTCATAATTTTTAATTTAAACTAATTGTTGGTTAAACATTTATTGAATTCCTCTACAAATTTATACGGAAATCTCATCTATGCAAGCAATAGCAAGTGAAATGCCGATAATTGTTAATAACTTTGGTTAATTGTTAATAAAACTATCTTGTTTTATTTAAATTTTGCTCACTTCACTATTTATAAGGGTTTACAACATTTTTGCATTTTCTTCTAATGTAAATCCATTGAGTAAATCTTTTGTTGCTAATTTTCGTTTCCCGGGAAGCTGAATTTCTTCAATAAAAATAAAACCATCTGAGGTGGCGACTTTTAGCTTTTTTTCTTCACCAGCAACATTCCCTATCGGTAAATCGTGTTTTTGTATGGAATAATCAGCCGAATAAACTTTACATCGCAATTGCTTTTCACCGTTGTTAAAATACGTCCACGCCACAGGATACGGACTCAAACCTCTAATTAAATTAAAAATAGTTTTACTAGGCTGTTGCCAGTCTATCTTAGTGTTTTCGTTATTTAGTTTGTAAGCTGTTTTTAAATCATCGTTTTGGTCTTGAGTGATTGTTTTTACTTCATCTTTTGCTATCGATTCTAAAGTGTCGGCAACTAAATCTGCTCCTAAATGCATAAGTTTATCGTGTAGAGATCCTGCATTTTCTTTCGGGTTAATATCAATTTCTTTCTTATCGATAATAGCTCCGGTATCGATTTTTTCATCAATAAAAAATGTGGTTACGCCGGTTTTTTCTTCTCCGTTGATAATTGCCCAATTTATAGGAGCGGCGCCACGGTATTGCGGTAATAAAGAAGCATGCAAATTAAATGTACCTAATTCTGGAAAACCCCAAACTTTTTTAGGTAACATTCTAAAGGCAACCACGATAATTAAATTAGGATTCAAACGTTCTAAATCTGCCTGAAAGTCGTCAGATTTTAAATTAGTAGGTTGTAAAACTTCTAAATTATGTTTTAAGGCTGCTTGTTTTACGGCAGAAGCTCTTAGTTTTTGTCCTCTACCGGCAGGTTTATCTACAGCAGTTACAGCGCCAACAACATTATAATTTTCAGCAATTATTTTATCTAAAATGGTGACAGCAAAATCTGGCGTTCCCATAAATAGTATTCTTAGATCTTTCATTTGAGCTTATATTTTTTATCTGGGGTTAAGGTAATTTTTTCTATTTGATGCAAACGTTCTATAATTTCTAACACTAACTTTTCATCCTTTTGTAGAAGTAAAATTAATTCTCTTGAAGAATAAGCTTTTCGGCTTAAAATTTTTAAAATATTTAAAGCTAATTCTTTTTTATAGCTATTTTTTGCAGGCTTTTTTTCTTCCGCTAAACAAACAGAGCATTTGTTGCAGTTAGAAACATTTTTCTCTCCAAAATAGGAGAGGAGTTGCACCATTTTGCAGGTTTCTTGGTTTTCAATAAAATCGAGTACCGCATTTATTTTACTTTCTTTATTCTTGTATTGCTGTTGAATATAAGGAATTAAAGGGTTAATGGTCGAATTGTCTTCTCTAGGCTGAAGAAAAAATACTGAGGTATCTTGATTCACGATTTCTAACTCAATAATTTCTTGCTGCTTTAATTCGCTTAAATCTTCTTTTAACGCAGAACGACTAAAACCGGTTTTGTATTGAAGTTCTTTAAATTCTAGCGGAGTAAATTGCTCGAAAATACCCGAATAATTTCTGGTTAAAACTTGCGTTAACTGAAAGTATTTTGGGTTCTTTTCTAAGTAAAAATCTAACTGTTTAGCGCTTACCCGAAATTTAATTTCGATTCGCTGCGTATATTCTTTTTTTAAAGTAAGCACGCTGGTTCGATCTAAAAGTTGTAGCGACTGAAAAGTTTTAGACGTATGTAGTTGGTATGTTTTGCAAAACTCTAAAAAGTTGAAATTATGAAAACTTTCTTTGCCTTCTCCAAATGCAATCGAAAAATAGGCGTTCAACTTTTTATAAGTCAGTTTTACATCTTCTACCTGTGGAAGTGTATTTAAAAACTGATTTTTTAATCGTAAACGATCGGCTTCATTATAAATTAAATACGTGTAAGCTTCTTTACCATCACGGCCGGCTCGACCAATTTCTTGAAAATAGCTTTCTAAACTTTCCGGTAAATGGTAATGGATCACGCTTCTAACGTTGGCTTTATCGATGCCCATCCCAAAAGCGCTGGTCGCCACCATAATTTGGGTCTTTTCTGCCAGCCAATTTTCTAAAAGTTGATTTTTAGTTGAATTATTTAAACCACCGTGAAATGCAGCGGCCGTGAAGTTTTCGGTGGTAAGAAATTGCGCAATCTCTTCAGTTGCTTTTCTGTTTCGAACATAAATAATGCTTGAACCTTGATATTTTTGAAGAAACTGCTGAAGCTTATAATTTTTATCTTCAAATTTTTCGAGGTTGATCGAGAGATTATCTCGTTTAAAACTTTGCTTAAAGACCTTTGCATTCGGTATGTCGAGATATGTTGTGATATCTTCAACCACTTTTTGAGTAGCGGTTGCCGTAAGTGCAATGGTTTTTATAGTTGGATGTAAGTTTTTAAATGAAATTATATTCTGGTAAGCCGGTCTAAAATCGTGACCCCATTCAGAAATACAATGTGCTTCATCGACCACCAAATAACTTATATTCATTAATTTGATGCGTTCTTGCACCAATTCTTGACTTAAACGCTCTGGTGATAGGTATAAAAATTTATACTTCCCGTAAATGCAATTATCAAGGGTTTTGTCGAGATCTGCGTAAGAAATTCCGCCTTCGATCATTAACGCGGGAATCCCGATTTTATTTAGATTATTTACCTGATCTTGCATTAAAGCAAGTAGCGGAGAAACCACAACGCAAATGCCTTCTTTTAGCAATGCAGGAACTTGAAAACATAAGGATTTACCGCCACCGGTAGGCATTAAAGCAATCACATCTTCTTCATTTAAGATATGACGAATTACTTCTTCTTGGCTTGGCCTAAATTTAGTGTAGCCCCAATATTTTTGTAATATGTTTTCGGCTCTTCCTATGAGTTTGATTTTATATTTTCTAAAATGAAGTTAACTCTTTTTTCAACAGAAACTTTAGGAACTTCAATTAAATTATAGCCTAAGCTTTGATAAGTTTTTTTAAGGTGTTTTTCAATCTCGATCGCTTGTTCTAAGTTTTCGTAACGTTCGTTATCAGATTGATAGATCTCTTCCCAGATCGGGAAAATAAAGGTTTGATCGTAGGTATATTTTTTATTGGCTTGCAGAAATTCTTCAGGGTAAGTATCGCCTTTAAAATCCATATAAGCCGTTACATCGGGAATACCGCGATCTATGAAAACGGGTTCGTTAATTTTTTCAGCTTCTTCAAACTGTTTAATTCTACCTTCTAAAAGTTTTTGGCTAAAGAGTAAAGGATCGGTTAAAAATAACTGCTCGATACTTTCTTGTTGTGCTTGCTGAATGATCTCTCTAGAAACTTCATCGAAACAAGTGTAATTTCTGTTCTTTAATTCGTTAATTACAGATGTTTTTCCGGTACCGGGACCTCCGAGAATTAATATTTTAGAATGATTTGACATGAATCGCTATTTAATTAAAGGCAATTTAAAAAAATAGCTTAATTACAGTATCTTTGTAAGACAAAAAAAGAAATAGATTTTATGAGTGCAAAAGAGAATCCGGAAGAGTTTTATAAAAAATTGCATAGCCAATTGCAAGAAACTACTTCTTGGCCAAGTGAATACCTATATAAATTTATCGTTCCTTCAGATAATCATAAAATAGCTTTGGTTGAAGGAATTTTTGATAATATGGGAGCAGTTATTAATACCAAACAATCTTCAAAAGGGACTTATACCAGTGTTTCTGTCAATGTAACGATGAATAATCCTGATCACGTGATCGAAAAATATAAAGAAGTTGGAGAAAAAGTAGAAGGCGTAATTTCACTTTAATTATTTATTATACATTTTTTTAAGTAACCTTCAATATAATTTGTTATTTTGCGCAAGAAGGTTATGATTACTACGATAACCAATAACATAATATTTAGTAAACTTCAGTTTTGATATACGATTTAGAATACAATTCAGAGAGAAGCAAATTAATTATTCCTGAATATGGACGCCATATTCAAAAAATGGTTGAATATGCGGTGAGCATTGAAGATGATAAGAAAAGGAATGAAGTTGCGAACTCGATTATTGCGGTGATGGGAAATTTGAATCCGCATTTGCGTGATGTGCCCGATTTTCAGCATAAACTATGGGATCAATTATTTATTATCAGCGATTTTAAATTAGACGTAGATTCGCCGTTCCCAAAGCCTTCTCGAGAACAATTACAAGAATCTCCAGATTCGTTAGCATACCCGCAAAACTTCCCTAAATATCGTTTCTACGGAAATAATATTAAGCGAATGATCGATGAAGCGATGAAGATGGAAAGCGGACCTTTAAAAGAAGGTTTAGTATTTACCATTGCTAACCATATGAAAAAATGTTACTTAAATTGGAATCGTGATACGGTAGAAGATAAAGTAATTTTTGATCATTTATTTGAGTTAAGCGATGGGCAAATTAACCTAAACAAAAAAGATGAAGACCTTTCTGATTCTTCAGATCTTTTAAGAGGAAAACGTCGTAATAATAATAATAATAACCACAAGAAAAACACAAAAGGAAAAAACCGCGGACGCAAGCGTTATTAAAACCAACTAACCAACTATGGCTACATTTCAAATCGAGGGTGGACAACCTTTAAAAGGTGAAATTCAACCTCAAGGCGCAAAAAATGAAGCACTTCAAATTTTATGTGCAGTACTTCTTACCAACGAAACCGTAAAAATAAATAACATACCCGATATTCGAGATGTAAATAAACTTATAGACATCTTAAGTAATCTTGGAGTTAAAATTCAGAAACTAGGTAAAGGGAGTTACAGTTTTAAAAGTGACGAGCTTAATTTAGAATACCTAGAAAGTGAACAATTTAAAGAAGAGGGTAGTGGTTTAAGAGGTTCGATTATGATTGTTGGGCCGTTGCTAGGTAGATTTGGTAAAGGATATATTCCACGTCCCGGAGGTGATAAAATTGGTCGTCGTCGTTTAGATACACATTTTGAAGGTTTTATTAAACTAGGCGCAAAATTTAGATATAATAAAGAAGAACGTTTTTATGGTGTTGAAGCTCCAGAAGGTTTAACAGGAACTTATATGCTTTTAGAAGAAGCATCGGTTACCGGGACTGCAAACATCGTGATGGCAGCTGCTTTAGCTGAAGGTGAAACAACTATCTATAATGCCGCTTGTGAGCCTTACTTACAACAACTTTGTAAAATGTTGGTTTCTATGGGAGCTAATATCGATGGTATTGGTTCTAATATGTTGAAAATTAAAGGAGTTAAAGAACTTGGTGGTTGTACACATACCATTTTACCCGATATGATCGAAATTGGATCTTGGGTTGGTTTAGCAGCAATGACAAAAAGTGAATTAACCATTAAAAACGTAAGCTGGGAAAATTTAGGATTAATCCCAAATACGTTTAGAAAACTAGGAATTACCATCGAGAAAAAAGGTGACGATATTTATATTCCTGCACATAAAGACGGTTATGAAGTGCAAAGTTTTATCGATGGTTCTATTATGAATATTAGTGACTCACCTTGGCCAGGTTTTACTCCAGATTTACTGAGTATTATGCTGGTGGTGGCTACACAAGCTAAAGGAAGTGTGCTAATTCATCAAAAAATGTTTGAAAGTCGTTTGTTCTTCGTTGATAAATTGATCGATATGGGAGCAAAGATTATTTTATGTGATCCGCACCGCGCTACGGTAATTGGTCATAATTTTGAATCACAATTAAAAGCAACAACGATGACGAGTCCGGATATTAGAGCCGGTATTTCATTATTAATTGCTGCATTATCTGCAAAAGGAACTTCAACTATTCATAACATCGAACAGATCGATCGTGGTTACGAAGATATTGACGGAAGACTTAGAAAAATCGGAGCTAAAATTACTCGTCTGTAAGTAAATGATATATAGAAAATAAAAAAAGGAGTTTCAATTTGAAACTCCTTTTTTTATTGGTTAAAGTTGAATTGAATTTATTCCTGCTCAATCACTTTAGTTTTTCCATAACCAAAAAGGTTTTGAGATTTGATCATTTCTGTAGTTTCCGGTGGAAGCATTTCTTCCCAGCCATCTTGTCCTTCAGTAATCATTTGTAAAACTTCTCTAGAAAATATATCCATTAGTGTCGGATCGTAATCTTGAATATCGACTACTTTACCATTGTATTTAAAGAATTTGTACAATTCTTTCATACGAGGGTGTACTTTTAAATTATCACTATCGGTAATTTCTCCGGTTTTTTTATCTTTTAAAGGGTATAAATAAACTTTTAGATCTTTAAAGAATAGTTTACCAAAGGCTTCCAAAATACCACCGCTTAAGTGACGATAATATTTTTCATCAAAAATATCGACTAAGTTATTAACTCCCATTGCTAAGCCCATACGTTCTTTAGTATAGCGAGAGAAATATTCAACAACTTTGTAGTATTCTTGGAAATTTGAGATCATTACAGTTTGCCCAAGTGCACACAGTAATTTAGCACGCGCCATAAAATCTTTCTCGTCAATTTCACCTTCAGATCTTAAATTAGAAAGGGTAATTTCGAAAACACAAACAGTATTATCTTCTTCAACTTTACTTTCACGTTTAAAAAGATCCATAGAATTTTTATAGATATCCATATTCACTTTAGTCACCGGTCTAAAACTACCTCTTAAAGCAAGTACATTTTTCTTATATAAAATTCTAGCAGGTAAAACATTATTACCATCTGGTGCAAACATTACTGCTTCAGTCATTCCGTTCTTAACGAGTTGTAAACTCATTAAGCGATTATCTACATTTTCAAAACGCGGACCTGAAAAATTGATTGTATCAATTTCTAACTGATCTTTATCGATATGATCGTATAAATAGCGTAAAAGTTTTTTTGGATTATCGTACTTATAATAAGCTCCGTAAATAAGGTTAACACCTAAAATACCTAACGTATTTTGCTGTAAACGAGCATCATTTTCTTTAAAACGAATATGAAGACTTATTTCATTATAATCTTCATCTGGTCGTACTTGATATCTAATTCCTACCCAGCCGTGACCCTTGTATTTTTTCGCAAAATCGATGGTTGCGACAGTATTGGCGTAGGCAAAAAATAATTTTTTAGGATGTTTTTCTCTATCCATACGCTCTTCCATTAAACGCATTTCGTGAGAAAGCATTTTTTTTAGTCGAGCTTCAGTTACATATCTCTTATCATCTTCAATACCGTAAATAGCATCACTAAAATCTTTATCGTAAGCACTCATTGTTTTGGCAATGGTACCAGAAGCTGCTCCCGCTCTAAAAAAATTTCTAACGGTTTCTTGTCCGGCTCCAATTTCTGCAAATGTGCCGTAAATATTTTCATTAAGATTAATGCGCAGCGCTTTACTTTTTATCGAAGGAACATTTTCAAATTCCTTATCGCCCATAATGGTTATTGGCATATCGATCTAGAGATTTAAGTTGTGTGTTATTCTTTATATCAAAGGTAATGAATTGGCGTTTAAACAAAAAAATATAATTACTTTTGTGATAAAATTAAGCTGTGGAAATTACATTTTTAGGAACAGGAACTTCACAAGGTATTCCTATAATTGGTAGCGACCATCCCGTATGCTTAAGTGAAGATCCTCGAGATAAAAGATTGCGTGTATCTATTTTGGTAGAATGGGATAATTACACTTACGTAGTTGATTGTGGACCCGATTTTAGACAACAAATGCTCGCCAATCAAGTATCGAAAATCGACGGAATTTTATTTACCCACGAACACAACGATCACATTATTGGTTTAGATGATGTAAGACCTTTTTATTTTAAGCAAGGAGATATTTCTGTTTATGCTCATCCAAGAGTGATTAAGGCTCTAGAAAAACGTTTTGATTATGTTTTTGAAACGGTCAACAAATATCCCGGAACACCGAGTTTGAAGATCAATGAAATTAATGATAATCCTTTTACTGTTGGTAATTTAGAAGTAGTTCCCGTAAATGTGTGGCATCATAAATTACAGGTTTATGCATTTCGATTTGGTGAATTTGCCTATGTTACTGATGCAAAAACGGTAGATGATGAAGAGCTTGAAAAATTAAAAGGCGTAAAAGTACTTACTGTAAATGCTTTAAGAAAAGAGCCGCATTTATCTCATTTTAATTTAGAAGAAGCCTTAGATTTTATAAAAAAAGTGAATCCTGAGCGAGCTTATTTAACACATATAAGTCATTTATTAGGTTTTCACGAAGAAGTAGAAAAAGAATTGCCGGAGAATGTTTTTCTGGCTTATGATAATTTAAAAATTACAATTTAGATGAAAGGTAAAATTTTTATGTACCTCTTTCTGTTTGCAGTTCTGTATATTATTTTTCAGTATGCAAACGTAAAAAAAACTTATGAAGCGCAAAACGATGCTATTGTTTCTCTTCGAGCAGAAGTAGAAGAAGCTGAAGCAACTACAGACTCTTTACTTCAATTAAATTCAACTTCGAATGCTGAAGATTTCACTTTAGATGGCGATGAAAAAGCTCGTATGTATATTGAAGATTTAGGGTACAACATCGACGATTTTAAAACTTCTTTAGAAACCAAAATTTTCTCTGAAAACAAAGCCGATGCTGATAATGCCTTAGTTCCGTATAGCGGAATGGAAGGTTTTATGCGTATTAACGGAATGAAAATTATTAACCACAAATGGGTTTTAATTGAATTTACCGATGGAAAATACTGGGGAGAAGCTCTTCTAAATTATTATATCGAAGAAGACGGATCGATCACTTTTGAAAGCAACGACGGTTTCTTGTACGGTAATTAATTGTTCGCTAACCAGTTTTTAAATTCCATAAAGTTTTGCGGATTTACACCGTGACCTACCGGAAATTCTGAAAACGTATAATCGATCTTTAAACTATCGATAAAAGGTTTGTTTTTACGCGCCCATTCAATTGGGATTACCTGATCGACCGTTCCGTGAGAACCGTAGATCTTCAAATTAGAGAAATCGTTATTTTTATAACCATCTTTAAAAATAGTTTCGTGAATATAACCACTTAAAGCAACAACACGATTTACTTTTTCAGGATAAGAAAGTGCTACGGCATAACTTAAGATTGCGCCTTGGCTAAACCCTAAAAGTGTAACTTGGCTGGCGTCGGCGTGATAAGCTTCAATGACTTCATCTATAAATTTTGCGATCAAATCTCGTGAAGCAATGGCTTGCTCATCGTTGGTGAATTTATTTTGGTCGGCATCAAAATTAATTTCATACCAAGCGTTACCGTAAGGTTGCATTGGTAACGGGGCTTTAGCTGAGACAATTAAATATTCATCTGGCAACTCTGTAGCGAACGAAAATAAATCGTTCTCATTGCTGCCATAACCATGCATCATAATAATTAATGGTGCTTTTTCGGTTAACGAAGAAGGTTTTATAAGATGCTCTAAACTTAAATTTTGTGTCGTCATTATGCTAATTTATCGAACCATTTTTGAAAATACTCACCAACTAAAGGAACAATCGTCTTTCTTCCTTGTAGAGCTCCTACAAAGCCATAAACCCAAAGAACAAAAACAAAGATCCAAAATGCAAAAGAGATTAACCAATTATCAAAACCACTTACTAGCGCAACTAATAAAAAATATAAAATATGAATGCCTAAAGCTTGCTTAATATGAAAACCTGCAAATTTATTTCGGCTATCCATATTCATAAAAATCGCAATAATGCAGCCTATAATAGTTAAGTATGCGACGATCGCATTCGATTTTCCTGCACTAATTTCTTCCGAAGTATTCATTAGGCTTCTGTAAATTTTTGGTTTGCAATTATTCCGTAAACTTTTCCTTTTAATTCAGTTTCTAAAAACATTGAATTTTTCGAAGTTGAAAGAATATCATTTTTGGTAAACGTATATTTTTCTTCAGGATTAAATAGCGTGAAATCTGCTTGCACTCCTTCTTCTAAAACCGAAGTGTTTAACCCGAAACGTTCTCTTCCTTTGGTTAATAATTTAATTGCTTTTTCTGTTGAAAACACTTTCTGTAAAGCTCCAAAAGCGGTTTCTAATCCAATAGCTCCGTAAGCTGCATTTTCAAATTCAACTTTTTTCTCTTCAATATCGATAGGGCAGTGGTCGGTAGTGACCATATCGATCACGCCGTCTTTTAAACCTTTAATTAATGCTTTTGCATCTTTTGAAGTTCTTAGCGGAGGCAAAACTTTGTAGTTTGCATCGAAGTTCTGTAATTTTTCATCGGTAAATACCAATTGATGTATCGCAACGCTACAGCTTACATCTAAGCCTTTTTTCTTGGCTTCTTTAATAAGTTGAACAGATTTTTCTGTCGAGATCGTCGGGATGTGTAATTTGCCGCCGGTATATTCTAAAATAAATAAATCTCTGGTAATTTGTAATTCTTCTGCAAGCGCCGGGATTCCTTTTAAACCTAATTGTGTACTTTGGTAATCTTCGTGAGCGCAACCATTTCTGGCAATTGCATTTTCCTGCGGAAAAGATTGCATCAAGCCGTCAAAATTTTGAGTGTATTGCAAAGCGATCTTTAAAAGATTCGGATTTTTAACCGGCTTTTTATAATCTGAAAAACTTACCGCTCCGGCATTTTTCATATCAAATAATTCAGCTAGATCTACGCTTTCACTTTTTACAGTTAGCGCTCCGACAGGATGTACTTCAACCCCATAATCACCCGAATGACTTTTTAAAAATTTAATTGAAGTGCTTTGATCGGCAATTGGGTTACCGGTTGGGTTTAAAACAATTGAAGTAAAACCGCTTTTTGCCGCAGTTTTTAATCCGTTATCTAAGGTTTCTCGCTCTTCGTAACCTGGTTCTCCAAAACAAATGCTGCTATCAAACCAACCTAACGAAAGGTGAAGATTTTCTTTTTCTATGGTTTGATCTGCTTTTGCAGCAATAGATTTATCTATTTTTTCAATCTTACCGTTATCGAGTAAAATATCTACTTTTTGTTGGTGGTATTTACTTTCGGGTTGAACAACGGTAGCAGATTTTATAAGGATTTTCATCAATATTATTTTAGAAACTTTAAGAGTAAAAATTCAATCACTAAAAATAGTAATGCAAAAATAACAAACCATTTCCAAAGAAAGTTCATTTGGTTGGCATTAATCTCTTGGGTAAAGAAATTTGTGATCGAGTCTTGTTGGGTAATGTTTTTATAGTCAGAAAAATCGGTAAAAATAAGTTCACTTTCATCTCTACTGTAATTAAAACTTACTTGCTTTAAGTTATTTTCTTGAGCAATTAAATCGTAATTACCGGCTGTTTTTGGTTCGTCTTGTAAGGTAAGTCTTACTTTATTGGCAAAACGTTCCTGTAACGGTATAAAACTTTGACTAGAATCTCGCACTTTTACCACTTCATCTTCATTTAAATTGGCATTGATCTCGATCGAATTTTGACCTTGATTGGTGTAATAAAGTTGTGGTAATTGTAAACTTTGCTTGGCGATATTATAAAAGGTAGGAACGATTAAAGGCGAATTTTTAAAGTTGCTGTTTTCTTGATCGATGGCTGAAGAAAACACATAACTATTCCCAATTTTCTTTAAAAATGCCTGTCCGTTATTGTAATTTAAAATTTGATCGCCGGCGTTGGTAGTCGTGTAATAAGAATTGACTTTTGGGTAGTCGAAATTTCTAATTTGTTTGTTGAACACATTTTGGTATAACGGATGAGAAAAATTAATATTCGTGATTTTTAATTCTTCCTCCTGTTTTTGCTGAAGTGAACTTAGATTCAACGAGCTAAAAAGTTGTTGGTAACTCGATTGATTGATCTCTACGGAAGGAATAATAGCTAACATTCCGCCATTTTCAATATGCTCATTTAAGATCGTCGACAAACCTTGCGGAATCGTTTTTAACTCGTTGAGAATAATGAGGTTTTGCTCAGAAAGTTCGTTGTAGTTTAATTGATCGCTGCTTATGAGATTCAGCTCAAATTCAGTTTCGGTGTATATTTTTTTCAAGAAAGCATCGTCGGCATCGCTAATGGCAGCAACTTTTATTTTTTCATTCTGTTGAAGTGAAAAATACAAGCGATTATCAAACTGCAAACTGTTATCGTTTACCTGTAAAATGCCTTCAATATTTTCGTTGGTAGGAACGCTAAAATTGGTAATTGCATTTTTATTTTCAGCAAAACTTATACTGCTTTTAGCTATCAAATTTTCGCGGTTATAAAGGCTTACCGTAAATAATTCTTCCGTCGTTGTTGCAGCAGAAAGGTTCACTTGCAATTCGGTATTTTCAATCGTCTTTTCTTTTACAAAAACAGAATCGATACTTACATTAAAATTACTTTCCGGTTTTAATTGAATGATCGTATTTTCAATTTCAGCATTAAAATCTAAATCCTTTACATTTTGCTGCTGAAAGTCTGAAATCGCTATAAATTTTTTAAGGACATCTGCCTTTTCTGAAAATAAATTTTGCGCTTTTAAATAGTTGGTTTTAAAATTTGACGAAGTTGCGCTATAATTTATTTGCTGTAATTCTTCAGTAAGTTCTTGTTTGGTGGTGTTTTTATAAACCTCGTCGTTGGTAAGTAACGAAAAGCTATAATTTTCTGGAATTTCTGTTAAAAGGTCTTGTACGGCTTTTTTTAACAATTCACCTTGAGCTCCTTTTTGTTGCATACTAAACGAATTATCTAGATAAATAACCGTTTCTTTTTCTTGCAATGTTTGCGAAGTTTCTGGAAAGTAAGGTTGCGCAAAAGCTAAAATTAAACAAGCCAAAGCTAAAAGTCGTGCTAAAAGCGTTAACCATTTTTTTACTTGTGAGCTTTTACGAGTTTCTAACTGAACTTTTTTTAAAAACTTAACGTTGGTAAAATATTCTTTTTTGAATCTTCTTAACTGAAAAAGATGAACAATGATAGGGATTATCAGTAAAAATAACGCGTAAAGAAGTTGCGGATGTTTAAATAGCATTCGTCGTTTTCTATAGAGTCTCAAATATAGAAAATGAAACGCAAAATTGTGATGTTCGCCGTGTTTTTATGCGGTTTTCTTCACACTATTTTTCTTGATGCTGAAGCTAAAGCTGGTTTTTTCTCCTAAGGTTGAAGTCACCTTAATATCACCGCCCATTTTATTGATCAGTTTTTTAACGGTAGAAAGTCCGATGCCGTTACCTTTATTCCCATTTCTATCGATTTCTGCCACGGTAGAAAAAAGTTCGAAAATGTCTTTTTGTTTATGTTCCGGGATTCCCATACCATTATCACTTACGGTAAAATAATAAACATCTTGATGAAGGTAGCATTCTACATCGATCACGATTTTGTCTTTGTCGTTGTACTTGAGACTATTGCCAATTAAATTCAACAAAATTTGTTCTAAAGCAACACGGTTACAGTGAAGTTCAATGTTTTGCTCCGGGAAATTAATTTCACAATCTTCACGAATATTAAACAGATCGACAATTTCTTCTAACAGGTGATGAATATCGAAAGTTTCACTCTCTTCTAAATCATCAAATTTATCGCTTTCGTAATGCGTTAAAATCTTAGTGATATAATCGCTTAAGGTAAATGAGGATTGTTTTAGGTATTTTAAATATTGTTTGCCTTTTTCATCTAATTGCTCGCTGTATTTTTCTTTTAAAATATCGGCAGTTAAGATCATATTGCTAAGTGGCATTTTCATATCGTGAGAAACCACACCTGCAAAATTTTTCAGTAATTCATTTTTAGCTCGTAACTCTTTTTCAATAGTTTTCAGCTTATTGTTTCTAAGTCTAAGTTCTAAAAGTTTTACTACTTGATTGGCTACCGTTTTTAATTTAGACTTTTGCGTCTCGGTGAGTTTTTTGGGTTGATGATCGATAATACAAAGCGTTCCCAATGCATTTCCCATTTTATCGGTAAGCGGCATCCCGGCATAAAAAATTACGGGAGTGTCTTTTAAAGAAGTTAATGGGTTATCAGCAAAACGCTCGTCTTTGGTGGCATCTTCAACAATCATTAATTCTTGAGGATGGTTAATGGCGTGGCCGCAAAAAGAAATATCTCTATCGGTCTCACATAAATCGGTCCCGATGTGAGATTTAAACCACTGTCTTTTTTCTTCTAAAAAAGTAATTAACGACACCGGAGTTTCACAAATATAAGAAGCCAGCGAAGCAAGATCGTCAAATTCTTTTTCTGCTTTGCTGTCTAAAATGTTGAGTTCTTTTAAAGCCTGAAGCCTAAAAGTTTCGTTTTTCGGAATCTCTGGTTTGATCATCTTAAGAAGAATATTAAGACAAATTTAAGAAAAAAAATATTAAAAATCTTTTTCAAAAGCGCCAATTCCAAAAAGCGCAAAGTCATATTTTACAGGGTCTTTTAGGTCTAATTTGCGTAAGTTTTTATCTAATTCTGCCAAAGCTTTCGCGTCATTTTGCTTTCTTTTCAATAAACCTAATTTTCGAGCAATGTTTCCGCTGTGTACATCTAAAGGGCAAGAAAGTGCTGCAGGTAAAATATTTTTCCAAAAACCAAAATCAACTCCTTTTTCATCATCTCTAACCATCCAGCGTAAATACATGTTGATGCGTTTTGCTGCTGAATTTTTTAAAGGATCGCTCACGTGCTTTTGTGTTCGTTTTAAATGCGGAAGTTCAAAAAACACTTTTTTAAATTCGTGAATCGCAGTTTGTGTAGAAGTTGGCGTCGCGTGTTTACTAAAAACTGCTTCTAAACCGCCGTGATGTAGATAGATGTTTTGCAACGACGTGAGAAAATATTTTAAATCTATATCGTTAAACGTGCGATGCACAAAACCATCAAATCGTGCTAGATCTTCTTCTTTAAAATTTAAAACGAAATCGTGCGGACTCATATCCAGCAATTCCATCAGTTTTGTAGCGTTAGTTAAAATGCTTTTACGATTTCCCCAAGCGATGGTTGCGGTTAGAAAACCTGAAATTTCAATATCTTCTTTTTTTGAAAATAAATGCGGAATTTGAATTGGATCGGTTTCAATAAATTCCGGTTGATTGTATTGAGCAACTTTAAAATCTAAAAAATCGCGGAGTTCCTTTTTATTCATCTTCAAAATTTTCTACGGGTTTGGCATAAAAACCGTCCTTTAATTTTCCGGTTCTTAATTGAGGAATAGTATGAAAATTTTTATAGAAAAACTCGATCTGTTCCTTTTTTATGGAAGGTAATACGCCATCGCCAGTAATCCAGAAGAAATCTTGGTTAACCGGATTGTTATATTCTAAGTTCCCTATTTTTTCTTTTTGATACACATATTCGTATTTCGAATTTTTATGTGGGACTAAGATATTTTTAAATTGAAACTGACTATTATTTTGGGTGAATTGATTGTTGGTGAATTTTTTTAATTGAAAGCTAAAAAATAGAGGGATTCCGCTGAATATTATTCCGAATACTAAAAGAGTTTTGAGTAATTTTTTATGTTGAAATATGCTGAAGAAAATAATCGCCATAAATGCTAGAACAAATACTAAAAAGAAGCGGTATTGCGGTGAAGTTAAAAACAAAACGCATAACTGAATGACCGCTAAAAAATAGATAAATACTAATGGTTTTCTGTAGTTTGACTTCAATATTAATATCGGAAAGCATAACATTAAAACCGTAATAAATTTGTTTACAACCCCTGTTAAGCCTTTTATCGATAGCCATTGCAGGAATTTTTCTACGGTCGATAAATTTTTGAAATGACGATAACTAATATCGTATCCGTCTTTTACAAAAGAACGCTCGAAATAAAATTTGTAAGATTCAGGAAGTCTATAATCACTATCGATAAAATTAATTTCTTGAATAGGAAATAATGGATAGCCACTTAAAATTTGATTTTTGAGCATTATTAATAACAGCGTAAAAGAACCAACTATGATCATTGAAGGTGTGCTTCTTTTTAATTGCTGAAAATGAAAAACTAAAACTCCGAGAGGTAAAAAGGCCATAAAAATTGTACTTACTTTAATATAAATGGTAAAAAAAGAAAGTAAATAAATTATGGTAAAAATCTCTTTTGAAATATTTCCCCAATGTTTCAACAGTAAATAAAACAGTAAAAAAGAAATCAAAAACACCGGAATATCTGAAGATGGCGCACTTATAAATTGAAAAAATAAAATACTTCCTAACGGAATAATCGCTAAAAAAATATCGGCTAAATGAAAACTCTTTTCCTTTAAAGATAAATTGATTTTATCGAATGCGAAAAAATTCATCATCAAAAATAAAAAAGCACTTATGTCATTTAAACGATCATGTAAAAAGCTGAAATTAAACGCACTTTGCAAAATGTGCCAACCACTATTTTGTGCAAAAAACAGATGTAGATTTGCTAAACCTTTTACAAAACCATATTCATTAAGCCATTTAATGGTTTGTAGGTAATACGATTCATTATCGATCACAAATGGGGCAGAAGCCGCTTGTGCTAAAATAAAAAGACTAAGCAAAGCAAAACAAACTTTTAAAAACTTACTGAAAGATTTAAAAGCAACGTGATAATGTTTAAATATACTATTAAGTTTATGCTTTTGCCAAACGCCGAAAATGATATTCAGTAGTAATAAAACAAGATGAAATTCAATATTTATTCGACTGAAAAAAGCAAAAATAGAAGTGAACATACAGATCGAGAATAAACCCAATAGCTGCTTAATGATCGCGTGACTTTTTTCAACTTTAAAAATTTTAGCAGTAACAACTCCCCAACTACTGGCAGAAAAAAAGATGTAGAGAAAAGAGAGTAAAACGATAATCATTTACGAACCAATTGTGCCGTCGACCATAGTGAGTTTTCTATCGGCCATATTGGCGAGTTCTTTGTTATGTGTAACGATCACAAAAGTTTGCCCAAATTCTTCTCGTAATTTAAAAAACAACTGGTGTAAATTTTCAGCAGATTCAGAATCTAAATTTCCCGAAGGCTCATCGGCTAGTATCACTTCAGGATTATTGATTAACGCTCGAGCCACCGCAACTCTTTGCTGTTCGCCACCACTAAGTTCAGAAGGTTTATGGTTTTTACGGTGCGATAAACCTAAAAACTCTAACAACTCTAAGGCTCTTTTTTCTGCAGCAGATTTTTCCGTTTTATTAATAAATGCAGGGATGCAAATATTTTCTAAAGCCGTAAATTCTGGTAATAATTGATGAAACTGAAAAATGAAACCAATGTGTTTATTTCTAAAGGCTGCTAATTCATTTTTAGATAAATTGTAAATTTCGGTATCATTAATTTTTAGAGAAGATTTTTTGTTTTTAGTGGCAAAATCTAAGGTTCCTAAAATTTGTAATAATGTGGTTTTTCCTGCTCCGGAAGCCCCAACGATAGAAACAATTTCTCCTTTTTTTATCGATAGATTTACGTTATTAAGCACGTGTAAATCATCGTAATATTTATGAATATTTTGAGCAGTGATCATTCAGCTAATAAATTTGTAATGCTAAAATAAACTATTTTGTAGGAACAATCGTATGATAACAAAGCTTTATAAGTTTTGTTGTTCTAGATTAATATTTTAGACTTAATTTTAAAATAAAAAATGAATACAGAAAATATAAAAACAGCCACTTTTGCTAACGGATGCTTTTGGTGTACAGAAGCAGTTTTTCAACGTTTAGAAGGTGTATATGATATTGTATCCGGCTTTACGGGTGGAAATATAAAAAACCCTCCTTATCGAGAAGTAGTGCAGGGGAGAACCGGGCATGCAGAAGCTATTCAACTACAATATGACGAAACTTTAATTAGTTATGAAGAATTATTGTTGGTGTTTTTTACTACTCACGATCCTACAACTTTAAACAGACAAGGTAATGATGTGGGAACACAATATAGAAGTGCGATTTTTTATCATTCTGAAGAACAAAAATTGATGGCTGAAAAAGTGATCAATCGTTTAAACGAGGAAGTTTTTGATGGTAAAATTGTAACCGAAATCACGCAAGCTTCGCCATTCTATTCAGCGGAATTTGAACATCAAAATTTCTATAACAATCATCCAAGTCAGCCTTACTGTCAATTTATCATCGACCCAAAAATTAAGAAACTCAAAGAGGTTTTTGCTCATAAGCTAAGATCTGCATAAAGCTTCAATTTAATTTCGGCAGGTTTTTTGCTATTATATAGTTGAATTAATTAAAATGAATTATGAAAAACCTGAAAAATAAATTATTACTAAAAGGATTGCTGTATGATGGTATTGGTATGTTAAGTAGTGCAATACCAGTTGTTGGTCCTTTTCTAGATCTTGCTTGGGCGCCTTACGCGGCTAAAAAAATGCAAGAAATGTATCCTTCTAAAAAAGGTAATATAGCTTCCATTTTAGTTTTTATTGAAGAGATTTTACCGTTTACAGATATTATACCAACATTCACTTTAATGTGGATTTATAATTTTGTTTGGAAGAAAAACCAAGTAGAAGATATTCAATACACCGAAGTGATTTCATAAAATAAAAAAGGCTATCAAATTTGATAGCCTTTTATTTTTTTAATCTTCGTCTTCTTCATCATCCTCATCGTCTTCTATTTCTTCTTCATCTTCTTTAGAAATTTTGACATTTTCAGGAATATCTACAATCGGTTCGTTTAGATCTTCATCTTCATAGTCGTCTTCATCGTAATTTGCCATCGTATTCTCTAAACGTGTACTTACTTTTACTAAGTAAATGCAATCTTCGGTTCTTACTTCAACCGCTTCAACCGTTTCATTTTTGGCATTTTTAAAAGTAATAATGTGATCGTCATCATATCCGTCAGGATATTTTTCAACCAACATTCCTAAAATTTCTGGAGTTAATTTTTTATAATCTACGATAACTCGTTTCATATTCAATAGCTTAGTTTAAATGCTTAACAAAAACAATAATAAAAAAGATTATTTTAAAATGAAGCGATAATATTAAAAACTTATATTAATTTTTTTGATGTGTAATTGTGAGAATTGTTACTAAGCTATCACAGTTTCTAAAACTTGTTGTAAAGGTTTTTTCATCCTTTTTCGATTCAACTAAATACACATTGCAAGAATCTAAAGACGTTTCACTTTTACTAAATAAAACATCGCCGGTTTGTAAAGTTTGATCTATGAAAATCGAATCTAACTGAAAAGTTTTCATTTGCTTATCAGCTTCCGGAGTGTAAGTTTTGTGTTTACTTCTAATATTCTTTAAAACTCGTGCGTTAGGACCGTAATCACAAGAAGTTTTCTTTCCGCTTAAAAAAAAGATAAGAATAACAATCCCAATAGTAAAGCCACCAAGATAATAGCCAATACGATGAATTAATTTCATAAAATTTAAAAAATTAGCAAATTGATGTCTCTATGCGTGAGATTAAACCAATCTGCAACCGATTTGTTTGTTAAAATTCCGTGGTAAAAGTACAAACCGTTTCTTAAACCACGATCAAATCTTAAAGTATTTTCTAAACCGCCTTCTTCTCCAATATGAAGTAGATAGGGCGTAAATATGTTACTAATTGAAATTGAAGAAGTTCTCGGGTATCTGGACGGAATGTTGGGAACTCCATAATGAATAATGTCGTGTTTTTTTATAGTGGGTTGATCGTGAGAAGTAATTTCTGAAGTTTCTACGCAACCTCCCATATCGATACTTACATCAATAATGACCGAACCGGGTTTCATATTTTCGACCATCGTTTCTGTAATAATCACCGGTGATCGATCTTGACCTCTAACAGCGCCGATCACCACATCTGCTCTCATTAAAGATTTTAATAAATTTTTGGGTTGAAGGGTAGAAGTATATAGTGGTCGACCTAAATTAGTCTGAATACATCTTAATTTTGTTAATGAATTATCGAAAATCTTAATATTTGCTCCCAAACCTAAAGCAGATCTCCCTGCAAATTCTCCAACCGTTCCTGCACCAATAATTACTACCTCTAAAGGCGGAACTCCGCTAATATTCCCAAACATAAGTCCGCTACCTTTCGGGCTTGCTAATATTTCTGAAGCAATAAGTACCGAGGCGGTACCGGCAATCTCACTAAGAGCTCTTACGGCCGGGTAAGTACCGTCTTCATCTTTAATAAATTCAAAAGCTAAAGCAGTAATTCTTTTTTCGGCAAGTTTCTGAAAATAACTTTTTTGTTGAGTTTTAAGCTGAAGCGCAGAAATAAGCGTCGTTTGCGGATTCATCATTTCTAATTCTTTAAGCGATGGCGGCTCGACTTTTAAAATAATCGGACACGCAAAAACCTTAGAAGTATCTTTAGTAATTTCTGCTCCGGCTTCACTGTAATCGCTATCGGTAAAGTTTGCATCTAAACCGGCATTACTTTCTATTAAAACTCGATGACCATTGGCAGTAATTGCTGCTACAGCATCTGGTGTTAAACAAACTCTTTTTTCTTGATAAGAAGTCTCTTTGGGTAAACCAATAAAGAGTTCACCTTTTTTCTTTTGAATTTCAAGCATTTCTTCCTGCGGAAGAAGATCGCGTTGCGTAAAAGGAGTGGTTGGTTTGTTCATTATATCTAAGATAATGAACTAAAGAAATGAAAAATATTGCTGATTAGCAAAAGAGAAATGAATTAGTTACGAAATAAATCTCTAAAGTGAGAGAAGATATTTTTTTTATGTTGAAGTTCAATTTCAATTTCTTCCAGTGTCGGGTTATGCATACTTGCAAAAATTTTAGCTCGAATTAAATAGACTAGCGGTACAATAACAGCCATAACTGGAATTAAAAACCATATTTCAACAACATCAGTAAAAGACACATCGTCATTAATAGTACTTATTAATTGAAATAAATACATGCCAATAGGTATTAGAATGACATGATACCACCAATGTTTACAGGTTAGAAACCAAATACTTAATAAATATAATGGAACAAATTTACCTAAAACAGTCCAAGCAGTAACACTTACTTTTTCGTAAAAATGACTTTCATAAGTGAATAAAAAAGTTTCCCAAACACTAGTACTTGGGAAACTTTTATAAGAATAAAATAAATATGGTGAAATTATTATAAGAAAGGCTACAATACTACCCGTTAGTAGGGATTTTGATATCTTTCTTTTCAATATTTTGGATGTTGTCTTGTGTTGTGTGTTCATCAATAGATTGTGGGGAACAAGATGTTACTAAAAATCCTAATGCTGCAATTGCGAATATAGCGTTTTTTACTTTCATAATGATTATTTTTAAAGTTGTTAAAGTTGTTTTTTCGTTTTGTTCTGGTACAAACCTAGAAAGAAATTAGTTAAAATTTTTAATTTTCTTTACCGTACCTTTGCCCGATTTTAATAACTTATATAACTGTTAATCAATTATTTGTAAATAACTGCTATGGCTGTATTTTATGCTTTAACATTTTAAATTTCAGTAGAAATTGAAATTTTTCTTGTTTTATTTGAAATTTTTTCTATTGAAATATTCAAGATTTTTGTGGGAAGTAAATTTTTAACTCTATCTGGCCATTCTATAAAAACCCAATGGCTCTCCTGTAAATATTCTTCGAAACCGATATCGTAAGCTTCTATTTCATCTTCAACTCTATGAAAATCAAAATGATAAATATAATCATTTTCTGCGTGATATTCATTAACTAAAGAAAATGTAGGGCTCGATACTCGATCTTTAGATCCTAATTGTTTTGCTAATTCTTTAATTAAAGTGGTTTTACCGGCGCCCATTTCACCGTAAAATAAAAGTGTCTTGGTAGAAGACACTTTTAAGATTTTTTCAGCAACCTCAGGAAGTTGCTCTATGTTATAAGTAATTTCCATAATATATTATCTTGGGCTGAGTACCGAGAATGGAATCACCATTTCTTCTAACGATACTCCGCCATGTTGATAGGTGTTTCTATAATAACTTACGTAATGGTTGTAATTATTAGGATATGCAAAAAACAGATCTCCTTTTGCAAATATATAAGAGCTGCTCATATTTATACTTGGTAAATGAAAATCTTTAGGATTTTTTGCAGCGATCACATCTTTATCTTCATAGGTTAAACTTTTTCCGGTTTTATAACGCAGGTTCAAACTTGTATTTTTATCTCCAATAACCTTAGACGGGTTTTGTGCATTTATAGTTCCGTGGTCAGTCGTGATGATGAGTTTAAAACCTAATTGTTGCGCTTTTTGAATCATTTCTAACAACGGAGAGTTTTTAAACCAACTTTCGGTTAAAGATCGGTAAGACTTATCTGTAGAAGCAAGTTCTTTAATCACCTCCATTTCAGTTTTAGAGTGTGAAAGCATATCTACAAAATTGTAAACGACCGCAGTTAGGTCATTATTTTTGAGTTGCTTAAAATTTTGTACTAAATTTTTACCTGCTTTTAGACTGGCAATTTTATAATACTCCATCTTATAATCTAAGCCTAAACGTTTCATTTGTGCTTGCAGAAATTCTTCTTCGTGCATATTCTTTCCACCTTCATCGGTATCATTCAACCATTACGTAAGTTATTATAGAAACACCTATCAACATGGCG
>DTTX01000059.1:0-6424 GCA_012964435.1 Mesonia sp. | reverse complement strand
ATATCTGAAGGCATTAACCCAGAAAAGATCGCATTTCTCGCGTATTGAGTAGCAGTTGGTAATATGCTTGAAAATGCTGCTTCTTTATCTTTTTTGTAGTAATTATTAATGATGGGCTCAAAAGCTCGCCATTGGTCGTAGCGCAAATTATCGATCACTAAAAGTAGTGTAGGTTGTTTATTGCTTAATTCAGGAACAATTTTCTTTTTGAATAATTGGTGCGAAAGTGTTGGCGCATCTTCATCGCCATCAAACCAACTGGTGTAATTTTTTTCTACAAACTTGCAAAATTGGGTATTGGCTTCTAGTTTTTGAGATTCTAAGATTTCGAACATACCGGTGTCTTCGATATTTTCTAATTCGATTTCCCAATAAATAAGTTTTTGGTAAAGTTCTGCCCAACCTTCCCAAGAATTGATCATCGACATGTCCATCGCGATCTTTCTAAACTCTTGTTGGTAGTTGGAAGTTGTTTTTTCTGAAACTAATCTTGAATGATCTAAATTTTTCTTTAAACTTAACAAGATTTGATTAGGGTTTACCGGTTTAATAAGGTAATCGGCTATTTTAGAACCAATAGCTTCTTCCATAATATATTCTTCTTCACTTTTAGTGATCATCACTACCGGAAGATTATTTTTTTTCTCTTTTATTTCAGCAAGTGTTTCGAGACCAGTTAAACCCGGCATGTTTTCATCTAAAAAAACAATGTCAAAGTTTTGGTTTTCAACTTCTTCTATAGCTTCAGTTCCGCTTCGGCAAGTGGTAACTTCGTAGTTTTTCTTTTCTAAAAATAAAATATGAGGTTTTAATAAATCTATTTCATCATCTACCCAAAGTACCTTGATATTATTCATATATGTATATTTGTTTTTTCTATTAAACTATCGATTTGAATTCACGTAATAAACTCAAAATATTAAACGATCCAATTTACGGATTTATTACCATTCCTAACGAACGTATTTTCGACGTTATCGAGCACAAATACTTTCAAAGATTGCGCCGAATTTCTCAAATGGGCATGTCTTATTTGGTATATCCGGGAGCGCAACATACAAGATTTCATCATGCGTTGGGTTGTATGCATCTTATGCGAAAATCGTTGGAGGTGCTTCGTTTTAAGGGAGTTAAAATTTCTGAAAAGGAAGAAGAAGCGCTGCTTATAGCCATTTTATTGCACGATATTGGGCACGGACCGTTCTCTCACGCAATGGAACATAGCATCGTAAGTGGAGTGAGTCACGAGTGGCTTTCGCTTCAATTTATGGAAAAAATGAATGCTGAATTTAACCAAAGTTTAACGCTTGCCATTCAAATTTTCAAAGGTGAATATCACCGAAAGTTTTTTAAACAACTTATCGCAAGTCAGCTTGATGTCGATCGTTTAGACTATTTAAAGCGTGATAGTTTTTATACAGGAGTTGCTGAAGGAAATATCAATAGCGAACGTTTAATTACTATGCTTAACGTAAATAATGATGAATTGGTAGTTGAGCAAAAAGGAATTTATTCGGTAGAAAAATTTCTCGTAGCTAGACGATTAATGTATTGGCAGGTTTATTTGCATAAAACCAGTTTAGGCGCCGAGCAGTTATTAATTCGCGTATTAAAGAGAGCGAAAGAATTATCGGGAAAAGGAGTAGAGCTTCCGGCAAGTAAAGCACTTTCTTTCTTTTTAAAGAATGAAATGAATTTTGAAAATTTCACCGATGAAACCTTGCATACGTTTAGCAAATTAGACGATTATGATATTGTTTCAGCGATGAAAGAGTGGATTTCTTGTGACGATTTTGTGTTGAAAAATCTTTGTAAATCTATCATCAATAGAGATCTCTTAAAAGTGAAATTGAAGAAAACTCCTATTGAAAGCGGTAAAGTTGAAAAACACTTAGAAGAACTTCAGCAGAAATATAATATAAGTAAAGAAGAAGCTAATTACTTCGTATTTAAAGGAAGCGTTTCTAACCTTGCTTATCGTGATGATGTAGAGAACATCAATATTCTTTATAAGAATGGGAAAGTGAGCGATGTGATCAAAGCTTCAGACCAATTAAACCTAAGCGCACTTACCAAACCGGTAGTAAAATATTATATCTGTTATCCAAAACCATAAAGATTAACAATTTTTTCTATTTTTGTCAGAATGAAATTTACAGCAGAACAAATTGCAGAAGTTTTAGAAGGTACTATTGTAGGAAATCCGGAAGCAGAGGTTTCTGAACTTTCTAAAATAGAAGAAGGCCATTCTTCTTCCTTAACTTTTTTATCAAACCCGAAATACACTCATTATATATATACAACCAATGCAGCTATTTGCATTGTTAACGAAGATTTTGAACCAGAAAAAGAAATTTCGGCGACACTAATTAAGGTCAAAGATGCTCGAAATGCTTTTTCTAAGTTGTTAGAATATTATAATCAAGTAAAAATGAGTAAGACAGGAATCGAAAACCCGTCTTACATTGCTTCAACTGCAAGTCACGGAGAAAATATCTATATCGGAGCTTTTGCCTATATCGGTGAAAATGTAAAAATCGGTAATAACGTAAAGATCTATCCGAATGCTTATGTTGGCGATAATAGTAAACTTGGTGATAATGTAATTGTATTTGCCGGAGCCAAAATTTATTCAGAAACCATTATTGGTAATAACTGTGTAATTCACGGTGGAGCCATTGTTGGAGCCGACGGTTTTGGTTTTGCACCTAACGAAAAAGGAGAGTACGACAAAGTACCACAAATTGGCAATGTGATTATTGAAGATAATGTAGATATTGGTGCCGGTACAAGTATAGATCGTGCAACTTTAGGTTCTACAGTAATTCGTAAAGGCGTAAAGCTTGATAATCAAATACAAATTGCCCATAATGTAGAAATAGGAGAACATACGGTCATCGCTGCACAAACAGGTGTAGCCGGTTCAACCAAGATTGGTAAAAATTGTGTAATTGGGGGTCAGGTTGGTATTGTTGGCCATATAACTATTGGTGATCGTGTTCGTATTCAGGCCCAATCGGGTATTGGTCGTAATGTGAAAGACGATGAAGCTTTACAAGGTTCTCCTGCTTTGGGTTATAACGATTTTAATAAATCGTACGTACATTTTAAAAATTTACCAAATTCAATAAAAACACTTCATAAAATAGAAAAAAAGCTAAATACTAATGGCTGAACAAATTAACCAAACTACTATTAAAAATGAAGTTACTTTAGAAGGTGTAGGTTTACACACCGGCCAAGAAGTAACCTTAACCTTTAAACCTGCCGATGCTAATACCGGTTACGTATTTAAAAGGGTAGATCTAGAAGGAACTCCAGAAATTGCTGCCGACGTAAGTTATGTCGTAGATACACAAAGAGGTACTTCATTAGAAAAAAACGGTGTTTCTATTCAAACTTGTGAGCACGTATTAGCGGCTTGCGTAGGTTTAGAGATCGATAATGTTTTAATAGAAATGAATCAAAGTGAACCTCCGATTATGGATGGTTCTTCTAAGTTTTTTGTTGAAGCCTTAGAGAAAGCAGGAAAAACAGAGCTTGATGCTGCCAGAGAAGAATACGTAGTCAAAGACGTAATTTCTTATGTAGATGAAAAAACCGGAAGCGAGCTCGTAATTATGCCATCAAGTACTTATGAAATTACGACGATGGTAGATTTTGGGACTAAAATTTTAGGAACTCAAAATGCTTCGATCAAAAGTCTTTCAGAATTTAAAGATCAAATTTCAGACTCTAGAACCTTTAGTTTTTTACACGAGTTAGAAACCCTTTTAGAACACGGACTAATTAGAGGTGGCGATTTAAATAATGCAATTGTTTATGTCGATAAAGAGCTTTCTTCAGATACAATGGAGAAGCTAAGAAAAGCTTTTAATAAAGATGAAATTTCTGTAAAACCTAACGGAATTTTAGATAATCTTACTTTACATCATCCAAATGAAGCAGCGAGACACAAACTGCTAGACGTTATTGGTGATTTAGCCTTAATAGGTACAAGAATTAGAGGTAAAGTAATTGCTACAAAACCTGGACATTTTGTAAATACAGAATTCGCTAAGAAATGAGCGAAGCACATTAAAGATGAAAAGAGAAACAACGTTCCTCAAGTAGATTTGAATCAACCTCCTTTAATGGATGTGAATCAAATTATGAAAATGCTTCCTCACCGTCAGCCATTTTTATTAGTCGATAAAATTTTCGAATTAACAGATGAATATGTGATCGGTACAAAAGGAGTGACGATGAATGAGCAATTTTTCAATGGTCACTTTCCTGGAGCTCCGGTAATGCCCGGTGTTTTAATTGTAGAAGCAATGGCGCAAACCGGCGGAATCTTTATTTTAAGTACAGTTCCAGATCCTGAAAACTACTTAACGTATTTTATGAAGATCGATAAGGTGAAGTTTAAGCAAAAAGTAGTTCCGGGAGATCAATTAATATTTAAATGTAATTTAATTACTCCAATTAGAAGGGGTATTTGCCATATGCAAGGTTATGCTTTTGCAAATGGTAAATTATGTGCCGAAGCAGAATTAATGGCACAAATTGTAAAATCAAAAGACGCGTAATTTTATGAATCAGCCATTGGCATATGTACATCCGGGAGCTAAAATAGCCAAAAATGTAGTGATTGAGCCTTTTACTACCATTCATAATAATGTGGAAATAGGTGAAGGAAGCTGGATCGGTTCTAACGTAACCATTATGGAAGGTGCTCGTATTGGTAAAAATGTAAGTATTTTTCCGGGAGCTGTAATTTCAGCGGTACCACAAGATAAAAAGTTTAACGATGAAGAAACCGTAACCATTATTGGTGATAACACAACCATTAGAGAGTGTGTAACCATTAATAGAGGTACTTCAGACCGAATGAAAACCGTGATCGGTAAAAATTGTTGGATTATGGCTTATTGCCATATTGCTCACGATTGTATTGTGGGTGACAACTGTATTTTTTCGAACAATAGTACGTTAGCAGGTCATATTACAGTAGGAGATCACGTAGTTTTAGCGGGAATGACGGCTATTCAGCAATTCTGTATGGTAGGTAGTCACGCCTTTATTACCGGGGGTTCTTTGGTAAGAAAAGATGTTCCGCCATTTGTAAAAGCTGCTCGTGAACCTTTATCTTATGTTGGGATCAATTCTATTGGTTTACGTAGAAGAGGTTTTTCAACAGAAAAAATTAGAGAAGTTCAAGATATTTATCGAATTTTATATCAAAAAAATTATAATAACTCTCAAGCCGTTACGATCATCGAAGCAGAAATGGAAGCAACTCCGGAGCGAGATGATATTTTAGAATTCATCAAGAATTCTCAACGCGGAATTATGAAGGGTTATTTTTCAAATTAAAACATAAACAGAAATGGCAAGTACAAGTGATATTAGAAACGGGTTATGTATTCGTTATAACCACGATATTTATAAAATTATTGAATTTTTACACGTAAAACCAGGTAAAGGTCCTGCATTTGTAAGAACAAAATTAAAAAGTGTAACTACAGGAAAAACGATTGAAAATACCTTTTCTGCAGGTCATAAAATTGATGATGTTCGTGTAGAAACGCATAAATTTCAGTTTTTATACAATGATGGTGAATTCTATCATTTTATGAATACAGAAGATTATACGCAGATCAGATTAGTAGAATCTGCTCTAGATGCACCGGGATTAATGAAAGAAGGAGAAGTGGTAACCGTAATTATTAATTCGGAAGATAATGCGCCACTTTCTGTAGAAATGCCACCAAGTGTAATTCTAGAAGTTACGCATACCGAGCCGGGTGTAAAAGGAAATACGGCAACTAATGCTACCAAACCGGCAACGGTAGAAACCGGAGCAGAAGTAAATGTACCTTTATTTATTAATGAAGGTGATAAAATTAAAATTGAAACCGAAAAAGGTACGTATAAAGAACGTATTAAAGAATAAATAGGTTGAAAACTATATGAAGTTTCCGCAAACGCACACACTTCAACAAATCGCAACCATTATTAATGCTGAATTTGTTGGTGATTCAAATTTTCCGGTCGAGGGGATGAATGAAATTCATGTAGTTACTCCGGGTGATATTGTTTTTGTAGATCATCCAAAATATTACGATAAAGCTTTACAATCTGCGGCAACTATTATTCTTATCAATAAAGAAGTAGAATGTCCAGAGGGTAAAGCTTTGTTAATTTCAGACGATCCGTTTCGAGATTTTAATAAGCTTACCGATTATTTTAAGCCTTTTCAAAAATCTGTGGAGAATATTTCTTCTTCCGCAGAAATAGGAGAGAACACCGTGATTCAACCTAATAGTTTTATAGGCAATCACGTAAAAATTGGTAAGAACTGTATTATTCATTCAAATGTGAGCATTTATGATTATACAGAAATTGGCGATAACGTAACCATTCATTCGAATACGGTTTT
>DTTX01000058.1:37004-38009 GCA_012964435.1 Mesonia sp. | reverse complement strand
CCCATTCCATGGGATAAGCGTAGATTGTGTAGATCATCACCGCCCTAATTCAGCAGCGCGCCGTAAAGCGTATAATGCCGATATTACCTACGGTACTAACAATGAGTTTGGTTTCGATTACTTACGTGATAACATGAGCCACTCGCCAAACGATTTGGTGCAACGACCACACAATTACGCCATTGTCGATGAGGTCGATTCTGTATTGATCGATGATGCGCGTACACCCTTAATTATTTCTGGTCCTGTACCTAAAGGTGATGTACACGAATTCGATGCTTTAAAACCTCAGGTTTCTAAAGTGGTAGAAGCACAACGTAAATATTTAGTAGGTGTTCTTGCCGATGCTAAAAAATTAATCGCTAGCGGCGATACCAAAGAAGGTGGGTTCTTATTATTAAGAGTTTACCGTGGTTTACCAAAAAACAAAGCTTTAATTAAGTTTTTAAGTGAAGAAGGAATTAAACAATTACTTCAGAAAACGGAAAACCAATACATGCAAGACAACAATCGGGAGATGCATAAAATCGATGCAGAACTATACTTCACGATTGAAGAGAAAACCAGATCGACTTAACCGATAAAGGGGTCGAATTCCTTTCTGGGAAAGAAGATCCTAACTTCTTCGTAATGCCAGAAATGGGAATAGAAATTTCTAAGATCGAAAACTTAGGTCTTTCTAAAGAAGAAGAAGCCGAGAAAAAAGAAGAATTATTTAGAGACTTCAGTGTAAAGAGCGAACGTATTCATACACTTCGTCAATTACTTAAAGCCTATACCCTATTCGAAAAAGATACCGAATATGTGGTAATGGATAATAAAGTAAAGATCGTCGATGAACAAACCGGACGTATTATGGACGGGCGTCGTTACAGCGATGGTTTACACCAAGCAATTGAAGCAAAAGAAAATGTAAAAATCGAAGATGCTACACAGACCTTTGCTACGATCACGCTTCAAAACTATTTTAGAATGTACCGCAAACTGTCAGGGATGACGGGTACT
>DTTX01000058.1:8033-36994 GCA_012964435.1 Mesonia sp. | reverse complement strand
CAGGAGAATTCTGGGAAATCTACGAATTAGACGTAGTTGAAATTCCAACCAACCGACCTATTGCCAGAGATGATAGAGACGATTTAGTTTATAAAACTAAACGTGAAAAATACAATGCGGTTATTGAAGAAGTAACCAAACTTTCACAAGCCGGTCGCCCGGTATTAATTGGTACTACTTCGGTAGAAATTTCTGAATTGTTAAGTAGAATGCTTCAAATTAGAAAAGTACCGCACAACGTTTTAAATGCAAAACTACATAAGAAAGAGGCAGATGTTGTAGAACAAGCCGGACAAAACGGTATGGTGACCATCGCCACCAATATGGCAGGTCGTGGTACCGATATTAAACTTTCTAAAGAAGTAAAAGCTGCCGGTGGTTTAGCGATTATCGGTACCGAGCGTCACGATTCTCGTCGAGTAGATAGACAGTTAAGAGGTCGTGCCGGTCGTCAGGGAGATCCGGGTAGTTCTCAATTCTACGTTTCTTTAGAAGATAACTTAATGCGTTTATTTGGTTCTGAAAGAATTGCCAAGTTAATGGATAGAATGGGGCTGGAAGAAGGTGAAGTAATTCAACACGGAATGATCTCTAAATCGATCGAACGTGCGCAGAAAAAAGTAGAAGAAAACAACTTTGGTGTTCGTAAACGTTTATTAGAATATGACGATGTAATGAATGCGCAGCGTGAAGTAATTTACAAGCGTCGCTACCACGCATTATTCGGAGAGCGTTTACGAGTAGATATTGCTAATATGATTTTTGATATTGCGGAAGCAATTACAGAAACAAACAAAACGGCGAACGATTATAAAAACTTTGAGTTTGAATTGATCAGATACTTCTCAATGGATTCTCCGGTGACTGAACAAGAGTTTGAAAAAACAAATGTTCAGAACCTAAGCGCTAAAGTGTATAACGCGGCTTATCAAAATTATCAAGATAAGATGGAGCGTAATGCAGAATTAGCCTTTCCGGTAATCAAAAATGTATACGAAGAGCAAGGTTCACGTTTCGAGCGTATTGCCGTGCCATTCTCTGATGGTTCTAAAACGCTTAATGTCGCTACGAATCTTGAGAAAGCATACGAAACTGAAGGTAAACAATTAATTACCGACTTTGAAAAGAACATCACTTTAGCCATTATCGACGATGCTTGGAAAACGCACCTTCGTAAAATGGATGAGCTAAAGCAAAGTGTTCAGTTAGCGGTTCACGAACAAAGATCCTTTATTAATTTATAAGTTTGAAGCTTTTGAATTGTTTAAAGCGATGTTAGATGAAGTGAACAAAGATGTAATTTCATTCTTGTTTAAAGGAGAAATCCCGCAGCAACAACAAACCAATATTCAGGAAGCTAAAGAAACTCCTAAAGAAAAGGTAGAAACCAGCAAAGAAGAAATCCCGAATATCGACGAGCGTGCTGCACAATCGAGAGCTGCCGGACAAACACAGCCGCAACAACGCCCACAAAAAACAGAAACGATTAAAAGAGACCAACCTAAAATTGGTCGTAACGATCGAGTAACTATTAAAAATGTGGCCAACGGAGAATCTAAAACGGTAAAATATAAACAAGCCATCCCGTTAATTGAAAAAGGAACTTGGGTACTTACCAATCATTCATAAATAACTTTTATGTATAAAATTAAAAATCCCAAATACTAGTGTTTGGGATTTTTTTTATATTTATATTTATGAAAAATATAGGCACTCAACATAAAAAAATCTCCTTAAAGCAAAAACTAAACCTTGCTATTTCAACAACGATTGTATATGCGGTACTTTTATTTGCTTTACAGTACATTTTACAATTTGAAAAACAAGACATAGGTTCAATAGTCCTACAAAGCATTCTTTTTGGTTTTGTATTCGTGTTTGCTAATACTTATTTATTCAATAGAAATTCTGAAAGCATTACTAATTTCTTTTCGAAGAATACCGATACGATCAGGAAGAAATTATAGCGGGAGGACCGGCAAATTTATTTAAAGGAATTGGAGCTGTTGGCGGTAAATTATTTTTAACTAAAGAAGGTTTAGTTTTCAGCTCTCATAAATTCAATATTCAATGAGGACAAACAAAAATTTCATATTCAGCTATTGAAAAAATTGAACCTTTTAATTACACTAAAATCATAAGATTCGAGAACGTTTTAAAAGTTCATACAAAAGAAGGAAAAACCTATAAGTTTGTTGTAAATGAAAGAGAAGTCTGGATGAAAAATATCGAAGAGCAACTTCAAGAAGAAAAAGATAGCTAATTAGCCTTATACTCTATTCTATACTAAGACAAGAACTTTCATTTTCGAAGATTGGAGGATTCATTTAATCAAACCTCGTCATCCCAGACTTGATCTGGGATCTCATCATCCTTAAGGCAAAACAGAAATATTTATAAAAATCATTTCAAGCAGAGTCAAGAAACATTTTCAGCTTCAAGAAATGTTTCACTTAGCACCTTCAACATTCTACTAAACAATTTAGAGAAGTAATTCAGAAAAAATAAGGGAGCATTTATTAATTTAGCAACTTTAAAGCTGAATACAACTTATAGATGAAAAATTTTAGAATAGAATTTAGATGGGCCATCATTTTTAGCATGTTCACGCTACTTTGGATGTACTTTGAGAAAAGTATGGGTTGGCACGACGAGCTTATTTCTAAACACGCAATTTACACCAACCTCATCGCGATTCCTTACCTTATCATTTTTGTAATTGCATTGATCAACAAAAGAGAAAAAGACTTTAACGGAATAATGACTTGGAAACAAGGCTTAGTTTCTGGGACGATTATTTCAGCAATTATCGCAGTATTTACCCCTTTAGTGCAATACATTGTTTCGTATTACATCTCACCCGATTATTTTAATAATATTATTACGTACACGGTTGAATCTGGCAGAATGAGTCAGCAAGGTGCGGAAGCTTATTTTAACTACAACTCTTACTTAATTCAAGGAATTTTCTTCAGCTTAGCAATGGGAATTGTAACTTCTGCTATTGTTTCAATCTTTGTGAAGAAGAAAGCGAAGTAATTTTTAAAAGCAAATTAGGATCGGGACAATTTTTTCGATAGAAATCTAAATTTTCAATACTACAAACACCGGGGTAATCTCCGGTTTTTTGTTCGATATCTTTGATGAGCTGAAAGTGTAAATGTGGTGCATAATCTCCGTTGACTTCTGCCTCGCCTAACTCAGCTATTTTTTGACCGGCAGCAACGTGTTTCCCTACTTTTAAATCTTCAATCGAAGCTAAACTTAAATGACCGTAAAGGGTATAAAATTCAACTTCATTAATAGAATGTTTCAGTATAATCGTTGGACCGTAATCACCAAAATTAGTGTTATTCTGAAAGCTATGCACTTCTCCCGCCAACGGACTAAAAACTGCGGTATAAGCACTTGCCCATAAATCTAAACCAATGTGAATATCTCGGTCTTCTATGGTTTGTTTACTAAAATGTTCACTGCGTCGGTACAAATTTCGTTTTTCTAAATAGCCACCAACTGCCACTCGTTTATCGCTAGACTGCAATTGTTGCTGAATATAATCTTGCATTGCTTGAGGTGAAGTAAGATCTACTTTAGCTAAACCTTTATTAGAAACAGAAAGGTCTAGCGGCAAATAATCTTCAGCTTTTAAATCACCCAAAATAGGTGTAAAACCAGCAGTTAATTGCTTTAAATATTCAGTAAAAGTCATAGTTCTTTTTTTGCTAAAAATAAAAATGTTTTGCTCTTTCGAACAAAACATTTTTGAAAACAGGAAGGTTTACAAACCTTAACTCAATCTAAAACCAAACTTAATCAATTATTTTCCTGTTTATTTGATTAGCACATCGCTAAAACGTGCATTGATATTAATACTACTATCGGTATTTCTAGATTTATGATAACCGTTAATCAATTGGTTACCGTAACTATCCATCACGTTGGCTTTTAAATTTTCAGGATATTTCACGTCGCTTCGAGAACCGTTATAAGTAAAGTTGAAAGAAGAACTTGGTAACTTCAACACTAAATCACTATTTTCTAAACTAATATCTAAACGTTTAAAATCGTTACCAGTGTTATTAATAGTTAACTCCCCAAAAGACCCTGAAATTATTCCCGTTTCTTCTAACTCATCAATCACCACATCACTGGCATTAGAAGACAGTTTAATACTTTTTGCAGAATTAATTTTACAGTCTTTTACATAACTCACACGCATACTACCGTGTTCCCAACTTTCAATATCTATCGGTGAATAAGAAATTTGTAAGGCATTGTCTTTACCGGTAATATTTTTTGCGGTAAAACCTGCGTGCGCTACCGATCCTCTTAAATTATTCACATCATCTTCTAGTGTTAGGTCGCCGTGTCTTACATTAAAATGAACTTTGGCATTCTTAGGCATTTTAATGACTAGAATTCGTTTTACTTTTTCTTCTGCTCTAAGCATCGAAGGCATCGACATAGGATTACTATTACCGCGACTACTATATTGCATACTCACCACTTTACCGTTTGGAGTTGTGGTTACAGTTTTCGTCATATTGCCATTTTCACCACCAAACTGTTGTGCCCAAGCTTCTACTTGTTTACCAAAACGCTCGCCCCATTCTTCCATTTGTTTTTCGATCTCTTGCTCACGTTTTTTAAGCTCACCACTACGCTCCATTTGTTGCATTTTGCGCTCTAACTGTTCTGCCCAAACGGCAGCATCTTTTTCAAAATTCTTTCCCCATTCTTCCATCGCGACTTCAAAGTTTTTCCCAAACTTTTGCTCTACTTGCTTTTCGTAACGCTCTACGTAAGCTTCACCTTCGTCTTGATAGGCTTCATAATCAAACTTCAAACTACTTAAACCTTCTGCAAACTCTGGTGGTAACGGATGGTTAGACATTTTTTGAAGCATTGGGCCGACCATATTTTGCATCAGCGGAGCGATCATTTCTCTATTTACGGCACTTATAGCATTTCCCATTTCAGCAAAACCACCTACTCCGGCGTCACTCCCGTTGGAGAAAATTGAAATTTTTCCGCTGTTTCCTAAAACTTCTAAACGCCATAACTCTGCAATTTTCTGAAGTTCTTCTTTGCTAAATTCATCGGAAGAAACTTTAGCTTCTACTTCTACTTCATCTCTATTCCAGGTTTCGAAAACCACGTGCGTACGTTTGGTATTTAAATCGATAAACACATCTTCATCTACATTAAATGACTCTGTTAATTTATCTACTTCTGTTTGAGCATTCACACTTACCTGAAACAAGAACAGTGCTGCAATTACGAGGGGTTTTATAATATTCTTTTTCATCTTTCTTTTAAATTTGCTCTCCTTGAATGTTCTGTAAATTTTCTTTTTTAATTTCTTTCAACTTGTCTTTTAATTTGAATAGAAGATCTAACCTTAGCTCTAAATTATTGATCAAGGCGCTTACCGTTTGTTCATCGATACCACTTTCTTTTATTTCTGAATTTAGACGCTGATATTCTTTATCTAGCTGTTCTAATTGAACCATAAAAGAATCTATTAACTCTTTGTTTTCTGAAGTTACCGTAAGCTGCGATAATTCGGTATTGATATTTGCCAGATAGTAATCTTCGATCTGTTTAAATTCTGGAGAAATATCACTTAAATACAATTCTTTCTCTGCTGAAGTTTCTTCAGTTTGAGTTGTATTTACTACTGCATTATCTACAGGCTTCCCGGCTCCTGGATTCTGAAATACGAACCAAGAGAATACACCGAACGCTACAATAAGGACCGCTGCGATCTTCATCCAATAAAAACGATGATTAGTATTGGTTTGGGGTTCTTTAACTTCTTGTTGCGGCATACGTTGCGCTAACAACTGCTCAAATCTTTTTTCGTGACCGTTTAACATATTTGTTTGTTGCACGCCTTTTCTATCTTCTTTAAATAAGTCTCTAAGATCCTGTGCCATTGTAATATGATTTTAACTTTTTCTGCAATTTTTTCTTTCCACGATGCACGAGCGTTCTCGAACTCACAGCTGTGATGCCTAATATTTCTGAAATTTCTTCGTGATCGTAACCTTCTACTAAAAATAACATTACAGGGTACTTGTACTTTTCCGGTAATTGTTCAATTTCATTTTTCACCAAGTCGATGGTAACATCGTCACCGATCGACCAGTTATCGTCTTCTTCTACGGTTCCTAAAGTTTGCTCATTGATCGCTGTAAAGTTCATTTTCTTCGCCTTCAACATATCGATACTTTTATTGATCACGATACGTTTTAACCAGGCTCCAAAAGTCACTTCTCCCGTAAATTGATGCAGTTTTAAAAAGGCTTGTATAAAACCTTCTTGCATCGCCTCTTCGGCATCGTGAGCATTTTTTAAAAACCGCAATGCTAAATAGTACATCCCATCACAATACTTATTATAAAGTTGCATCTGGGCTTTCCTATCATTTCGCTTGCAAGCTTCTATGAGTTCTGTTTGTAACAAAATAATCTTGGTTAGTTACTATTCATTTATAAAGACATCTTAAAATCGCTAATGTTGCAAAAATTATTATTTAAATTTAGCAGAAAATATTCTGAATGCGAAGAAAGATAAAATGGACCATTATTATCTTAATGGTCATCGTACTCGGTGGTACGATCGGTTTTTATATCTGGAAAGGTGAAACCAAATCGTACAGCCCAGAAGATACTACCAAATACCAAAAAGGAACACTTAAGGTTGAAGTGGTTTACAACCGACCTTATAAAAAAGGAAGAGATATTTTCGGGAACCTTGTGCCTTACGGAGAAGTTTGGCGAACCGGAGCTAATGAAGCAACTACTTTTGAAGTAAACCGAGATATTATGGTCGATGGCACCAAATTACAATCGGGAAAATATACGCTTTGGACAATACCTAATCAAGATTCTTGGAAAGTTATTTTTAATGAAAAAATGTATACGTGGGGAATCGATCTCACTACACAAGAAGCAGCTCGCGATCCTGAATTTGATGTACTCACACTCGAAGTACCGGTAAATAAAAATTTAAAAGCCGTCGAGCAATTCACTATTTATTTTGACGATCAGCAAAACTTAAACGTCATGTTTTTAGCTTGGGATCATACAGTGATTGCCGTCCCGTTTAAAACTGCAGAAAACAAAAAGCCTGAAAATTAATTTCAGGCTTTTTGTTTTATTTCAACTTCAAATTAATTGACTACTCGTCTAATAATAAATTTAAAGTAACGTCGATATTATCTCTCGTCGCTCTAGAATAAGGACAAACTTCATGCGCTTTATTCACTAACTTCTCTCCTGTTTCTACATCTACGCCTGGTAAATAAGAATCTAAGACTACCGATAGGTCTAAATCGCCTTCATCAGACTTTCCTATACTTACAGAAGCGGTTACGCTAAAATCACCAAGATCTACGCCTTCTTTTTCTGCAATTAATTCTAAAGCACTACCGTAACAAGCTGCGTAAGCTGCACCAAATAACTGTTCTGGGTTTGTACCATCGCCGCCTTCGCCTCCTAAACCTTTAGGAACACTTAACGATTTATCTATTTTACCGTCATCTGTTTTTACATTCCCAGATCTTCCTCCAGAAGCTGTAGCTTTACCGGTATACAAAGTTTTCATAATTTTAAATTTTAGTTTTTGTTAGTTTCAATATATAAAGTAATCAAAGGCTTTTCAAAAATGAATTCATAAATTTGTCCTAAATAATTTTGCTTTGACTCAAAAGAAAAAAGATTCTGCATTGCACGAAACACCCGGCGTTTCACTTCCTAAAAGTGTAAGCGCTAAAAGTGCTGAACGCATTAAAAATCTTCGGAAGAAAAAAGTAAATCCGCAAGAGTTAGTCGAACAAATCATTAAAGGGAACAAAACCGCCTTAAGCCGAGCCATCACTTTAGTTGAAAGTTTACAGATTAAACATCAAGACGATGTAAACGCAATTATTGAAGGCTGTTTACCTTATGCTAACAAATCGATTAGAATTGGGATTACGGGCGTTCCCGGTGTGGGTAAAAGCACTTTTATTGAAGCCTTCGGAAATTACTTAATTAGTTTAGGCAAAAAAGTAGCCGTATTAGCCGTAGATCCTTCCAGCTCCGTTTCTCACGGAAGTATTTTAGGAGACAAAACCCGAATGGAAGAATTGGTAAAACAAGAAAATGCTTTTATAAGACCAACTCCGTCTGGAGATTCGTTAGGTGGCGTGGCACAAAAAACACGAGAATCGATTATTTTATGTGAAGCAGCAGGTTTTGATACTATTTTAATTGAAACCGTTGGTGTTGGTCAAAGTGAAACGATGGTTCACAGTATGACCGATTTCTTTTTATTACTGAAATTAGCCGGAGCCGGAGATGAATTGCAAGGTATAAAACGTGGCATTATGGAAATGGCCGATGCGATCGTGATCAATAAAGCCGATGGTGAAAACAAAAAACCGGCCGAGCAAGCTAAATCTGAATTCAGAAAAGCGCTTCACCTCTACCCAGAAACCGAAAGTGGCTGGAAACCTAAAGTAAAATTAGCCAGTGCTTTACACCAACAAGGAATTGAAGAAATTTGGGAAATGATCGCTGCTTATGAAAAAATGGTCAAAGAAAATCAATTCTTTCAGCACAAACGACAAGAACAAAATAAGTTTTGGTTACTACAAACGATCAACGATCGACTGAAAGCTAACTTTTACCAACAAGAAGAAATTAAAATTCAACTAAAACAGCAACTAAAAGCCATAGAAAATAATAAAACTACACCTTTTGTTGCTGCTAATTTTTTACTGAATCTCGCTAAAGATCTATAAGAATTTCTCCTTATACCAATCGATTTGGTATTGAAGTCCTTCCTTTAAACCCGTCGTTGGGTTATAATCTAATAATTCTTTGGCTTTATCGATGTTTGCATTGGTACGCCATTGATCACCGGGACGCTTTTCAATTACATTCATTTCGACTTTTTGTCCCAAAAGTTCTTCCACATAATCGATACCATCTTGTGTGGTATGTTCTACTTCTGTTCCTAGGTTGATGATCTCACCATTTACACTTTCGTAACGATTGACTACTGCAACAATACCATCAACAATATCGCCAACATAGGTAAAGCTTCTTAAATGTTTTTCACTTCCATTAAATAACGGGAAAGCTTCTTTATTAAAAGCGCAAGCAATCAATTTAGTGTAAAGTTTCTCCGGTCTTTCTCTTGGACCGTAAACCGAATATAAACGCAAACTACAAGCACTCATTCGCTTGCTTCTAGATTCTGCTAAAACTAATTGTTCTGCTGCTAATTTTGTTACTCCATAATTTGAAGCCGGCATTGGCGCTACACTTTCTGGAAAAGTTGCTTCTAAACCATAAATCGAAGAAGTACCAATATTAATAAAATGCTTTAAATTTTTATTTTGATGCGCAAACTTGATCAGTTTTTCTGTAGCAATAATATTGTTGGTTAAATACTCTTCAAAAGTGCAACTACTTGAAATACCGGGTTGAGCCGCAAAATGAATGATAAAATCGAAATCTGTTGGTAGCGGCTTGTAGCTTTCTTCCACACGAAGATCTACTTCAACTACTTCAACACCTACTTTAATTAAATCTTCTGCATTTAATTTTTTAAGTGAAAGGTCGTAATAATCATTAAAGTTATCTAAGCCTACTACTTCGTGACCTTCTTTTTTAAAACGTTCTGCAGTATGAGAGCCAATAAATCCGGCCGCTCCGGTAATAAGTATTTTCATGAAATTTTATTAATCCTTATCAATTCATTTTAAGAACACGCAAAATACAAAGTCCATTTTAAATTTAGACGTAAAGCTTAAAGTTTTATAGAAAATTTACAAATAATGATACATTTGCAATCCAATATTATATGTATGGAATATAAATTCACCATCATTGTTCCACTCTTTAATGAAGAAGAAAATCTTTTAAGAGTAGAAAAAGAACTTGCGAATTACTTAGATATAGCTATTAAAAATAGTTGTGTTTTATTTGTTAATGATGGTTCTAATGATAATAGTCTAGCTATAATTAAAGAAATCTGTAATCGACAAAATGCGTTTCATTATATTTCGTTTGAAAAAAATCAAGGTTTAAGTGCAGCGATAAAAGCAGGTTTTGATTATGCTGCCACAGAATATATTGGTTATATAGATTCTGATCTGCAAACCGATCCTGAAGATTTTAATCTTTTATTAGATAAAATTGAAGATTATGAACTAGTGACTGGAGTTAGATCAAATAGAAAAGATTCTTTTGTAAAAAATATGTCTTCTCGAATTGCTAATGGAATTAGGAGAAGTTTTACTCATGACAAAATGGACGATACCGGTTGTCCTTTAAAAGTTATAAAATCTGATTACGCTAAGCGTATTCCTATGTTTAAAGGCTTACATCGTTTCTTACCAGCGATGATTCTTTTACAAAACGGAAAAATACTTCAAATACCTGTTAGGCATTACCCTAGAATTGCCGGTAAAGCTAAATTTCATCTCACAAATCGTTTAGTTGGTCCATTATTAGATTGTTTTGCATATTTATGGATGAAAAAAAAATATATTAATTATAAAGTAATTGATAAGGCATGAGCAGTTGGCAAATTTATGCTGTCGGGCTTATTGCTCAACTATTATTTTCAGGTAGATTACTTTTTCAATGGATACTTTCAGAAAAACATAAGAAAGTACTTACTCCATCACTATTTTGGAAACTGAGTTTATTGGCCTCTTTTTTATTATTTGTTTATGGCTACCTTCGAGCAGATTTTGCAATAATGCTCGGACAGGCAATTACCTATTTTATTTATATAAGAAATTTACAGTTACAAGGAGAGTGGCAAAAAGCGCCATTTTTATTAAGGACTTTCCTGTATATATTTCCTCTATTAATAGTGGTTTATTCATACAACAATAATAGCTATGATATTCAAAAACTTTTTAATAATGACGCAATACCAATTTGGTTATTATTGTTAGGATCTGCAGCTCAAATTATTTTTAATTTACGTTTTTTCTATCAATGGATTTATTCTGAAAGAAAAAAGAAGTCTAGTTTACCTATGGGCTTTTGGGTACTTAGTTTGATCGGAGCTTTACTAATATTAGGTTATGCTGTACTTAGAAAAGACCCTGTTCTATTTATAGGGCATATAACAGGTTGCTTTATTTATATTCGTAATATAACTTTAAGTAAAAACAAATAATGATTAAGAAAGACCACTACATCTATTACTTACTAATAGTTATAGGTTTTATATTTTTTGTAAATCTTGACGCTATCTATGTAAACATCATGGAAGCCAGAAACTTTGTAACTGCAAGAGAAATGGTTAATCTTAATCATTGGTTTTTAACTACGTTAAATAATGTTCCTCGGTACGAAAAGCCTCCATTACCAACTTGGTTAACAGCGTTTTTTGGAAATCTAGGAAATTTTAAAAGTTTAATCTTACTAAGAATTCCTGCAGCATTATCTTCATTATTATTAATTGTTGGTTTCTACAAAATATTACCCAAATTTAAAGTTTCTAAAGAGCAATCATTTCAAGCAGCATTAATTTTAGCTACATCATTTTATATAATATTTTCGGGCAGAAATGGTCAATGGGACATTTTCACCCATGCTTTTATGATGATTTGCATTTATTACCTCTGGAAGTTTTTCAGCAGTGATAAAAAACTCTTTTCACACGCAATATTAGCTGCCATTTTTTTTGGATTTTCTTTCTTAAGTAAAGGTCCTGTCTCTCTGTATGCACTGTTATTGCCTTTTCTTATAAGCTTTGGAATAGTTTATAAATATCAAAAATTTAAATCTAGATGGTTGCCATTAATTATATTTCTTTTAGTAGGTATAACAATTGGTGGCTGGTGGTTTATTTATGTTAGATTAAAAGATCCCGATACATTCTTAGAAATTGCAGCGAGTGAAGCTTCTAACTGGGGCAGTTATAACATTAGACCTTGGCACTATTACTGGAGTTTTTTTACGCAAAGTGGCATATGGACTATTCCCTCTTTTGTAGCCCTACTTTATCCTTACCTTAAAAATAAGGTTAGTAATAAGAAAGCTTATTTATTCTCTTTTTTGTGGACTGTTATTTCGGTAATTTTACTTTCTATTATTCCTGAGAAAAAATCTCGGTATTTGCTTCCAGTTCTAATCCCGATGGCTTTTAATACCAGTTTTTATATCGAATACTTAGTAAGGAAATTTAAAGAACTTCCTTCCAAAGAAAAATGGATAGTTTATTTCAATCACGGCTTAATAGCCCTAATTGGTTTAGCATTTCCTATTGCCGGTTATTTTGTATTAGATATTAATGGAGTTTATTGGGTATACTTTATTTTAACCTCTCTAGGCTTAATTTGTTCTGCATTGCTAATGATTAAAAACCTGAGAAATTATTTTTATAAAAACGTTTTTTATAGCACCATAGGTTTTATTTGTGTGATCATGACATTTGGTTTTCCTTTAATAGATACTTTACTAAAAAATCCTAATTTCCATAATTTTAATGAACTTCAAACCTTAGCTGAAAAAGAAAACTTTAAGCTTTATGATTACGGCGGAAAAACTCCGGAAATTATCTGGGAATATGGAGAACCTATTCCAACTATTCAAAAAAACAATTTTTATGTACCAGATGCCAATAAATTCGGAATCATAATGGCTGAAAAAGATTCTTCGATTGTCGAAAAATTCACCAATTATAAAATTATAGCTTCAGACCGATACGATTTAAATTATGTAAATCCTGAAAAAGGAGGTTATAAAAGCAGATTAATTAGAAGATTCTATCTCTTAGAAAAAGAAAATTAAGCAAATCTCTTCACTAAATACTGCTGAAGTTTATAGAACAAAAAACCAAACAAGGCTCCGATAATCATCCCGGTAATTACATCGCCGGGGTAATGCTTCCCGACATAAATTCTGCTATAGCCTACAATTGCTGCCCAAAAAATTAATGAAACAAAAGCATACTTGTACCAATGCTTCAAAATATTTCCTAAATAAAATGCCAGTGCCATAGAACTTGCCGCGTGAGCAGAAAAGTAACCATAACTTCCGCAGTAATCTAACAGCATTCTTCCTTCAGCCATAAAATCTTCTTTACAAGGTCTTGGGCGTTCAAAATAATCTTTAAACACATTGGCAAGCTGGTCGGTGCACGTTATAAGCCCTGCAACTAAAACCACCGTTACGATAGTCGGTTTTAAGCCATAGTTATTATATAAAAGATACAGCAAAAAAGCATACAGCGGAATCGAAGCAAATTTATGCGTAATAAAAACCCAAAACCAATCCCAGGTTTCTGAGCCTAGATTATTCAGGTATAAAAAAAGTTCTTGATCAAGCTGAATTAATTCTTCCATTAATCATCATCTTGATAACGTTCGACTTCGCGATCGTAAAACTCTGAAGCTTCTCGAATTAGAGTTTCTGCCTCATTCTTTAATTCTTCCTCGTCATTTTTATCAAAATCTTCTAACCATTCTACCTCATCGTCTTGTAGGTTAATAATAAAACGAGGAAATTCTGTATGGATGACGAAAATTGCTTCAGGATAATCGGTGTTATCGCCTAATATAAATCTTGGAAATTGCATGAATTTATTTTTATAAGAGGTCTTTAATTACACCTCTTTCAATTAGTTTTTTACTTAAATAATTAAATCGAATATACAATAATATTGAAGATGCCGACAAACCTGCCAACAAACCAAACCAAATCCCCATACTGCCCATTGCGTTTTCTTTTCCTAATAAATAAGAAACTGGGAAACCAATTACCCAATAGGCAAAAAAACAGATCAATGTTGGGTATCGCACGTCTTGCAAACCCCGTAAAGCTCCTAAAATTACCACTTGCAAACCGTCACTTAACTGAAATAACGCCGCAACAATTAATAATTGCGCCGCTAAGGCAATTACTTCTGCATTGTCGATATAGAAAACAGGCAATAGATCTTTCAGTAATATAAAACCTAAAGCGAAAAAAGCTTCAATAATAAATACTAAAAAGAAGGTTGAAAAAGCGATTCGGCGTAATTCTTCGTAATTATGCTGCCCTTTTTGATTTCCTACTCGAATAGTTGCGGTCACTCCAATACCAACAGCGATCATAAACGTCATCGAACTTAGGTTTAGTGCAACTTGATTGGCAGCTTGCGCATTGGTACCTAAAGTTCCTGCTAAAAACACCGATGCGGTAAAGATTGCCACCTCAAAAAGCATTTGTAAAGCGGTAGGAAATCCTAAATTAAATAAGCGTTTGAAAATTTTCTGTTGAAGTGATTTTTTTGCCCATATAAAATAGGTACTGAATTTCTTTTTATTTTTTAAAATGAAATACATAAATCCCAACATAAAAAATCTTGAAATTAACGTACCAATTGCTGCTCCTTCTAATTCTAATCTCGGAAAAATCCAGACGCCGTAAATTAATAAATAATTGAAAAGTACATTTACCAAGTTCGCTCCAATCGTGGCGTACATAGCATATTTGGTTTGCGAAAGTCCATCGCCAAATTGCTTAAACGCCTGAAATACCATTACCGGAACTAACGAAAAAGCAACAATATCGATGTACGGCAAGGCTAGATCTACCACTTCTGAAGGTTGATCGAGGTAATACAAAACCGGTTTAGAAAACCAAACGACTCCAAACAAAAGCAACCCGATAATCGTACACATCACGATCCCGTGCTGAAAATACGAACGACCTTTCTCTATATTTCGAGCGCCATCTGCTTCTGCAATTAGCGGCGTAATTGCGAAACTAAACCCGATCCCGATCGATAAGGCGATAAAAATTAAACTGTTTCCTAATGAAACTGCGGCTAATGGAGCTGCACCTAACCTACCGACCATAATGTTATCGGCAAGGCCGACCAACACATGACCTAATTGCCCCAACATTACCGGATAAGCAATATTCAGGTTCTTTTTAAATTCTTTTGTGTAAGCTGTGAGTTGCATCGCTCTTCATTAAATGGCGTGCAAAGATATTGCAATTAGTGGAATTCTATTTTAAAATATAATGAAGTTTTATGACTACTTTAATAGAAAAACAATGGTGAAACTTTTAAATTGAAAATAGATAATTAAATGATGAATTACACCAACAAAGAAATACCGCTTTCCATAAAAGATCAAGTTGAAGTTGCTCTAACCCATTATCCGCAACTTAAAGATACTCCGATTGCATTTCGGTTTAAAAAAGAGATTAAAAAATCGACTATGCAAGCGCAACCAACGTATGCAAGCATCTTTAAAAGCCGAAAGAATAGAGCTTATGTAATTTTAATTTCTGAAAAGTTTCATATTGAAGAAGAAGAGTTTTCAATTTTAGATGTAGAAGACGATGTGCTTATTGGCTGGATTGGTCACGAGTTAGGTCACGTGATGGATTATCGCGATCGAAGTACTTTAAATATGATCTCTTTTGCCTTAAAATACTTATTTTCTACTACTCACATTCAAGAGGTGGAACGTGCTGCAGATACTTACGCTGTAAAACACGGAATGTATCAATACATTTTAGCGACGAAAAATTTTATTTTAAACAATACCAGTATTTCACCTAAATATAAAAACAGAATAAAACGTTTATATATGTCGCCCGAAGAAATTATGGAATTGGTAAATCACCTCGATATTGCTGATGTTGAAAAAGAGGTCGAAAAAGAACTTCAGAAAGAGAATTTATAATTCTTTCGATATTCGTTAAGAAAAAGCTGGTTTGATTCTCTGGATGAGATGCTGAATCAAGTTCAACATGACGTCTTCATTGCTTAAAGCATTTAAAAAACTAAGAATTCTGTTTTACGAACTCAGTGAATTCCCCATATTTTTCTTTGCCCATTACTTTTTCCATTTTTACTTGTCCGCCTTTTTTCTTGTTGGCACCACTCCACTCGTAAAAAATTTCCATCGGTAGTAAATTTACTTTTACGCCTTTTAAGGCTTTCGATCTCGCTACGCTATAGTTTTTGTTAGCATCTTTTAGATTTTTATCTAAAGCCTCAGCAAGTTCTTCTTCGGAAGCAGAAATTTCTTGATCGGTACCAATATGCCAAACGTGATGAAACTCACCATCTATTTTTACAGCGGCAACGGTAAACTCCGGCAATTCAATATCAAATTGCTCTTCGAGTTCTTGAATCACTTTATTCATTTTATTAACCGAAAGCTGAGAACCTACCACGTTTAAGAAAAACTTGGTTCTCCCGGTAATTTTTATTTCAGCTTTTTCTACATCGGTAAACGCAATAGTATCGCCAATTAAATAGCGCCAAGTACCAGAAACGGTACTAATCAACAATACATAATCGACATCTTTCTCTACTTCGGCTAAGGTTTTTACCGGCGCATCTTGCTTTAAGGAACCATCGGGATTTATATAATCGGGCTCAAAAGGAACAAATTCAAAATACACACCATTATCGGTCACTAACTCCATCGAAGAAGTTTCAGGACGCATTTGGCAAGCTAGAAAACCTTCGGAAGCTAAATAGGTATCGATCACCGTAATTGGTTTACCCATCAAAGCTTGGAAACTCTTTTCGTAAGGCTCAAAAGCTACTCCGCCAGAAGTGTAAACTTGTAAATTGGGCCAAACCTCATGTATATTTTCCACGTTGTGATAATCGATCACTTCTTTTAGCATGAGCTCCATCCAAGAAGGGATTCCGCTTAAAGCACCAATATCCCAGTTTTTGGCATTTTCGGCAATATGTTTTACGCGCTCATCCCAATCGTCTATTTGTGCAATTTCTTTACCGGGTTTGTAATAACCTTGAAACCAAAACGGAATATTACTAGCGCTAATTCCACTAATTTCTCCTTCTAAATGGCCGTCTCTTTCTTGAAGGTTGGTGCTACTTCCTAACATCATGATTTCTTTCTCAAAAAAATCGGAAGGCATATCGAAATTAGAAAGGGCTGTAACTTGCTTGATTCCTGCATTTCTAATCGATTCGATCATCTCGTCGGTCACCGGAATACGCTTACTGGTTTTTCCGGTCGTACCAGAACTCAATGCGTAATAAGACGGGTTTCCCGGCCAAGTAATATCTTCTAAACCTTCGTGCAATTTGTACCACCATTGCTCTTGCATTTGATGATAATCGAAATAAGGTACTTTTTCTTGAAAAGCTTTTGCGATATCGTCTGCTTCTAAAATTTGCCGAAAACCATAATATTTACCAAAAGCAGTATCTTTTGCCTTTTCTAGTAAATTTTTTAAAACTTTTTGCTGGTTTTCGATATGTTTTGAATGTGAAACAAAATTTCCTGCAACGTCGATCGCGCCTTTAATTAAAGAACCTATTATTGCCATTTTCTGAAAGAATTTGTTGGTTTCTCAAAGATAATTTGAATTGCTTTTGAAAGGAAAAACCCTGACCTAAATGTTTGTTAATTGATGTTAGCAGAGTTCTAATATGATGTTGAATCTCATCTTGAAGAGTTTTTTCTTATCTGAATGCAATTCCGGATCAAGTCTGGAATGACATTAAGGTTTCTTTAAAATTTGATGAAGAATTTGGGTTAGGGATTGTAGCGGCATCCTTTTTTTGCTTTGATAAGTGGCAAAAAAAGATATAGCGTAAAGCCCGACCAACATCAGTTGGGAACCCCCTGAAAAAAGACGAAAAAATCGTTGTTAATGTTTATATTTGTAGCCTAAAATATTTTCAGGTTGGATAAAGAAGTGATTATAAATAGGGTTTCCGAAATTTTGAAAGAAACACCGGCATCGATGCAGATTGTAAAAAAAGGTGGAGATCGTGATGCGCGTTTTAAATATTTAGCGCGACATATGGTTGAAAAAGCAATTGCTAAAGATGCATTGATCCTTTCTTCTAACGAAATGGGAATTGCGATCGTGTTACGCAATAGCACGAGCAAAACCGGCTTTTTTAAAGAAACCATTGAAAATATAAAATTGGTTTTAAATGTAACGGGGTTTAAAAATGTTTCGACCATTTTAAAGAACCAGAAGTACATTAAAAATCAGCGTCCTGCGAACGAAGACTACTTATATTGCTGGTTTTGGGGAATTTCTAAAGATGCGCGTGGTGCCGACACTCAAGTTGGTAAAGAGATGAAAGATGAATTTTTACGTCGCGCTCATTTATACAATTTACCGCTTTATGCTGAAACGCAAACCCGAAGAAACACGATCGTTTATCAAAAATTTGGGTTCGATCTGTTTCATACTTGGGAGCGTGAAGATGGTAAAACGATGTATTTTATGAAATACGATCCTACCAAACACGAAGATAAATACACAAAATAATTTATTCTGAAAGTCGGTAAATAAAGCCGAAGGTAAACGTATCGTAACGTTTGCCGAAACTGCGAATATTGTATTCTGCAAATAAATGCAGATGCTCACCCAGCGGCATAATTCCCATTAGTTTTAAATTGGCGGCGTGATTAATGTTTCCGGTTGAGATGAATAATTCTGTGGTATCGGGGTTTCGCTCATCGATAAGAAAATTATTAGCCACATAACCTAAACCTGCATAAATATTAGCGGTAGAAACTTGAAAGATCTGGTAATTGGCTCCCAGACCCAATACGTGATAAGTTTCGGTATTTTGAGCAATAACGTCTCTTCTAAAAAATAAGTTGTATTCTCCGTAGAGGTTCCATTTTTCATTTAAATGATATTGCGATTTTAGATGAATACCCCATTCGTCTTGCAAACCGGTGCTTATGTTGGCGCCCAAACCAAAATCGATGGCTTGTTGCGAAAAAGCAGAAAAGCCTCCGATAAAGAGGCTTAGTATGATTAGAAAATTTTTCAATTTATTTACTGGCAAAAAGTTCGACATCTTTTTTATCGATTTTAGTTCCGCCTAAGATAATTAAACGTTCGATAACATTTCGCAATTCCCGAATATTTCCCGTCCAATCGTATTCTTGTAAAAGCTGAAGCGCTTCTTTACTGAATTCTTTTTGCTGCGTCCCTTGTTCTTCTGCTACTTTTTTAGTGAAATGATCGACCAATAACGGAATATCGTCTCGGCGATCGTTAAGCTTTGGTACTCGAATTAAAATAACCGCTAAACGATGGTATAGATCTTCTCGAAATTTTTTGTCTTCAATTTCTTTTTTCAAATTCTTGTTGGTCGCCGCTACCACACGCACATTTACTTTTATGTCTTTATCGCTCCCAACACGCTGAATTTTATTTTCTTGCAACGCTCGTAAAACTTTGGCTTGCGCCGGCAGACTCATATCGCCAATTTCATCTAAAAAAATAGTTCCGCCGTTTGCGGCTTCAAATTTACCGGCGCGATCTTTATTGGCAGAAGTAAAAGCTCCTTTTACGTGACCAAATAATTCACTTTCTATTAATTCTGAAGGGATCGCGGCACAATTCACCTCGATCATCGGACCTTTAGAGCGTTCACTTTTTTGATGCAACCAATGCGCAACTAATTCTTTACCGGTACCGTTTTCTCCAGTAATAAGTACACGAGCTTCGGTTGGTGCTACTTTCTCGATCATTTCTTTGATCTGGTTGATCTCGCTAGATTCACCGATCATTTGGTATTGCTTACTTACCTTTTTCTTTAATCGCTTATTTTCGGTTACTAATTCTTTACGATCTAAAGCGATTCTTACAGTATTTAATAATCGGTTTAGATCTGGCGGTTTAGAAATATAATCGAAAGCGCCAAGCTTCATGGTATCGACAGCAGTTTCTAGATCGCCGTGACCGGAGATCATCACAAAAGGTGTTTCCGGTTTTATTTTTTTAGTCGCTTCTAAGACTTCAATACCATCCATTTTTGGCATTTTAATATCGCAAAGCACTAGATCGTAATCTTCTTCTTTTATTTTTTCCATCGCAGCTAAACCATCTTCAGCTTCTTCTACGAGGTAATCTTTACTTTCTTCGGTAAGTATTTTTTTTAGCACCCTTCTAATGGCTGCTTCATCTTCAATAACCAGTATTTTAGACATAATTATATTTTAAATTTGAGCCCGCTACGAATGTAAAATGTATTATCATTTTCAATTACAAATACATCGTCTCGGTCGTTATTTCTTATTCTATATTCGTTATAAACCGTATGACCGGCGTAGCAGTAATATAATAAATGATCGGTAAAGTAATGCTCAAAACCAATCCCTAATGTAACATTGGTCATCGAGATATTTTCTCCTATTCTGGAAGAGCCTTCTACCTGCACATTGTTTTGAATATTAGCAAAAAAATTATCTAAAGTAGCAAATGCCTGTAAATGATTTTTATCATTGAAACTATAACGAATTAATGATTTTGGTACTCCGGCTGTATACGACCAGGTTTCATTTATTTCTCGGTAGTAATTTACTAAAGGAATAGGATAATTTCTTCCGGGTGTTGTGCTATAGATAAGACCTAAAATCCAACGATAGGGTTTGCCAACTTTTTCTTCATCATCATCTCTATTTTTCACATCATTGATCGCGTAAATTGCTCCCTGATAAATAAAGTCGTCACTAACCAAAGATGTTTCAAAATTAGAAGCAATTCTTACACCTACTTTACCAGCTATTCTCCAATTAGAATTTTTAATTTTTCTTATATAACCAACACTTCCTTCAAAACGTTGGGTATTTCCGATACGTTGAGGATCAAAAGGTAATTCTCCTTCAAAATCTAAATCGAGGTAACGATATTCAAGACCGATTACCAAATAATCTTTTTTAATAGGAATTGGAGCTTGAATTAATGCGCGGAATCTGTTTAAAGACTGGTTTCCGTTTGAAAAAGGAATTCTCAAATACTCAATTCTCGCTAGATCTGTAGTTTGAGATTGTACAGAAAATGATAGTAAACAAATGCTAAGTATGAAAAATATCTTTTTATAATTGGTCATAGAGTTAGTTTAGTTATGCTTAAATAAACACAATGAGCCAATTTAATAGAATAGTGTTAAAAGATAATTGTTCTTAACGTTATTTTGGGGAATTCTTAAAAAACTCTCTAATATTTTAACCAGCGATATAACTCTTTATAACTCGGTTTTTTACCATACATTAATATACCAACTCGATAAATTTTAGCTGCGATCCAAACTAACGCAAAAATTGACAAAACTAAAATAAGTATGGAAAGTAAAATTTCCCACCAAGCGACACCAAAAGGAATACGCATCAACATTACCACCGGAGAAGTTAAAGGTATATAAGAAAAAATAGTACTTACCATCCCGTGAGGATTATCGATCACTGAAAAGAAACCTACATAAATCCCTAACATTAAAGGGATAACTATAGGAAACATAAACTGTTGCGTATCGGTTTCACTATCGACAGCTGCACCAATAGCAGCGTAAACCGAACTATATAAAAAGTAACCTCCAATAAAATAAATTAAAAAGCAACCGATGATTTTTGCTAACGGAAGATGAATCACATCTGTGAGTAACTTTCTAATTTCATCTTGAGAACCGGCATCTAACTGCGTTGTTGCAACGGGACTAGAGCTTGAAATATCTACCCCAAAAATACCGGTAACCACAAAAAGAAGAATCCCTCCAAAAATAATCCAGATTATAAATTGGGTGATTCCTGCAAAACTGGTTCCTAAAATTTTACCGATCATTAATTGGATAGGTTTCACCGAAGAAATAATGATCTCGATAATGCGATTAGTTTTTTCTTCGATCACACTACGCATGACCATATTCCCATAAATAATAATGAACATCATTAATAAGTAACCCGCGGCACCCCCAAAAAACATTTTTACGTAATTGGAAAGTTTTGAAGTTTCTTCTCCTGAAAAATTTTCGATCTGAAGGTTTACTTCTGTTTTTGCTTGATTAATAGCATTGAGATCGACGCCTCGATATTGCAACTCTTTTTCAGTTAAAACGGAAGATATCTTACTTTCAATTTCGTTGATAAAAGAAATTCCCGGTGCTTTATTAGCAAAAAATTCGGTATGTCTAGCTAGGTATTGATAATCTTTAGAATTCGGAAAAAATAACAATCCATAGTAATCATTATGCTCAACAGAATCGATCGCTGTTTCTAGCGGCATATCTGAAAAATTAAGATAGCTTATATTTTCGTCTGACTTAAATTCTGAAAAGAAGGTTTCACTTTCATCATAAATGGCCACAATTTTGTTTTCATCACTATTTAAACTACTTAGATAAGCAATTAAAACAACCATTCCAACCATAATAATCGGACTCAAAAACGTCATGATCATAAACGTTTTATTACGAACACGAGCCAAATATTCTCTTATAATAATGAGCTTTAAATTACGCATGCGACTGAATGGTTTTAATAAAAATATCGTTTACTGAAGGAACAACTTCTACAAAATGATTAATACGACCGTGATTCATTAAAAAAGCCAATAGATCGTTTTGAGAGTATTGCTCTGCAATTTGTATGTTTACTTGTAAGTCTTGATGAATGCTATGGAAAAATGTAGGCTCTATATTAAATTTTTCTTTTGCCTGTTGAAGAAAATATTCTTCATTTTCAACCTCTACTCCTACTTGGTAGGTGTTCGATTTAAATTGTTTTTTTATAGCTGACACCTTCCCGTCTAATAATTTATTCGATTTATGGATAAGTGCCATATAATCGCAAAGCTCTTCTACACTTTCCATTCGATGTGTAGAAAATAAGATCGTAGCACCATCTTCACGCAATTTTAAAATTTCATCACGAATTAAATTGGCATTTACAGGATCGAAACCACTAAAAGGTTCATCAAAAATTAACAGTTTGGGCTGATGTAAAACCGTAACAATAAACTGAATTTTTTGCGCCATCCCTTTAGAAAGCTCCTGTATTTTTTTATTCCACCAGTCGCCAATTTCTAAACGCTCAAACCAATATTTTAAACGTTTTGTAGCTTCTTTTTTAGATAAGCCTTTAAGTTGCGCTAAATACAAAACCTGCTCTCCAACTTTCATGCTTTTATACAAACCTCGCTCTTCCGGCAAATATCCAATATATTGAATATGTTCTGGCTGAAGCGGTTCTCCATCTAATAGTATTTTACCTTCATCGGGCATGGTGATTTGATTCACAATTCGAATAAAGGTCGTTTTTCCCGCTCCGTTAGGACCAAGAATACCAAAAATACTTTGTTTGGGAACTTCTATAGATAATTTGTTTAGTGCTCTAAAATCTCCGTAATTTTTAGAAACATTTTCTGCGACTAAAAGGTTTTGCATAAGAGTAATTTATTCAGCAAAAATAGATAAATCTTAATGATTTAACGTGTTAGAAATATCTTTAAAAACAAAACCCACCCTTAAATTTATAGACTCAAGGATGGGAAAAAAATTGCTATGAAAAAGAAAAATATCACTATAACTAAATAGTGATATTCAAATATATATAAAATTTTGTTAATAAACCGATTTATGAAAACATATCTTTAACTTTTTCAAAAAATGATTTATCACTCTTTTCAGGGTTTGGTTCAAAATTCTCATCGCCTTGCATCTTTTCAAAGAAGTCTTTTTGTTCTTTAGAAAGTGTTTTTGGCGTCCAAACATTTACGTGTACCAATAAATCTCCTTTACCGTAACCGTTAATACTTGGGATTCCTTTACCACGAAGTCTTAAGATTTTTCCGCTTTGCACACCGGCTTCAATTTTAATTCGAACTTTACCACTAACGGTTTGTATTTCTTTAGACGCACCTAAAGCAGCTTCAGGATAACTTATGTAAAGATCGTAATGCAAGTTGTCGCCTTCACGCTGTAAGCTTTCGTGCTCTTTTTCTTCAATAGCGACAAGTAAATCTCCTGCAATTCCGTTACCCGGAGCTTCGTTACCTTTACCTCCTACTTTAAGTTGCATACCTTCTACAACTCCCGGTGGTATTTTTATAGTTACGGTTTCTTCTAGCACTTTTAAACCTTGCGCATCGGCATCTGCAGGTTTTTGATCGATCATTTGACCACTACCTCCACAAACGTTACAAGGTGAAGCCGTTTGCATTCTACCTAAAATGGTATTGGTAACGCGTGTTACTTGACCGGTACCGTTACAAGTTGAACAAGTTTTATAAGTAGTGCCTGCAGCTTGAACTTTTCGTTTAACTTTTACCTTCTTCTCTACTCCGTTAGCAATCTCTTCTAAAGAAAGTTTTACACGAATACGTAGGTTACTCCCTTTTGCTCTTCGCTGACCACCGCCACCAAAGCCGCCAAAACCAGAGAAACCACCTCCGCCACCGCCAAAAGCGCTACCGAAAATATCACCAAATTGACTGAAGATATCGTCCATATTCATACCTCCGCCGCCACCGAAGCCACCAGAACCATCAAAGGCTGCGTGACCCATTTGGTCGTAACGTGCTCTTTTGTCAGGATCGCTTAACACCTCATAGGCTTCTGCAGATTTTTTAAACATATCTTCTGCTTTGGTATCATCCGGATTTTTATCGGGATGGTACTTAATGGCCATTTTACGATATGCTTTCTTAATTTCTGCAGCACTAGCATTTTTGCTAATACCTAATATGTCATAATAATCTTCTTTCATCAATATAAATTTCTAAAATTTTTAAAATCGGCTTACTTACCAGTAACTACTTTAGGATATCTTATAATCTTTTCTCCTAAGGTATAGCCTTTTTCTACTACATCTACGATTTTACCTTTCAGCTTTTTCTCTGGCGCAGGAATTTGAGTAATCGCCTCGTGTAAATCTGCATCAAATTTGTCACCCGCTTTTACAGCCATTGGCTCTAAACCTTTACTTTTAAGAGTTTCTCTTAATTTGTTACTGATTAACTCTACGCCTTTAAAAAGATTCTCATCGTCAGATTTTTCAATCTCCTTTAAAGCTCGATCAAAATCATCTAAAACCGGAAGCATAGAAACCATAACATCTTGCCCGGCAGTTTTAAACAATTCTACTCGTTCTTTGCTGGTTCTTCTTTTATAGTTTTCAAATTCTGCAAAAAGACGCAAAAACTTATCTTTCTCTTTTTCAACCTCTTGCTTTAGTTGATCGGTTTCAGAAAGTTCTTCTTTTTCTTCTTTAGCATCTTTTGTATCGTTTTCACCTTCAACCTCATCAATCGCTTGATCGATGGTTTCTTCTAGGTTTTCTTTTAACGATTCTTCTTCTTTATTTAGCTCTTTATCTTTACTCATTGTTTTATTCACTTTATAGTAATCTTTTTTTGACAAATGTATTGCCAATTCTGAAAAAATGTCAAAATGTCATTATTATAATTTAAGAATTATTTAAGAATTAAAGTTTTACCAAGACTTATTTTTGTGTGTAATTCAATTAAACCAAATTATCATAACAATGAAAAAAGTATTTTTAAACATGTTTGTGGTTGCAGCATTAGGTATGTCTGTAATTTCTTGTAAGAATGAAGCTAAAAATGAAACTGAAGCTAAAGAAGCTGAAGAAGTAGTTGAAGCTACTGAAGAAGCTGCCGTGTATAGCATTTCTGCAGATGAGTCTGTAATTAATTGGGCAGGAACAAAACCAGTTGGTGGTGGTCACGAAGGAACTATCGCTGTTGAGAGCGGAGAGTTTAGCGTAGCCGGAGAACAAATCGAAAGTGGTAAAGTAACGATCGATATGAAATCTATTAAAGCTACAGATTTAGATGGTGAACAAAAATCTAACCTTGAAGCTCACTTAATGGGAACTGTAGAAGGTAAAGAAGGAGATTTCTTCAATGTACAAGAATATCCAGAAGCTACTTTTGAAGTAACCGGTGTTGAAGAAAAAGACGGTAAAACATGGTTAAAAGGAAACTTAACTTTAAAAGGAAATACTAAAAACGTAAACATTCCTGTAACTACTTCTATGGAAGGTGACAAATTAGTTGTGACTAGTGAAGAATTCACTATCGACAGAACTGATTGGGATGTAAACTACGGTTCGAAATCTGTTTTCGATAGCCTTGTAGGAGATAACGTAATTAGTGACGATATTCAATTAGAGATTAAAGTTGTTGCTAACAAAGCTTAATTATAAATTAAAGCTTACAAAAAAAGCCGCTATCAAAATTGATAGCGGCTTTTTTTTATAATAAATCTTCTAAAGCAGGACCTACATAATTATAATAATAAATAAAACCTAAAGCATCTAATTTAGCATTACTAACTAACTGACTTGAAAGCACTAATGTTGAACGTTCACCTAAGAGTAACTTCAACATAAACTTTGGAACTTTAGGTAATAGTATAGGTCGATTTAATTTTTTAGCAATTGCATACGTGAGACGCTTATTACTTACCGGATTGGGCGCCACTCCATTATAAACCCCATCTAAGTTTTTCTCGATAGCAAATAAAAATATCCTTGCCAAATCTTCAATATGAATCCACGACTGCCATTGCTTCCCACTACCTAAAGGTGAACCTACATAATTATTCACAACTTTTTTTATTGGAGTTAATGCGCCACCTTTGTCTGATAACACCAAACCAATTCTAATTTTACAAACCTCAAGTCCTGCATTTGCAAATTGATCTACGGCAGCTTCCCATTTTACTACAACATCGCCTAAAAAATTATCGGCCTTACCAGGAAAATCTTCGTGATATAAAGTGGTTAACGAATCTGGGTAAACACCAATTGCACTTGCCGAGACGATCTGTGTAATATCGTTATCATTTTCTTGCAAGGTTTTTAAAAGCAAATGAGCAGAATCTAACCTGCTATTTAAAATTGCTTTTTTATTGGAAGATGTCCAAGGTTTAGAAACACTTGCGCCAACAAGATTAATAATTTTACTAACTCCACTCAAGCAATTTTTATCGATCTCTCCTGTTTTAGGATTCCAATAAAAACCTTGATAATTAGATTTATTTTGAATTTTATCTTTTGAAGTCGTTAAGTAATTTACCGCTATATTTTCTTTTTCGCAAAGTTTCACAATCTCAGAACCAACCAAGCCTGTCGCTCCTGTTATTAAAACTTTCATTCCCTTTTTTTATTTGAAAATAGAAATATTGTTTAATTCTGAAACACTAATTAGTACAGGTTTAACAACACTTATTCAAAATTTACATTAAAAAGACATTTAATCGAAGAAATTAAACTTTTACAGCGCGTAGCATTTCTCGTTTTCCCGGTGGTCCCGGCAAACGTTCAACTTCAAAACCGCAAGCTTGCATCGCTCTTCTTGCGCTTCCTTTAGCTGAATAAGTGACTAAAACACCATTTTTTTTAAGCGCTTTATACATAATTTCAAAAATAGGTTGCTCCCAAAGTTCAGGTTGCACGCGCGCACCAAAAGCATCGAAGTAAATAAGGTTAAACGTATTTTCGTCTTTTATTTCTTTAAAAAATTTCTGCTCTTTCGTAAGCTGAAAATAATCGGTAATCTTTACTGAAGTTTCCCAAGTTGCTTGATGAATAGCAGAAAAAATTTGCGCAGCTTTTTTCTCTTCTTCCTTAAATTGAAGGGAATAATTCAGCTTTTCAATCTCATTTATTTCAACAGGATAAGCTTCAACTCCTTTGTATTGTATGGAGACTTTATGTTTTTCAGCCTCTATTGAAGTGATCAAAGCATTTAAGCCCGTACCAAAACCAATTTCTAAAATATGAATTGTTTGAGCCGCATTTTTTTCAAGTAAAAAAGCCAATCCCATTTTTATAAACACGTGATAAGCTTCTTGCATCGCGCCATGTTTAGAATGGTATTGTTCATTCAACTCCGGCAGATGAATAGTGGTTGAACCGTCTCCTGTGGTGATAATTTCTCGTTTCAAAATTACTTGATCAAGAGTTTTTTAATTCTTGGGATGGGTCCGGTACATTTTAATTGATGACAAGAAATACAAAGTTGCACCGCTTGGTTATAGTTAGCTTTTGCATTAGCCGGATCGCTCACGATCTTTTCTTCGTACTTGACAAAAACCTTCGCCATATTTTTAAAACGCTCGTCGTAATCTGAGCTGTCGGTCATCGTTGCCGTATGTAGTTTTAACAAATCGTAACTCAAACTGTCTGGAGTTTCGCCGTTTAAAATTTGTTCTTTTAAAACCTCATGTTCGGCATACATTTTTTCCATAAAAGAAGCCATTTCAGACATTTGATATAGCTGAAATGGCTCATTTACTTCTTCTTTATTATTTGCAATTATTTCTTCTGCTTTATTTTCTTCTGTTTGTTTACAGCTTACAAAAGCAAACATTACAAGACTATATAAAAAGAATTTATGCATTATTTTTCTTCTGGTTCTTCCATTAAGACTCCGGTAGCCATAAAAGCATATTCTTTTTCAGGCTCGGTGATGGCAGCGATTTCTTCTTCAGATTTACCGGCATCTTGCGCATAATGTTGTAATTCTTCCACAGAAGTTTCGGTTACATAAGCTTTTCCTTCAACAATGGTTGCTCTATTTTCTGCATTTAAAGGCACAAAAAAGCTATAATCTTGAAACTTCACAAAAGAAGTTAACGAGTCGTCTAACTTTAAGGTCATCCAGCATCCTTTTTTCTTACAAACTTTATCGACGGTCGATTTAAATTTCACGTTTAACGTGTCTCCTACTTGCATGGCTGCAAACTTTTCTTTCATTTCTGAAGCACTGATCACGTTCTCTTCATCTATTTTTTCACCAAAACTTGCAAAATTACTTTCGGTAGTAATTGCCATATCCTTAGTTTCTTGTGGCTTTTCTTGAGATGATGATTCAGAATTGTCTTTACAACTCACTATTGCTAAAATTGAAAGCGCTAAAATTATTTTTTTCATAATGTAAATGTGGTTTGACTGAATATTATTTAATACAAATTTAAGAATATTAGAGTTTTTTCAAGTATTTTTAATTTAATACTTTTGTAAAAATTTAAAAACACAACAAATGGAAACTCAAAGTACCACTTTAAATATCACAAAAACCTCATCTTCTCGATTAAGCGAGGTAGATTTTGACAATTTAGCATTTGGAAAGCATTGCTCAGACCATATGATGATTTGTGATTATAAAGATGGGAAGTGG
>DTTX01000058.1:0-8023 GCA_012964435.1 Mesonia sp. | reverse complement strand
CCTTACGGCCCAATTCCTATGGAACCTTCTGCAAAAGTTTTTCATTACGGCCAGGCAGTTTTTGAAGGAATGAAAGCTTTTAAAGACGACAACGATAAAGTTTGGTTATTTAGACCAGAAGATAATTTTAACCGTATTAATATTTCTGCAGAAAGATTAGCTATGCCGGCTTTTCCTAAAGAATACTTTTTTGAAGCTTTAGAAACTATTTTAAAATTAGATAAAGACTGGATCAAGAAAGGGCGCGGAAATTCATTATACATTCGACCATTCGTGATCGGGACAGAAAATGGCGTTTCTGCATCTCCTTCAGATGAATACCGTTTTATCATTATTTGCTGCCCGGCAAAAGCTTACTATTCCAATCCGGTAAAAGTAACGATCGCTCAAAAATACAGTCGTTCTGCAGATGGTGGTGTTGGTTTTGCAAAAGCTGCCGGTAATTATGCTGCTCAGTTTTACCCGACTAATTTAGCAAAAGAAAAAGGGTACCAACAAGTGATTTGGACAGACGCCAACACGCACGAATATTTAGAAGAATGTGGTACGATGAACGTTTTCTTTAGAGTGGGCGATAAATTAATTACTGCTCCTACAAACGATCGTATTTTAGATGGAATTACACGTAAAAGTATTATTGCGTTAGCTGAAGATAATGGCGTAACTGTTGAAGTAAGACGTGTTGCCGTTAAAGAAATTGTTGAAGCTGCTAAAAACGGAGAATTAAAAGAAATTTTCGGTGCAGGAACTGCTGCGACAATCGTACCTTTCTTAGGTTTCGACTTTAATGAAAAATATTATGAATTACCTGAAGTTGAAAATTCTTACGGAGCAAGATTCAAACAAAAACTACAAGATATTCAGTATAACCAAGCTGAAGATAAATTTGGATGGAGACACGAAGTAAAATAAGCTTCTTCTCTTTTTAAAATTACAAAAGCGTTGCCAAATTGGTAGCGCTTTTTTTTATTCAGCAACTTTTCAAAATGTGAAATACCGTTTAGTGAAAAGCGTTAACAAATCTTAATCTTAAATACCGATTAAGAAAAAATATCTATGTTTGCTGCAATCACTTAGAAGGTTTTGCATTGAGGTATATTGTTCTCTTATGTTGTTTGTTCTGCTTACCCCTTTTTGCTCAAAAAAAGGATACCTTATCTACCATAGGTAAGCGCGATTCAATTCAGCTAAAAAAGAGTGAACAGTTTTATAAAAATCTACAAGAAAAATCGAAAGGCAGTAAATTCACTAAAATGCTGCACGGTTTAATGTTTGAACCGATAAACCCTTCTGATAAAAAAAAGTCGCAACGACAAATTGAAAGTCTTTTAGATCGTGATTTTGCAGAACACCAAGGGAAGATCATTAGAAAAATTAGAATTACCACTTACGATCCTTTTGGTTACAGTGAAAAAGATACCACCGTAAAACCTTCTCGAAGAATCGATAATTTAGGGAATGCGCTCCATTCTAAAACCAAACCATTTACGATAAGGGGATTAATTTTATTAGAAGAGAATACTCCGCTCGATTCGTTGATCGTACTCGAATCTGAACGTTTATTGCGTCGAAGAAATTTTGTAAGAAGAACTTTAATTAGACCTGAAGAAATTTCAAAAACTTCAGATTCTATCGATTTGCATATTTATGTATTAGATAGCTGGAGTTTAGGGGTAGATGGAGATATTTCTGCGAACGACGGTGAAATTAGGCTTACCGAATATAATTTTTTCGGGTTGGGGCATCAATACATTGCCGGTTATAAACAAGATTTTGAAAATACAGATCGCCAAGGCTTCACTTTAGGTTACCGAGCGCAAAACCTCTACAATTCTTATATTAATGCTGAAGTTTATCGTGATGTAAACATCGACCAGTCTTATCGAAATTTAGCTCGAATAAACCGAACTTTCTATTCGCCCTACACTCGATGGGCAGGAGAAGTAAGTGCAGAACGAAGGCAGTATTATGAAAATTTTTACGATCAGAATTTAGATAGTATTCTTAGAAAACCTCTAAAAACAAACATCTTTAATGTTTGGGGTGGTTACGCAATTCCGATTCAAAAGAAAACTGAAAAAGGAGATTTACCGACGAACTTAATAATTGCGGCAAGGTTTGCACAACGAGAATTTTTAGAAAAACCCGATGAAAAAGTAGATTCGGTGGCCTTCTTTTCTAATGAAAATATAAAGCTTGGTTCTATTGGTATTCGGCAGGTTAATTATGTTCGAGATCGATATATTTTTAGAAATGGTGATATTGAAGATATTGGCGTTGGTCATAGTTACTTCATCCATTCGGGAGTGCAAAACCAAAACGGAAAAAATAATTTTTATTTAGGAGCAGATCTTACGCTTACCAATTATTTTGCAGATTTTGGGTATTTGGCTGCTAACTTACAATACGGTTCTTATTTTAGAGGTGGTAATGCCAGCCAATCTTTATTTAAAGCGCAAGGAACCTATTTCACCCCTATTTTTCATTTCGGGAATTGGTATTTACGACAATTTGTAAAAACCAATATGACGGTAGGTATTAATCGAGAAGATATTATTACCGATCGGCTTAGTTTAGGTGGATACTATGGTATTGACGGTTTTAGAAGTGAAGAAGTTTACGGCACGCGAAAGTTTGTGTTTAACTTTCAAACGCAATCGTACGTTCCGTTTAGTTGGTTGGGTTTTCGTATGAGTCCGTTTATTGCTTTTGATATTGGTTTTATTGGTGAAGAACCCAACCCATTTTTTAAAAATGACGCTTACACAAGATTTGGTTTTGGCTTTTTGATTAGCAACGATTATTTTGTGTTTGAGAATATTCGGCTTTCGTTTTCGCTCTTTCCCAATATGCCGGGACAAGGAGAAAACATCATGCAGTTTAACGGTAATTTTGATAATCTTTTTCGTTTAGATGAATATAATTTCCGTGAGCCGCATATTTTAGAATATCGCTAACTCATTACCTAACTCCTACCACCTAATACCTATTCCCTAAAACCTAAACATGTTAGGGATAGTCGTGAAAAGCCCGTAAAGGAAAAAAGCATATAAAAACAAGCCTGCAAAGAGCGACCTCAGAAGCTTTTTGCAGGCTTAGTTTTTTGATTTTTTGCTGCGGACTTGCAACAGATAGCCCGGCCGCAGGCAACACCACTATTTATCTAATATTTGTTTGATATCGGGTTTAAAATAATTAGGACCTTTTAAAACTTTGCCGTCTTCGCGATAGATCGGTTTACCATCGGCGCCCAATTTGCTCATATTGCTCCGCTGTATTTCTTCAAAAACTTCTTCGATTTTATGCTGCATCCCGTGCTCGATAATCGTGCCGCAAAGTATGTAAAGCATATCGCCGAGCGCATCGGCAACCTCGACCATATCGTTATTGTTGGCGGCTTCTAAATATTCTTCGTTTTCTTCTTTCATCAAGTTAAAACGAAGCAGGTTTTTGGCTTCTCCCAAACTAGCGGTTAATTCTTCTTTATAGCCTAAACCAAATGCGGTATGAAATTCTTTTACGGCGTCGATACGTTTCTTCATAATAATAGATTAATTTTGCCTAAAAATAGAAAAAATGTTTACTGAAGGCCAATGGATGTTCGCTGTTTTTTTTGTGATCGCTTTTGCTATTGCAATGGTAATTAGCTACAGAAAAGATATTAAACTTCATAAAAAATATTACAAAGGCAGCTTGCTTATTCTAGCTGGTTTTGCGCTCTTTATTATTATTTTATTTCTTATCAAAACATTTTTACATTAAGACTACCTTAGTTTTACCTGCTTTTCTGCTGAATTGGTTATATTAGAGCTTGAACAAAAAAAGCATAATGATTACCAAAATTAAACTCGAAAACAAAACTATTACGGTAGACTTATCGAAACCGCTCGATCTCTCGATCACTTTAAGCGGAGATGAAAATAACCCGATTGCCTGGTATTTAGAGCAACCAAAAATCGAACCGGTACAAGAAGGAAAATGGATCGCAAAAGTTTCTGAAGGTTCATCGGTAAATTTTAACAACCTACAATTTAATCCGCACGCACACGGAACGCACACTGAATGTATTGGCCATATTTCTGAAGATTTTTACAGCGTAAATAAAGCTTTAAAACAATTTTTCTTTACCGCAAAAGTAATCTCTTTAGTACCAGAAAGTTATGGTGAAGATGCCGCTATTTCTAAAAAGCAATTGCAACATTACTTGGCTAAAAATGAAGCGGAAGCTTTGGTGATTAGAACTTTACCCAATACCAAAAAGAAAAAAAGAAGAAAATACAGTCATACCAATTGGCCGTATTTGTTGGAAGAGGCAGCAACTTATATTCGAGAATGTGGCATTAAACATTTATTGATCGATCTGCCCTCGGTAGATAAAGAAAAAGATGACGGACAGCTACTTGCACATCGCGCTTTTTGGAATTACCCCGAAAATACTCGAAAAGATGCGACCATTACCGAACTTATTTATGTTTCTAATAAAATTGAAGACGGCGAATATTTACTGAATTTGCAAATCGCTTCGATTAAAAATGACGCTTCTCCCAGCAAACCGGTACTTTATAAAATACTTTAAAATTGAAGTTGAAGATTAAGCAGAAGTTGAATTCGAAATTGAAGTTGAAGTTGAATTCGAAAATGAAAATGATCCGTCATACTGAACTTGATTCAGTATCTCATCCTAATAGATTATTCACATTAAAAAAGTAATTTATTCAACTATAACTATCAATCGTTCAAATGAAAACATCTTTAAAACTCGAAGAACTTGCGATGCTCCTACTCGGCATATTTCTATTTTCGCAACTAAATTTCTCATGGTGGTGGTTTATTGGGTTGTTTTTAGCACCCGATCTTGGGATGTTGGGGTATTTGATCAACACAAAAGTGGGCGCATTTACTTACAATCTATTTCATCATAAATTTGTAGCGATCGCTATTTATTTCTTCGGAATTTTTATAACTTCTGAAATCGTACAGATGATAGGGATTTTACTTTTTTCTCACGCGAGTTTCGACAGGATTTTTGGCTACGGACTCAAATACGAAAAAGGTTTTAAATTCACACATTTGGGAGAAATAGGGAAATAATCAATAACTTCGAAGCGATTAACTTTTGTTAAGATGGAATTACTGTTTATAGGTTTAGCAGCCGGAGCCATTGCTGCATATTTTGTGTATTCGTTTTTCAACTCTTCTAAACGAAAAGAGAAAGAAGAAAAACAATCGGTCGTGCTCATGGAAAAAATTAGAGCCGTTTGTAAATTTATTACCGTAGAAGGCGATTTTTCTGAAATTTACCACTATCAAAATGTAAAAGATAAATGGGTTAATTTATTTTTAGGAAGCAAAAAAGCACTTATTTTAATTGAAGCCAAAGCGCACGTTGGTTTTGATCTCACCAAAATTAAGATGAATTCTGATGTCGAGAAGAAAACCATTTATTTAAGTAATTTTCCACAACCGGAATTACTAACCATTGAAACCGATTTTAAATATTACGATAAGCGTGAAGGTTGGGCAAACCCTTTTACATCTTCAGATCTTACCGATATTAATAAAGAAGCCAAGCAACATATTATCGATAAAATACCGAACAGCGGTTTGTTAAAAGAAGCTTCTTCACAAGCTTTAGAAACCATTCAGTTGATTGAAAAACTGGTAGAAACCATCAATTGGAAGTTAGATTATTCAGCTTTAGAAACCGCTTCTACCCAGCAGAAATTAGCTTCTTCAAAGGTAGAACAAGAACTTAAAAACGAATAAATTGGATATTATTCAACTTCGAGAATATTGCTTGAGTTTTAAAGGCGCGACAGAAGATTTTCCTTTCGATGAAGATACTTTGGTGTTTAAAGTGATGGGCAAAATGTTTGCGCTCGTTGGTTTAGAAAAATGGGAAATGGGTAATCCCGCGATCAATTTAAAATGCGATCCCGACAAAGCGATCGAGCTGCGCGAGAAATATCCTGAAGAGATTTATGCCGGTTACCATATGAGTAAAAAACATTGGAACACGGTCATGATCAATGGTTCTCAACTTACCGACAAACAAATCAAGCATTTTATTAATCACAGTTACGAGTTGGTGGTAAGTAAATTGACTAAAAAACAAAAGCAGGAATTAAAAGAAATGGAGTCATAAATTCTTCGGGAAGTTCTGTATTTTAGCACAAATTACACTTCAATAAGAATTTCATGAAATCACCTTTATCGGTTTATCAAGATAAGCTTCAGCAACACCAAACTTCTTTAAGCCAGATTCGAAAAAAACTTTTTGCTTCGAGTATGTTACGCTTGGCAATTTTTCTCGTGTTTGCTTTTCTAATCTACTTTTTTTCGAGCAATACCGCATTGGTTTTATTGTTTGTGTTTTTAGCGATTGCTAGCTTTTTATTTCTTGTTTCCAGACATACCGATCTTCAGCAGGAAAAAGAGAAGTTAAAACAACTCATCGCCTTAAACGAAACCGAAATAAAAGTTCTTCGCCGCGATTTTTACGATTTACCTAACGGAAAAGAATTTGTAAATCCGCAACACGAGTTTAGTCAAGATATCGACTTATTTGGCGATCGCTCATTTTTTCAATATTTAAACAGAACGGCACTTGCTTCCGGAAAGCAAAAGTTAGCCGATTTATTGAGCAGCAACGATATTACTCATATTGAAGAAAAACAGGAAAGCATCAAAGAGCTTGCTGAAAAAATAGATTTTAGGCAAGAGTTTACCGCAGTTGCCAAAATGGTGAAAGCAAAAGTAAGATCTTCGATTATCTTAGACTGGTTCAGCAATTATCAAGCCTTTGTTCCTGCAATATTTAAATGGCTTCCTAAAGTTTTCACAGTAGTTTCTTTGGGCTTATTTGTTGCCTTATCGTTAGAGTTAATTACCTGGTATTATTTAGCAGCTTGGTTTGTGATCGGTTGGTTAATTATTGGCCGTTACGCTAAAAAAGTAAATGAAATTTCGGGTTATGTAAATGAAATACAAAGCACTTTTCAGCAATATCACTTGTTATTAGGCTTAATTGAAAACAACACTTTTGAAGCTGAATTAAACCGAAAACAACAGCAGAAAATCGAAATTGAAAAGAAAAAAGCTTCTGTCGTTTTCAAAGAATTTTCAAAAATTATTGATGGTTTAGAGCGAAAGAATTTCATGATTTTCGGTCACCTTATTAGCGGGTTTATGCTTTGGGATCTTTGGAAGGCTTACGAACTCGAGCAGTGGATTTTAACCTACTCGCATCATACCGATAACTGGTTTAAAGCGATCGATAAGTTTGATGCTTATAACTCGTTAGGCGGTTTTGCATTTAATCATCAAGAATATACATTCCCAAAAATTCAGCAAAATAAAGTGGTTTTAAAAACTGCGGAAGCGGTGCATCCGTTAATCAATCCGAAAGATGCGGTTACTAACGATTATCAGATCGATCAGCAAGAATTTTTTATTATTACCGGCGCCAATATGGCCGGAAAAAGTACATTTTTAAGAACCGTGTCGTTACAAATCGTGATGGGAAATGTTGGGCTTCCCGTTTGTGCCAAAACTTGTGAATATTCTCCGATCAAACTCATCACTAGTATGCGAACGGTAGATTCTCTAGCCGATGAAGCTTCTTATTTTTATTCTGAATTGAGCCGATTAAAGTTTATTGTTGATGAAATTAAAAATGATAAATACTTTATTATTCTCGATGAAATTTTAAAAGGAACCAACTCGACCGATAAAGCGATTGGCTCTAGAAAATTTGTTGAAAAACTCGTAAACTCCCACTCTACCGGAATTATTGCGACGCACGATCTAAGTTTATGCGAAGTTGCAAACGAATTACCGCAAGTAAAAAACCATTATTTTGATGCTGAAATTATTAATGATGAATTGCATTTTGATTATCAATTTAAAAACGGGATTTGTCAAAATATGAATGCGTCGTTTTTACTTCGTAAAATGAATATTGTGGATAGTTAGGAGTTAGGAGTTAGGAGTTAGGAGTTAGGAGTTAGGAGTTAGGAGTTAG
>DTTX01000057.1 GCA_012964435.1 Mesonia sp. | reverse complement strand
TTGGTTCAGTGTAGAATACTTCGAGGAAAACATCCCGCAAGCTACAACCACTCCTTCCGCACCTATAAAAAAGACTTTTAAAAACCACTTTACATTGAAAAGATAAAAGTCGTTCAAGTTTATCGAAACAAAAAAAGGAGGCAAATTGCCTCCTTTTTTTGTTTCGATAATATTATTTATAACAAATTATCGTGTTTTACAACTCCGGACTATTCGTTACAGCACTGCGATCTATTTTCTTTACTAAACCTTGTAAAACTTTACCAGGACCAATTTCTGTGAAAGAAGTGGCACCATCTTTAATCATGTTCTGTACACTTTGGGTCCATTTTACAGGAGCTGTCAATTGGAAAATTAAATTTTCTTTGATCTCTTCCGGATTGGTAACCGCAAAAGTGCTTACGTTTTGATATACCGGGCAAATTGGAGTGTTAAATTTTGTTTCTTCAATAGCTTTTGCTAATTCTTCACGAGCAGGTTCCATTAAAGGAGAGTGAAATGCACCACCAACAGGTAATACTAATGCTCTTCTTGCACCTTTTTCTTTCAATGCTTCACAAGCAGCTTCAATTGATTTTACTTCACCAGAAATCACCAATTGTCCCGGGCAGTTGTAATTTGCAGCTACAACAACACCGTCAATTTCTGCACAAACTGCTTCAACTAATTCATCTTCTAAACCTAAAACAGCAGCCATCGTCGAGGGTTGTAATTCACAAGCCTTTTGCATTGCTTCTGCACGTTTAGAAACTAATCTTAAAGCGTCTTCGAATTCTAAAGTTTTATTGGCTACTAAGGCAGAAAATTCACCTAAAGAATGTCCTGCAACCATTTCTGGCTTGGCATCTTCACCTAATACGTGATTTAAAATCACAGAATGTAAAAATACAGCCGGTTGTGTAACATTGGTTTGTTTTAATTGTTCAGCAGTACCTTCAAACATAATATCGGTAATGTTGAATCCTAAAACCTGATTGGCTTTTTCGAACATTTTTTGGGCTTCCGGAAAGTTCTCATATAAACTTAATCCCATTCCGGTAAATTGAGCTCCTTGTCCGGGAAAAACGTATGCTTTCATAATCTTTTTAATTTTCTTTGGGCAAATGTACTATAAAAAAGACCTAATAGGAAACATCTTCACTATTAGGTCTTTTAGGCAATAAACAGGATCTTTTATACGGTTAGTTTACCTTTTTCTCCTACATCTTCTTTATTTCCGGTAATGGCGCCAACAGTCATTTTAAATAAGCTGACTAATTTATTGGTTTTCGTATCCCAATAATAAGCCTCTTTAGGAGTGAATTTTAAAGCAGTTAAATTAGGATCATTAGTGCCATTAAACCAATTATCGGAAACCGATGAATATAATTCTTCTAGAATAGATTGTTCTACCACAATTTCAGCTTCACCAAAAACACTTAAAAACTTTTTAGACGAAGGCTCACTATAAAGTAATTGCACTTCTTTGTTTTTCATAATGTTTTTATTGTGGTCGCTATCACCAGGACTTAAAAACCAAATATCACCGTGCATATCGATTTTTTTCTGCGTCATTGGTACAGCCTGTAGCGGACTTTCGCCTAGAGCCGTCACCATCATCGAGGTTTCGATCTCTTCGGTTAGTTCTTTAATCTTTTTCTTTGCTTCTTCGTTATACTTGTTTTGGGTACTCATAATTTTTTCTTTTAAAATTAAGAGTTATTCAGTTGAACACGAGTCAATAAACTATTAAAAATCGAGCGAATGCTGTTAATAAGTGTGAAAATGAGTTAGCTGAATTTTCTCAGAATATTTTCTACGGAAGCTAAATAACCACGACCAAACAAGTTTAAATGAACTAAAAGGTAGTAAAGTTGCCAAAGCGGAATGCGCTTTTTCCATTGATTTTCTAACGGAAAAATTTCTTCATAATTCTGAAAAACTTCCGCAGGGAAACCACCAAATAAATGCATCATCGCCAAATCCATTTCTCGTGGTGCAAAACAAGTGGCCGGATCGATCAAAGCGGGATTGCCAAATTCATCGACTAAATAATTGCCATTCCAAAGATCGCCGTGAATTAAACTTGGTTGTTCTTTTGGGATCAATTCAGCAATATTTTGATAAAATCGATTTAAATTTTGAAAACTGAATCCGTTTTTTGCAGCTAATTGAAATTGAGGTTCCAATCTTTTTTCAATATAAAATTCAGCAGCATTCGTAATTTTACAAATATTATATTGTGGTAAACTTCCGATATAATTGTCTTCTTTTAAACCAAAAGTGGATTGAGAAACTTGATGTTGTTTCGCTAAACCTTCAGCAAAATTCAGCCAAAAATTTTCTTTTTTAGATGCAGTAGGTAAATATTCTAAAAGTAAATAAGTTTCATTTTGAATAGCACCGTAACCAAAAACTTTAGGGATTCGTAAAGCATTCGCAGCGCTCAACTTTTTTAATCCTAGAGCTTCTTTTTTGAACATCTCAGGGAAATGATCGGCTTTATTTAATTTAATGACCAATTTATTTTCTGGAGTTGTTAAAAGATACGTTTCGTTAATATCTCCGCCAGATAATGTTGAAGCATTTTGAAGCTGAAAACCTTCTTTTTCTGCAATTTGATGAAGTACTTCCGGTAAAATAAATTTTATTTTTTGCGTTCGTAGGTAAGGTAAGTAAAAGCGTATTTGTGCTTTTCATCTTTATCGTGAAATTCTTCGTTCACCAATTTCCAATCGTTCAGGTCTAATTCCGGGAAATAAGCATCTGCTTCAAACTCGCCGTGAACGCGCGTAAGTTCAATTTTATCGGCATAAGGTAAACTAAGTTTGTAAATTTCTCCCCCGCCAATAATAAAAGGTTGCTCATCTTCACGAGCAAAAGCCAACGCATCTTTTAAATTATGAGTAACAATACAATTTTGATCGTCATAATCTTGCTGATGTGTAATTACCACGTGCGTTCGGTTAGGTAAAGGTTTTGGGAAAGACTCAAAAGTTTTTCTTCCCATAATAATATGATGACCGGTCGTTAATTTTTTAAAACGTTTAAAATCATCAGGCAGATGCCAAACCAGATCATTGTCTTTGCCAAGTGCGTTATTTTCTGCCGCAGCAGCAATAATTGTAAGCATAATTACGCGTTTAGTGAGGTGTTTTTGTTAGAATTGGGTAGCGGATGTTCTTTTTCTACACGCTGTTGTAATTCAGCAATTTTCTTTTTTTGTTTTTCAACTAAGCGTTCCATTTGTTTATTTTCCCATTCTTTTCCCATTAGTTTATTTACGAAAAATACATTGATCGCGTGAATTAGAAAGAAAAAGAACCATAGTAAAATAGCCCAAACAAACCACGGTGTATTAAAAAGTTTAAACTCTTTACCAAAGTCGAGCACTACATTTAGAATGATAAATAAAATTGAACCTGCAATAAAAATTACAAAATGAGTGGTTAAGCGTTTTTTCTGCTTTATTCTACGCTGTGCATTCTCAAAAAGTTCGCGTTGTTCGATATCTATTTTGCCCGATTTTCTTTCTGCTGAAGCCATATTATTGTAACTTAGTTGTACGCCAAATTAAAGATTTTTAGCCAAAATTTTTTTCAGCTTATGAAGAATTTAAGAAATGAGTTCCCAATGATCGGACAATATACTTATTTAAACACTGCCGCCACCGGTTTACTTTCTGAAACTGTTTTTGATTACCGCCAAGATCAAAATCTAGATATGCTTACGCAAGCCAGTATATTTAGAGATAAAAAATCTAATTTATATGCAGAAGTTCGTGAAGCCTTAGCGCAATTTTATAAAGCTGAAGCCAATAAAGTAGCTTTGATGCCAAGTTTTTCATTTGGATTTAATGCCTTTTTAGAGGGCTTGCCGGCAACAGCTAAAGTCTTGTTATTAGAAGGTGATTATCCTTCTATCAATTTGCCGGTAGAAGCGCGAGATTTTGAAGTTTGTTATGCTGAAATTGATGAGAATTTAGAAATGAATGTGAGCGCAGCGGTAAAAGAACATCAACCCGATGTATTTGTGTTTAGCATTGTGCAATATGTAAGCGGAATCAAAATTGATCTAAATTTTCTCAAACAGCTGAAAAAAGAAAATCCTAATTTATTAATTGTTGGCGACGGAACTCAGTTTTGCGGAACCGAAGTTTTTAACTTTCAGGAATCTGGTCTAGACGTTTTGGGAGCTAGTGCTTATAAATGGCTGAATGCTGGTTTCGGGAATGCTTTTTTCTTGTTTAAAGAAGAAGTTGCAGAACGAGTTTACCCGAAAGCAGTTGGTTTTGGTACGAATATCGGAAAATACAAGCAAGAAGGAAATACACTCATCGGTAAGTTTGAACCGGGACATTTAGATACCTCCAATATCGGAAGTATAAAAGCGGCTTTACAATTACAGGAAAAAATAGGTGTTGAAGAAATTGAAAAAAAAGTAAAAAATCTAAAAACCTTAGCAAAAGCTGAATTTGAAAAACTTCATTTATTAGAAGAAAATGTTGTTCAACGAAAAGAGCATTCTTCACTTTTCAATATTAAAGGAAATACTGAATTATTTAATTTTTTAAATAATAGAGGAGTGGTTTGCTCACAACGTGGCGATGGTATTCGCGTAAGCTTTCATTATTATAACACTGAACAAGATCTGGAGCAATTACTTGATTTAATAAAGAATTTTAGAGGTTGAAATTAAGATGGATCTAGACTGATAAATAATTTTGATTCAGCTTGATGGGATGCTGAGTCAAGCTCAGCATGACGAAAATATTATAATTCAATAATGAAAAATATTTGAAAAGTATAAATCCTTCAAGGTCACAAAGGCCTTGAAGGATTAGAATTATAAATTTCTTTTTTGATAAGAAATCTACTTCTTCTCGAAAATATAGTTCTTGTAAAAACATTCTTCGTCGCAGAAGAATTCTGTCATTTTAAGACCGGCTTGGTTGGCGAGCCATTCAACCACATCGTCATCGTATTTTTGTGAGATTTCGGTATGGATGGTTTCCCATTGTTTAAAGTTTAATTCGAGTTTAAGCGCATTTATGTTTACCTTTTGCTCTTCTAAACTTACTAAAAAGCTTTTCGCGGTTCCGGTTTCAGGATCGTACGTTTCCCAATGTTTAAAGTTTTCAACCTTAAAATTTGCGTCTAATTCATTATTAATACGCTCCAGTAAATTTTTATTAAAAGCTTCAGTTACTCCGGTTGGATCATTGTAAGCATCTAAAATTGTTTGCGGATTTTTCTTTTGGTCAAAACCCATAAACAACATATCGCCGGGATTCATCGCTTTTTGAATATTCATTAAAAAGTCAATGGCTTTATCGTGGGGCAAATTACCAATGTTAGAACCTAGCACCATCATCACTTTTTTGCGAGTGTTGTATTTAGCAAGATCTTCTAATACATTAAAATAAGTACCTTGTAAAGTTTCTACTTGCACTTCCGGAATTTCTTCTGTTAAAGAAGCTTCTAAACTATCTAAAATATTCTGACTAATATCGATGGGTAAATACTTAAAGTCGATGTTGTTTTGGGTTAAGTATTTTAAAAGAATTTTCGTTTTTTTTCCGTCGCCGGCGCCTAATTCAATTAAATCGAAACCTTTTTCAGCTTTAAAATAATTGCTCAACGCAGCTTTATGTTTTTCTAAAATATCGAACTCACAGTTGGTTAAATAGTATTCCGGCAAATTCATAATATCTTGAAAAAGCTTATCTCCTTTTTTATCGTAAATGTATTTTGAAGATAAGTATTTTGGGAAAGCCGTTAAGCCTTCTTGTACTTCTAAAGCAAATTCAGAAGTGGGTTTTATTTGGGTCTGTTTTTCCATAAATGTTATTATTTGGCTAACCGTATTCCGGTAAATTGCCATCTTAAATTTGGGTGAAAGAAATTGCGATATGTACAACGCGTATGTTTAGGTGAAGTGGCTATAGAACCACCGCGAAGTACTTTCTGGTTCACCATAAATTTGCCATTGTATTCTCCCAAAGCACCTTCGGGTTTTTTATAATTTGGGTAAGGAGAGTAGGCACTTTCTGTCCACTCCCAACGTTGTCCCCAATCAAATTTTTCTTGAGCGATCTCCCATTCTGCTTCGGTAGGCAAACGCATATCTTTCCATTGTGCAAAGGCAAAAGCCTCGTAGTAAGAAATGTGAGCAAGTGGCGCATCGGGATCTAAAACTTTTAAGCCGCTTAGCGTGTATTGATACCAAGAACCATCAATAAGATGCCAATATTGTGGTGCTTTAATTTTTTCAGAAGAAATCCAATCCCAAGCTTCAGCATGCCATAAAAGCACATCTTGATAGCCGCCGGCATTCATAAATTCTAAATACTCTGCATTAGTGACTAATTTATTCGAAATGAAAAACTCGTTTACATAAACTTTGTGTCTGCCTTTTTCATTGTCGTAACAAAACTTGCCATCTTCCGGTTTCCCTATTTCGTAAACACCTTCTTCGATGCTTAACCATTGGTGCGAATGTTTTTCTATTCTATTCTCATCAAAACTTTTTAAATAGGCAGGAAGCAGCGGATTATTACCTAAAATATATTTAATATCGGTTAATAGTAATTCTTGATGTTGCTTTTCGTGATGAATGCCAATTTCTAAAACTTCTTCTAATCCTTGAGAGATTTCATTTTCATTTAAAAATTCAACCAAAGCTTCGGTAACGTATTTTCGGTATTCGTAAATTCTATTTACGGTAGGTCGCGATAAATTGCCACGATTTGTACGTACTACTTTTTCGCCAACACTTTCGTAATAACTGTTGAATACATAAGCAAACTGCTCATCAAAAATCTGATAGTTCTCCTGATGTTTTTTTAAAATGAATTCTTCAAAAAACCACGTAGTATGTCCTAAATGCCATTTGGGTGGCGAGACAAACTCTACCGGTTGCACCACAAAATCTTCGGTTTCTAAAGGTTCGCAGATTTGCTCGGTAAGCTTTCGGGTTTCTAAAAAGAGTTCTAAATTAGCAGTAGTCGTAATCATAAGCGTAGCGTTTATTGCGCTTATCTCAAATTTACAATTTTTTAAATGCGAACTTCTTTAAGCTTTGTTAAAGCGAAAGTTAAAAACCGCTAATAGAAATTTGAAGGTGAAATTTCAGCAAAAAAAAAGCCTGAAAAATCAGGCTTCATTTTTAGATGATCGTTCGTTTAGAAGTTAAACGGAACGGTATATTTAATAGCTCTCGGTTTGCCATTTAACGAGCCGGGTTTCATTTTTGGGATGGCCATAATGTTGCGTTTAGCTTCTTCTTGCAAAGATGCTCGACCTCCTTTAACTTGAGTGATCTCGATGTTTCCTTCTTTATTAACCACAAAACTCACCAATACTTTAGAGCCTTTATCTTCTGAAGTATAATCTTTTGGGAATTTAAAATTCTGCTGAATATGCTTTGCTAGCATTTGGTTAAAGCAGTTAGAAGTTGAAGCTGCCTCTTCACAACCCGGCCAAACCGGCGGAACTTCTTTTGAAGAAACCGAATTTCCTTTTACTTCTTGGGCTTGTGTAACACCAACTGCGCAAATAAAACTAAGTAGTAATACAATCTTTTTCATCATTAAATTTTTACTGAAAATAACTAAAAAAATCTTCACATCTCATAAAACGACGTGAAGATTTTAATTAATAACTTTAAAATATAGGTCAATCTAAATGGCTACCGCTGCTTTAATATGCGGATGCGGATCGTAACCTTCTAACGTGAAATCTTCAAATTTAAAACTGAAAATATCTTTTACCTCCGGGTTCATTTTCATTTGAGGTAAAGCTCTCGGTTCTCGCGATAATTGTAGTTTTACCTGTTCAAAATGATTATTATAAATATGTACATCGCCAAACGTATGTATAAAATCTCCTGCTTCGTAACCACAAACTTGTGCCATCATCATCGTAAGCAATGCATAAGAAGCAATGTTAAAAGGAACACCCAAAAATACATCGGCGCTACGCTGGTAAAGTTGGCAAGAAAGTTTACCATCGGCTACATAAAATTGAAAAAATGCGTGGCAAGGTGGCAAAGCAGCTTTACCATTAGCAACGTTTTCACTAAAACTAACCGAAGTATTTGGCATCACGCTAGGATTCCAAGCAGATACTAACATTCTACGGCTGTTTGGGTTTTTCTTGAGCGTTTCGATCACCTCTTTAATCTGGTCTATTTCTTCGCTATTCCAATTTCGCCATTGGTGGCCGTAAACCGGACCAAGATCTCCATTTTCATCTGCCCATTCATTCCAAATTCTTACACCGTTATCTTGCAGGTATTTCACATTTGTATCGCCATTTAAAAACCAAAGCAATTCATAAATGATCGATTTTAAATGTAGTTTTTTCGTAGTCACCATCGGGAAACCTTCGCTTAGATCGAAACGCATTTGGTAGCCAAAAACACTACGAGTTCCCGTTCCTGTTCGATCTCCTTTATCGGTTCCGTTTTCTAAAACGTGTTGAAGTAAGTCGTGATATTGCTGCATAATATTTTTTTGGGCGTTCGGGCGGGCTCTCGTGAGTCGCTTTTTTCAATTTCAAAAAAAATTAAAAAAGAGCTCCAACAAATCACTCCATCCCTAACGCAATAAAATCGACATAAAACTAAAAAATAGCAAGCATAAGTAAGAGGTGTATTCACTTCAATTTTTAAAAAAGTTATGCACATTCAAAAATTTTAATTCAGATATGACTTTTGTCATAATTCACACGGGAGTTGCGAGGTATTTTTGTCTTGTAAACTTTAAAAAACCTCAGAATATGAAATCATTAATCGCAATTGCACTCGGTTTAGTTATGCAGATAGCCACCGCACAAGAATTTAAAGTGCAACCCGAAAGCTCTAAGCTAAGTGTAACCGGAACTTCAACTTTGCACGATTGGGAATGTGTGGTAGAAACTTTTAAAGGAAGCATTTCTGCAACCATCGAAAATAATAAGATCGTAAGCATCGAAAGCTTCAACTTTCAGTTTCAGGTAGACGACTTAAAAAGTGGAAAATCTGCGATGGATAAAAAAACCTACGAAGCTTTAAGAGAAAAGAAAAATCCAACAATCACTTATAAAGGTACCGCAGTAGTTATTAACGATCATTCTGCCACTTTTTCTGGAACGATGATCATTGGTGGTACAAAACGCGAGTTTAAAACCAAAGTAAAAATAAGCTACACCAATGGTAAGATTATGCTTTCTGGAGAGAAAGACTTCAAACTAACCGATTTTAATATCGAACCGCCAACTGCAGTTTTCGGTACTATAAAAACCGGTGACGAAGTAGCTATACATTATAATATTCAACTTAAGAACTAACAACAACAATTTTAAATAAATTAAAAATGAGAACACTAGGCAAACTTTTAGTAATGGTATTTGCAGTCTGTATGGCTGGTCAAGTACAAGCTCAACAAATTAATTTTAATCGTAGTTTAGATAACTTTAGATATCCAGATAAGCGTGGTGTAAATGTTTTCGAAGCACCAAAAGATACACTTTCGACCTTTGATGGTGTCGATGTTCGAGTAGGAGGTTCTTTTGCATTGCAATACCAAGCGATCGATAATGAAAATGCCGGTTTAGCAGGTTACGAACTTAAAGAAGCAGGGAGCAACTTTAACTTAGCAACCGCTAATATGGATTTAGATGTAGAACTTTATGATGGAGTAAGAATGCACTTGCGTACGTACTTATCTTCTCGTCACCACCACGAACCTTACGTAAAAGGAGGATATTTATTAATCGATAAATTAGACTTTGTAAGCGAAGGATTTTTAAGTGACCTTATGCAATACACTACTATTAAAGTAGGACATATGGAAAACAACTATGGTGATGCTCACTTTAGAAGATCTGATAACGCACAAGCTTTACACAACCCATTCGTAGGAAACTTAATTATGGATGCATTCACAACAGAAGTTGGTGCAGAAGTTTACTATAGAAGAAGCGGTTTTATAGGTATGGTAGGTTTTACTAATGGTAAACTTAATCAATCTGTAGAAGAAAACGCAGAGGGAAAAACCGGAGGAGCTTCTTTCTTAGCTAAAATAGGTTACGATAAACAAGTTAACGACGATTTCCGTTTTAGATTAACAGGATCTTTATATAACACCGGTTACGTACCAAGCTCTTATTTGTACAACGCAGATAGAGCAGGAGCTCGTTACTACAACTTAATGCAAGATGCAACAGCTACTAGTGACGACTTTAGAGCTACACGTTACAACCCTAATTTATCAAATAGTATCACTGCGGTAATGATTAACCCGTTTATGAAATATGGCGGCTTAGAATTCTTCGGAACCATAGAAATGGCAAAAGGGAAAGCTTCTTACGAAGAAGATGATAGAACTGCTATGCAATATGCCGGAGAGTTAATTTACAGATTTGGTGCTGATGAAAATATTTATGTAGGAGGAAGATATAACTTAGTAGACTCTGAAGATATTTCTGGAGAAGATGTAACCATCGATAGAATACAATTTGCAGCAGGTTGGTTTATGACGAGAAACATTCTGTTAAAAGCAGAATATGTAGTGCAAAACTATAATGATTTTGGAGCAACAAGCATATTAAACGAAGGTCAATTCAACGGAGCTATGGTTGAAGCCGTGATCTCATTTTAATTATCTTTCAGCCAAAAACTCCAAAGAAAACAGTGCAGAAAATAATTTCTGCGCTGTTTTCGGTTTAAAAAATAAGCAATGAGACAGTTTATCGTTCAATTTATTTTCTTAATAGTAGTCGCGTCGAGTTTTGCGCAAAGTGGAGTAGTTGCTATCGAGGTAAAAACTAACGTGAACTATTTTACCTGCTCTTGTGATGAAACAAGTTTTGTTTGTCAAGATTTTACCGCAGTACAAAAAGTATTAAAGCTTCCGGTTGAAAATTTTGATTGCCCTAAGCGAATGATTGAAAAAGATTTGGTTGAATTGTTCGAGGCTGAAAAATATCCGTATATCTCGATAGAGATCTTAGATTATAAAGAATACTACGGAAGTATTTCCGCAGAAATTAAGATCACTATTAAAAAAGTTTCGAAAGTCTACGAGCTGCAATTAGGTGAAACTTACGATAGTGAAGGTATTTATGTCACCGGAAGTCAATTGCTCGATCTTACCGATTATCACATCGAGCCGCCGGTAAAAGCTTTAGGTTTAGTAAAAGTGAAACCTGTGGTCGCGATCGAATTTCGAATACCGGAAGAGTTTGTGACCACGCGTAAGTAATTTGTTAATACTTTACAATTTATTCGATTTTATGAAGTTATAGTTAATGAAATTTTAATCATTAAAAACTAACTCTCATGAAAAAATGCATTCTGTTCACGTTGTTCATCTTTTCTTCACTCTACCTTTCAGCTCAGGAAAACGAAACTTCTAATTTTAGTGTTGCCGGGCGTTTTGGTTTAGGAAATTCAACAATTAATACGCAAAACTATAAAAACTTAGCAGGTGCTGCTGGTTCATTTCAGCTCGATGTTAATTACGATCTCCCTATTGAAAATAATGTGTTTTCATATTTACGTTTTGGTTTAGGTTTTCAATTGAACAGTAGTAATGCGAATTTGTTTTTCGGTTCTTCGCAAGCAAGTTTAATTGCTGAAACATTTCGGGTTCCGGTTTATATAAACGGAGTTATTCGATTAGGAAGGGATGAAGCTAGTCTTTTAAGTGACACTAAATTTGTCGCAGGATTTGGCGGATTTTTAAATCACGTGTATAAGTACGAAGTAACAGATGTTGAAAGCAGTGCAGATATAGAAATACCTGATACAGGTTTTGGAGTTATTTTTAATCTAGGTTTAGAGCAAGATGTATCTCAACACTTTGCTGCCTTTGTAACGTTAGATTATTGTTTGATGGGAGATGAAAATGAAGTAGATGAAGTAAACATCAATACGACCACTTTTAATTTAGGAGTTCGTTATCGATTATAACAGAAAATAAAAAAAGGCTTTTCAATTTTGAAAAGCCTTTTTTTATACTATTATTTTGAATATTATCCGATAATCATTCCGGCGATCGTAGCTGAAAGTAACGAAGCTAACGTGCCACCAATAACAGCTTTAATACCAAATTCAGATAAATTTTTACGTTGTCCAGGTGCTAAAGAGCCAATACCACCTAATTGAATCCCGATCGAAGCAAAGTTGGCAAAACCACAAAGCATATACGTCGCCATAATGATCGATTTTTCATAAGTTAAGCTTAATGCTGTCGCAGGATTTTTTAATTCAGCTAATTGTATGTAACCTACAAATTCACTAGCTGCTAACTTAATACCTAGCAGTTGTCCCATCAGCATCATATCTTCTTCAGCAACGCCAATAAGCCACATGAGTGGAGCGAATATTGTTCCTAAAACCGCTTCAATAGAAAAAGATTGATAGGGCGTATGTTCAGCTAAATAAGTATTTAAAGTGGTAATTTCTCCTACTTTTCCGAAGCCATAATTGATCATTGCGATCAAGGCTACAAAAACGAGCAGCATCGCACCAACGTTGGCCGCTAGTTTTAAACCTTCAGTCGTTCCGATGGCAATGGCATCTAATACATTGGATCCGATCTTTTCAGAAGAAACCTCTACATCGGTATTCACTTTTTCTTGTTGCGGATATAGCATTTTAGAAATCACGATTGCTCCCGGCGCCGCCATAACCGATGCTGCTAGTAAGTGTTTAGCGAACTCTAATCTTGCTACCGGATCGTCGCCACCTAAAAAGCCGATGTATGCTGCTAAAACTCCGCCGGCAACCGTTGCCATACCACCAATCATTACTAACAAAATTTCAGAACGCGTCATACGCTCTAAATAAGCTTTGATCATTAACGGTGCTTCGGTTTGGCCTAAGAAAATGTTTCCGGCCACGTTTAGACTTTCTGCTCCCGAGATGCCTAATAGTTTAGTAAGTACAAATGCAAAACCCCTTACAACAACCTGAATAATTCCGTAGTAAAAAAGAATCGAAGTTAAGGCTGAAAAGAAAATAATCGTTGGTAATACCTGAAATAAGAAAATGTATCCAAAGCTAGACGTGTCCATTAATCCGCCTAATAAAAATTCACTTCCGGCAGCGGTGAATTCAAGGATTTTCACGAAAATACTTCCTACAAATTCAAATACACTTTTTACCCAATCTACTTTTAAAACTCCGTAGGCTAATAAAAGCTGAAGCCCCAAACCAATACCAACGGTTTTCCAATTAATTGCTTTACGATTACTGCTAAATAAAAATGCGATGATCAGTAAAGTGAACATCCCTAAAACGCCCCGCCAAAAGCTGGTAAAGGTAAAACCTTGACTTTTTATAATTTGATTTTCAGTAGCCTGAGTGTCTTCGCTAGGTGGTAATTTTAAACTTAATTTACTCCCATTTTGAGCTAAAGTAAGCGTAGAGTCGGTTAGTTTTTCAACCTTAAAACGCTGAATGCTATCCTGTGGCGTGTCGTAAAAAAATACCAAATTGTTATTCTGAAGAATATAAGAACCCGATAATTGCTCTCTCTTTTTTCTGAACCACGAAAAATTTCCTTTTTCTAAAAGTAGACTTTCGTAATTCTTAGTTGCTTCTGTATTAGAATTTAGTGGAGTGGTTATTTTCCATTTTTGCTCGATCTCTTGAGCTTGAGCAAACGGAATAATTGCTAAAAAAGCAAGTAGGGTAAACAAGTTTTTCATGGCTTGTTTATTTACGTTTAGAAATTTCATCTCTTAATTGAGCAGCTTTTTCGTAATCTTCATTTTTAACCGCTTCATCTAACTCTTCTTCAAGTTGTTTAAGCGATTTTTTAGTTGAAGGATTACTTGTTTCGGTTTCTTCTGAAGCGTCTTTAAGAACATCTTCGATAATTAATTCTGTACGTTTAATTTCTTCAGCTTCTTCCTTTGTAGTAGAATCGTCTTCAGAATTTTTGAGAAATATTCCCGCTTTATCTAAAATGTTTTGATAGGTGAAAATTGGTGCGTTAAAACGTAACGCTAAAGCAATAGCATCGCTTGTTCTCGCGTCTATAATTTCTTCAATTTTATCTCTTTCACAGATAAGGCTCGAATAGAAAACACCATCGACCAATTTGTGAATGATCACTTGTTTAACGATGATTGAAAACCTTTCTGAAAAACTTTTAAATAGATCGTGGGTAAGCGGTCGCGGTGGTCTTATATCTTTTTCTAAGGCAATTGCTATAGATTGTGCTTCGAATGCACCAATAACGATAGGTAATTGTTTTTCGCCGTCGACTTCACTTAAAAGAAGTGCATAAGCTCCATTTTGGGTTTGACTATAAGAAATTCCTTTGATGGTTAAACGCACTAAACTCATACTACAAATTAATCAAAATAGATAAAATAAAAAAGCGACCTAAATAAGAGCTTTTCATATTTAGGTCGCCCTAATTTTCAGGGGCACAATTTATAAAAAATTATGCGTTATTTGCTTTAAATTCTTTTAATTTTTCGTTGAGCTGCGGAACCACTTCAAAAGCATCGCCAACAATACCATAATCTGCAGCTTTAAAGAAAGGAGCTTCAGGATCGTTATTGATCACGACTTTAATTTTTGAAGCATTAATACCTGCTAAGTGCTGAATAGCTCCAGAAATACCTACTGCAATGTATAAATTTGCAGCTACAGGTTTACCGGTTTGCCCAACATGCTCGCTATGCGGTCTCCAACCCATATCACTTACCGGCTTAGAACAAGCAGTTGCCGCGCCTAAAGTTTCAGCAAGGTTTTCGATCATATCCCAATTTTCAGGTCCTTTTAAACCACGACCTCCAGAAACTACGATCTCTGCATCTGCAATAGTTACTTTATCGGTAGCTTTATCTACAGATTCTACATTTACAGAAAAATCGCTGGCATCTAAACTTGGAGAAAAATCTTCTACAGCGGCAGAAGTTTCATTTTCTTTTACTCCGTAAGCGTTTTTAGCAACTCCTACAATTTTTATATCACTACTAATAGTTGTAAAATTGAAAGCTTTATTGGTAAACGCATTTCTTTTTACTGTAAATGGCGAAGTGCTTTCTGGTAATGCTACTACATTTGAAGCATAACCGGCTTCTAAGTTTATGGCAATAATTGGCGCTACATACTTATCGTTAGCGGTTTGCCCAAGCACAACAACTTTTGCATCTTCATTTTTTGCAGCTTGTGCGATCACATCTGCATAAGCATCTGCATTAAATTTAGAAAGCTGATCGTTATTGACTTGTAAAACTTTACTTACTCCGTAAGTGCCTAAAACTTCATTGTTCTCTGCATTAATCGTAACTGCTGTTACCGAAGATCCTAATTGATCTGCCACTCCTTTAGCGTAAGAAGCAGCCTCGTAAGAAGCTTTTTTGAATTTTCCGTTTTCTGATTCTATATATACTAAAACTGACATAATTTTATTTTTTGGATTAATTTAATAGGTTAATAAATCTAATTAGATCGCTTTCGCTTCGTTGTGTAAAAGATTTATTAATTCATCTAAATTATCTTTGTCGATAAGTTTTACGTCACCTTTTGGTGCAGGTTTTTCAAACTTATCTGCGCTGGTTTTTTCTTCAGCTCCAACAGGATCAACTACATTTAAAGGTTTTTTACGAGCCATCATAATACCACGCATGTTAGGTATTTTAAGGTCGCTTTCTTCTACTAAACCTTTTTGACCGCCAATTACTAAGGGTAGAGAAGTAGTTAATGTTTCTTTACCTCCATCGATTTCGCGAATTGCTGTAGCTTTATCTCCTTCAACCTCTAAACTTACACAAGTGTTTACAAAGTTTGCTTTTAATAATTTTGCTAACATACCAGGTACCATCCCACCATTGTAATCGATAGATTCTCTACCGGCGATCACTAAATCGTAACCACCATCTTGTGCAACTTTCGCTAATTCTTTAGCAACCTGAAATCCATCTTTTGCCGGCGTGTTCACACGAATTGCATTATCGGCACCAATAGCTAAAGCTTTTCTTAAAGTTGGTTCTGTATCTGCTTCACCAACATTTACTACATCTACAGATGCACCTTGTTTTTCTTTAAACCACATAGCGCGAGTAAGACCAAATTCATCATTAGGGTTAATAACGAATTGTACTCCGTTTTTATCAAATTTTGTGTCGCCTTCTGTAAAATTAATTTTAGAAGTAGTGTCTGGAACGTGACTTATGCAGACTAATATTTTCATTTTTCTTAGTATTTTCTATTTAAAAATTAGATTTATAAAATTCTTCATTGCGAATATAATGAATTTCATAATAAAATACTATGCTTGCATAATAATTTTTTTATTGATTTTTCTATAGGTTTTGCAACAGTAATCCTTATTTTTGTGGTTTGTAAAAATTTTAGGCGAATAATAATGAGAACAATTCAATTTAGAGAAGCAGTAGCCGAAGCAATGAGTGAAGAAATGCGTCGTGATGAGGCGGTGTATTTGATGGGAGAAGAGGTTGCTGAATATAATGGAGCTTATAAAGCTTCTAAAGGAATGTTGGACGAATTTGGTCCTGAGCGTGTTATCGATACTCCAATTGCTGAAGCTGGTTTTAGTGGGATCGGTGTAGGATCTACCATGACGGGAGCTCGACCAATTATCGAATTTATGACCTTCAACTTTAGTTTGGTTGGTATCGATCAAATTATTAACAATGCAGCTAAAATTAGACAAATGTCTGGGGGGCAATTTAACTGTCCGATCGTGTTTAGAGGTCCGACTGCATCTGCAGGTCAATTAGGAGCTACGCACTCTCAGGCTTTTGAAAGTTGGTATGCGAACTGTCCTGGTTTAAAAGTTATTGTTCCTTCTAATCCGGCAGACGCTAAAGGTTTATTGAAAGCTGCCATTCGTGATGACGATCCGGTTATTTTTATGGAAAGTGAGCAGATGTATGGTGATAAAGGTGAAGTGCCTGAAACAGATGAAGATGTTGTTATCCCAATCGGAAAAGCAGATATTAAAAGAGAAGGTTCTGATGTAACGATCGTTTCTTTTGGTAAAATTATCAAAGAAGCTTATAAAGCAGCAGACGAATTAGAAAAAGAAAATATTTCTGCAGAAGTGATCGATTTAAGAACGGTACGTCCTTTAGATTACGATGCGATCTTAGAATCTGTAAAGAAAACAAACCGATTAGTGATTTTAGAAGAAGCTTGGCCATTTGGTAATGTTTCAACAGAAATCACTTATAAAGTACAAGAGGAAGCCTTTGATTATTTAGATGCGCCAATTATTAAAATTAATACGGCAGATACTCCGGCACCATATTCTCCGGTTTTATTAAAAGAATGGTTACCAAGCAGCGAAGATGTAGTTAAAGCTGTAAAAAAAGTAATGTATAAGTAAAATTATACACCTATATTTACAACTTCATCTCCTGCCCTGGAGGTGAAGTTTTTTTGTTTTATATGAGATATGTTTACCTACTTTGCTTAAGCTTATTTAGCGTACTTTCTGCATTTTCACAAACCAAAGTAAGTGGTGTGGTGAATGATGAAAGCGGTAATCCTGTACCTTTTGCTAATGTAATTTTTGCAAATTCTTCTGTAGGAACGATCACTAACGACGACGGTAGTTTTTATTTAGAGTCTGAAGAAACTTATAAAGCAATCAATATTTCTTTTGTAGGTTTTAAATCTCAGGTTTTAGAGCTTACCAAATCTGCTACTTATGATATTGAAATTATTTTAGAAGAAGAAGCCAGTGCACTTGATGAGGTTGTTATCTATCAAGGAAAAACTTCGAAGAAAAATAATCCCGCGATCGATATTCTTCGAAAGATCTGGGAGAATAAACGCGAGAACGGTATTTATAAATTTGACCAGTATCAATATAAAAAATACGAAAAACAAGAATTCGATTTAAATACGATCGATAGTTCACTAATCAATAGTCGAATTTTTAACGGAATGGAGTTTGTCTTCGAGCAAACCGATACCAACAGCGTTACCGGTAAAACTTACTTGCCAATTTTTATAAACGAAGCGGTTTACCGTGTTTACGGGAATAATGAAACCAATAAGGAAAAAGAAGTTCTGTTAGGGAATAAAAATTCCGGTTTTAGTGATAACCAAACTTTGATAGCTTTTATTAAAGATCTCTATAAAGAATATAATGTTTACGACAATTACCTGAAGTTTTTCGATAAAAGTTTCGTGAGTCCATTATCAACCACCGGAATAAATGTGTATAACTATGTTCTGGCAGATAGTAGCTATGTCGATAATAAATGGTGTTACAAAATTGTGTATTACCCAAGAAGAAAAAACGAGCTTACTTTTAAAGGAGATTTTTGGGTAAATGATACCACTTGGGCAATTAAAAAAATAAAATTAGCAGCTACAAAAAGTGCGAACATTAACTGGGTGCGAGATATTTATATTGAGCAAGATTTTGAAGTATTAAACGATTCTATTTTCTTGATTACTAGAGATCATTTTATGTCTGATTTTGCTTTCAGAAAAAAAGATGATGCACGTGGAGTTTATGGCAAAAGAACAACCTTATACGATGAATATTCTTTTGATATAGATCGTGGTGAAGCTTTTTATAATAACGACCGCGAGCAATACATAGAACAAGTTTATAACCGTGACAGCACATTTTGGCAGCAAAACCGAATGGAATCTCTTAATAAAGATGAACGCCAAGTTTACGATATGCTTGATACGCTTAAAACGGTAAAAGCCTTTCAGCGTCTTTATAACATTGGCTCGATCTTAGCTTCAGGTTATGTTGAGTTCGATAATTTTGATTACGGACCTGTTTTTTCAACATTTGGTTATAACGATGTGGAAGGAATTCGTGTTCGTGCCGGCGGAAGAACTTATTTTGGTAGAAACGATCCTTGGCGAATTGAAGGTTACACGGCTTATGGTTTTAAAGATAATAAATTTAAATATGGCTTATCGGGTAAAATTTTAGTCGATCAACGTTCTCGATTAATTTTAAGCGGAGGTAATCGTAGAGACATCGAGCAGTTAGGCGCAAGTTTAACCAATACCAACGATGTTTTAGGCAGAAGTTTGGCTTCTTCATCTCTAATTACGGTAGGTTCAAATACGAGTTTAACCAATATCAATTTAAGCACGTTTGCGTTAGAAATGGAGCCGTTAAAGAATTTTGAAGTCCGTTTTGGAGGTTCTTATCGTACATTGCGTTCAGCTTCAGATCAATTCAGTTTAGATTATTATACCAATGAAGAGCAGACAGAAATTGCTTCAGAAATAGATCAGACAGAAATTTCTACGATGCTTACTTATTCTCCTGGAAGAAAAACTACCGGTTATGGCGTCGAACGAACCGTAATTAACGATGGCGATTTCCCGCGATTATTTTTAAATTATGCTGTAGGAATAAAAGATGTATTCAGCAGTGATTTTGAGTATGAAAAAGTTCAGTTTTACTATCGTCATCCTTGGCAATTGGGTGGAGTAGGGAAGTTAACCACTACATTAGAAGCCGGTAAAACTTTTGGTGAAGTTCCTTTGGGATTATTGAATGTGGTTCCCGGTAACCAAACACTTTTTTCTATTTACGGAACATATCCTTTATTAGATTTTTACGAATTTGTGACCGATACTTATACCAGCGTTCATTTAGAACATAATTTTAACGGACGTTTTTTAGGTAGAATTCCGTTGCTTCGAGATTTAAATCTACGAGAGATTGTAGCCATACGAGCCGTAACAGGAAGCATTTCCGATGAAAATCAAGCCTTGAATGCTTCTTACTCTAACCCTATATTAATGGCGCCGAGCAATAAACCCTATTGGTCGTATAGCGTGGGGATTGGGAATATTTTTAAAGTATTTCGATTAGATTTTCACTTTAGAGGAAATTATTTGGAAAATCCCGGTGCCAGAAAGTTCGGAATTACGGGATCTTTCGGATTTTATTTCTAAAAAAGTAGTTAATAATCAGGACATTTGTTAAATTTGCCATCTTGTTTAATTTGAAATAATAGATAATATTTTTATACAATGACGTTTGATGTTTTAATTGAAATCCCAAAAGGAAGCCGAAATAAATATGAATATGATTTCGAGCTTAAAAAAATAAGATACGATAGAATGATCTTTTCATCTATGATGTATCCTGCAGATTACGGTTTTGTGCCAGAAACTTTAGCATTAGATGGTGATCCGTTAGATGTTTTAGTGTTAGTTACAGAGCCAACTTTTCCTGGGTGTGTAATTGAAGTAAAACCAATTGGAGTTTTCCATATGGCCGATGAAAAAGGTCCTGATGAAAAAATTATCTGTGTTCCAGTAAGCGATCCTATCGGAAATAAAGTTGATGATCTTAGTGGTTTAAATCCGCATTTAATTAAAGAGATCGAGCACTTTTTCCGTGTGTATAAAGATTTAGAAGAAAAGAAAGTAGATGTTGGTGATTGGGGAGATGCTAAAGAAGCTAAAGAAATTGTAACTCAATGTATCGAAAGATTTAAAGGTAGTGATGTGCCTTTAAAAGAGGTAAGTATCAAGTAAGTTTTTTACTCTATAATATTCAAAAAGCGATTTCGATAGAAGTCGCTTTTTTTATGCTGAAAATTTTCTCTAAAGGCAATGGCTATTTCAGCATAAAAATCTTAAAGAATAGTGAAGTAGAAAGCAGTCGCTGTAAAAACTATTATCTTTCAGTTTCAACAGCAAATAAATGATTAGAAGAATAAAAAAATTACTAGGTCGCTACAAAAACTACGAGCAAATTTTAATCACCCCTTATCGCAGTTATGCGACTCCTCATCATTTATATGTTTGCGGTCGGGTTCTCGACAACGAACCCTTAAAAATTAAGCAAGAACAAAACTTTTTTAAAACTGTAAAAAACACTTATAAGCAGTTTGATAGTTTCGAAATACCGGAAGCAGAAATTGAATTACGCTTGCCTAACGGTCAAAAATTCTTTACTCAAACAAACGGAGAAGGTTATTTTGTGTTTGATAGACAACTCAAAGAAAATTTAGCTGAATATAGTAATGAAGAAGGCTGGTTGCAATTTGAATTATATTACAAGGGCGAACTTTACCCGAAAACCAATTTAATTGCAGATCCATTTCAGGGTGAATTATTAGTGCCTGATGAAAAAGCAGAATTTGGCGTAATTAGTGATATTGACGATACGATTTTGCATACCGGTGTCACTTCATTTTTAAAGTGGCGTTTGCTTAAAAATTCGTTATTTACCAATGCTTATAAACGTATGCCTTTAAAAGGTGCGGCAGAATTATATCAAAAATTAGCAATTGGTTTACAAGAAACATCTCGAAACCCAATGTTTTATTTAAGTAACAGTCCGTGGAATTTATATGAATACTTAAAACTATTTTTAGATCACAATCAATTCCCAAAAGGGCCAATTTTACTTAGAAACTTACGCGGACCTTTTGATAGCACTTTGAAGCCTGAAAAACCCCATAAGCAACGTAAGATTATTAATATATTAGAAAGCTATCCGCAATTAAAATTTATTTTAATTGGTGATAGCGGTGAACACGATGCTTCAATTTATACAGATATCGCAGCGCAATATCCCGATCGAATTTTATGTATTTACTTGAGGAGCGTTAGACATAAAAAGCAAATGCAACGCGTAAAGGGAATTATAGATAATTTTGAAAGTACTCCCGTGCTAATGGTTCACTCTTCAGAAGAAGCAGAAGAACACGCACGGGAAAATGGTTATATTATTTAAGTTAATCGTCGATGCTAGTACCGGTTGCAGCTCTTCTGCCAATTGGGTTTTTTCTAGGCATTGTTCTAAAAATGTGATCCCATAAAGTAGAAGATACTCCAAAAGCTCTATCTGGTTCACGATAATGGTGAATACTGTGGTGATGCCATAAAACCTTTAAGAAATTACTGGGCACTTTAAAAGCATGTACCGAATAGTGTACTGCTAAATAACCTGCATAACCAATTAAAAAGCCTGCTAAGAAACCAAATACATAATCACCTAAAACTACTCGGTAAATAATAAACAGTACCGTAGCGACCACTAAACTAAGTACAGGTGGCATTGCTAATCTAGATTTGTCTTTAGGGTAATCGTGATGTACTCCGTGCATCGTATAAGAAATTTTCTTCTTGCGTTCTGAAGTTGCAGGAATATGATATAAATAGCGGTGCATAATATATTCTACGAACGTAAAAAATAATAAGCCTGCTAAGAACAACAGAATGATCTGAGGAGTTTCAAAACCTTTTTCAATTATCCCATAATATATTAATGCTGCAGAAATTGCAGAAAATATGATTAATGGTAATGAGATATGCGTATGCGTTAACTTCTCTAAAATAGGGTTTTTAAAGAGTTGAGGTGAGCCTTTGTGTTTTGGTCTTTTTAATTTAGTCGATTCCATAGTCTTTTTCATTTTAAAATAATCCGTGTAATTCACCATCAATTCTGTTAATAATATCTCCTAAATCTTCAGGATTATCTACAAAATTAATATTGTCTACATCGATAATAAGCAATTTTCCTTTATTGTAATCGTGAGCCCAAGCTTCATAACGCTCGTTAAGCCTACTTAGGTAATCTATAGAAATAGAGTTTTCGTAATCTCTACCTCTTTTTTGTATTTGCGCTACTAAATTTGGGATACTGCTACGTAAATATATAAGTAAATCCGGACCTTTAGTCACGCTTTCCATTAAGTCGAATAGTGATTTGTAATTTTCAAAATCTCGATTCGTAAGCAAGCCCATTGCGTGTAAGTTAGGCGCAAAAATATAAGCATCTTCATAAATCGTTCTATCTTGAATAATGCTTTTACCACTTTCTCTAATTTCTAAAATTTGTCGAAACCTACTATTTAAAAAATAGATCTGAAGGTTAAACGACCAGCGTTCCATCTGGTTATAAAAATCCTCTAAATAAGGGTTTTCTAAAACATCTTCGTATTGAGGTTCCCAATGATAATGTTTCGCCAATAATTTAGTTAAGGTGGTCTTTCCGGCACCAATATTTCCGGCAATGGCAACGTGCATATTTGTTATTCGTTTGATAGATTAAGTTGATAATTATAAATAAAATTATCGGTGTAAAGATAAAGGTTTTCATTATTCAAATAAAAATCTTTAACGGCATTTTCTGAAACTGAAATACTTTGTAATTTCATCTCATTTTTTCTGAGGAAATACCAATTTGCCTTACTTTTCCCCACTATTAAATTATTATATTCTGAAAACTCAAACTCTACGGGCAGATTTATAGCTCCCATAAAACTTCCGTAGCTATTATAATATTCTAATTTTTGCTCTTGCTGTAGCCAACAAAAATTGTAATTGCTTTGTTGTGCGGTAACTTCATTATTAATAGGTTGTGTGTGCGAAATTACTTTTAATGTATGGTAATTAAATAGTTCTAATTGCTGCAGATCGATGTTGTAAATCCATAAGCTGCGATCTTTACCGGTGGTGGCAAAACTCACATTTCTAAAATTCTGAATAGTAGTGAAATTAATTCTGCTTATTTCATTTAAGCGATTATCGACAATTACTGCGGTGTTGGTATTCCTATAAAAGATGGTGATTTTTAACGGATTAAGTAAATCTACCGAAGAAATTTCACCCAATTGTAAATCTGCGAACTGATATTTTTTAGCGCCTTCCAATTTGTAAAGCGTGTTATTGGTGATTCCGTAGAAATTATTAAACTTATCTACCCCTACAAAACGTTCTAGATTAAACGGAGTTTTCTCGACTAAAGTAGTCGTTATCTCTTGTGCTTGAAGCTGAAAAGAAATGAGAATAAACAGTAAGAGTGAGGTGATTTTCATAAGCTAAAGTTACCCAAAATTATTCCATAAACAATCGATAGCGTCGGTAAACATATGAAAACAAAGACCAATACAGATGATTTTTATGATTTTATGCTGAATAGTAACGGCTCCCAAAACATACATAGCTATCGCTAAGTAAGAGTGTAACGGATGAAAATTGATGCTGCAACGTTGCGGCTGAAAAATAGGATCTGCAAAAACATGATCTAGATCGACGAGCATCGTCAACAATAAAATAAGCCAGTATTTTTTCCAATTTTTTTTGTTGAAAAGATAAGCAATGAGCCCAATTACGATAAAATGAAAAAAATAATGAATGAAATTTTGAAGCATTTACGACTCGATTTTCTCTTCAGCGGTTTCTTCTGAAGGATCATCGGGCAAAAGTAGATTTTTTAATTTTCTTTCTAAAGCAATATAACGCCAAACTCCTACAATAATAAATACCACACAAATGCAAAGCGATGCGTAACCAAGACCGTGAACTTCAGGATAATCTTCAATTTTAAGCAGCGCGATCCCACCAACCAATAAATACAAAGAAGCTCTAATATACGCCAAAAGAGTACGTTCGTTCGCGAGTTTGGTACGCTCTAATGCCAAATGCTCGCGCAGTTTTTTCTCGTTAATTACTTTAGGCTTAAATGGGTTATGTAGTTTTACTTTCTTCATCTTAAAACGGAAAAAATAATGGAATTATAAATGATGCTGCCACCCAAATTATAAAATTTAGCGGAGTCCCTATCTTTAAATAATCTTTAAATTTATAATTACCCGGTGCATAAACCATCGTATTGGTAGGATAACTTACCGGCGTCATAAAAGTTAACGAACACGCAAACATGACCGCAATTAAAAAAGGTTTGCTATTTATTTGCATCGCTGCGGCCAAACTAATTACGATTGGCGTCATTAACGCAGCGGCAGCTTTACTCGACAACACATTGGTAGATAAAAAGGTAACTAAAAATATTAAACTTAGCGTGATTCTCGGGTCAAAACTACCCATAGAATCGTAAATAAGTTCAGAAATTAAATCTGAACCGCCGGTTTTTTCTAAAGCCGCTCCCATTGAAAGTACACCGGCCATCATAAAAATTACTTTCCATTCGATGGCTTCGTAAGCTTCTTTGGGTTTTAAAATGGTGGTTGTTACGATGAGCAAAGCTCCTACCAAAGCACTAATTAAAATGGAAGTAATGTTTAAGGCAGCTGCCAAAATTACTCCGATCAAAATAAGTAATGTAGGGATCGCTTTTTTTAAGTCGAATTTTTTCGCTTTGTATTTCGATAAGGTAACCACCAATTTTTTTGAAACTAATTTCTTCAAACTTTCATCGGAAGTGTAAAGCAAAAGCATATCGCCTTCACGAAGTATAATTTTAGAAACCTCTCTTGTGATCATTTCTTTACGATGCCTGATCGCTAAAACCGAAGCATAATAAATATTTCTGAAGTTAAGTTGTTGCAGCGATTTACCCGATAAAGATGAACCATACGGAATCATGACTTCGTAAATTTTCTTATCGGCATCATCGTGAATAAGCTGTTCGTCGCCGTCTAATTTGTAAGTCGCATTCTGTTTTAATTTGGCTAAATGTTGCGGATTGATCATTACTTTCAACACATCATCTTTTCGTAAAATGGTTTCTTCGTTAATTTCGTAAACCCGATGATGTTTGCGCTTCAGCATTAAAACTTGCGCAGAGAAATCTTGGTTTAGGCTAGAGTTTCCGATTTTTTTATCGATATCGGGATTGTTCTCTACTAATTCGATCTCTGCAATATATTTTTCAGCTTGTTTTTTTAAAGAGTTTTTAGCGCTCTTTCGCTTCGGAAGAAGTAGAGGAGAGGCGATTAATAAATACGCCATCCCAATAGTGAATAAACACAAAGCCGGAAGCGAAAACTCGAACATTCCTAAAGGTTCTAGTCCGCTTTTTTTAGCGTAACTACTCACTAAAATATTGGTTGATGTCCCAATTAATGTACACGTACCACCAAATAAAGCAGAAAATGAAATAGGAATTAATAATCGCGAAGGCTGAATATCGGTTTCTCTACATACCAATAACGCCATCGGGATCAATAATGCCACCACTGCCGTATCATTGATAAATGCTGAAAAAACGGCTGCCGATAAGCAAAATATGATTAAAGCAAAAAGGTAATTGATCTTCGCTACCCGAATGATCTTGCTCGACAAACCATCGATAAGTCCCGATTTAAAAATGGCAGCACTAATCACGAACATACAACCCAAAGTAATTGTTGCCGGGTGATTAAAACCGGCAAAACCTTCTTCAGGATTTAGAACGCCAGAGACAATAAACAGCGACATGATGATGATCGAGGTCGTGTCTATCGTGAAATAATCTTTTATAAAAAGAATTATCCCTATTGCAATAATTGCAAATGTGAGGTAGAGCGTCATTTATTTTTCAGTATTAACTCATCAATAACCTTTTTCTAGATCTACTTCGTCTTTTAGCGGCTCGTTTTTTTGCATACGCTGAAAGTTTTCAACCATTTTCGGGACAATTGTCGCCGGATTGGTGATGCTTGCGGTATGCGGCGTAATGGTAATTTTATCGTGATTCCAAAAAACATGTTCTTTAGGTAAAGGTTCAGTTTTAAAGACATCTAAAGCCGCTCCGGAAAGTTGCCCGTTGGCTAAAGCTTCTAGAAAGTCTTTTTCCTGTAAATGCGCGCCACGGCCAACGTTGATTAGATAAGCTCCTTTCGGTAATTGCTGAAATAATTCTTCATTCAGAATATCTTCCGTTTCCGGAGTGTGCGGAAGCATGCAAACTAAAACATTAGACTTCGATAAAAATGTATTTAATTCATCTTCTTTAAAGGTTTCAATCCCTTCAACTTCTTTTTTAGAGCGAGACCAACCCAATACTTTAAAATCATTTTTCAATAATAATTTTCCGATGGCTTGACCAATATTTCCGAAGCCTAAAATACCAACCGTTACATCTTCCGGACGTTGGTAAGTTTGACGATCCCATATTTTTTCTTGTTGATGCTGAAAATACAAAGGCATATCTCGTAAGTAATTCAGCAAAGCATTCAGCACAAAATAGCTAAGATCGTAGTTGAGGTAATCGTCTTTTACACGTGTTACTTTTACGTTGTTCGGTATTTTTTTTGAAGTAATATGTTTTACACCGGCCGCCATTGAAGCGATCACTTTTAAATTCGGAAATTTCTCAAAAGCATCTGCCGGCGGATTCCACGTCGCTACAAATTCTGTTTGCTCCCGATTCGTGTCGTTCGGGTAAATTTCGACTTCTATGTTGTTATTTTCTTTCTTAAAACTTTCTACCCATTTAGAAACATCGTTTCTCTCTGGGCAGATCAATACTATTTTATTCATAAAATTTTATACAAATGCGCTATATCCTGTAATGGCGCGTCCTACAATTAGTGAGTTAATTTCTTTGGTGCCTTCGTAGCTGTAAATGGCTTCGGCATCGGCTACAAAACGAGCTACGTCGTGTTCCAATAAAATACCGTTACCGCCCATAACCTCGCGAGCTCTACTTACAATATCGCGTGTTCGCATACTGCAATATACTTTGGCGAGCGAAGCATGTTCATCGGTTAAAATACCTTCATCTTGCATCTCAGAAAGTCTAAAAACCATCGTTTGCATCGCGGTTAAATTAGATAGCATTTCAACCAAATGGTTTTGTACCAACTGGTAAGAAGCGATTGGTTTACCAAATTGTTCTCGTTTTCTAGTATATTTTAATGCGCTCTCATAAGCACCGCGGGCACAACCAACAGCTTGCCAAGCAACGCCGGCGCGAGTCATTTTTAAAACTTTAGCCGTGTCTTTAAACGAATTGGCGTTTTGCAAGCGATCACTTTCGGGCACTTTGCAGTCGGTAAGAGTAATTATAGCATTTTGTACGATTCTTAACGCCATTTTATCTTCCATTTTTTCAGCTTCAAAACCCGGATTTTCTTTTCTTACGATGAACCCCTTTACTTGGTGAGAATCTACATCTTTTGCCCAGATCACAATCACATCGGCAAATGTGGCGTTACCGATCCATTTTTTTTGTCCGTTAAGGATCCAATTCTCGCCATCAAATTTACAAGTAGTTTCCATTCCTTGAGAAACGGCAGAACCTACGTTAGGTTCAGTTAAACCAAAGGCTCCAATTTTTTCTAATTTTTGCATTTTGGGTAGCCATTCTTGTTTTTGTTCTTCGCTTCCGCAGAGGTAAATAGACCCCATTGCTAAACCGCTGTGAACCCCAAAAAAGGTAGAAATTGAAACATCTACGCGAGCGATTTCTTGAGCGATAATTCCTTCCATTAAAAAAGGAAGATTTGGGCAGCCGTAACCTTCGTAAGGAACTCCGGTAATATTCAGCTTGGCAAATTTCTCGATGATTTCAAACGGAAATTTGGCTTTGTTCCAATAATCATTAACTAAAGGTCGAACTTCATCTTCCATAAAGTTTCTCACTTTAAGTTGAAGCTCACGTTGCTCTTGATTCAGTTTTAGATCGAGATTATAAAAATCACCATCGATAGGAGGGAGTTGATGTTGCCCTTTTTTACCTTGATGATTGAGCATTTTCATAAGGCCTTTTATTTGCCTGTCATCAAGATTTCCTAAGGTGTTCATCGCTTGTTTGAGATCGATCTTCTCATTAAGCTTTGCTAATTTATCTAAATCTACATCTTTTAGTAAACCAATGGTGTTTTTTATTTTACTGAACAAGGCCATAATCCTAGAGTTTTTATTACTCTAAAATATAAATTAAATAGGCAGTGTATTGTTAAAGATTTCCGAAGAAATAGAGATAAAAAAAGCCTTCTCGTTAAGAGAAGGCTTTTTGAAAATTTAGGAGATTAGTTTATTCTTTAATAAGTCTTTTAACGATTACTCCGTTATTTTGAGATTTAATCATTACAAAATATTGCGCTGCTTCTAACCTAGAGATATCAATTGTATTATTTTCTAGATAACTTTCTAAATTAAGATTCATCACTTTTCTTCCGTTAAGATCATAAACTGTCATCTCTTTTAATTGAATATGTTGTGGGTTTTCAATTTGAATAACAGTTTCTGCAGGATTAGGATAAATACTTAGGGTATTTATACTTAATCTAGGAGTTTGTACACTTAAGTCTGTTTCTACAGTGATTGTAGAAATACAAACTGATGTGTTTCCATTTGAGTCTGTGGTTACGAAAGTAAAGTCATACTCACCTTCTTCTAACAAAGATCCTGCAGGAGGGTTTTGAGAGATCGTAAGCATTTCTCCATCACAATTATCTATAGCAGATACTTCGCCATTAGCAACAAAATCTGGTACTACGTAAAAACTTTCATCATCATTACCCATCACGGTTTGATCTTCTAAACACATAAATTCCGGATCAAGATCATCGATTACTGTAACCGTTGTAGTACAAGATGTCATATTTCCGCTAGCGTCTTGAGCAAAAATGGTAACATCAACAGGGTTTCCTATATCTTCACAATCAAAAGTGTCGATATCTAAGCTTAAGTTTTCGATTCCGCAATTATCAAAAGTATCGGTTACTAAATCTTCCGGTAAGATCGAAATGTTTCCGGTTTCATCTAAAGAAACTGTAATAGCTTCACAAGAGATTGAAGGGAGTTCGTTGTCTTCAACGGTTACGGTTGAAGTACAAGTAGAACTATTTCCATTTGTATCTGTAATTGTTAGAGTAACCATATTCATACCAACCATCGTACAATCGAAACTGTCAACATCAATTTCATAAGAATCGATCGCGCAGTTGTCTGTAGAACCATTATCAATATCTGAAGCAGTAATACTTACATTTCCAGTGTCATCTAAGCTTACAGTGATATCTTGACACATTGCTATTGGAGCTTCATTGTCTTCAACAGTTACAGTAGTCGTACAAATTGAAGAATTACCTGATGCGTCTGTCACGGTTAATGTTACTTGGTTATTACCTACCATCGTACAATCAAAATCTGTAACATCAATACTTACCGAATCTACCCCGCAATTATCTGTTGAACCATCGTTAATATCGCTTTCAGAAATCTGTGCATTACCATTACCATCTAAAGCAATTGTAAATGGAGCAACACAGTTAGCAATAGGGTTAGTATCATCAATTATAGTTACAGTTGTGGTACAAGTAGAAGAATTACCTGATGCGTCTGTAACGGTTAAAGTCACATCATTCTCACCTAACATTGTACAATCAAAATCTGTAGTGTCAATACTCACTGAATCTACACCACAATTATCTGAAGAACCATCATTAATATCGCTTTCAGAAATTTGCGCATTACCATTACCATCTAAAGCAATTGTAAATGGAGCAACACAGTTGGCAATAGGGTTAATATCATCAATTACAGTTACAGTTGTGGTACAAGTAGAAGAATTTCCTGATGCGTCTGTAACGGTTAAAGTCACATCATTCTCACCTAACATTGTACAATCAAAATCTGTAGTGTCAATACTTATTGAATCTACACTACAATTGTCTATTGAGCCGTCGTTAATATCGCTTTCAGAAATTTGTGCGTTACCATTAGCGTCTAATGAAGTTGTGAATGGAGCAACACAGTTAGCAATAGGATTAGTATCATCAATTATAGTTACAGTTGTAGTACAAGTTGAAGAATTACCTGATGCATCTGTAACAGTTAATGTTACTTGGTTTTCACCTAACATCGTACAATCAAAATCTGTAACATCAATACTAACTGAATCTACACCGCAATTGTCTGTAGAACCATCATTAACATCGCTCTCAGAAATCTGCGCATTCCCATTAGCGTCTAATGAAATCGTAAACGGAGCAACACAGTTAGCAATAGGGTTAGTATCATCAATTATAGTTACAGTTGTAGTACATGTAGAAGAATTACCTGATGCATCTGTAACAGTTAATGTTACTTGGTTTTCACCTAACATTGTACAATCAAAATCTGTAGTATCAATACTTACCGAATCTACTCCGCAATTGTCTGAAGAACCATCGTTAATATCGCTTTCAGAAATCTGTGCATTACCATTACTATCTAAAGAAATCGTAAACGGAGCAATGCAGTTAGCAGTTGGATTTTCATTATCTTCTACAGTTATGGTAAATGAACAAGATGCAACATTACCTGAAGCATCTACAACTTCATAAGTATTAATAGTTTCACCAACCGGGAATATTGATCCCGAGGGAAGTCCAGAAGTTAATGTAGCAGTAACGGATGAGTTATAACTAATTGTAATTTGTCCGTTTCCACTCTGTAAGCCAACAGTAGTTGTCCCGGCAGTAACTCCACCGATATAAGAAGAACCACCTGCTCCTCCTCCTCCTGCAGCACCACTGCCTGAGTTTGCTCCCGCTCCAGAACCACCTCCATAATAACCTCCGCCGGCTCCACCACTTGCAACAGAATATTCACCATCAATACCTTCCCCTCCAAGGCCTAAAGTTCCAGGGTTTCCATTTACTCCCTGAACACCATCACCTCCTAAGCCTCCATCATTCTGAGTGCCTCCTAAGCCACCTGCTCCAGGATTAAAATAAGCATTATAAATAGGATCTGTAGGGTCTTCACCATTTTCACCAATAAGTGCTCCACCTGCACCACCATTTCCACCTTGACCACAAGGTTGACAAGTGCCATTTACATAGTCTCGACCACCACCGCCACCGCCACCGGCAACAATTACTCTATTTGTTAAATCTGTACCTCCTATTCTAACATCAGAGGCACCACCGCCACTACCAGCGTAACCGGCTAAACCATCACTTGGAGTCCCGTAGCCTCCTAAGGCCCCACCATTAAAGCCTGCAACTCCATCTTGACCTTCGCCTCCTACATAGATATTTATAGTTTCTCCAGGTGTTACTGCTATGTTACCCATTGCGTAACCACCTAATCCACCGGTACTAGGAGTATATTGCTCATTAGTCAAAGATTGACCTTGAGCGCCCCAAGCTTCAATTGTTATAGAGGTTACCCCAGTTGGAATTGTAAATGTTTGTACACTTCCAGTATAACTAAAAGTTTCAGTTTCAATTCCTGTTCCAGCACAATTATCACTAGCAGTTGGAGTGGTGTAAGTTACCATTGCACCGCATTCATTCAGATCATTATTGACAGTGATATCTTCTATACAAGTTATTTCAGGATCAATTTCGTCAACTACGGTTACAGTCGTAGTACAAGTAGAAGAATTTCCTGAAGCGTCTGTTACTGTCAGTGTAACTTGGTTATCGCCTAACATCGTACAATCAAATTCTGTAACATCAATACTCACTGAATCTACACCACAATTATCTGAGGAACCATCATTAATATCGCTTTCAGAAATTTGCGCATTACCGTTTTCATCTAAATAAACAGTAAATGGAGCAACACAGTTAGCTGTAGGATTTGTATCTTCTAAAACTGTAACTGTTGCAGTGCAACTATCGCTATTTCCGCTTGTATCGGTGACGGTTAATGTTACTTGATTATCGCCTAGCATAGAACAGTCGAAAGTAGATACGTCTATTGCATATGTTAGTTCTGAACATTCATTAAATTGACCGGATGCTACATCTAGCGTGTAGAAAGTTTTAAGAGAGTCGTCATCAGTAAATGTTACATCTCCATTAATGATCGACAAGTATTTCTCTACCCCGTTAACTAAAAATGTAGACTTAATCGTATATGGTAAATAAGGATTTAGTAAATCTCCGCTTACTTTTCCAGATTGCTCTATTGAATAAATATTTCTGAAATTTGAACTTTCCCAAGTTACATCTGTTTCCGCATTTCCAATTCCTCTCCATTGTATAGTTCTATCTAAATATGTAGGGTTTGAGCCTTTGTAATTGATATGTAGTTCATCACCAATTCTTACTTTATCGTCTAAACTGTTAGCTGGGGTAAAATAAATAGGTTCTTTTATAGACACTACGAAACCAACAGTACCGCCGGTACCATTTCCAAAACCTTGATCATCACTATTAACACTGTAATATGTAGATGCATCTCCATAATTTAACCAAATGCTTTGGTCATATGACCCATTGTTTATGTCTTCAGGTAAAATAGTAACTTCATCGTTACTGTCTAATTGCACTGTAATATCATTACATATTGCAATTGGGGCTTCATTATCAACAGTTAAAATTGAAGTTGAAAAAGTTTCAGTACATCCCTTTATATCAGTAACAGTTACGTTATAGGTTCCTGATTCAAGACCAGATAGATCTTGAGTTGTGGCAGAATTACTCCAAGCGTAAGCATACGGTGGGTTACCACCAATTACAGTTAAATCTATAGATCCGTTATTGCCTGAACAAGAGGAGTTCGTAATATTTGCACTTATAGTTAAATTGATCGGTTCAAAAACATCAATAGATTCTGTAGTAATACAACCATTTGTGTCTGTAACCGTAACATTGTATGTCCCTGCAATTAAGCCTGAAAGATCTTCTGTAGTAGCAGAATTATCCCAGGCATAACTATAAGGCGGAGTTCCTCCAGTAACTGTTAAATCTATAGATCCATTATTGCCTCCATTACAACTTACATTGGTTGTTGTATTATTTAGTGTTGGAGGATTTGTAACAGTTATGGTTACTGATTGCGAGCAGTCGTTTGGATGAGAACTTGTAGCAGTAAAAGTCGTAGTTGAGCTAATAGTGAATGGCGTATTATTAGTTATACCATTATCCCATGTAATTGTTCCACCATTAGAAGATGTTGCATTTAAAGTAACTGTAGAACCTTCACAAACAGAAGTGTCTACTGGTGCAAGAGTAAGAGGGTCACATAATACCGTAATAACGACTTTTCCGTTTCCAGAGTTTATACCAGTCGAGGTATTTGTATTTGTGAAATCATTGGATGCATATGAAGAGCCTCCTCCAGCTCCAGCATGACCTGCACCAGAACCTCCTCCGTACCAACCGCCGCCGCCGCCAGCATTATGGTAATCTCCTGGTCCAGCCCCAAAACCAAATGTTCCTGGAGAAGAGGCCCCGTAACAACAACCTGCATTTCCTCCAGCTGTTTGTGTACCACCACCACCAGCTGTAAAGCCAGGTCCATCGGTTCCTGAGTCACCAACCAATCCTCCACCTGGACCTCCAGGGCTACCGTATGAACCAAAGGCACCGCCACCGCCACCGCCAGCAACGATTATGCGATCCATTAATGTATAGGTCCCTATACGTACATCTGATGCTCCGCCACCAGCACCACCGTAGTCTGTGGCGGCTTGTCCTCCACCATTGAAACCACCTGGGCCAGAAGCAGCTCCAGCTCCACCTACGAAAATTTCTAGAACTTGGCCTGGTGTAACGATAATATCACCTGACATATAGCCTCCTAAACCACCTGTTCCTTCAATACTATTAAATCCAATTCCTGTCCCTCCTTGCGCTCCCCAACACTCTATTTTTATATGAGTAGCATTTCCAGGGACTGTATAAGTTTGACTAGCACCGGTATAATTAAATGTAGTTGTTTGCGCTTTTAAATTGCTGTAACTAAAAGCTAAAATAAAAATTGTAGCAAGCCAATACATTTTCTTATAATAGGCATTGCTACTTCGTTTAGAGTAGTTGTTTTTCATACTTGGTTAGTTTTAAATGAAAAAAAATAAATTAACAAATGTTTAGTAAAAGTAATACAATATTGTATATCAAGTCAATAAAAAGTTAAATAAAAATGATTTAGTAATATTTAAGCTCATCTTCTGAATGTTTCATAACAATAGCTTTATTTTGTTTTAGAAGATAATTACAGTTTATGACGATTCAGCAATATATTCAGCAGCAAACGCAACTTTTAGAGACCTCTATAAAAAATACACTTCAACTTTTAAATGAAGATTGCACCATCCCTTTTATCGCGAGGTATCGAAAGGAAATGACCGGGAACCTTGATGAAGTGCAAATAGAAAAAATTCTTAAAGCAAAGAAATATTACGAAGAGCTTGAAAAAAGAAAAGCATCAATTTTATCGAGTATTGAAGAACAACAAGCCTTAACTCCCGAATTAAAATCTAAGATAGAAGCCGCCGAGACAATAACTTTGCTGGAAGATCTGTATTTGCCTTATAAGAAAAAGCGAAAAACCAAAGCCGATCAGGCTCGTGAGCAAGGTTTAGAGCCTTTAGCAAAGATCATTATGGCACAAAATGCTCAAGATTTAGAGAATATAGCTAACAAATATGTGCATCAAACTGTAACAAATACCGCTGAAGCTTTAGCCGGAGCGCGTTTGATTATCGCAGAATGGATTGCTGAACGAACCGATATTCGTGACTATATTCGATATCAATTTAATAATTATATCAATATAACTGCTTCGGGTGTAAAGTCGAAAATGAAAGATGAAAAAGCGCAAAAATTCAAAGATTATTTTGACTGGTCAGAATCGTTAAAGCGAATTCCATCCCATCGATTTTTAGCAATTCAACGAGCAGAAAAAGAAGGTTTTATTCGAGTGAAATTAGAAGGTGATGATGATCGTATTCTTCAGCATATGCAACGAAAATTTACAAAATCTTCCGGTGGTTGTGCCGAACAAATCGAATTAGCGATTGCAGATAGTTACAAACGTTTGCTAAAACCTTCTTTAGGTAATGAAGCAATTCAGCAAGCAAAAGAAAAAGCCGATGTCTCGGCGATCAAGGTTTTTGCCAAGAATCTAAAGCAATTATTATTAGGAGCTCCGTTGGGCGAGAAGCGAGTTTTAGCCATCGATCCGGGCTTTCGAACTGGTTGCAAATTGGTTTGTTTAGATGAAAACGGTAGGCTTTTGCATAATGAAACTATTTTTCCGCATCCGCCACAAAAAGATCAGAAAACTGCCATTAAGAAAATTAGTACGCTTACCGAAGCTTATAAAATTGATGCGATTGCCATTGGTAACGGTACTGCCTCGAGAGAAACCGAGGCTTTAGTGAGAAAAATTAGGTTTAAAAATGAAATTCAGGTGTTTGTTGTGAGTGAAGCCGGAGCTTCGGTTTATTCGGCATCTTCTGTGGCGCGGGAAGAATTTCCTAATTATGATGCAACCGTTAGAGGTTCGGTTTCTATAGGTCGGCGATTGCAAGACCCGTTAGCAGAATTGGTAAAAATCGAAGCGAAAGCGATTGGAGTAGGGCAATATCAGCACGATGTAGATCAAACTCAGCTCAAATTAGCGCTCGATCGCGTTGTAGAATCTTGCGTAAATGCAGTTGGGGTAAATATAAATACGGCGAGTAAATCGCTGTTGAGCTATGTTTCTGGAATAGGAGAGAAGTTGGCTGAAAATATTATAGAGTACCGAACTCAACATGGCGCTTTTACCACTCGAAATGAAATAAAAAAAGTGAAACGTTTAGGAGAAAAAGCTTTTGTGCAGAGTGCCGGATTTTTACGTATAAAAAATGCGAAAAACCCGTTAGACGATTCATCGGTGCATCCTGAACGTTATGCTTTAGTAGAGAAAATGGCGAAAGACGACGGCACAACCGTTGCGGAATTAATAGGAAACAAATCATTATTAGAAAAAATAAACTTAGAGAAGTATATTTCTGCGGAAGTAGGTTTGCCAACACTAAAAGATATCGTTGCTGAATTGAAAAAACCGGGTTTAGATATTCGAGAAAAGGCTAAAGTATTCACTTTTAATCAAAACATTAAAACAATAGACGATCTGCGTGAAGGTCAGCTATTACCGGGAATCGTGAATAATATTACCAACTTCGGATGTTTTGTAGATGTAGGCATCAAAGAAAGCGGACTCATACACGTTTCTAATCTCGCTAACGAATTTGTAAGTGATGTAAACGATTATGTGCATTTGCATCAGCAAGTAATCGTAAAAGTATTAGAAGTTGATGTTACCCGAAAGCGAATTCAATTGCAGTTGCATAAGTAAAATTGTGAATCTGTGATTAAAAATTGAATTCTAATTGATTTAAAATGAAATTTATTTTTGTATGGCGATGAAATTAACGATGTACCAATTAGAAGAAGCAGCTTATATTTTTGAAAAGGCTAATGGTTATTCTCATTCAGCATATGAAAAAAAAATCATTTCAGAATCTCAATTAAAAGATATAAATGTTGCTGAATTAGAGCATATAATTGTCGATGGTCTTAATTCGAGATTATACAAAATAGAAAATGAAAGAATTAGTGCATATTGGAGCTTGCTTAAAACAGGAAATCATCTTCTTCTGGTCGACAATTTTGTAAAATGGCTTGAGTATGAGTTGAAATACGAAAATAAGAACACCATTTTTCAAATCTTAGTGGCTTTAGATGCTTTTGGAGAACCTGTATTTCATAAAGACCGTTTTGGAAGAGATGCTCGTGATTTTGAATTAAATATTCGAGATGCTAAGCATTATTTGAGTTCGTTTCATTAATAATTTAAAGGAATAGCTCTTCTTTTTAGATTCAATAAATAGATCTTAGAGTTGATTATTAATTCTCTTGAATTACTTTGCGCAAGGGATTACTCACTTATTCAGTTTTTATTGAGTTCGTGAATATATTTAAAGCATTGTTGGAGCTCTTTTGAGATTTCTGCCTGAGCAGGAATTGAAAAAAGCGACTGCCGAAAGCCCGACCCGATAGGGTTGCGCCCAAAATGTTATAAGTAATTTAAAATTGAGCCTTCTTTGTGGCGGTCGTGAGCAAATCAATTAAATTTAAGAAATTGAAAATGCTCATGAAGAAAAAAGTAGTGATTGTTGGGGGTGGTTTTGCCGGAACAAACGTCTTAAAACGTTTGATGAAAAACGATGCTTTTGAAGTCACCCTGGTCGATAAAAATAATTACAACTACTTTACGCCACTTATCTATCAGGTGGCGACAGGATTTATAGAACCTTCATCGATAAGTTATCCTTTTAGGAGTTTAATTTCCGGGCAAAAAAATGCACATTTTTGGTTAGGAACCTTAAAGAAAATTTTACCCGAATCAAATAAAATTATTCTTTCTAATGGCGAGCTCGAATACGACAAACTCATTCTGTGTACGGGAACGCGAACCAATTATTTTGGGATAGAAAATATTAGAAAATTCGGTATCCCAATGAATTCTTTAAACGATGCGCTCAATATGCGTAACGTTTTGTTGCAACGTATCGAAAAAGCTACTCGTGCTCAAACTGCGGCCGAAAAAGAAGAATGGTTAACGATGGTGATTGCCGGTGGCGGACCTACGGGGGTCGAGGTTTCCGGGATGTTTGCAGAGCTTCGAAAACAGGTGATTCTTGAAGAATATCCGGAATTAAAGGAGGTGAAAGCAAAAATTTATTTGGTGAATAGTGGCGATCATTTATTAAAATCGATGAGTGAAAAATCTCAAAAATTTGTCTATAAAAAATTGAGTAGTACGTATGTAGATGTGTTACTGAATAAACGCGTAAAAGATTTTAATGGTCGCGAAGTATTGCTGAATGATGGCAGTAGTATTAAAAGTCGAAATCTTATTTGGGCAACCGGCGTAAAAGGCCGAGTGTTTGAAGGTTTACCGGAAGATTGGTATGAAGCAGGAAATCGATTGTTGGTAAATGAATATCATAAACTTCAGCACGCAGATCATATTTATGCTATTGGCGACGGAAGTATTATGTTTTCTGATAAAAATTTTCCTGAAGGGCATCCGCGTCTGGCGCAAGTAGCTATACAACAAGGAAGAAACTTAGCCAAGAATTTAATTGCTGTTGAAAAGGGTAATACTCCAAAAGCTTTTCAATACAAGGATAAAGGTGCGATGGCTGTTATTGGTAAGAGTAATGCGGTGGCAGATTTACCCAATAAAATTCATTTTCAGGGATTTGTCGCCTTAATGATCTGGGGATTTATTCATTTATTTTCCCTTATCGGAAGAACCGATCGCATTCGTACTTTTTTTAATTGGAGCGTTTCTTATTTAGCTAAAAAAGAAGATCTACGAATGATCATTAGACCAAAACACAATGTCGATCGAGAATAGTTTAGGCTATCTTTAAAATCTCCTGAATTATTGGTTTTAATCCGCTAAAGAAAAATTCTACAGCAATTACCATTACGATAAGTCCCATTAAACGCATAAGCACGTTCTTACCGGTATTCCCTAAGATTTTTAGGATTTTGGTTGAACTCAGTAAGATCAAATACGTAAGAAAAAGCACTAAAAAGATCGCGCCAATAAGTACCGCTTTCGCTTCGACTGTGTGTGCATCTTCCATCATAATAATGGCGTTAGTAATCGAACCGGGACCGGAAATCATGGGGATTGCTAAAGGAGTGATCGAAATATCTTCAATGTAAGTTTTCTTGGCAGCCTTGTCTTTTACTTTTACACTGGCCAAACGCGCCTGAAGCATATCCATACCCATTTGAAAGAAAATCACACCACCTACCAAGCGAAAACTGTTTACTGAAATTCCGAAGAAGTTAAATAGAACCTGTCCAGAAAATGCAAAAGCAACAATGGTGATAAATGCAGCAATCGTCGCTTTACGTGCTGTTGCGTTGCGATGCTCTTTGTCTAGCTCAGAAGTCATCGTCATAAAGATCGGCATTGTCCCAATAGGATTGATCAATGTGAAAAACGAGGTGAATACCAATAAACCAAAACCTAATAAATCGCTCATTGCTGAAATTTTTTGCAAAGAAAATAGATTTATTTTTTATGAGCACAAAAAAACCTCACCTATTTTAAAAGATGAGGTTCTGGTAAACTAATCTTAAATTTTTATTGGTCTCTATAAACGTGGATTGTTCCTGTGATGGTATGTGGATTTTCATTCCAATCTAAATAGTCACCACTAAAATTAATATCAATATATTCTCCTACTTCTCCTAAAGAGTTAAGGTTAATGATAATATTATTATCTTCTCCAGATGTTATATTTGAACATTCAGAAAAGTCAAATCCTACTTGTTCTTCTTGAGAAGTCCAATTGTAATAACTATATTCTCCTAAATATGGATCTTCATTCAGGATTCCCATCAAGTAGAAACAATTATTTCCGCTTCCGCTCGCAAATATTGTTATTAACGGTGCATTGTAATTAGGACTTAATGTTTCAAACCTAGCTTCTATATCTGAGAATGCATAAAATTCAGTTTCGCCATTGTCAATAGAATATTGTATAAATTCTTCAACCTCATTACAGGATACTAAACTGCCTACATTTGTTGTTGGTGTGGTAAATGTATAACTAATATTTCCGGTAGTTTGAAAATTATCATAATCGTTCCCTTCAAGAATAAATGGACCTCCACTATTATTTTGACAATTTAATACGCTAATCTCAAAAGAACCATCTTCTTCTACTGAAGCATAAAAGTTATCGAATGTATTGTTTTCTGAAGTCATAGTTATATAACCGTTAGTAACAGGGTTTCCTTCACAATTATTGAAGGTTCCTGTAATGGTTTCTAAAATCACTTCATTGTCAGCAGGAAGGTTAATATTTAATGTTTCTGAAGCGTCGTCATTAAAAGGACCGATATTCGCACTGTAAAAAGGTTCTGTACTACAAGCTTCATTGAAGTAAAAATTAATTTCAAGGGTTTCTCCTGATGGGATTAATCCGCAAACTTCTCCATCATTATTAGTTATTCCACTCCTAGTTCCATATACTTCACTATCAATACTTACTCTTACTTGACTGATAGGAATATTGTTTTCATCTGTTATGGTTAAACAATAATTCACTGCTTCCGCAGGAATATCGCAATTCCAAAAAGAAAAATGACTAACCGTCCCAACATATTCATTTCCTTGTAAAGTGGCTTCACCATCTTCAATCCAGTAACCTTTATCTTCATTAAAATACCATAATGGGATAGTTGCCGGAGCGTTAGCAGAAAGAGCGGAACTTAAAGGAACTCTTATTGTAGCTTCAGAAGTTTCAGCTAAATTTAGTTTTTCACCATTTTCACCTTCTAATTCTACGGCTAACATCCCGAAAGTTTGCAGCATACGTTCTTCATTTTCAGCATTTGCTGCATAGAGCATTCCCGGCATTTGCGAAGTCATATTGTCGTCTTCCGGGTTGAGGTAATGAAAACTTACCTTTATATTTCCTGTGTAAGTTTCTTCAGTTTCATCATTTATAAAATTTCCATCAAATTCTACACTTGCACCATTTTCGTTAGTAACTACAGATGAAGTTCCACTTTCAATAGTTGCTGCGATATTTTTTTCTAAAAGCATAATGCGAATTTGATTTATACCTTCAGTAGGGATTAGAGCTCTAGAGCCATTAACGTAACCCGGTTTTGAAGCTTTTATATAAGCGAAGTTTTCATAAACATTAGCTTCGTTTAAAATAAAAATACCGTTTTCATCGGTCGTGGTAGACACCTCTGCAATTTCTATTATAACATTTGGAATAGGGTTTTGGTTACCATCGACAATTTGACCTATAAAATTTCTTGAAACTTCATTTCCGAAATTTTCTGAAAGATCTATAGTTACTGGTTCGTTTTCATCTTCAGAGGGGTCTGTTATTTCTTGATCATCATTTGTTTGGGTAAAATCATCATCATTATTACAACTTGAAATGAAAATACAAAAAATGATTAAAATGCTAAGTAAAGTTTTATTCATCATACAAAGTTTTAATTGGTTTGTAAAATAACAATTAAGTGTATGATTATCCCCCTTTTACAATAAGTTAATTTCTAATGTTTTACAACTATCCTAAAATTAATTCTTGCAATATTTCTCTTGAAGGAGGCTTGGTTTGATAACTAATTACTTGCGGGAAATCTTTGGCTTTCTCTACATCTGCAGGATCAGAACTAGAAGTTAAAATAATTACTTTAGAGGTGATGTTCTTTTGCATTTGTTCTAAAAACTGCCATCCATTTAATTTTGGCATGTTCAAGTCTAAAAAGATGAAATTAGGAAGATCTTTTTCTACAGCATCTAAGGCTTGTATAGGTTGGTCAAATGCTAAAACTTCGCAATCTATATTACTAGTCTGAAGTAGTTTTTGAGTGATGAAATTAGCGATTTTCTGATCGTCTACTAAAAAAATTTTAATTTTATCTGGCATCATTTTGTGGGGGGTGTTTTGCTAGATAGTTTTTCGATAGCGTTATTACTTTTATAAATTATATCTTGTAAGATATGGTCTAAGTCTTTTGCTGAGGTTTTAATTTTTTCAAAAATTTCTTTTTTAAGATCTTTTTCTTCGTAAAGTTCTGCAATTTCTAATAATCCTAAAATTCTAGATAAAGGCTCTCTTACATTGTGAGCATTGAGTCTAGAAATTTCTGCTAATTTACTGTTTTGGTCTTTTAGTTTTTTGGTGCGTTGTTCAATCGTGTTTTTTTGGTTGTAAACAATTTTTGAGATCTGGAACTTTTGTTCTTCGATTACATTAATTGCATTCTTGAGATTTACGTTTTTTTGGTGAAGACGGTTTTTTAATTTAATTTGTTGGTATTTGGTTACAAATGAGTCTATTAATAAGTTCAGGATTTCGATATCTCGAACAATAAATGGCTTTTCATCATCAGAAATTAAAGAAACACATAATTGCAGGTCTTGATATTTAAAATACCAAGCCCAAAGTTTACCGTTGTTCAGATTTAATTTTTGATCGTAATTATTCAAAAATTCACCATTTGAAGAATGTTGAATAGGAATATGATTCTTAAGCAAATCTTCTTCATAAGAAAAAAACTCATTCAGAATAAATTCTGGCGAGTTGTTGGAATTATGAAACACGTGAAATGATTTTAAAAAAACTTCATCCTTCAAAAGCACTCTGAAATATTTAAAATTAAAAAAATATTTTAGATGTTTTTGTACGATCTCTAGAAGTTCTGCTTTGTCGTTAGCTTTACTTAGCTTGGCAGAAAATTTAGAAAATGCTTCATAGGTAATACGATATTTATTTTCGTAAATCGTCAATAGATACGGGTATTAATCTCTATGCTGTAGCTTCTAAAAGCTCATTGTCAATTTTAATTCCAGAAACATCAGCAATTGTATTTAGCATATTTACAAGATCTGCTTGCGCCATTAATTCTTGTATTTCAGATAAGCTAAAACCGGCTTCTTCTAAAGTTTTAAAATCTTCATCTGAAATATTTTGATGATTAAGTGCTGCTTTTGTTACAACATCAATGGCAGCTTTATAACTTTCGGGAATTAAGGGTGAATCTAAATTTTCTGTAACCTTAAAATTTTCCTTTTCACTGATCATGCTGCTCATACTATCGGCAAAAATACCGTGAGCTCTAGCACAGTAGTTACAGTTTCTTTCTTTAGAAACATTGTAAATTATAAGTTGCTTTAATACGTTGGGAATATCGCCCATCATCAAAGTAGATTTTAATTTAGCCCAATTACCGCTAAGTAGATTGGCATTACTACCTTGACATTTAAACCAATTAAGTACAAATGGGATCTGGAGGGTTTTCATCGTATCGTCGTAGATCGCTTTAACCTCTGCAGAAGCTTCTTGGTGGGGTACAATTGGAAATCTTGCAAAAGAAGAACTTTCACTCATAGTTAAAAAATTTATAAGCGTGATTTAAGTTGCAAATATAATTTTTTAATTGAAGTGAAAGTTCTTGATTACAAAATAATTAACTGATTAATCGTTTAAGAGTGGGATTTATAGATTAAATGCCGTTTTTACACGATCAACGTAATCTAATTTTTCCCAAGTAAATAATTCTACCTCTTTTGTGATTTTTCCGGAGTATGGGCTTTCAAAGATTTTCGTAATAGTCTTTGCTTCTTTACCCATATGGCCGTAAGCTGCAGTTTCTCGGTAGATTGGGTTTCGAAGTTTAAGGCGTTCTTCAATGGCTGCCGGGCGCATATCAAAAATCTCTTTTACCTTTAAAGCAATCTCACCGTTCGATAAATCTACTTTAGAAGTTCCGTAAGTATCTATAGAAATAGAAGTCGGTTCTGCTACACCAATGGCATAAGAAACTTGTACTAAAACTTCATCCGCCACACCGGCAGCAACTAAATTTTTAGCAACATGCCTAGAAGCATAGGCAGCAGAACGATCTACTTTACTCGGGTCTTTACCAGAAAATGCGCCACCACCGTGAGCTCCTTTACCACCATAAGTGTCTACGATAATTTTTCTACCGGTAAGTCCGGCATCTCCGTGAGGACCGCCGATCACAAATTTTCCGGTTGGGTTAATGTGATAAGTAATATCGTCATTAAATAATTTCTGAACGTATTCAGGCAATTGCTCAATCACACGAGGCATCAAAATATTAATGATGTCATCTTTAATTTGCTGAAGCATCTTTTCATCATCTTCCATAAATTGATCGTGCTGCGTAGAAAGTACGATCGCTACAATTCGCTGCGGAATATTATCATCGCTATACTCAATAGTCACCTGGCTTTTAGCATCGGGTCTTAAATACGTAAGATCTTTGTTTTCTCTTCTTAGCTTCGCTAACTCGATCATCATTTTATGAGAGATGTCTAGCGCTAACGGCATATAATTTTCAGTCTCTGTAGTGGCATAGCCAAACATCATTCCTTGATCACCGGCACCTTGTTCTTCCTTACTTTCACGATCTACTCCTTGATTAATTTCTGGCGACTGTTCGTGTATTAAAGAAATTACCCCGCAAGAATCTCCGCTAAATTGGTAAGCTCCTTTTGTGTAGCCTATATCATTAATTACATCACGAGCAATTTGTTGTACATCTAAATAAGTGTTCGATCGTACTTCACCGGCAAGAACTACTTGACCGGTAGTCACTAAAGTTTCACAAGCAACCTTAGACTGCTCGTCAAATGCTAAAAAGTTATCTAATAAAGTATCGCTAATTTGATCTGCGATTTTATCTGGGTGTCCTTCAGAAACACTTTCTGAAGTAAATAAATAAGCCATTCTTTTTATTTTAGTAGGGAGTAAGCCTGATTGAAGCTCAATCTAAAGAAGTGAAGTACTGCTTTAGCATTTTTAAAGGGTTGCAATCAGTCAAATTTTTCCCTGTAATTTTAAGGCAAAGGTATAAAAAAGCCTTTAATGCAAAACTATTTTAACGACAATTTAATTTTATAGAAGATTTACAATTATGGCGTTTCCCTCATCTAAAAAATTCGGGTCAGGCTTTCACTACTCGCTTTTTAAATTACAGCTGAAGCTTTCATTTAAAAGAGCTCAGACAAACCGTTCAATCCCTAACGCAAAAAATAAATATCCATTTTCTTGCATATTAAAAAAATCTACCATTATCTTTGTGATCACAAAACAAGACAAAATGAAAAATTTAATGTGTATGATGAATATGATGATGTGGCGAAAGACCACAGCGTGTTCTGTTGCATAAATTTTTTAGATATAAATGTATAGAGCCGCTGTAAACAACAGCGGCTTTTTTTATGCCTTGTTTTTAATAAAATCCTGTGTTTGCAGGTGCTGTGAAAAAGAAAAATAATTTAAAAATGAATTTCAATTTGGTAACTAACGTAATGATGATGGCTATGCCGATGATGATGTGTCGCATGATGCACCATCCAATACGTTATTGCCGTAAATTGTGATTTAAGCGAAATTGTTTTCAAACTTAAAGTCCCTTTGGTGATAACAATCCAAAGGGACTTTTTTTATGTCCAAAAATTAACAAAATAAAATGTTCAATAATTAAAACTTAGAGAAATGAGTACACTTAAAAATGCCACCAATGCTTTGCACGCCGGTCACGATGTGACCATTAATAAAGGGACTAGAGCCGTTCCTTTGTACCAATCGACTTCCTATGTGTTTGATGATTCTCAACACGCAGCTGATGTTTTTAGCTTGGCTAAACCGGGGTTTATTTATACGCGATTAAACAATCCGACCAACGATATTTTAGAACAACGTTTGGCAGCGATCGAAGGCGGAATTGGGGCTGTAGTGACTGCATCGGGAGCGGCTGCGATTAATACCACATTATTAACCTTGCTTAAAGCCGGAGATCATATTGTCGCGTCAAGCAGCCTTTATGGTGGAACTTACAATTTACTAAACGTAACGCTCCCCAGATTAGGGATTACCACCACCTTTGTCGATCCTACCCAACCGGAAAACTTCAGAAAAGCAGTAAAAGAAAATACAAGAGCAGTTTTTGTAGAGTCTTTAGGAAACCCTAAACTCGATGTATTAGATTTAGAAGCAATTGCTGCGGAAGCTAAACAAGCAAAAATTCCATTTATTGTAGATAATACGGTAGCGACTCCAAGTTTATTAAACCCGATCAAGTACGGAGCCGATATCGTGATTCATTCTCTCACCAAATACATTAACGGTAACGGAACCGCCTTAGGTGGAGTAATTATCGACGCTGGAAACTTCGATTGGGCAAACGGTAAATTTCCGGAGTTTACTGAGCCTTCCCCGGGTTATCACGGCTTGGTTTACCACGAAGCATTGGGAGAAGCCGCTTTCATCGCAAAAGTTAGAGTAGAAGGTTTACGAGACCACGGAGCAGCTTTAAGTCCGTTTAATGCTTTTCAAATTATTCAAGGTTTAGAAACGCTTGATGTTCGAATTAAGCAACATTCTGAAAATGCGCTTCAACTTGCAGAGTGGCTTCAGCAGCAAGAAGAAGTAGCTTGGGTAAATTATCCCGGTTTGCCAAGCAGTGATTATTTCAATTTAGCTGAAAAATATTTACCCAAAGGAAAAAGCGGACTCGTAACTTTTGGTGTAAAAGGTGGTTTTGAGGCAGCTAAAACCATCGCAGATACCACGAAGTTATTTTCATTATTAGCCAATATTGGTGATAGTAAATCACTCATTATTCATCCGGCAAGTACCACGCATCAGCAATTAAAAGAAGAAGAACAATTGGCGACCGGCGTTACCCAAGATCTTATTCGATTGAGTGTTGGCTTAGAAGATCTGGAAGATTTGAAAACCGATTTAAAAACGGCTTTAACGAAAACTCACGAATTAGTTCAGCAATAAATCATGGCGAGTTTAAGATATATTACGGTTGAAAATTTTAAAACCGAAAAAGGTTTTACACGAGATATCGATTTGTCATACCAAACTTTTGGCCTGCCATTAGGTGAAGCTCCGGTCGTTTTAGTGAATCACGCCCTTACTGGTAATTCAACTTTAATTGGTGAAAATGCTTGGCTCGATCAAATTGTGGGAGAAGAAAAGACGATCGATCTAAACAGATTTACGGTGCTGGCATTTAACATTCCCGGTAACGGTTACAGTGGCGAAGTAGAAGATCTAATTTTTAACTACAAAGATTTTACGTTAGATGATATTGCAAGAATTTTTATTGAAGGTCTTCAGTTATTAAAAATTGAAAAATTATATGCTATTCTAGGTTGTTCGATTGGTGGCGCACTTACTTGGCATATCGCCGTAAATCAGCCTGAATTGGCAATTAATATTATTCCCGTAGCGGCACATCATACCGCGAACGATTGGGTGTTGGCTAACTGCAGCATTCAAGAGGCTATTCTTAATAATTCTTCAGCACCTATTGAAGATGCTCGTCGCCATGCCATGACTTTTTATCGCACGCCGACATCGCTTAATCAAAAATTCAACAGAGAGAAAAAGAAAGGGAAATTTAAAGTTCAAGACTGGTTAGATTTTCACGGAAAAGCCTTAAAAAATCGCTATAAACTTCCGGCGTATCGATTGCTAAATCATTTATTAAGTACGATCGATATTTCTAACGGAACCGGCGATTGGTTAAAAGCTGCTCAAAAAATTAAATCACAAATTCATTTGATAACAGTGAATTCAGATCAGTTTTTTCTTGCTGAAGATAACTGGAACACTTACGTGCAATTAAGTGAAACGAATAAAAATATTACGATTGGCGAGATCAAATCGATTCACGGTCACGATGCATTTTTAATAGAACATCAACAACTCGCAAATTTATTACAACCCATATTTCAAAACATAAAAACGAAAAATGAAAAAAATACAGCTCATCTTGTTTGGCATAGGTAACGTAGGAAGTACGTTTATCAATCAAATTATTCAAGCGCAAAAAGTCTTTCAACAGCAAGGTTTAGAGATCGAAATTCCGATCATATTAAATTCATCGACCGCATTTATCAAAGATGAAGGGGTCGATGAAAACTGGAAAGCCAATTTTGTAGATTTCGGTCTTCCGTATCAAGTAGAAGAGATTATCGATTATGTAAAAACTAAAAACTGGCAACATGTTGTGGCGATTGATGCGACGGCTTCATCAGAATTTGTAAATAACTATACCAACTTGGTAGAAAACGGTTTTCATATTATTGCAGCCAATAAAGTTGCCAATACGTTAGCTTATGATGATTACGAATTCTTTAGAGAGATCTTAAAAGAAAATAAGAAACAATTTTTATATGAAACCAATGTAGGAGCAGGTCTTCCTGTAGTTGAAACAATTAAAAATTTACATCAGTCAGGAGAAAAAGTCACTAAAATTAGAGGTGTTTTTTCGGGATCACTGAGTTATATTTTCAATACTTTTTCAGAGGAAAATAAAAATTTTAGTGATGTAGTAGCGCTTGCCGAAGCAAAAGGTTTTACAGAACCCGATCCGCGTGTGGATCTTTCCGGAACCGATGTGGCTAGAAAACTGCTCATTTTAGCGAGAGAACTTCAGCTCACTTATAATTTAGAAGATGTAAAAGTGAAAAGTTTGGTGCCGGCGCATTTAGCTGAAATAAGTTCAGTAACTACATTTCAAGAAAATATTACCGATTTAGATGAAGAGTTTCAATTGCTGAAAGCTGAATTAAGTGAAAACGAAGTCTTACGTTACATTGGTGAGCTCGATGTGGAAAAAAAGATTTTAGAAGTGAAATTGGTCAAAGAACAAAAAGAAAATCCACTCGGAGCTTTACAGGGAGCCGATTCTTTATTCGAAATTTATACAGAATCTTACGGTAACCAACCTCTTGTGATTCAGGGAGCCGGAGCAGGAGCCGCGGTAACAGCCAGAGGCGTGGTAAGCGATGTGATCAAATTAGCCGAACGAATCGATTGTTGCAACTAAACAAAATTATGAGTCAATTTCATTTAGAAACCGAAATTATACGAAGCCAGATCGAGCGTTCGCAACACCAAGAACATTCGTCACCTTTATACTTAACCTCAAGTTATGTGTTTGAAGATGCTGAAGAAATGCGCGCTTCCTTTTCTGAAGAAAAAGAACGGAATATTTATAGCAGATTCAGCAATCCGAACACTTCAGAATTTATCGATCGCATCGCTAAAATGGAAGGAGCCGAAAGCGGTTACGCATTTGCTACCGGGATGAGCGCGGTTTTTTCAACTCTAGCCGCTTTGTTAAATAGTGGCGATCATATCATTTCATCGCGTTCGGTATTTGGTTCAACCCATAGTTTGTTCACTAAATATTTTCCGAAGTGGAATATTTCACATTCCTATTTCAAAGTAAATGAAGTTGAAACCATTGAAAAGTTAATCACGCCAACCACTAAAATCATTTTTGCAGAATCGCCAACCAATCCCGGAGTCGATATTTTAGATTTAGAATTGTTGGGTAAAATTGCTAAAAAGCACAATTTAATTCTGGTGATTGATAACTGTTTTGCCACGCCTTACTTACAAAACCCGATAAAATTTGGAGCAGATTTGGTAATTCATTCAGCCACAAAATTAATCGATGGTCAAGGTCGAGTTTTAGGTGGTGTAACGGTGGGTCGTGCCGATTTAATTCGGGAAATTTATTTATTTTCCAGAAATACCGGTCCTGCACTGAGTCCGTTTAACGCTTGGGTATTGTCCAAAAGTTTAGAAACGCTTCCCGTAAGGTTAGAAAAGCACTGTGAAAATGCTTTAAAAGTCGCACAGTTTTTAGAAGAAAATGAATTTGTAGAAAACGTAAAATATCCTTTTTTGAAATCGCATCCGCAATACAAAATCGCTAAAAAGCAGATGAAATTAGGCGGAAATATCATTTCTCTTGAAGTAAAAGGCGGTTTAGAAGCCGGTAGAAAATTTATTAATTCGGTAAATTTATGTTCTCGAAGTGCTAATTTAGGCGATACCAAAACCATTGTAACACATCCTGCTTCCACAACGCATAGTAAATTAGCAGAAGCAGATCGTTTAGAAGTTGGGATCACTGATGGTTTAGTAAGAATTTCAGTAGGGTTGGAACATCCCGATGATGTAATTTCAGATTTACAACAAGCCTTGAAAAATTAGAATGCGTATCTTTGAATAAAACTGAAAAAGATGAAAGTACACTTAAAACGCCTCAATAACGATTTCCATTTTGTAACGATTAACGAGCGTGGCGACGAGGTTCATTTAGATAACAAATCTGCTGAAAACCCACAAGGTTCAAGTCCGATGGATTTATTACTTCGTGGGATTGCCGGTTGCAGCGGGATCGATATTGTACATATTCTAAAAAAACAAAACCTAGAATTAACCAATCTAGAAATGGAGGTAGAGGGTTACCGTGATCCAAACGCCATTCCAAAAGTTTTTGAAAAAATAGATTTGCAAATAAAATTAGAGGGCGATTTACCCGAGAATAAAGCGCGTCGTGCGGTTGATCTTTCGTTAGAAAAATATTGTTCGGTAGCTAAAATGCTAGAAAAAACTGCCGAAATCAAGTATGAAGTTTTCTTAAACGGAGCGCAAATTTAATTATATTAATTTGCCTATTATTGGCAGACGCTTATATTTGTAAGCGCAAGTTCATATTTAAATTGAAATAAGTTATCAAGAAAGGCAGAGGGACTAGACCCAATGAAGCCTTAGCAACCCTTTTTCTGTGAAAACAGAAAGAGAAGGTGCTACATTCTACTGCAAAAGCAGATAGATAACCCATACAGAATTCTTTCCTTCTGTTCCTTTTTTTGATAGCTGTTATATAAATAAGCTATGAGTAAATTAAAGGAATTATTAACACAAAAAATATTGGTTCTCGATGGTGCAATGGGCACCATGCTACAACGCTATCAATTTTCTGAAGAAGATTTTCAGGGAGAACGTTTTAAAAACTGGGAGATTCCCGTCAAAGGGAATAACGATCTCTTGTCGTTAACGCAACCCAAAGCGATTGCAGAAGTACACCAAAAATATTTTGAAGCCGGTGCCGATATTGTAGAAACCAATACGTTCTCGGGCACGACTATCGCGATGGCCGATTATAAAATGGAGCATTTGGTCGATGAGCTCAATTACGAGTCGGCTAAAATTGCCAAAGAAGTCGCTCAAAAAATCACCTTAGAAAATCCTGAAAAACCACGATTTGTCGCCGGTGCGATGGGACCAACCAATAAAACGGCCAGTATTTCTCCAGATGTAAATAACCCTGGTTTTCGTGCGATTTCTTTCGATGAATTACGTATAGCTTACAAACAACAAGCATTAGCTTTATTAAAAGGCGGCGTCGATATTTTATTAGTCGAAACGGTTTTTGATACGCTCAACGCCAAAGCTGCCCTTTTTGCTATTGAAGAAATTAAAGAAGAACAACAAATCGATATTCCGGTGATGTTGAGCGGTACGATCACCGATGCTTCCGGTAGAACTTTATCAGGGCAAACCGCCGAGGCTTTTCTAATTTCCGTCTCGCATATTCCGTTGTTGAGTGTTGGCTTTAATTGTGCGTTAGGTGCCAAGCAACTCACGCCGCATTTAGAAGTTTTAGCCAATCGAACTTCGGCAGGCGTTTCTGCCTATCCCAATGCCGGATTGCCAAATGCTTTCGGAGAATACGATGAAACGCCTGAAGAAATGGCCAGCCAGATCGAAGAATACCTTCAGAAGAATTTAGTGAATATTATTGGCGGTTGCTGCGGAACCACACCGGAGCATATCAAAGCCATTGCAAACGTAGCAGCCAAGTATTCTCCTCGAAAACTGGAAGCTCCACAATTAATTTAATACAAAATGAATTTATCTACAACGATAGAACAAAAGCATAATACTGAAATCAATTCCTGTTTTCGTCCTTTAAAACTTTCAGGTTTAGAACCTCTGGTCATCACTCCCGAAAGCAATTTTGTGAATGTCGGAGAACGGACCAATGTAGCGGGTTCCCGAAAATTTTTACGACTCATTAAGGAAGAAAAGTTTGATGAAGCTTTAGCTATAGCCCGCGATCAGGTAGAAGGCGGCGCGCAAATTATCGATATAAATATGGACGATGGTCTGATCGATGGAAAAGAAGCGATGGTTAATTTTTTAAATCTAATCGTTTCAGAACCCGATATTTCTCGTGTGCCGATTATGATCGATAGCTCTAAATGGGAAATTATTGAAGCCGGTTTGCAAGTAGTTCAAGGAAAATGTGTGGTGAATTCAATTTCACTAAAAGAAGGAGAAGAAGAATTTTTGCTTCACGCCAAGAAGATCAAACGTTACGGAGCTGCGGTAATTGTAATGGCTTTTGATGAAGTTGGGCAAGCCGATAATTACGACCGCCGTATTGAAATTGCGCAACGATCTTACGATTTATTGGTGAATAAAGTGAACTTCCCTCCGGAAGATATCATCTTCGATTTAAACATTTTTCCGGTCGCAACGGGAATGGATGAACACCGAAAAAATGCGATCGATTTTATTGAAGCTACGCGTTGGGTAAAAGAAAATCTTCCGTATGTGAGCGTGAGCGGCGGTGTGAGTAATATTTCTTTTTCTTTCCGTGGAAATAATGCTGTTCGGGAAGCGATGCATTCAGTGTTTTTATACCACGCCATCCAAGCCGGGATGAATATTGGTATCGTGAATCCAACAATGCTACAGGTTTACGACGATATTCCAAAAGATTTATTGGAACACGTAGAAGATGTGATGCTCGACCGTCGAGATGATGCGACCGAGCGTTTATTGGAGTTTGCAGAAACGGTAAAAAATAATAAATCAGAGAAAAATACAGTTGATCTTTCTTGGCGAGAAGAAGCTTTGCAAGACCGAATCACACGTGCTTTAGTCAAAGGGATCGACACCTATATTTTAGAAGATGTTGAAGAAGCTCGACAGCAATCAGAAAAACCGATTCAGGTGATCGAAGGTCATTTAATGACGGGAATGAATGTCGTAGGAGATCTTTTCGGAAGCGGAAAAATGTTTCTTCCTCAAGTAGTGAAATCTGCTCGAGTAATGAAAAAAGCCGTTGCCTATTTATTACCCTATATTGAAGAAGAAAAGTTGAAAAATCCGCCTTCTGAAGAAGAGAAAAGTGGTGCCGGGAAAATTTTGATGGCGACCGTAAAAGGCGATGTGCACGATATCGGGAAGAATATTGTAAGCGTGGTTCTCGCTTGTAATAATTATGAAATTATCGATCTAGGAGTTATGGTTCCGCCGGAAAAAATCATTGCTGAAGCCAAAGACCAACAAGTCGATATTATAGGTTTAAGCGGATTGATTACCCCTTCGTTAGACGAGATGGTTTTTCTTGCCAAAGAAATGCAGCGTCAAGAATTTGAAGTTCCGCTGTTAATTGGTGGCGCGACAACTTCTAAAGCGCATACAGCGGTCAAGATCGATGCAGAATATCAGCACGCGGTTGTTCATGTAAACGATGCTTCTCGAGCGGTTACTGTTGTAGGAAATTTATTACAAAAAGAAACGGCGACAAAATACAAAACCGATCTAAAACTTGATTATGCCGAATTTAGGAAGAAGTTTTTAAGCCGAACTAAAAAGAAAGAGTATTTAACGATTGCTGAAGCTCGAGAAAACAAATTTCAAATTGATTGGAAAGCGGAAGATATTATTCAACCCAAGCAATTAGGTATTCAAGTGATTGAAGATTTTGAGTTGAAAAAATTGAAGGAGTTTATCGATTGGACGCCTTTTTTTAGAAGCTGGGATCTCCACGGAAAATTTCCGGAGATCTTAAAAGATGAGGTCGTTGGGCAACAAGCCACCAATCTATTTGAAGATGCTGAAAAAATGCTGACAGAAATTATTCAGCAAAAACAATTAAAAGCGAAAGCGGTTTTTGGTTTGTTTCCGGCTAACGCAGTTGATGACGACGATATTTCAGTTCTAGACCCGGAAACTTCAGTAGAAATTATTCGGTTTAGAACGCTACGGCAACAGCTCAAAAAGTACAAAGGCAAACCCAATTTTGCGTTAGCCGATTTTATAGCGCCAAAAGAAACCGAAATTCAAGATTATATCGGATGTTTTTGTGTATCTACCGGCTTTGGAACTCAAGAATTAGCAAATGAATTTGAAAAGAATTTAGACGATTACAATTCGATTATGGTAAAAGCTTTAGCCGATCGTTTGGCAGAAGCTTTTGCAGAATATTTGCATTGGCAAGTCCGCACCCAAAATTGGGGTTACGCAAAGAATGAAAATCTGTCGAATGCTGAATTGATCAAAGAATCGTATAAAGGTATTCGTCCCGCACCGGGTTATCCTGCCTGTCCCGATCATTTAGAAAAATTGAGCATTTGGAAACTGCTGAACGTTGAAGAGAACATTGGTGTAGAACTTACTGAAAGTTTAGCGATGTGGCCGGCAGCGAGTGTGAGCGGTTATTATTTTGCGCATCCTGAAGCTCGCTATTTTGGATTAGGAAAAGTAAAACCCGATCAGGTAGAAGATTTTGCTAAGCGAAAAGAAATCACCTATCAAGAAGCTGAAAAATGGTTAAATCCGAATTTAGCTTAGAAAATTTATTTAAAAGGAACGTCATGCTGAACTTGATTCAGCATCGCATCTAGAGAATTAGAGTGAAATTTAAGTTGAAAAAATAGGAAGAGATCCCGGATCAAGTCCGGAATGACGAGATTAAAAACAGATAAACCAAAAATGAAAGTAGTAGACCATATAAAAAAAGCAGCAGGAAAGACCTTATTCTCTTTCGAGATTTTACCGCCTTTAAAAGGACAAAATATTCAGTCGATTTTTGATCATATCGATCCTTTAATGGAATTTGAACCTCCGTTTATCGATGTCACTTATCATCGTGAAGAATATGTTTATAAAGAACTTTCGGGAGGTTTACTACAGAAAAAAGTAGTGCGAAAGCGACCGGGAACCGTTGGGATTTGTGCCGCGATACAAAATAAATACGAAGTCGATGCCGTGCCACACATTTTATGTGGCGGTTTTACCAAAGAAGATACCGAGAATTTTTTAATAGATCTCGACTTTTTAGGTATCGATAATGTCTTGGCTTTACGTGGTGATGCGGTAAAAAACGAAACTTATTTTTCCGCAGAAAAAGAAGGTCATACGTATGCAAAAGATTTGGTAAAGCAAATTGTGGGATTAAATAAGGGTGAATATTTAGATGAAGAATTACTGAATAAAAGCAAAACCAATTTTTGCATTGGCGTTGCCGGTTATCCCGAAAAACATATGGAAGCGCCAAGTTTAGATCAGGACGTGTTGCGTTTAAAAGAAAAAGTCGATGCCGGAGCTTGCTACGTGGTCACGCAAATGTTTTTTGATAATCAAAAGTATTTTGAATTTGTCGATAAATGCAGAAAAGCAGGAATTACTGTTCCTATAATTCCCGGACTAAAACCTTTGGCTACAAAAAAGCAACTTTCTATTTTGCCGCATCGTTTTCACGTAGATCTTCCCGATGAATTAACGCTAGAAGTACTTAAGTGCAAAAGCAAAGAAGAAGTTCGTCAAGTTGGTGTAGAGTGGTGTATTCAACAAAGTAAAGAACTCATTAAAGGTAGCGTACCGGTATTACATTATTATTCGATGGGTAAAAGTGATAATATTCAGAAAATAGCAGGAGAGTTGTTTTAATAATTCTGCTATTTTTGCGGATATGATCAACAAAATTTTAGGTGTATTTTTAGGTTTGAGCTTTTTTTTAGGGCAAGCTCAAGAAGAGGCGACTCCCAAAGAATATGACCTGGATTTTAATTATTTCTACGGAAATATTGTAGAGCACAACAAAGATATTGGTCATTTAATCACCGGTCATCCGCAAGGATTTATTTTCAGTTACAATCAGAAAACCTTTGGCGAAAAAGAGTGGCAGCAACATTTTAATTTTCCAGATCTTGGTGCTTCGTTGATCTATCAAGATATGGCAAATCCTAATTTAGGAGATCACATCGGGATTTATGCACATTACAATTTTTATTTTCTCAATCGCTATCTACTCTTGCGCGTTGGGCAAGGAGTTAGCTATAATACCAATCCGTACGATCCTGATGCTAATTATGAAAATATCGCTTACGGAACGCATTTGTTGGCCTCGACTTATTTGCTGCTCAATTTCAGTAAAAAGAATTTATTTAAAGGTTTGGGCTTGCAAGGTGGCATCAATTTAATTCATTATTCTAACGGAAATTTTAAAGCGCCCAACACCAGTACCAATACGTTCTCCATTAATTTAGGATTGAATTACCAACTTGATCACAACGAAGAATTTTATTACCAAACCGAACGTTCAATTACGAATTATTCAGAACCTATTCATTTAAATTTTACGTTCAAAGGTGGTGTGCAAACTAGTGATGTGATCGGGATGGATCAATTTCCGTTTTATATTTTAGGAACCTATCTCGACAAACGCGTTTCATACAAAAGTTCGGTACATTTAGGGAGTGAGATTTTTCTTTCACCGATGTTAGAAGAACTCATTTATTATCGTTCGATCGCTTATCCTGAAGATGGTTTGCAAGGCGATGAAAGTTCAACACGTGTTGGCGTTTTTGCCGGCTATCAGTTGCATTTAGGGAAAACTTCTATTTTCGGGAATTTGGGTTATTACGTGTATTATCCCTACGATTTTGAAGGGCGAACCTATTTAAGAGCAGGAATTCAACGAGAGTTATTTAAAAATTTCTTCGGAAGTCTCTCGGTAAAATCTCACGCGGCAAAGGCTGAAGCTATGGAATTTGGAATAGGCTATCGATTATGAAAAAACTTTTTTTCTATATAAGTATCATTTTCTTTTTTTCCTGCGATTCGGAAGAAGCGAACGATTGTCTTCAAGTCGAAGGAAGAAGCGTGATTAAAGAAATTGAACTCGAAAGCTTTGAAGAAATTACCGTTTATGGCGGAATTAAACTTTTTCTTACCTACGGCGAAACGCAAGAAATACGTTTAGAAACCGGAGAAAATTTAGTGAACGATATTTCGTTTGAAGTCCGAGAAAATCGACTTCATCTTAAAAATAACAATACTTGTAATTTCTTTCGAGAATATGATGCGACGCGAGTTTATGTAACGCTTCCGCAATTGAGTTATTTAAGAAATGGGAGTCAGTTTACCGTAGAAAGCACCAACGAATTGCCATACTCCAACTTAATTTTAGTTTCTGAAGATGCTGAAGGGAATAGTGATTATTATACAAATGGCGATTTTCAACTTCAACTCAATGCTGAACAAATTACTATCGTGAACAATAATCTAAGTGACTATTTTTTATCGGGACAAGTTGAAAATCTGCAAATTGGTTTTTACAATGGCGATGGACGTTTTGAAGGAGAACAGTTAATCGCGCAACATATTAATGTTTACCATCGCGGTTCAAATAAAATGATCGTTAATCCCCAGCAATCCTTAACAGGAACACTCTACAGCACCGGAGATCTTATCGCTAAAAACCATACTGCCGAAGTTGAGGTAGAAGAATTATATACCGGAAAATTGATTTTTGAGTAGGAGTTTTTTGATTGATTTTCAATAGAATCAATTTTATTTATTCAAAATAGTTATCTTGTGCCCAAACTATTTTTTATGAAAAAACTTTACTTCGTGATAAGCTTTTTGCTAATAAGCTTGATTTCTTTTGCGCAAGACGCTCCTTTTATAACGACTTGGGAGGTTACAAATTATACTGGTTTAGATATAACCATTCCTACTACGGGAGACGGTTATAATTATTCTATAGATTTTGGTGATGGAACGGTTCTAAATAATCAAACAGGAGATGCTAGCCATACTTATGATGCTGAAGGTAGTTATACCGTAAGTATTAGTGGTGAATTTCCAAGAATTTATTTTGTAGGAAGTTCTTCGGATAATAGATCAAAATTTAAAACTATAGATCAGTGGGGAGATATACAATGGTTGTCGATGGAAATGGCCTTTGAGGGCTGTCAGTATCTCAATATAGAAGCTCAAGATATTCCTGACTTAAATTTAGTTTCCAACGCTAGTAATATGTTTTATGGATGTGAAAATCTAATAGGAAATGAAAGTATGAATAGTTGGGATGTTTCTAATATTATTAATATGTTTTCTATGTTTTATAACGCTGAAGTTTTCAATCAGCCGTTAAATAATTGGGATGTATCAAGTGTTATTAATATGGAGAGACTATTTGCAAATTGCTTTAATTTTAATCAACCCTTAAATAATTGGGATGTAAGTAATGTCGAATCTATGGAGGGTATGTTTTCTAATTGTAATAGCTTTAACCAACCCTTAAGTAATTGGAATGTTAGTAGTGTTCTAACTATGAAGTATATGTTTAGTGGAGGTCTTAACGGTAATATATTTAATCAACCCTTACAAAATTGGGATGTTTCTAACGTAGAAAATATGCGAGGTATGTTTTCAATGTGTAGTAATTTTAATCAATCCTTAGAGAATTGGAATGTCTCGAATGTAACTAATATGGATGAAATGTTTTACAAGTGTTATGATTTCGACCAGCCGTTAAATAATTGGGATGTTAGTAATGTATTAGATATGTATAGTATGTTTTATCAAGCTACAAGTTTTAATCAGCCTTTAGACAACTGGAATGTAAGTAATGTAGTAGGAGTCACTGGTAATAATGGTTTTAGTTTTATGTTTAATGGGGCTATTAGTTTTAATCAGTCACTATTTAATTGGGATATAAATTTGTCAAACTTATATGGCTTTATTAATAATACTAATTTAGATATCAATAATTATAATTTATTACTACAAAATTTAAGTACTTCAAATGTACATAATGGTAATTTAAATGCTTATGGTTTAGAATATTGTAATGAAAATATACGTCAATATTTAATAAACGAGATGGGATGGAATATATATGGTGATACATTCTCAGAAGAATGCAATAATATTAATGGCTATATCAAGTTTGACATAAATCAGGATGGTTGTGACGATACAGATTTGAATTTTAGTAATCAGTTAATTAATGTAACTACTAATAATTATAGCTTTGAAACTTTCTCAATTAGTGGTTTTTATAATTTGAATCTAATTGACGAAAATATTGAAATTTCTTTAGTTAATTTGCCAGATTTTTTAGAGGCTTCCCCAGAATCCAATGAAATTATTTTCACAGAAGCTAATCAAACAATTCAACAAGATTTCTGCCTAACCGCTACACAAACCGTAGAAGATCTAAACATCACTTTATTACCAATAACAGAAGCTCGTCCAGGTTTTGAAGCCGACTATCAATTAGTTATTGAGAATATGGGGACACAGACCGTTTCTTCGGCTAACATAAATCTGTTTTTTGATGATACGAAACAAAGTTTCGTCGTAGCAACTCCTTCTGAAAGTTCTAATAGTACCAACGAGTTAACTTTTGAAGTTAACGATTTACCTCCATTTGGTCAGCAAGTATTTGACTTTACGATGCAAACCTTTCAACCACCAACAGTAAACGGAGGAGATATTTTAGCATTTACAGCCACGGTAACTCCTAATACGAACGATTACACACCAGAGGATAATACATTTGTATACGAACAAACTGTAGTTAATTCTTACGACCCTAACGATAAACAGGTTTTACAAGGAGAGGAAGTTCATATCGATAATGCCGATCAATATTTAAATTACTTAATAAGATTTCAAAATACCGGAACCGCTAGCGCTATAAATGTTCGTGTTTTAGATACGTTACATCCAAATTTAGATTACAACACTATTAGACCGGTAAATGCAAGTCACGATTACCAAGTTCAAATTACCGATGGAAATCACGTAGAGTTTATTTTTGAAGATATCAATCTTCCTGATGAAACCTCAGACGAACCGGGTAGTCACGGCTTTATCGCTTATAAAATAAAGCCTAAAAGCAATGTAGCTGTGGGAGATTTTGTGACCGGTGATGCGCAAATCTATTTCGATTTTAATTCCCCAATAATCACCAACATGGTTTCTACACAATTTATTGACGATCTAAGCGTAAATGAATATGATAAGAGTAGAACAATAAGCATTTATCCTAACCCTACTACTGGAGTTTTAAATATTCAGAAAAACACAACTCTAGAATTGAAAGAAATAAATATATACAACCTTCAAGGAAAAAAGTTATTGAACTTTTCAGAAAATCTAGATAAAATTAATACTGAAGATTTAAGCTCAGGTATTTATTTACTGCAACTTCAAACCAGTCAAGGATTGATTAGTAAGCAGCTGATCAAAAATTAAAATTAAAGTCCCGAGTTTATCGGGACTTTTTTTATTCCTGTTTCTTCGTTAAATCTCTAAACAATTCTTCTAAATTCTTATGCCTTTGGTGAAGTTGAAGAATTTTAAGACCGTTATCGTGGGCAAAATCAAACACGACAGAACGCATATCTTTAGAAGTTTCAAAAGTGATTTCATATACAAAACCAGCCGGGTTTTTTACCTTTTTAATTTGAGGTAAACGCTGCAAAGCAACAGTTTCTACACGATAATCAAACTCTACAACTACCACTTGCTCGTTATCTTCGGTAAGTTCTTTCATTTTTTTATCGGCAACAATTTTACCGTTATTAATAATGATCACGCGATCGCAAACTGCTTCTACTTCTTGCATAATATGCGTCGATAAGAAAATGGTTTTTTCTTTCCCGATTTTTTTGATGAGTTCTCGAATCTCTATTAATTGATTCGGGTCTAAACCCGTCGTTGGTTCGTCTAAAATAAGTACGCTGGGATTGTGCAATAAGGCATTCGCTAAACCTACACGCTGGCGATAACCTTTAGAAAGTTCGCCGATTTTTTTATTAGCTTCCGGAGTTAAACCGGTTAATTCAATTACTTTTTCAATTTCTTCTTTGGGGGTTTTATACACTTTCGCATTGAACGCTAAATATTCACGCACGTACATTTCTAAGTATAATGGGTTGTGTTCCGGTAAATACCCAATTTGTTGCTGAAGTTTAAGTTTATCGGTCGTAATATCGAGTCCGTTAACTTTAGCGATCCCTTCTGAAGCCGGTAAATATCCGGTTAAAATTTTCATGGTCGTCGATTTTCCGGCGCCATTCGGACCTAAAAAACCTACAATCTCGCCGGTATTAATTTCAAAAGAAATCTCTTTTAGCGCCTGTTGCTCTCCATAAAATTTAGAAATGCCGTTTACTTCAATACCCATAGTCATTCAATTTAATCTCAAAAATAAATAATTCTTAATGCTAAAGTTGTTTTTCAGTTTAAAAGTTGAATTGTTTTCATTGATAAAACACTTCGACAAGCTCAGCGTGACATTCGAAATATGATAATAAATAAGAAAGATGAAAATATTCCGGCGTCATTCCGGACTCGATCCGGAAGCTCATCATCAATTTCAAATAAAAACCTAAAAAACATTTTGTTTGTAAAAATTAAATTATAATTTAGTCAGACATTTAAAACAAGATGAAAAACGTATTTACTTGGAACGCTTATTTTTACTTTTATTTCATTATTAGAAATAGAGTCGGGAGCGCTATGTAAATACTTCAACATTATAAAGTAATACTTAAAATCCCGATAAATTTTTATCGGGATTTTTTTTGATAAAAAATGAATAACGAAGTGATCGCAATTCAAGGCATAGAAGGTTCTTTTCATCATCAGGTGGCGAGAGAATATTTTGGAGAACAAGTTAAAGTTTCGATGTGTTCCAGTTTTAGAGAATTGGCAGAACAAGTTGCTAAGCAATCGGTGACCAAAGCGGTGATGGCAATAGAAAATTCTACCGCAGGTTCTATTTTGCCCAATTATGCCTATGTAGATGAATATGAATTAGAAATAGTCGGCGAGCATTACATTCCTGTAAGAATGAATTTAATGGCGTTACCTGGTGAAACTTTAGAAAGCATTACTGAAGTGTATTCGCATCCCATCGCGTTGTTACAATGCAAAAACTTTTTTAAGCAATACCCGCATATCAAATTAATTGAAGATAATGACACGGCAGAAGCAGCCAAAAGAATTGCAGAACAAGGATTAAAAAATACAGCGGCGATCGCAAGTACAACAGCTGCTGAAATTTTTAAGCTCAATTTATTAGCAGAAAGCATACATTCAGAACAAACCAACACCACTCGTTTTTTAATCATTTCGAAAAAGGGTGAAAAAGTTGAACAAGCCGATAAAGCTTCATTAAAGTTAATTCTGAAGCACGAGCAAGGAAGTTTATTAAAAGCCTTGCAAATTCTAGATCGTTACGCTTTAGATATGACGAAAATACAGTCGTTACCCATTGTCGATACACCTTGGAAATATTCATTTTTTATTGATGTAACTTTTAAAGAACTCCCTGTTTTTGTTGAAGTAATGAAAGCTTTAGAAGAAGTTTCTGAAGCGCATAAAATATTAGGAATCTATAAAAATAAAAACCATGAAACCCGCCAATAGGTTAGCGTTCATTAAGGAATACTATTTCAGTAGAAAGCTGCAAGAAATTAAAGAAATGCAGCAAAACGGAATAGACGTGATCAATTTAGGAATTGGTAGTCCAGATTTGCCGCCACCTTACGATGCGGTAGCGCAAATGCAATTGGCTGCCAAGCAAGAAAACGCGCACAAATATCAAAGTTATCGCGGTGCCGATGAGTTGCGGGAAGCTTTTGCCGATTTCTATCAACGAAAATTTCAGGTAGAAGTAAATCCGGCAACAGAGATTTTACCCTTACTAGGAAGCAAAGAAGGGATTATGCATATTTCGATGGCGTTTTTAAATGAAGGCGATGAGGTGCTTATTCCGAATCCGGGTTATCCTACGTATACTTCGGTGACTAAATTGGTGGGCGCAAAGCCGATTTTTTATGAGTTGAAAGAAGAACAGGAATGGCAACCAAACTTTCACGAGTTAGAAAAGCAAGATTTAAGCAAAGTGAAAATGATGTGGCTCAATTACCCGCATATGCCGACGGGCGTAAAAGCGAGTCAGTATCTTTTTCATGACGCAATCGCATTTGCCAAAAAGCACAATATTTTGTTGATCAATGATAACCCGTATAGTTTTATTCTGAATGACAATCCGGAGAGTTTATTGGCATATCCCGGAGCTAAAGAAGTAGGATTAGAACTCAATTCGGTGAGTAAAACTTTTAATATGGCCGGTTGGCGAGTGGGAGCGGTTTTAGGAAGCCAAGAAAACTTACAGCATATTTTAAAGGTAAAAAGTAATATGGATAGCGGAATGTTTTTGCCTCTTCAGTTAGGCGCTGCGCTGGCATTGAAAGAAAATGATGATTGGTTTAAAAACTTAGATTTTTTATATAAAAACCGAAGAACAAAAATTATCGAATTAGCAGAAAAACTGGATTGCCAGTTAGAAGATCGTGATTTAGTAGGGATGTTCGTTTGGGCAAAAATCCCTGATACATTTAAAACTTCAGAAGAATTTTCAGAACATATTTTGCAAAAGCATCATTTGTTTGCCGCACCGGGAACCGTGTTTGGTAGCGCCGGCGAAGGTTACATTCGGTTTTCCCTTTGTGTAGATGAAGCCACGATCGAAAAAGCCATAAAAAGAGTAGAAGCATGAAAATAGCAGTAGTAGGAATAGGTTTAATTGGCGGTTCGATGGCATTAGATATAAAAGCTGCTTTTGAAAAAGTTGAAGTTATCGGCATCGATAAAAATGAAAATAACGCCCAAAAAGCGAAAAATTTACAGCTAATCGACTCAATTGGCGAGTTGAAAGATTTGCAGGATGCAGAGGTGGTGATCGTATCGGTTCCGGTAGATGTGAGTATACAAGTGCTTGCTCAAGTTTTGGATCACGTGAGTGTAAATACGTTGGTGCTCGATACCGGTTCTACCAAAGAAAAAATTTGTGAGTCGGTAAAAGATCACCCGAAGCGAAGAAATTATTTAGCGGCGCATCCTATTGCGGGAACCGAGTTTTCGGGTCCGGAAGCGGCGATACCCAATTTATACAGAAATAAAACGATGATCGTTTGTGAAGTTGAAAAAACCGCTTTCAAGTTGCAGGAAATTGCTTTTGAGATTTTTCAGCGCTTGGGAATGCGAATTCGGTATATGGACCCGAAATCTCACGATAAACATATTGCGTATGTTTCTCACCTTTCTCACATTAGTTCGTTTATGTTGGGGAAAACCGTGTTAGAAAAAGAGAAAAACGAAAAAGATATTTTTGACTTGGCAGGCAGCGGATTTGCCTCAACGGTACGTTTGGCAAAAAGTTCACCGGCAATGTGGTCACCAATATTTAAACAGAATAAAGAAAATGTGTTGGAGACGTTAACGGAATATATTCAGAATTTGAATGAATTTAAAAACTTGATGGAGCAAGATGATTTTGAAAAATTATACGAAGAAATGGCCAATACCAACCATATTAAAAATGTTTTAAACGGAATAAATTAACTAAAGAAAATATGTTGCGTTAGGGATAGTAGCGGCATCCTTTTTTGTTGTGCTTCGACAATCTCAGCATGACAACAAAAAAGATATAGCGAATAGCCCGACCCGATAGGGAAACGCCAAATATAAATTTTACAAAACACAGAAAACAAACACCTATGGAAAATAAAAAAGAATTAAGAACTTGGTTAGATAAATTTAATTTAGATCATCCGTTAGTGATTGCGGGACCTTGCAGCGCCGAGACAGAAGAGCAGGTTTTAAAGATCGCACACCAATTAAAAGAAACAGATACCAGCGTGTTGCGCGCCGGAATTTGGAAGCCAAGAACACGCCCGGGAAATTTTGAAGGCGTTGGCGCTTTAGGTTTAAAGTGGTTGCAAAAAGCGAAAGAAGAAACAGGTTTATTAACGACCACCGAAGTAGCGAACCCAATTCACGTCGATTTAGCCTTGAAGCACGATGTAGATATTTTATGGATAGGAGCGAGAACGACGGTTTCGCCATTTATTATTCAGGAGATTGCTGAAGCTTTGAAAGGAACCGATAAAACGGTTCTCATTAAAAATCCGGTGAATCCAGATTTGGCGTTATGGTTAGGAGCGGTAGAGCGTTTTTACAAACAAGATGTAAAGAATTTAGGCGTGATTCACCGAGGATTTTCAACCTACGAAAAATCGAAATACAGAAACAATCCTGAATGGCAAATTGCGATCGATCTGCAAACCAAGTTTCCGGACTTGCCGTTAATTTTAGATCCGTCACACATTGCGGGAAGAAGAGATATTATTACCGATTTATGTCAGACTGCTTTAGATCTTAACTACGACGGTATTATGGTTGAAACGCATTACGATCCCGATAATGCGTGGAGTGACGCTAAACAGCAAATTACTCCGCAAGCTTTAGATCAAATGACGAAAGACTTAAAGATTAGAAAAGAAGTTTCTCAAAGTCAAGATTTTCAAGAAAAGCTAGCTTCGTTACGTGCTAAAATTGATGTGATCGATAATCAATTATTAGACGTTCTGGGTAAACGAATGAAAGTTGTTGATGAAATTGGCGGAGTAAAAAAAGAGAAAAACGTTGCGATCTTGCAATCTACCCGTTGGAATGAGATTTTAGGAAAGATGATCTTAGACGGGAAAGAGCATAACTTGAGCGAAGAATTTATTCTGAAGATCTTTAAAGCCATTCACCAAGAATCAATCAATCACCAAGAGAAAATTTTAAGTGAGTAATTTTTTGATTATATACTTAAATGTTATAGGTTTGTTAAAATCAGGTAGTTTTTTACCTGATTTTTTCATTTAACAAAAAACTCATGATTAAAAAAATTACACTATTGGCGCTATTTATGGCGTCATTTATAGTTACAAATGCCCAAGATGTAACTGTTGGAAATGTTTCGATAACTCACGGGAGTGAAATTGAAGAAGACAAAGAAAAAATTGTAAAAATTGCAGCAGAGCTAGATGACGTAATTTATACGTTAGCAACGAAAGGGAAGAATTTTTATGTAAAGACTTTTTCCTCTGGTGATATGAGTCACTTAAACACGAAAGAAATTGAATTACCAGAACATTTAAGAAAAGATATCGAATTTGAAAATATTGTAAACATAGGAGATAGAATTTATGTTATTGGGAGTATGTTCGATAACAAAGAAGATGTTTACCATTTATTTGGATATGAAGTTAGTAAAGATGGAAGTGTTTCAGAAAATCAAGTAAAATTATTTGATACACAAGTAACGAAGAAACGAGAAAGAGGGGGTTTTTACATGAAAAGCTCTCCTCAAAAAGACAGATTATTAGTAATGCACGCCGCATTATTTGCTAAAGAAGAACAAATTCAATACGAGATCAAATTATTTGATGATCAACTTAATACGGTGGCTAGTCATTTAGAAAAAGTACCTTATGAAGATCGATGGGATTTAGAGTTTGAAATATCTGATTATGATGTTAATGTTTACGGCGATATTTTTCTTGCGATAAATGAAAGTTACAGAGATAAAAAAGAAAAAAAGAACATAGAGAAATTTCAATTACACGCTTTCAAAGCAAACAATAACTATCGAAAAGAGGTTATCGATATTAATTTTGAGGATAAAGAAGTAATTAATGGAGAGGTTTTTTCTACTGCAGATGGTAAAGTAAATATTGTTGGTTTTTTCTCAAATGTTAGAAAAAGTGGTAGGGCTTTAAAAAAATTAAGGGGAGTTTATTCTGTAGTAGTAAATTCAGAAACAAATAGTGTTGATAATATTAGCTTTAATGATTTTGATTACAATACTAAGGTTAAATTAATTGGTGAGCGAAGAGCAAAAAAAGATAAAGATGTAAAACCATATTATCGAACGCATTCAATTATTGAAAAAGAAGATGGAGGATTTATATTACTTTCAGAATTTCATACCGTTACATTAGGAGGAGAAACTGGATTTGGTCCTATGCGTATGCAGTCTATAACCTATACACATAACGAAATTATTATTACATCTATCAATCAAGACGGTACAGTTGCTTGGTCAAATGTACTTCCTAAGCAACAAGCGGCAAGCTTTACTACTTTAGCGATTGGTTTTTGGGGAGGTTATTTAGATGGTCCTTTAGTTATTGGGGGTGGTCTAATGATTCCTATTGCCAATTTAGGAAAAGGACCAGAGTATTTAAGTGCTATCCCTATTTATAAAGATCATAAGTTAACAGTTCTCTTTAACGATCATAAAAAAAATATAGGAGTTAAGAATATTGATGATATTCGTTCTATGGGTAATTACAATAAAGCAATACCTTCTGCATTTGTATACAGTGAAAATGGAGATGTAGAAAGAATAGATCAAGAAGATTTTGAGAAGCATCAATTGGTTTTAAGACCAGGAGTTTATTTAAGAAAAAATACGAATGAATATATTATTTATTCATCAAGAAAATCTAAAGATAAATTGGGTAGAATGTTCATTAACTAATTGTTTTGATAATTGATGAAAAAGACTGCTCAAAAAAGCAGTCTTTTTTTTGCTGAATATTCTAAGGATTGTTCATTTTTGTATTATGAAAGGAATCGTCTACAAATCGACCGGAAGTTGGTACACCGTTAAAGCCGAAGATGGTAAGTTTTACAATTGCCGCATTAAAGGTAAATTCAGAATAAAAGGAATTAAAAACACCAATCCGGTAGCGGTAGGAGATTACGTAGAATTTGATCTGGAAGAGAATATTGATGAGGTAATTGGCGTGATCAAACATATTGAAGAGCGTGAAAATTACATCATTAGAAAATCGGTCAATCTTTCTAAGCAAACCCATATTATTGCGGCCAATATTGATGTGGCGTTTTTATTGGTAACCCTAAATAATCCGCCAACCTTCACCACGTTTATCGATCGTTTTTTGGTAACGGCAGAAGCTTACGGGATTAAAGCGGTTTTGCTTTTTAATAAAGTAGATGCCTATTCTCAAGAAGAAAAAGACGAGATCCTGTATTTAATGGCAATGTATAGAGAAATTGGTTATACGTGTATTCCTATTTCAGCAAAATCAGGTAAAAATATCGATAAGGTAAAAGAATTGATGATTGATAATACCTCACTGTTTTCAGGACATAGCGGAGTAGGAAAATCGACTTTGATTAATCGATTAGAACCAAGTTTAGAATTGAAAACTTCAGAAATATCAGAACAACATTTACAAGGGCAACACACCACTACATTTGCTGAAATGTTCGATCTATCTTTTAACGCCAGAATTATCGACACTCCGGGAATTAAAGGTTTCGGAATCGTAGAAATTGAAAAAGAAGAATTAGGCGATTATTTCCCTGAATTTTTTGAGCGTAAGAGTGAATGTAAATTTAATAATTGTTTACACGTTGAAGAACCAAAATGTGCCATTAAAGAAGCTTTAGATGAAGATGAAATTTCTTGGTCACGATATAAATCTTATTTACAAATGTTAGAAGGTGAAGACGAGCATTACCGAGTAGATATTTATAAAGAATAGAAATTATGAGAGTGGTATTGCAGCGCGTAAGTGAAGCAAGCGTAACGATAGATAAAAAAGTAAAATCTTCCATCAAAAAAGGATTTTTGATTCTGGTTGGGATTGAAGCTGAAGATACTCAGGAAGACATCGAATGGCTTTGTCGAAAAATTATCAATATGCGAATTTTCGGTGATGAAGATGATAAAATGAATTTATCGTTGAAAGATATTAATGGCGAAGCATTAATTATAAGTCAGTTTACCCTTCACGCGAGCACAAAAAAAGGCAATCGACCAAGTTTTATAAAAGCAGCCAAACCTGAAGTAGCTATTCCTTTTTACGAAGCGTTTATCAAAGAGTTTGAAAAGCAATTTGAAAAAGAAGTAGGAACCGGAGAATTTGGAGCCGATATGAAAGTAAGTCTCCTTAACGACGGCCCGGTAACGATAATTATAGATTCTAAAGAAAAAGTATAGGTAGTTCTTTAGATTTTTCTATTTTTAACACCTCTTTAAGAAATTGCTTATATGAATAAAATATTAGTTACATCCATACTTTGGATGACCATTTTTACATCCCAAGCTCAAAAATCTGTCGAGCCAATTGCTGTTGAAGACTTTAGAAATGCAGATGCTGTTATAAGAAACTATACTACTCGTATAGAGCTTGAAAATAGTACCTCTATGACTGTAAACAAATATACATTAGTGACAGTGTTAAATGAAAAAGGCGACGAAGCAGCATTTTGTATAGCAGGTTATGACAATGATATAAAAATTAAAAATTTAGAACTCATTGTGTATAATGCTAATGGTGAGATAATAAAGAAAATTAAAGAAAAAGATTTTACCGATAGAAGCGCTGTCGATGGTTCTACTTTGTACTCAGATTCTAGAATTAAATATTTCGATTATAAACCAACAAGTTATCCTTATACAGTAGCATTTACAAAAGAATATAAAACAAGTAATACTGCATTTATTCCAACACACCATTTTATACCTTCCTATGATGTTTTTGTACAGAATTCTAGTTTTAAAATTCTATATGATAAAACTAAAATGCCAATAAATATAAAGGAAAAAAACTTTCAGGATTTTAAAGTAAAAAAACAAGAAATGGCTGAAAGTATTACCTATAGTGTGCAAGACGTCGAAGCGATACCGGTTGAAGATCTTCACCTGCCCTTAAATGAGGTAACTCCAAGCGTTCTTTCTGTTCCAAGAAATTTCAACTTATCGGGCTATAAAGCTGAAGAAATTGGTGATTGGTCTTCTTTAGGTAAATGGTTTAGCAACGAAATTTTATTAGAAAGAACAGAGTTGTCGCCCGCAACTATTAGTAAAATGAAGAAACTTACCGCAGGAATCGATAGCCCTCTGGAAAAAGCTAAATTAGTCTATGAATATGTTCAAAATAATACTCGATATATAAGCGTACAAGTAGGTATTGGTGGTTTCCAGCCTATCTTGGCAAGTGAAGTAGATGAAGTAAAATATGGCGATTGTAAAGGACTTTCAAATTACACAAAAGCTTTACTTGAAGCAGTGGGAGTAGATGCCTATTATGTTCACGTCGAGGCTGGTAATTCTAAAGTGAATTTTGAGAGTGATTTTGCAAGTTTAGCACAAGGTAATCACGCAATTCTTGCAATACCAAATCAAGATAGTTATAGCTGGATCGATTGTACTAGTCAAACAAACCCTTTTGGTTTTTTGGGAGATTTTACCGATGATAGAGATGTATTTGTCATGAAACCAGATGGCGGCGAGATCGTTAAAACTCCTGCCTACTTAAATGAAGATAATTATCAATATACTAAAGCTAAAATTAACTTTAACGAGAGCGGCGAAATTAATGTTGAAGGAGTTATAACAACCAAAGGAACTCAATACGATAATCGTAGATATTTAGAACAATATTCACCAGATGATCTTAAAAAAAGAGATAAGGCTTATTGGTCTTACATAGATAACTTAACTATCGTTTCGCATCAGCTAGCTAATGATAAAGATAAAATTGAATTTACTGAGAATTTTCAATTAAAAGGAGATAATTACGTTACAACCTCTGGTGAGAGATTATTCATTTCTATTAACCCAATTAGTCCCAATAAACATGTTCCTCAACGTTACAGAACTAGAAAAACTCCATTTAGAATTTCTAGAGGATATTGGGATCAAGATGAAATAGAGATTAGCATACCGGAGGGTTACCAAGTAGAAGCATTGCCTGATGATGAAGAGATCTCTTCAGAATTTGGTACTTATAAAATGTCGTTAGAGGTTGTGGATAATATGATTATTTATAAAAAAGATATCCTTTTGAAAGATGGTGTTTATCCAAAAGAGAAATATTCAGCATATCGAGAATTTAGAAATAGCGTATCTAATTCAGAAGGAAAAAAAATATCATTTATAGCTAAACAAAATTAAAGATGAATTTAAAAAAATATATATCTGTAATTATTATAAGTCTAATCACTTTAAGTGTTTATGCACAAGACTATAAATTACGAGAAGTTTCTAAAGAAGAACTAGAAAAACAATATAGTGAGATAGATAGTACTACAGGAGCAGAGATTTTATTTTATGATAAGAATGTATATTACGATGTCACTTTCACATCTATAGATATTATTACCGAAGTTAGAAAGCGAATTAAATTTTATAATAATCGTCCGGAAGATTTAGAATATGCAACAGAAGAGATTTATCTTTATGTTGATGGTGAGAGAGAAAGTGTTTCAAAAATTAAAGCTTATTCTTATAATCTGATTAATGGTCAGGTTGAAGAAACTAAATTAGATCGAAGTCAAATTTTTGAAAAAGAACTTTCAACTAAGTACGAGAAAACAAGTTTTACCTTACCTAAAATAAAAAAAGGAACTGTAATAGATATTTATTACAAAAAGCGCTCTCCTTATTTTTTTAATATTGAAGAGTTTGAATTTCAGTTTGATATTCCTGCTGAAAAAATTACAGCAACAATAGCCACTCCAGAAGATTTCATTTTTAAGAGAATACCAAAAGGGAGTGTAGATATAAAATATTCCTTAGAAACAAAAATGGATCAGCGATTGGGTTCTATGGCAAATATTTATTCTTATAGTGCTGAGGATATACCAGCATTAAAAGATGAAAGTTTTGTAGATAATATTGAGAACTATCGTGGAGGTATTCTATTCGAATTAATGTCTACTAAAGATAGATATGGAAATCTTAAAAATTACTCAAAAAGTTGGGGAGATGTTGCTAAAACTATTGGATATAGTGATGATTATGAAGATGAGATAGAGAAAACTAATATTTTTGAAGATGATATAGATCAACTAATTGCAAATGCAGATAGTAAAAATTCAATAGAGCTTGCCAAGGATATTTTTAATCATGCAAAGCAAAATTTAAAATGGAATGATGAAAAAGGTAAATATTTTGATAATGGTATTCGTCAAACTTATAAAGAGAAGTCAGGTAATGCTGCAGATATAAATTTGAGTTTAGTTGCTATGCTGCGTTATGCAGGTTTTGATGCAAGTCCTATTGTTATAAGTACGCGTGATAATTTAAAACCTGTTTTTCCAACGGTAGATAGACTTAATTATGTTATCGGTAGATTAATGATAAATGATAATGAGTACTTATTAGATGCTACAGATAAATACAGTGAGTTTAATGTGCTGCCTATTCGAGATTATAATTTTAATGGGGTTATGGTAGACACTCCTAATAAACTTTGGAGGTTGATAGATCTAAAAGAGCCTGAGACAAGTACTCTAGTCAATCTCGTGAGCGCAACACTAACAGAAGATGGAGTAATTAAAGGAAAAGTTAAAACCCAAAAAGATAATCATTACTCTTATTTATTTAGAAAAAAATACTTCTCTCAATCTGAAGAAGATTATTTGAGAGATAAAGAATCATCATTAGATAATGCTCTTATAAATGATTATAAAGTAGAAAATGCTGAAAATGATGGAGCTGTTACAGAAATATTCTCTTATGAGTATGAAAAGGCAGTAGATAAAATCGGAGATAAAATTTTCTTAAAACCATTCATGTTCTTTATCGAAGACGAAAATCCGTTTAAATTAGAAGAGCGTAATTTCCCTGTAGATTTTGTATATTCTTTCTCAGATAAATATGTAATTAATCTTAAAATCCCAAACAATTACGAGATCACTTCATTACCAGAACCTATGAAATTGCAGTTTGGAGAAAATTCAGGAATGTACAAATATGTTGTTTCAGGTAATGGAAAGTTCATTAGATTAGCCGTAGATTTAGATATGTATAAAAGTAGGATCTTACCTGAAGATTATCAATTCTTAAAACAATTTTTTAATGAAAAGATTAAAAAAGAATCAGAACAGATCGTACTTACAAAAATTAAATAAATGAACATTCAAGACGCTCAAAAAGCTGTAGATAACTGGATTCAAGAACACGGCGTTCGCTATTTTAACGAGCTCACCAATATGGCACAACTTACCGAAGAAGTAGGCGAAGTTGCCAGGATCATTGCTCGTCGTTATGGTGAACAAAGTGAAAAAGAAAACGATAAAGCTAAAGATTTAGGTGAAGAATTAGCCGATGTTGTTTTTGTGGTTTTGTGTTTGGCTAATCAAACCGGGATCGATTTGCAAGAGGCTTTCGATAAAAAATTAGATCTAAAAACCAAAAGAGATCACGATCGTCATCATCAAAACGAAAAACTAAAATAATGAGTTTTAAAGAAGTTGTTGCGGTTAAGGGTTTTTGGAAATCGGTAATTATTCTTGGTTTTGCTTTTATGCTTATTTATAACGCGATCGATCTATTATTTTCTTTCGGATTTAATTTCGATGAATTTATTGCTGAAAAATTAGAAGGTAAAATGCTTATCAGATTTCTTATCGCTAATATTATTGGTGGTTTTATCTATGGTTTTATCGTAACATTTCTTCAATTTAGAGGAAAACTGAAAAGAGAAAAAGCAAAACAATGACCCTCGAATTAGTTGCAACACATAAAAACCTTAAAGGAAATTGGCAAGTAACCGGCTCAAAAAGTGAAGCAAACCGTTTACTTATTTTACAAGCTTTGTTTCCGCAGATAGAAATTGAAAATCTATCCAATAGTGACGATACAGAAGTTTTGCAGAAAGCTTTAAATTCTTCAGAAGAAGAGATCGATATTCATCACGCCGGCACGGCAATGCGTTTTTCTACGGCCTATTTTTCAATTCAAGAAGGACGAAAAACCATTCTTACCGGTAGCAAAAGAATGCAAGAACGCCCAATTAAATTATTAGTTGATGCGTTAAAAAGTCTAGGTGCCGAAATCGAATACCAAAAAGAAGAAGGCTATCCGCCATTATTAATCCACGGAAAAAAAATTACCAAATCTAATGTAAGCTTAGCAGCAAATGTTAGTAGTCAATATATTTCTGCCTTAATGTTAATGGCGCCATCTTTAGAAAACGGATTAGAGATTAAGCTTGAAGGCAATGTGACTTCAACTCCTTATATTTTAATGACGCTTTCATTGCTGAAAGATCTTGGTGTAATTGCTTCTTTCGAGAATAATAATATTAAAATAGAACCTTTTCAACTGCAGCAGCCAAAGAAATTCGTGGTAGAATCAGATTGGAGTTCTGCCTCTTACTTTTATAGTTTGATCGCTTTAAGCGATTCCGCAGATATTACAATTAGCAATTATAAAAAAGAAAGTCTTCAAGGAGATTCTTCTTTAGTTGAATTGTATAAAAGCTTAGGGGTGAACACAACTTTTTCAGAAAATTCAATTCAGCTTAAAAAAGAGCAATCAATTAAATTACCTCAAGTCTACAAAGCAGATTTGGTTTCATCTCCAGACTTAGCGCAAACCATTGCAGTCACTTGTTTAGGCTTAGGGATTGGTTGCGAACTTACCGGATTACATACGTTAAAAATCAAAGAAACCGATCGGTTAGTTGCCTTACACGACGAGATGTCGAAATTCGGTGCTCGCGTAGATATTACTAACGATAGCCTAAAACTTTACCCTTGTGTAAATTTAAAGGAAAATGTCTCTATAGCCACGTATAACGATCATCGTATGGCGATGGCATTTGCTCCATTAGCTTTAAAAACAACTTTAAAAATTGAAGATGCCGGAGTGGTTTCAAAATCATTTCCGGACTTTTGGCAAGCGATGAATCACTTCCATATTCAGCAAAAAGAAGTATAAAATCCTTTAAAAACTTCAGCCTCAAAAATCTATTTCTTAAATAATTGCTCATTTACTTGACAACCCCTATGTTGAGGTTGTATATTTGCGCTTCTAAAAATTTTAGTATGGGAATGAAACTTTCACAGTTCGATTTCGAACTGCCAAAAAAACTATTAGCAGAATATCCTTCAGAAGATCGTGATGAAGCGCGATTAATGGTTTTAAACCGTAAAGAAAATACAATAGAACATAAAAAATTTAAAGACCTAATCGATTATTTTGAGCCGGAAGATGTGATGGTTCTTAATAATACTAAGGTTTTTCCTGCGCGTCTTTTTGGTAATAAAGAGAAAACAGGAGCTAGAATCGAAGTATTTCTATTAAGAGAATTAAATTCAGAAACGCGCCTTTGGGATGTGTTGGTAGATCCTGCAAGAAAAATTCGTATTGGTAATAAGCTTTATTTTGGTGATGATGAAAGTTTAGTAGCAGAAGTGATCGATAATACGACTTCTAGAGGAAGAACTTTACGTTTTCTTTATGACGGTTCTTACGAAGAGTTTAGAAAGAAATTAAATGAACTTGGTGAAACTCCACTTCCAAAATACATCAAAAGAGAAGTTGAGCCGGAAGATGCCGATCGTTACCAAACCATTTATGCTAAAAATGAAGGAGCTGTAGCTGCACCAACGGCAGGTTTACACTTCTCAAAACACTTATTAAAACGTTTAGAAATTAAAGGTGTAGATTTAGCCGAAGTGACTTTACACATCGGTTTAGGAACCTTTAATCCGGTTGAAGTAGAAGATCTTTCTAAACATAAAATGGATAGTGAAGAAGCAGAAATTACAGAAGATTCAACACAAGTGATCAATAATGCGATCGAGAATAGAAGAAAGATCTGCGCAGTAGGTACCACGGTAATGCGTGCTTTAGAAAGTTCAGTTTCATCAAACGGTCGTTTAAATGAGTTTAGAGGGTGGACCAACAAATTCATCTTTCCTCCATACGATTTTAGTATCGCCAACTGTATGATCACCAATTTCCATACGCCAAAATCGACCTTATTAATGATGGTTTCTGCCTTTGCGGGTCACGATTTAATGAAGCGTGCTTACGAAGAAGCGATCAAAGAAGAATATAAATTCTATTCTTATGGAGATGCGATGTTGATCATCTAATTTTCATAGAGAAACAAATCAACGAAGGCTGCGCAATTTTGTGTAGCCTTTTTTGTAAATAATATTTTGGGCGTTACCCTGCGGGTCGGGCTGTACGCTATATCTTTTTTGCTTGTCACTTCGAGCGGAGTCGAGAAGTCTTTGATCAAGCAAAAAAGGATGCCGCTTCCATCCCTAACGCATGAAGACCTAAGAATAACACTAAACAACTCCGTTTAGTTTTATACCTTTGTAACGTGAAAGAAAAGAAAAGAGACATACGCGCATTAAGTAAAGAGCAACTACGAGAATTTTTTGTTTCCGTAGGCGATAAATCCTTTCGAGGAACACAAGTTTACGAATGGCTGTGGAGCAAAGGCGCTCACAGTTTTGAAGATATGACTAATATCTCGAAGCAAACCCGTCAAATGCTCGACGATAATTTTGTGATCAATCATATCAAGGTCGATCAAATGCAGCGCAGTAATGATGGGACGATTAAAAATGCGGTAAAACTACACGATGGTTTTACGGTTGAGTCAGTTTTGATTCCGACCTATTCAAGAACCACCGCTTGTGTATCTTCACAAGTAGGATGTAGTTTAGATTGTAAGTTTTGTGCAACGGCGCGTTTAAAACGCATGCGAAACTTAAACCCAGATGAAATTTACGATCAAGTAGTTGCCATCGACAACGAAAGTAGGTTATACAATAATATGCCACTTTCGAATATTGTTTTTATGGGAATGGGAGAACCCTTGATGAACTATAAAAATGTGCTCAAATCTATCGAGATGATTACCTCTCCAGAAGGTTTAGGGATGTCGCCTAAGCGAATTACAGTTTCTACTTCCGGAGTACCGAAAATGATCAAGAAATTAGCCGATGATGAGGTGAAATTCAATTTAGCAGTTTCTTTGCACGCGGCTATCGATGAAACAAGAACGCAGATTATGCCTTTCAATGCGACTTTTCCTCTAAAAGATTTAGCTGAGTCTTTGGAATATTGGTACGAGAAAACAAAACGAAGAGTTACTTACGAATATTTAATTTGGAAAGGAATTAACGATCAACAAAAAGATATCGATGCTTTGGTGGAGTTCTGTAAGATTATTCCATGTAAAGTAAATATCATTGAATATAACCCAATTGATGATGGCGAGTTTCAGCAAGCCTCAGCAAGTGTTACCGATCGTTACCAACATCATTTAGAAAAAGCAGGATTTACCGTTACCGTAAGAAGGTCGCGAGGAAGAGATATCGATGCCGCTTGCGGACAATTAGCAAATAAATCTTCAGAAACAAATTAAGCCTAAGATTAAAAATCAGATATAAAAAAATCCCGAATCGAAAGATTCAGGATTTTTTATGCTTAATCAAGAATAATTATTTCTTGATGAATTTGAAAGTTTTAGTTTGTCCTTCAATTTGTACTTGAGCTAAATAAACTCCAGCGTTAAATGAGCTAATATCAAGTCTTCCGTTTGTAGCATTTAATTCTTGAGCTAAAACTTCTTGACCTAAGATGCTGTATAATTTAACACCAGATAAAACATTATCTGAAGATAAAACCAGTGTAGAGTTGTTATCTAAGTAATGGTCAAAAGCAATTGTTTCAAAAGATCTTGTTGAAAGGTTACCATCATTAATAACTACATTATCAACGTAAAAGCTACTTTCATAGTTGTCAAATAAAAATGTTAATTGGTCTACAGTCGTAGCACTTGTCCAAACATTACCTGTATAAGCTAAAGTGTCATCAAGATAATATTCTATAGTTCCATTATCAAAATCATAAATAACTTCAACATTATACCAAGTGTCAAATTCGTAAGTTCCAATATTTTCATATGCTGGAGATCCAGATGCATCATCAATTACTTTTATATTAGATTGGAAATCAAACACAACTCTAGAAGTTAAAAATTCTTCTCCAGATGATTGTGCCCCTAAATGAATATCTGAACCATTATTTTCCGTGACAGGTGTAGTAACATATACATCCATCGAAATTGAAAATAAACTTGATGTAATTGTATAATTAGGACTAAACGCTCCAATTAATGCCGCTTGACCTTGACCGTTATCATATTGCTCATTTGAGTGTTCACCGTATAACGATAAAGACCCGTCGGTAGCATAATTATCACTAACAAAGAATTGATCTGCAACCACATCACTAGTTCCCCATTCATTTTGAGAATCTAAAGTTCCTTCTGTAAAACCTTCTGAAGTTTCAAAAGAAATATTTGTAATTTGAGAATTCATTGTAAAAACAGCTAATAAGGCTGTAAGAGTTAAAGTAATTTTTTTCATAATTTAATATTTAGGGTTTATTTAAGGTTAAATATATATAAAAATGTTAAATGAACAAATAAAAAAAGCCGAATAAATTATAATTCGACTTATCATTTTTAGCGTCCAATTTTATTTTTTAAGAAATTTAAATGTCTTCGATTGATTTCTAATATTGATTTGAGCTAAGTAAATTCCGGAAGCAAGTTCTGTAATATTTACAGATTCAGTTAGAGAATTTGAATTAACTTTTTTGATCTCATTACCTAAAATACTATAAATTTTAATTTCATTTATTGGTGAAGAAGCAGAAAGTTCTAAATAATTTTGATTTGCATAATAACTAAAATTATTAAACAATTTATCTTCAACTCCTAAAACTCCATCAACAACAATATTATCAAGTAAAACCGAATTTTGATCTGTAGAGTTATAATGTCTGAATGTTAAATACACGATTTGACCATCATAAGCAGAAGCGTCTAACGTAATATCTGCATAAGATTCTGAACCATCTGGAGCAGCTGCTGTAAAATCATCACTTAATTGTCTAGTGGTAATTGGTGTAGCATTAGCTATTTCTGCAAGATCATTAGAAGTAGTTAAATATACAGAATATTGATCTCCTATAAAATTCGGGTTAGTTTGGTAAGTACCCACAGTATAGCTTATGGTAGTTCCTGTAACATTTGTAAGGTCTATTGGGTTACTTGTAATTAGATAATTATCTGGAGTTAGCGCAGAACCTCCTTCCCAAGAGTCAGAGTCTGCTGCAAGTCCAGATAAGTTCCAATTCATTTGGACATCATTGGTGCCATCATCATCTAGATCAACTAAATTTGCATCTGCATTAAAAACCTCCCAAAACTCATCGTCACCGTCTTCATCTAAAGAGCTCCAATTAGAGAAAGTTGTAGCATCTAAAGTTTCTCCGTCAAAATTTTCTGAGAATACTTGTGCTTGTATACTTACAGAAAAAATAAATAAAATAAAATAAAGTAATGTTCTTTTCATAGAAGACTCATTTTTAGATTAATCCTATAAAAATAATAAAAAAATAAATTGAAAGCACTAATATTTTAAATTAAACACTTTATTTATATTTGCTCTATCAGTGAAACCCATCGCACAAATAAAAGCCCCCATTAATTATGAGATGGAACTTTTCGAAAAAAAGTTCTTGCTCTCGATGTCTTCTAAAGTGGCTTTACTCAATCGTATAACTCATTATGTAGTGAATCGTAAAGGAAAACAAATGCGACCTATGTTCGTGTTTTTGGTTTCTAAAATGGTGAGCGATGGTGAAGTGAACGATCGTACATATCGCGGCGCATCGGTAATTGAGCTAATTCATACGGCAACTTTGGTACACGACGATGTGGTCGATGATTCTAACCGTCGTCGAGGTTTTTTCTCGATCAATGCGCTTTGGAAAAATAAAATTGCTGTTCTTGTTGGGGATTACCTATTATCTAAAGGACTTTTACTTTCTATAGATAATAACGATTTTGATTTACTGAAGATCATCTCTGTCGCGGTTCGAGAAATGAGCGAAGGCGAATTATTACAGATTGAAAAAGCCCGTAAACTCGATATTACAGAAGAAATTTATTATGAAATCATTCGGCAAAAAACGGCAACCTTAATTGCGGCTTGCTGTAGTTTGGGGGCTGCATCGGTAAAACCAGATTCAGAACACGTAGAAAGAATGCGCAAATTTGGAGAGCTTATTGGGATGGCTTTTCAGATTAAAGATGATTTGTTCGATTATGGCGAAGAGAAAATCGGAAAACCAACAGGGATCGATATTAAGGAGCAAAAAATGACTTTGCCGTTAATTTATGCACTTAACAATTCTTCAGAAAAAGATAAAAGGTGGCTTATCAATTCGGTTAAAAATCATAATAAAGACAAGAAAAGAGTCAAAGAAGTCATTCAATTTGTAAAAGATGCCGGCGGCTTGTCTTATGCAGAAAACAAAATGAAGAGCTTTCAGCAAGAAGCATTCGACCTTATTCAGCATTATCCCGATTCTCCATATAAAGCTTCTTTGGAGTTGATGATGACTTATGTAATTGATCGTAAGAAATAAATCTTTCAATTATACCGTCCTGAAATTCATTCAGAATCATCACTTATTTATTACCCTTACCCAAAAACTTACTAGCTACAACAATTCTTGTAAAATCTATGATGCTTAAAGTTTGTGAATTCAAATTTCCCTTTAATAATATTCGAGGTAAGAGATTTTTTAAAATTATTTTTATTCTTAAAACGCTGATAATTAATAGTTTTTGAAATTATTTCAAAAAAAGTACAAACTCAGGCAACCTTTTTTAGTTTACTTTCGTCTATGTAAATAGAAAGTCTTTAGAGATTAATTGTGAAAGTAATTCAGTTACATCAAAACGAAAAACGTCTTATTAAAAAGGCGATGAAAAAAGATCGTAAAGCTCAAAAGAGTTTGTACGAAACTTATTCGCCAAAGATGTTGAGCGTTTGCAGAATGTATGTAAAAGATCTGCAATTTGCAGAAGATGTAATGCTTAAAGGATTTATGAAAGTATTCGTTAATCTTTCAAGCTACAAAGCAGAAGGTAGTTTTGAAGGTTGGATACGTAGAATTATGGTGAGAGAAGCCATCGATTTTTTGCGAAGTCAGAAGAAAGTTCAGTTTTCAGAAGAATTTGAAAATGATTCAGCATTAGCCTCAGAAAACAGTTTTGGCTCGGTAGAAGAAGTAGATTTTCTTCAGCAAAAAATAGACGAATTACCCGAAGGTTATAAAGCAGTATTTATGCTTTACGCAGTAGAAGGTTACAAGCATCAGGAAATTGCAAAAATGTTGAATATTTCTGAAGGAACCTCTAAATCGCAACTTTCTAAAGCCAGAAAGTTGTTACAACAAAAAGTAGAACCTCGTAGAAAAGAGAATCATGGCGGTAGATAATTTTGATAAAAAAATTAAGCAGCAGTTAGAAGCGCGAAAAATCGAGCCTTCAGCAAGAGCTTGGGATCAATTGGCTGCAGAGTTAGAGGTGAAAGAAGAAAAATCGACCAAAAAATATTGGTGGTTAGGGATCGCAGCAAGTTTTTTAGGCGGTATTTTAATTACATCTTTCTTTTTTAATCAGCAACAAGTAGAACCGGTAAATGTGGTGAATCAAAATACTATTGAAGCGCCAAAAAATAATTTAGTTGAAGTGGAAGCTGAAGAAAATTTACAAGAAATCAATAAAAATGAAGAATTAAATGCTGTTGAAAAGATTTCCATCACTCAAACAGAAAATAAAACTCAACCTGAAATAGAAATTGAAAAGCCGGTTCTTGCAAGTGTAGATCGTTCAGAAATTAAAACCGAAAAAGCAAAAGTAAAACCTTTGAAATCTATTGAAGAAACTAAAATTCAACCTCAAACAATTTTACCGGAAGTGTTTCCTCTAGAAAATTATACTTCAGAAAAACAGTTAGCCCAAGCGGAAAATCTTTCAGCAGAATCTGAAACAGACCGACTTTTACAAGAAGCTCAACAAAAAGTGAAAATTAGAAACTTCAATACTTCTTATAACAGAGTAAGCGCGCAAAATCTGTTAGAGAATATAGAGGTAGAAGACAAGCAGAGCTTCAAAGAAAAAGTTTTTTACGCTTTAGAAAGCGGTTTTCACAGGGTAAAAAATTCTGTTATCGAATAAATTAATCAAAATCAATCATTCATCAATCCACTAAGTTTCTTCCCTTCTAAAAAGGGAAGGGTAGAAGCGAAGTGTCTAAAATCAACAAAAATCATGAAAACAATTATTATTAGTCTAGCCTTATTTATCGCTGCTGCAGTCGGTTATCAATCTCAAGCGCAAATTAACATTGAAGTGAAAAACAACATTGAGTTAAAGATCGAAGAGTTACAAAAACAGAAAAATAAAATTGAAAAAATCGAAAAAGATAAACTTCGAGAAGAAGTTCAAAAAATTAATGAGCAATTAGAAAATAACGAAATCACCGCTACAGAAGCGGCTGAATTAAAAAAATCGGCGGCAGAAAAAAGAGCCTTAAATATTCAAAACCAAAAGAATATTATCGATGAAAATATTGCGCTTTTAGAGCGTAATGCAGAAACGGTAGAAGGTAAAGAGGAGAAAAAAATAGATGCATATTATACTTCTTTAGGCTTTTTAAAATATGATGAAAAAATAGAAGATGTCGAAGATTACGATTCTATTCCAGAAAGAACTACAAGTAATACTTACGTGGCGTTTGGCTTTAATCACGCTTTGATCGACAATGTTTCGTTAAGTGATTCTCCTTACAAACTTGGCGGAAGCCGTTTTTTTGAAATTGGCTTCGGGTGGCAAACGATGTTAAATCAAGCTGGTTCGTTAAGGTTTAACTACGGTTTTAGCGTTCATTCTAACGGTTTAAAAGCGAAAGACAATATGTATTTTGTAGAAGATGGCGATCAAACCATTTTAGAAGAATACGAGTACGATCTAAAAAAGGCGAAGTTAAATTTCGGTAATTTGGTACTTCCTTTACATTTCGAGTTTGGTAAATCAACTATTAAATACGGATCTAAAGAGGCTTATTACGATGTAGATCATTTTAAAGTTGGTTTAGGAGGTTATGCCGGATTAAATCTAGGCTCTTCTCAAAAGTTAAAGTATAAGAAAGATGGAGAAAACACCAAAGCTAAGATCGATGAAGATTATAATATCGAAAAATTTATTTACGGTTTAAGTGGATATGTAGGTTATGGAGATTGGACGCTTTATGCAAGATACGATTTAAATACACTGTTTAAAGATAATCCGGTAGAGCAACACAATGTGGCTGTAGGAGTAAGATTAGTATTGTAAAATTTGTTTCATTTTGAATTAGAAGAAAAAGGGTAAGCCAAAGTTGTTTACCCTTTTTTATATTTTAGTACTTTTGCAAATTGAAACTTTCCAAGATTTTAAGCTGAAATGATTAAAAAATCGACCATAGATCAAGTGTTTGATGCCGCTCGGGTAGAAGAGGTGATTGGCGATTTTGTGCAGTTAAAAAAATCGGGTTCTAACTACAAAGGCTTAAGTCCGTTTACCGATGAGCGTACACCGAGTTTTATGGTGAGCCCGGTAAAACAGATCTGGAAAGATTTCTCTAGCGGAAAAGGTGGCAATGTCGTGGCTTTCATTATGGAACACGAACATTTTAACTATCCGGAAGCTATAAAATACCTCGCCAAAAAATACGGAATCGAAATTGAAGAAACCGAGCAAACCGACGAGCAAAAGCAACTTGCCGATGAGCGCGAAAGTATGTACTTGGTTTCAGAATTTGCCAATAAATTTTTTCAGAAAAAACTACTAAAAACCGAACAAGGCAAAGCCATTGGTTTAAGCTACTTTAAAGAACGCGGTTTTACCAACGAAACCATAGAGAAATTCGATTTAGGTTATTCTCCCGATATTTGGGATGCTTTTACAGAAGAAGCTTTAAAGCAAGGGTATCAATTAGAGTTTTTAGAAAAAACCGGGCTTACGATCGTTAAAGAACAAAAGAAATTTGACCGATTTAAAGGCAGGGTAATGTTCCCTATTCACTCGATGTCAGGAAGAACGCTTGGTTTTGGAGGTCGAATTTTAACCAACGAGAAAAAAGCTGCTAAATATTTAAACTCGCCCGAGAGTGATATTTACCATAAAAGTAAAGTGCTTTACGGTATTTATTACGCCAAACAAAGCATAGCGAAAGAAGATAATTGTTATTTGGTAGAAGGTTATACCGATGTGATCCAAATGCATCAAGCCGGGATCGAAAATGTGGTGGCTTCTTCCGGAACGGCGTTAACGCCCGAACAAATTCGGTTAATTAATCGACTCACTAAAAACATTACAGTACTTTTTGATGGTGATGCTGCCGGGCTTCGAGCTTCGTTACGCGGTATAGATTTGATCTTAGAACAGGGAATGAATGTGAAAGTTTGTGCGTTCCCGGAAGGTGAAGATCCCGATAGTTTTGCTAAAGCAAATACCAAAGAAGATATCGAAGCTTATCTTCAGCAAAATTCTAAAGATTTCATCAGTTTTAAGGCGTCGCTTTTGGTTGATCAAGCGCAAGGTGATCCTATTAAAAAAGCTGAAGTAATTCGAGATATGGTCAATAGTATTGCAAAAATACCCGACCAAATTCAGCAAGAGATTTACTTGAAAGAATGTACTCGAATTATGGATGTTTCAGAAGACGTCCTCTACAGTACATTAGCGCAACTTAACGCAAAAAATAATAAAGATAGCGGTCGAAAAACTTCAACACAAAAAAAGAATTTCGAGGTTATTAAGCAACCCAAAGAAGTTCGCCCAAAAGTAGATCGTCAATTCGAGTTAGAACGTAACATTATTAGTTTGTTACTTCGTTACGGGAAGGTTGCAGATGAATTTGAAGAATACGTATACAAAGAAGATCGCGATGGAAATCTAGAGCTCGAATTAGAAAAACAGGAAGCTAAAGTTTACGAAAAGATCTTTCTAGATCTTCAAGAAGACGAGATTGAATTTACTAACGAAAGTTTCCGTTTATTATACGAGCAAATTATTTATGAATTCAATACCAAAGAAGATTTAAAGGTTGAAACTTTTATTAATCAGCTTTCACCGGAGCAGGCTTCAGATATTACTTCCATTTTAATGGCTGAAGAAAAAAATGTACTTCACCGATGGGAAGATCAGGATATTTTTGTGCAACCCAGAACAAAACTTGAAGCTCGCGAAGTAAACGACACCATTCTAAATTTACGTTTACACTTAGTGAAACAAAAGGTGGCTGAGTTAATGCAAGACGCTAAAAAAGATATTGCAGAACATCACCAAGAAATCTTAGAACAAGTGATTGAGTACAAAAAATTAGAGATGAATATTGCTGAACGTATTAAACGAGTCCTGTGATTTTTTAGTTGAAATAACTTCTGTTCTCATCATCTCCAATGGTCACGATAACCTCTTCGAAGCGTCAACCCAAAATCTCATTCTGTTTAATTTAACCAAATATTCAAGTTGAATAAAAAATCTTTACTTCAAATTCAACGGAATTTCACAAACCGGTATAGGTTGCATTTTATGTTGGTTAGCGGTGTTTAGTTTTTTGTAGATTTTGAAAACTTCTAATTTTCGACCTTCAAAATTATCGGCTGTTTTACCAAGATCATCCATATGCATCGCCCATTCTAATTCTGGGTAAGTTGCTCCGATCTGGTCTTCATCGGTACGATCATCACCCCATAAACCATCGGTTGGCGCTGCGGTTAAAATTTCTTCGTGAATACCTAAATGCTCAGCGATTTCATAAACTTCTGTTTTTAATAGATCTGCGATCGGACTCAAATCTACTCCGCCGTCGCCGTATTTTGTATAAAAACCTACACCAAAATCTTCTACTTTATTTCCGGTTCCGGCAACTAGCAAACTTTCTAAAGCAGCAAAATAATAAAGTGACGTCATACGTAATCTGGCACGAGTATTGGCTAACGACATAAAACGTTCTTCTTCATTTTCAACTTTCGGTAAAGAGGCTAATAAACTATCAAAAACCGGAGTAAGATTTACTTGTTGTAATTCAACATCATCAAAGTTTTCTTTTAACCAATCAATATGGCGTAAAGCTCGACTTACTTGGTTTTCTGCTTGGTGAATAGGCATTTCTAAACACTTAACTTTTAATCCTGTTTTTGCACAAAGCGTAGAGGTTACTGCAGAGTCAATTCCGCCGCTAATACCAATCACAAAACCTTTTACATTGGCTTTTTCAGCATAATCTTTTAACCAGTGAACAATATGATCTACTACTTTTTGAGTTTGCATGGACTACTATTTTAAGTTTATAAATTACCTTTGCTACAAAAATAAGCTTTTAAGTATAATTATAAACGTTTACGGGCGTTAAAGCAATCATAAGAACAGGAGTATGATTAAAAAAATAGCATTTCTATTTCTCGCAATTGGCTTACTGATAAGTTGTAATAATGAAAGCGCAGTTGAAGAAGAAATCTCTAAAATTCCGGTAGAGGTGAAAATCGATCGTTTCGATAAAGTTTTTGCTGAAGCTACGCCGGAAGATCTTCCGCAGTTAAAAAAAGAATATCCGCTTTTATTCCCTAAGCAATATTCCGATTCTGTTTGGGTGGATATGATGAACGATACGATTCAGCAAGAATTAAATCGGGAAACTGTAAAAGCCTTTCCGAAGTTTGAGCAAGAGGAAGAAATAGAAAGTCTTTTTCAGCATTTAAAATATTATTTTCCGCAGTTTCAAGTACCTAAGGTAATTACGGTTACTTCAGAAGTCGATTATCGCAATAAGGTGATCGTGGCAGATAGCGTGGTGTTGGTTTCATTAGATACCTATTTGGGTGAAGAGCACAAGTTTTACATTGGTTTACAAGAATATTTAAAGAAAAACTTTCGTAAAGAACAAATTGTTCCCGATATGGCAACTGCTTATGCCGAGCAATTTGTACCGCAACCACAAGGCAGAACCTTCTTGGCGGCAATGGTTTATTACGGTAAATTATTATATCTGAAAGATCGCTTAATTCCTAATTTTTCTGAAGCGCAACGAATGGGTTATACTGAAAAAGAAATGGAATGGGCATTAACTAACGAAGAGCAAATTTGGCGATATTTTATAGAGCACGAAGTTCTTTACGATACCGATAGTGAATTGCAGCGAAGATTTATTAATTTAGCGCCTTTTTCAAAATTTAGATTGCAGTTAGATAACGAAAGTCCGCCACAATTGGGACAATATATGGGTTGGCAAATTGTACGACAGTTTGCAGAGAAAAATCCGGATGTTTCGTTGTCAGAATTGCTGCAAACCGATGCGGAAGAATTATTTAAAAAATCAAATTACAAACCTAGAAAACCATAAGCATGTCAAATAAAAAGTCTGAAATAAAAATACAAGTTGAGGTCGACGAAAATAATGTGCCTGAAAATTTAAACTGGAGCGCGCAAGACGGCGGTATTAATAATGAAGAAGCAAAAGCAATGTTACTTTCACTTTGGGATAGCAAGCAGCAAGAAACTTTGCGTATCGATCTATGGACCAAAGATATGCCGGTCGATGAGATGAAGGTGTTCTTTCATCAAACTTTAGTGGCTATGAGTGATACGTTTTACCGCGCTACCGAAGATGAAAAAATGATGGAAACCATGAAAGATTTCTGCGATTATTTTGCAGATAAATTAGAACTGAAAAAAGAGTAATGGCAAAACTCGTAATGGTTTATAATGCAAATTCTGGTAAAGCAAACACTTTATTAGATGTAGCGCATAAACTTTTACGCCCAAGCACTTATACGTGTAATTTGTGTAAACTTACCCATAACACATTTACAGAACATCGATTATGGAGAAATTTTAGAAAAGCATCTTCGCATGAATTAGAGTTTCTCCATAAAGATGAATTTCAAAAACAATATGCTTCAAAATTTGGATACAAATTTAAATTTCCGATTCTTCTAATCGAAAATCAAGGGAATTTAGAAGTGCTTATTTCTTCGGAAGAATTGAATAAACTCACTACTACAAAAGAGCTAATTAATTTATTGAAATCTAGAGTTTAAGCGGAAGAATTTTTACAGCGAATTATTGATCTCTTCAATATAATTTAGAAGCTCGTCTCGACCAATTTCTTTAGAAGAAGAAGTAACAAAATAAGGTGGTACACTTGCCCAAGTTTCTAAAAGCTTCTTTTGGTAATCTTCAATATTACGCTCTAAAGCATTCGGCTTTAATTTATCAGCTTTCGTGAAAATAATCGCAAACGGAATCATATGCTCGCCCAACCATTGCATAAATTCAAGATCTATTTTTTGTGGTTCGTGGCGAGAATCGACTAAAATAAAAGCAGAAACCAGTTGTTTTCTGTTCTTAAAATAATCTGTAATAAATTTCTGAAAAGTCTTTTTCTCTTTTTTGCTTACGCGTGCATAACCATAACCCGGTAAATCTACCAAATGCCATTCTTGGTTAATGAGAAAATGATTAATAAGTTGCGTTTTTCCTGGTCTGCCCGATGTTTTAGCTAAGCTTTTTCGCTTCGTTAACATATTGATCAGCGAAGACTTACCAACATTACTTCTTCCTATAAAAGCATATTCCGGTAAATTGCTTTCAGGACATTTTTTAACGTCACTGTTGCTAATTACAAATTTGGCAGATTTAATATCCATGGCTTATAATTGCTTTTCTTTTAACCAATGGTTAAGCAATTGGTTAAACTCATCTGGATGTTCCATCATGGCAGCGTGGCCGCATTTGTCAATCCAGTATAATTCAGAATTAGGGAGAAGTTTATTAAAATCTTCGGCTACTTCCGGCGGAGTAACATTGTCTTGTTTTCCCCAAATAATACAAGTTTCAGTCTGCATTTTTGGTAAGTCTTTCGCCATATTATGTCTAATAGCGCTTTTGGCAATGGCTAAAGTTTTTACCAATTTATTACGATCGTTTACCGTTTCAAAAACATCATCTACGATCTCTTTTGTAGCTACCGCAGGATCGTAAAAAACATTTTCAGCTTTCTTTTTAATGTAATCGTAATCACCGCGTTTAGGGTAACTTTCGCCCATAGCGCTTTCATAAAGTCCGGAGCTTCCGGTAATTACTAAGCCTTTAATTTTTTGAGGATATAACTTGGTGGTCAACAATGCGATGTGACCTCCTAAAGAGTTTCCTAATAAAATTACTTCAGAATAATTTTTAAAGTCAATAAACTCCTTAATATATTTTGCAAAGTTGCTCACACTGGTTTTAAGCAGCGGCATGGAATATAGTGGAAGTTCAGGAATCACAACTTTGTAACCGTTCTCCGGAAAAAATTGTGCTACACCGTCAAAGTTACTTAAACCTCCCATTAAACCATGTAGGATAATTATTGGAGTGCCTTCTCCTTTTTCAATATAATTAAACTTTCCTTCCGATTTAATTTCTTCTTTCATCAATAAGAATTGCGGTTAGCAAACGCAAATATAGAGATTATTGTTTAAGAATGAATAAATAATCTGTTATCAACACCAAAAGCTTTTTTATTCACAAGATAAAGGCATTCTTTTAGAAAATTCTTACCACTTATCTCCACTTTTTGTAAATCGCTAATTATCAGTATTTGTAAGGGTTTTTAAGAGTTGAATACAGTTAAGGATTTAAAACTTATCAACAATGTGGTAAAATGTGGTAAAAAGTGGTAATATTTTCAATATATTTGAACTAAGAATTCTTAGCGTGGTAAATTTAATAGGCTCATACGAATGTAAGATCGATGCGAAAGGTCGATTAATGGTGCCTTCGAAACTAAAATCACAACTTCTGCCAATGTTAGAAGATGGTTTTGTTTTGAAGCGTTCTGTGTTTCAGCCTTGTATAGAGTTATACCCGATGAGCGAGTGGAATGCTTTAATGAAGAAAGTAAACTCGCTTAACCGCTTCAAAAAGAAAAACAACGACTTTATTAGAAGGTTTACCGCTGGGGTTAAAATGGTTGAGGTGGATGCAAATGGGCGTCTTCTCGTACCAAAAGACCTTTTGAATTTTGCTGAATTATCTAAAGAAATTGTCCTGTCTTCTGCGGTGAATATCGTAGAAATTTGGGATAAGAATAAATATGAAGCTGCTATTGAAGATGCAACAGACGACTTTGCAGATCTAGCGGAAGAAGTAATGGGAGGACTCGATGAAGAACTTGGAATATCATAATCCGGTATTGTTAAAAGAAACTGTAGATGGTTTAAATATTAAACCCGATGGCGTTTATGTAGATGTGACGTTTGGCGGCGGTGGTCATTCTCGAGAAATTTTGAGTCGTCTTGGCGAAAACGGAAGATTATTGGCTTTCGATCAAGATCCCGATGCAAAACAAAATGTGATCGACGATGAGCGCTTCACGTTAATTCCTGAAAATTTTCGGTTTCTACGTCAGTTCTTAAGATTTTACGGTCACAAAACTGTAGATGGGGTTTTAGGAGATTTTGGAGTTTCTTCTCATCAATTCGATGTGGCAGAACGTGGTTTTTCAACTCGCTACGATTCGCGTTTAGATATGCGAATGGATCAAACCAGTAAGTTGAGCGCTTACGAAGTGATTAATGAGTATACTGAAGAAAAATTGCGTTCGGTTTTTTATCAATATGGTGAATTGAAAAATGCACCGAAGCTGGCAAGAGTAATTGTTGAAGAGAGAAGCGTGAATCCTATTGAAACCGGAGATCAGTTAAAAGAATTATTAATGCCGCATCTTTTTAAACATCGGGAGTTTAAAATTCTAGCGCAAATCTATCAAGCGATTCGTATTGAAGTGAATCAGGAGATTGAGGTGTTGAAAGAGTTTTTAAAACAAACCGAGCAAGTTTTAGAGAAAGGCGGTCGCATTAGTTTGATCTCGTACCATTCGTTAGAAGATCGTTTGGTAAAAAGATATATAAGAAACGGACTTTTTGAAGGTGAACCGGAAAAAGATGTGTTTGGTAGAGTAGAAGTTCCGTTTAAAAAAGTGGGAAAATTAGTAGTTCCTACAAAAGAAGAAATTCAACAGAATAACAGAGCGAGAAGTGCAAAACTTCGAGTAGGAGAAAAAATTTAGGTAATGAAAAACAGTATCTACGATTTTTTAAAAGGGAAGTTTTTAATAAGCGACGATGCGCTTAAAAACTGGAGTTTTATTCTTTTTTGTACCGCTTTAGCAATTGTAATGATCGCTTGTTCGCATAGTGCTGAGCGAAAAGTACACGAGATTGCAAAGTTAAATAAAGAAGTAAGAGAATTAAGAAGTGAGCATGTCGATTTAGAAAAAAATCTTATGCAGCTAAAAATGGAATCGACCATTTTAAAAAAATTAGAAGGTACCGGTTTGGGTTTGTCTAAAAATCCACCACAAAAAATAGTCATCTTAAATAAGAAGTAATTCTTGGCAACAGAAAAACACATATTATATAGACTTTACATTATCGCCGGCGGTATTTTGCTATTTGCCTTTGCGATCGCGTTTAAGTTGGTGAATATTCAGATTGCTGAAGGTGAAAAATACAAAGAGCTTTCAGATAAGCGTGTTTATAAAAACTTTACGATCCCTGCGAATCGTGGTAATTTATATGATGCTGAAGGAAATCTTTTAGCGACTTCGGTGCCTGAGTATGATATTCGTTTTGATGCGTTAACTGTTTCTCAGGAAAATTTCGACGCATACTTAAATCCATTAGCGAAAGAGCTTTCAAAAATGTTAGGTAAGCCCGAGTCGTATTATGTAAATGTTTTACGAAGAGCGCGCGCCAACAAAAATCGTTATTTCTTAGTGGCGAGAGGTGTTGGATATTCACAATACGTGAAAATTAAAGAATTCCCGATGTTTCGCTTAGGAGCTTATAAAGGAGGTTTTATTTCAGAACAACGTACGGTAAGACAACGCCCATTAGGGAAGATCGGCGAGCGAACAGTAGGTCACGGTCAGGCCGGTTTAGAAGGTGCTTACGATGAATATTTAAAAGGAAAAGATGGTCATCGGTTAAAGCAAAAAATTGCTCAAGGACAATGGAAACCGATTAGTGATGAAAATGAACGTGAACCAAAAGATGGCTTGGATGTCATTTCAACCATCGATATTAATATTCAAGATATTGCGCATCACGCATTGCTTTCTCAGTTAGAACGTTTTCAAGCAGATCACGGAACCGTAGTGGTGATGGAAACTAAAACCGGAGAAATTAAGGCGATGGCCAACTTAGGTCGTACCGATGATGGTAAATATTATGAAAAAAGAAATTACGCAGTTTGGGAGTCGCACGAACCCGGCAGTACATTCAAATTAATGGCAATGGTCGCCGCTTTAGAAGATAAAGTGGTGGATACAGCAGATGTGGTCGATACCGAAGACGGAACAGTAAAATATTACGATCGCGTAGTTCGTGATTCTCATCGTGGAGGTTACGGCGAGATTTCGGTAGCGCGTGCATTCGAAGTTTCTTCAAACACTGCTTTTTCAAAATTTATTTATGAAGGCTATAAAGACAAACCTGAAGCTTTTGTAAACCGTTTAGATTATATGGGGTTAAACCGAAAAATTGGTTTAGAAATTAAAGGAGAAGGCTCTCCTAAAATTCCGCATCCGGACGATAGTAATTGGTATGGGACAACGCTGCCGTGGATGTCTTTTGGTTACGGAGTTTCCATTACGCCTTTACAAACTTTAGCCTTTTATAATGCTATTGCAAACGATGGCGTGATGATCAAGCCTAGATTGATCAAAGAAGTACGCGACCGCGATAAGATCATTTACGATTATAACGAGCCGGTTATTCAGAATTCGGTGTGTTCAAAAGAAACTGCAGGAAAGGTTCGCGAGATGATGAGGCAAACCGTAAAACGCGGTACGGCAACCAATATTTATAATGAAAACTTTTCGATGGCCGGTAAAACAGGAACTTGTTTAACAGGTTACGGTGCCGGGAAAGGTGGTTCAGAATATATCGCTTCGTTTGCAGGTTATTTTCCGGCAGAAAATCCTGAATATTCCTGCATTGTCGTGATCAGTAAACCTGATCGAAGTATTGGTTATTACGGGAATATTGTGGCCGGTCCGGTTTTTAAAACCATCGCTCAAAAAATTTATACCGATACGCCAAACGTAGATCAAATCGATCAGCAGGAGGCGATAAATAATGAAGTAAATAAAGACTTCGAGAAATACTTTGCGGTTTCTCAAAAATATAAAACTATCGTTCCAGATGTAAAAGGGCTTCCCGCGATGGATGCGGTGGCGATTTTAGAGAACTTAGGTTTGCAGGTAAAACTTAATGGTTCTGGTAAGATCAAAAAGCAATCCATTCAAAAGGGAGAAAAAGTAAAACCCAATCAGCAAATTTTAATTTCATCAATTTGATTCAGTTAAAAGACATATTATATAAAGTTTCTATTGAAAAAGTAATCGGCGGTACCTGTGTTGCGATCAATAACTTGCATTTCGATTCTCGACAAATTCAGTTAAATGATGTGTTTGTTGCGATTCGTGGCGCTTTGTCAGACGGACATCAATTTATTCGTCAAGCTGAAAATCAAGGAGCTTTAGCAATTGTTTGTGAAGAATTACCAGAAACCCAAATTAGCGGGATTACTTATGTTCAGGTTGAAGATACGAAAATGGCGCTGGCATTGATCGCGAGTAATTTCTACGGAAATCCTTCAGAAAACTTAAAGCTGGTTGGCGTTACAGGAACTAATGGTAAAACAACGATTTCAACCTTATTGTATCAGTTGTTTTCAAAAGCTGGTTTCAAAGTTGGTTTAATTTCAACCGTAGCAATTAAAGTAGGTGAAAAAGAATACGGCACAAAACTAACTACACCAGATTCAATCACTATCAATAAATATTTAGCTGAAATGAACGATGCCGGAGTGGAGTTTTGTTTTATGGAAGTAAGTTCTCACGGAATCGATCAGCATCGCACTAGCGGATTAACATTCGCTGGCGGAATTTTCACCAATCTATCGCACGATCATTTAGATTATCACAACAGTTTTGCGGAATATCGAGATGTGAAAAAGCGATTTTTTGATGAATTACCGAAAGATGCGTTTGCATTAACCAATGCAGACGATAAAAACGGAACGATCATGCTTCAGAATACCAAAGCGAAAAAATATACCTATGGTTTAAAAACCATGACCGATTATAAAGCGCAAATCCTCGAAAATAGTTTTGGCGGTTTATTGCTGAAGTTAAACGGAAATGAGATCTGGAGTAAATTGGTGGGTAATTTTAACGCATACAATTTCGCAGCTATTTATGGTACTGCAGATTTGTTAGGTTTAGCAGAATTAGAGAACCTTCAGTTAATAAGTGATCTAACGGCGGTAAGTGGAAGATTTCAGTATTTCGTTTCCGATAAAAAGATCACCGCAATTGTAGATTACGCACATACGCCCGATGCGTTGAAAAACGTATTAGAAACCATCAACGTGATTCGTACAAAGAATGAAGAATTGATTACCGTAGTAGGTTGTGGTGGCGATCGCGATAAAACAAAGCGCCCAAAAATGGGACATATTGCGTCAGAGTTAAGTACCAAAGTGGTATTGACGAGCGATAACCCGAGAACCGAAGATCCCGATCAAATTATAGAAGAGGTAGAAGCCGGTGTTGAGCCACAAAACGTAAAGAAAGTGGTTGCGGTGACTAATCGCAAGCAAGCGATAAAAACGGCTTGCGTAATGGCAGAACCTAACGATATTATTTTAATCGCAGGTAAAGGTCACGAAACTTACCAAGAGGTAAATGGTGTTCGATCAGATTTTGATGATATGAAGATTGTAAAAGAATTATTAAGTCAATTAGAGAAATAAAAGCAAAACATATACAATGTTATATTACTTATTTCATTTTTTAGAAGAACAATACGAGTTGCCGGGCGCGCAGATCTTTCAGTTTATCTCGTTTCGTGCTGCGTTGGCAATTATTTTGTCTCTATTGATTTCTACCATCTTCGGAAAAAGAATTATTAATTACCTGCAAAGAAAACAAGTCGGGGAAAGTGTTCGTGATCTAGGTTTGCAAGGCCAAACCGAAAAAGCAGGAACTCCAACTATGGGAGGTGTGATCATTATTTTGGCTACGCTAATTCCGGTGTTATTGCTCGCAAAACTAGATAACGTATATGTTTGGTTGTTAATTATCACGACCATTTGGATGGGAGTGATTGGTTTTATCGACGATTACATCAAAACCTTTAAAAAGAATAAAGAAGGTTTACAAGGGAAGTTTAAAGTGATCGGTCAAGTTGGTTTAGGAGTTATTGTAGGAGCTACAATGTACTTTCATCCCGATATTACTGTAAAAGAGCAAGTAAGAACCGATGTGGTAAAAGAAGAAATTACCGATGCACAATCAACAAATTTTGAGCGTGAAAAGAAGTCTTTAAAAACGACTATTCCATTTGTTAAGAATAATGAGTTTGATTATTCAAGCTTAATCACTTGGATCGATGCAGATTATGCAAAATATGCGTGGATCATTTTCATTCCGATCGTAATTTTTATTGTGACAGCCGTTTCTAACGGAGCCAATTTAACCGATGGTATCGATGGTCTTGCGGCAGGTACATCAGCAATAATTGTACTCACGCTCGGGCTCTTTGCATGGGTTTCGGGAAACATTATTTTCTCAGATTACCTCAATGTAATGAATATCCCTAATTCTGGTGAAATGACGGTTTATATCGCTGCATTTGCCGGAGCATTGGTTGGTTTTTTATGGTACAATACCTTTCCGGCGCAAGTTTTTATGGGCGATACCGGAAGTTTAACCATTGGCGGGATCATCGCGGTTTTAGCAATTGCAACTAGAAAAGAATTATTAATCCCGATTCTCTGCGGAATTTTCTTGATCGAAAATCTATCGGTAGTCATGCAGGTGAGTTGGTTTAAATATACTCGGAAAAAATTTGGCGAAGGAAGAAGAATTTTCTTGATGTCGCCATTACATCACCATTACCAGAAAAAAGGTCAGCACGAAAGTAAAATTGTTGTCCGTTTTTGGATTATCGGGATCCTGTTAGCAGTGATTACGATTGTAACCTTAAAACTAAGATAAATTGAAGCGCTTAGTAATTCTTGGTGGTGGCGAGAGCGGAGTAGGAACCGCATTATTAGGAAAAGCAAAAGGCTATGAAGTTTTTGTTTCAGACAAAGGGAAAATAGCCGAAAAATATAAAGAAGTTCTTGTAAATAATGAGATCGATTGGGAAGAAGAACAGCACACCGAAGCTTTGATTCTTAACGCCGATGTGGTGATGAAAAGTCCGGGAATACCAGAAAAAGTAGAAATGGTGCAAAAGCTTTTTCAAAAAGGGATTCCGGTGATTTCTGAAATTGAATTTGCTTCGGCATTTACCAACGCCAACATTATTGGCATCACCGGAAGTAATGGTAAAACCACCACCGCAACCTGGACAGACTATGTGCTGAAAAACGGAGGTTTAAACGTGAGTCTGGCCGGTAATATTGGCGACAGTTTCGCTAAAGAAGTGCTGAAAGATGAAGTTGAAAATTATGTGTTAGAATTAAGCAGTTTTCAATTAGACGGAATTGAAACTTTTAGGCCACACATTGCAGTTTTAACCAACATCACGCCCGATCATTTAGATCGATATGATTATAAGTATGAAAATTATATCGCTTCTAAATTCAGCATTACAAAAAATCAAACCGAGGAGGATTATTTTATTTACGATGCCGATAATCCTACTATCGCAGAGTGGATAGAGAAATTTGAAATAAAAGCAAAAAAGCTGCCGCTAACTTTTCAGCAAAAAGTAAAAGAAGGCGCGTACGCAGATGAACAAAATATTATAGTAAAAATAGAAGACAACGAGTTTATTATGGCAAGAGAAGATCTAGCATTGAAGGGTGAGCATAACACGAAAAATGCCATGGCTGCATCAACAGTAGCACAACTTTTAAAAATTAGAAAGCAAACCATTCGTGAAAGTATGGGGAGTTTTCAAGGAGTTGAACATCGTTTAGAAAAAGTGTTGAAGATCAATAACGTGCAGTACATTAACGATTCTAAAGCAACGAATATCAACGCTACTTATTACGCGTTAGAAAGTGTTTCTGCAGAAACGATCTGGATTGTTGGAGGTGTCGATAAAGGAAATAAATATGAAGAATTATTGCCTTTAGTGAACGAAAAAGTAAAAGCAATCATTTGTTTAGGAGTCGATAATGCACGCATTAAAGAAGTATTTAGTAATTGTGTAGAAAATTTAGTAGAAACACAATCGATGAAAGAAGCGGTGCAATTGGCTTACCATTTAGGAAATCCCGGCGATACCGTTTTACTTTCTCCGGCTTGTGCGAGTTTCGATCTATTTCAGAATTACGAAGACCGCGGAAGACAATTTAAAGATAACGTAAGAAACTTATAGAAAATTAGTGGCATTAAAAGATCACATATCATCTAACAATGTATTTTCCTATTTAAAGGGAGATAAAGCCATTTGGGCAGTTGCTGCGCTTTTGGCAATATTTTCATTTATTCCGGTGTATAGCGCAAGTAGTAATTTAGCTTATTTGTATGGCGATGGCGGTACTTTTAAATACCTGATCACGCATTTTGTACACCTGTTTTTGGGCTTTGTTATTATTTATGCAATTCATCGCATTCCTTATCATTATTTTAAAGGTTTGTCTATTTTAATGATTCCGGTGATCGTTGGTTTGCTTATTTACACTTTGGCTCAAGGTACGACAATTGGTGGTGCAAATGCGAGCCGTTGGATCACTATTCCTATCATTAACAAGACGTTCCAAACTTCAACCTTGGCATCGGTGATCTTAATGATTTACGTAGCGCGCTATTTATCGAAGATACACGAGAAAAAAGTTACGTTCAAAGAGACAATTTTACCGCTTTGGTTGCCCGTAGGTGTAATTTTAATGCTAATTTTGCCGGCCAATTTTTCGACAACGGCGATCATATTTTTAATGGTCATGACACTGGTTTTTCTCGGTGGTTATCCTTTAAAGTATATCGGAATAATTTTAGGATCAGGAATATTGTTCCTTTCCATTTTTGTTTTGTCGGCGAAAGCTTTTCCTGGTGTTTTCCCGAACAGGGTAGATACGTGGATTAGTCGTGTAGAGAATTTTGCGAATGATGAAGATACTGAAGCCGATTATCAAATTGAAAAAGCAAAAATAGCGATCGCTAGAGGCGGTTTAGCGGGAGCAGGAGTAGGTAAAAGTATTCAGCGTAATTTTTTACCACAATCTTCTTCCGATTTTATTTATGCCATTATTGTTGAAGAAATGGGGTTGTTGGGAGCTTTTGGAGTGATGCTGGCCTACCTGTTTATATTATTCAGGCTTGTCGTTATTTCAACCAAGGCGCCAACTATTTTTGGGAAGTTAGTCGTCGTGGCTGTTGGTTTGCCAATTATTTTTCAGGCATTGATCAATATGGCAGTTGCGGTAGAATTATTTCCGGTAACCGGGCAAACGCTTCCGTTAATTAGTAGCGGTGGTTCATCGATTTGGATGACGTGTTTGGCCTTAGGTATTGTGCAGAGTGTGGCGGCGAAGCGAGAAGAAATTAAAAAACAAGAAGAAGAATTAAGCTCGATAGAAGACGATAACGATAACCCGTTAGAAATTTTGAGCGAAGCAATATGAGCAAATTAAAATTCATACTATCTGGAGGAGGAACTGGCGGACATATTTATCCGGCGGTTGCCATTGCCGATGAATTAAAACGTCGTCATCCCGATGCTGAATTTTTGTTTGTCGGCGCGCAAGACCGTATGGAAATGCAAAAAGTGCCGAAAGCCGGATACAAAATTGAAGGTTTATGGATTAGCGGAATTCAACGAAAATTAACGCTACAAAACTTAGCTTTTCCGTTTAAGTTGTTGAGCAGTTTACGCAAGTCGAGAAAGATCATTAAGAACTTTCAGCCTGATGTAGTAATTGGTACCGGTGGTTTTGCAAGCGGACCTTTATTAAAAGTAGCGAACCAAAAAAATATTCCTACCGTTTTGCAGGAGCAAAATTCATTTGCGGGAATTACCAATAAATGGTTAGCCAATCAAGCCGATAAAATTTGCGTTGCCTATGCGGGAATGGAGAAATTCTTTCCGAAGGAAAAAATAAGATTTACAGGAAATCCGGTACGACAAGATCTTATCGAGATTCAAAATAAAGAGAATGAAGCAGAAGCTTACTTCAAATTAATTCCGAATAAAAAAACGGTTTTAGTCATTGGCGGAAGTTTAGGAGCAAGACGCGTAAACGAGTTAATTGAAGCCAACCTAGATTATTTTGAAGCTAATAATTTACAATTGGTTTGGCAAACCGGAAAGCTGTATTTCGAAAAGTATAAGAAATACCAATCGTCAAGCATTCAGGTACACGAATTTTTAGACCGAATGGATTTAGCTTACAGCGCGGCAGATATCATTATCTCAAGAGCCGGCGCCGGTTCGGTGAGTGAGTTGTGTATGGTAGCAAAACCGGTCGTATTTATCCCGTCGCCAAACGTAGCAGAAGATCATCAAACCAAAAATGCGATGAGTTTGGTAAAAGAAGAAGCGGCTTTAATGTTGAAAGAAACCGAACTGGAAGAAAAATTTCAGCAAGAATTTTCAGCATTGATCAGTTCAGAAGCGCTTCAGCAAAAATTAAGTGCAAATATCTTGAAATTGGCCAAACCAAATGCCACAAAAGATATTGCAGACGAGATTGAAAAATTAATAAAGCATAAAAAATAGTGAGCTTGTTTAACCACATACAAAATATTTATTTTATCGGCGTTGGCGGTATCGGGATGAGCGCTTTGGCCAGGTATTTTGTGCAGCAAAACAAGCAGGTAGGCGGTTACGATCGTACACCAAGCAAGATCACAAAAAAGTTAGAAGAAGAAGGCGTGCAAATTACTTTTACCGATCGTGTAGAAGAAATTCCTTCTTCATTTACCCATAAAGAAAACACTTTGGTGGTTTATACTCCGGCTGTTTCAGAGGAAAATCAATTATTTCAATATTTCAGGGACAGAGGTTTTGGAGTTAAGAAAAGAGCGGAAGTTCTTGGGATGATTACAAAAGATTTTCCAACACTCGCAGTAGCTGGCACTCACGGCAAAACAACAACTACTGCCATCTTAGCACATATCTTGAAGCAATCCGGGGTTAAGCTCACCGCTTTTTTAGGCGGAATTAGTGAAAATTATCACACCAATTTTATCAACGACGGGCACGAAGCTGTTGTAGTAGAAGCCGATGAGTTCGATCGTTCGTTCTTGCACTTACATCCAACGATCGCTGCCATCACGTCGATGGATGCTGATCATTTAGATATTTATGGTGAAGCTGAAGAATTGAAAAGAACCTTCTTAAGTTTTGCTGAAAAGGTAACCGATAAATCTAATTTCTTTTATAAAAAAGGATTAGAACTGGAAGGGAATTCAATTGCGATTGAAGAAAAAGCCGATTACCAGGTAGAAAATGTAAAAGTTGAAAATGGCTCGTACATTTTCGATTTTGTAAGTCCGAAAGAAATAATCAAACAAATCGAATTCAGTTTACCAGGTAAACACAATTTAATGAATGCTGCAACCGCGCTTTCCATTGGAGTGAAGTTTGGGGTTGAAGGAGAAAAATTAGGGAAAGCTTTAGCCAGTTTTAAAGGTGTAGAAAGAAGATTTACCTATCATTTAAAAACAGAAGAAAAAGTTCTAATTGAAGATTACGCACATCATCCGGAAGAAATTTTGGCGGTGCATCAAGCCGTTCGAGAAATGCATGCCGGTAAAAAAGTGTTAGCGGTATTTCAGCCTCATTTATTCAGCAGAACTAAAGATTTTGCCGATGAGTTTGCACACAGTCTTTCGAAGTTTGACGAAGTGATGTTGATGGAAATTTATCCGGCTCGAGAAAAGCCGATCGCAGGCGTAAATTCAGAATTATTACTTAATAAGATCACCAACGATAAAAAACAACTCGTTACCCGAGAAGATTTACGAGAAAAAATAACCACGTCTTCAGCAGAAGTTGTTGTGATGATGGGCGCCGGAGATATAGGAAATGAAGTAGAAACCATTAAAGTTGCGTTAAACCGTGAAAGTTAATTGGAATTACATAAAAGCTTTTGCAATATTGGCTTTGGTCGTATTTCTGTACAGTTTTTCTTCTCGAAGAAACGCTGCTAGAAAAATTACCGAAGTAAAAATTCAATTTACCAATGGTGAAAACCTGTATGTGACTGAAAATGCAGTTAATAAGTTGTTGATAGTAAATGCAGACACCCTTCATAATGAAGGGAAAGAAATCATAGATTTGAATACGTTAGAAAATACTTTAGATACACACGAAATGATTAAAGAAGCAGATGTGTTTCTAACGGTAGATAAAAAGCTAATTGCAAACATAACTCAACGAAAGCCATTGGCTAGAGTGTATGGTAGAGAGTCATTTTACATAGATACCCAAAGTAAAAAAATGCCCTTGTCTAAAATTTATTCGGCACGCGTACCGTTGGTAACAGGCATTACAGAAAAAGACATTCCTCAAGTTTACCCTTTACTTACCAAAATTGAAAACGATAAATTTTTAAAAGAACATATTACCTCAATTTCAAAAGGTAAAGAAGAGAATTATAAACTGGGTTTACGAGTGCTCGATTTTGAAGTAGAATTAGGTAAAATAGAGAATTTAGAACAGAAAATTAAAAACTTTAAAGCCTTTTATAAAAAGGCGATGAAAGATAAAAAGCTGAATGCTTACCGTCGTGTAAGTCTTCAATTTGATAATCAGGTTGTTTGTACCAAAAAGTGACATTGTTTTGACTATGAAAGATAAAGATATTGCAGTAGGACTTGATATTGGAACCACTAAAATTGTAGCCATGATCGGCCGTAACAACGAGTACGGTAAAATGGAAATTCTCGGCATCGGGAAATCTAAAAGTTTAGGAGTTCACAGAGGCGTAGTTAATAACATTACACAGACCATTCAATCGATTCAACAGGCAGTTCAAGAAGCAGAAGCTAATTCTGGGATGGATATTAGTGGAGTTGTAGTTGGGATTGCCGGACAACATATTAGAAGTTTACAACATAGCGATTACATTACCAGAGAAAATTCAGATGAAGTTATTTCTGAACGTGATATCGATATGTTATGCAACCAAGTACACAAATTAGTGATGCTTCCGGGCGAAGAAATTATTCACGTATTACCACAAGAATATAAAGTAGACGGTCAAGCTGAAATTACAGAACCTATCGGGATGTACGGCGGTCGTTTAGAAGCTAATTTTCACGTGGTTGTTGGGCAAATTTCATCGATCAGAAATATTGGTCGTTGTGTAAAAAGTTCTGGGCTAGAATTATCTGGAGTAACTTTAGAACCTTTAGCTTCAGCAAATGCAGTATTAAGTCAAGAAGAAAAAGAAGCTGGCGTTGCATTAATCGATATAGGAGGTGGTACAACTGATTTAGCCATTTTTAAAGATGGTATTATTCGCCACACGGCAGTAATTCCTTTCGGCGGAAATGTAATTACAGAAGATATTAAAGAAGGTTGCTCGATTATTGAAAAACAAGCTGAATTATTAAAAGTGAAATTTGGTTCAGCCTGGCCGGGAGAAAATAAAGACAATGAGATTGTTTCTATTCCTGGACTTCGAGGTAGAGAACCTAAAGAAATTACTCTTAAAAACCTTTCGAAGATCATTCACTTTAGAGTGGTTGAAATTATTGAACAGGTATTTTTAGAAATAAAAAATTACGGTCACGACGAGCAAAAGAAAAAATTAATTGCCGGGATCGTGATTACCGGTGGTGGTGCGCAATTAAAGCATTTAAAGCAGTTAGTTGAATATATTACCGGTATGGATACGCGTATTGGTTATCCTAACGAGCATTTAGCCGGCGATAGCGATCCAGAAACGACCAGCCCAATGTACGCAACTGCTGTAGGATTGGTGTTGAATAGTTTAGAAAAAAATCAAAAACGAGTTGAAGAGGAAGAAGCCGCAGCCGTTGCAGAAGAACAATTACAACAAGAAGTTGAAGCACAACCGGAACAGTTTGTTGAGCAACCCTTAGAAGAGCCGCAACAACCAATCAACGAAGAATTAACAGAAGAAGATCCTGAAGAAGAAGAACAGGAAGAAACCTATAAAAAGCCTAAAAAACATCGCAAGAACATTTTTGAAAAGTGGTTCGACGATTTTAAAGATTTTTTAGACAACGCAGAATAAATAGCTAGAAAAAGAAAACAAGACATTAAAACCGAAAATTATAGAATTATGAGCAGCACAGAATTCGACATTTCATTCGATTTACCAAAAAACCAATCCAATGTGATCAAAGTGATTGGAGTAGGTGGTGGTGGTTCTAACGCCATTAACCACATGTTTCACCAAGGAATAAACGGGGTAGATTTCGTGGTTTGTAATACAGACGCGCAAGCCTTAGAGAACAGTCCGGTGCCTATTAAAGTTCAGTTAGGAGTAAGCTTAACTGAAGGTTTAGGAGCAGGAGCAAATCCCGAAATTGGAGAAAAAGCTGCTTTAGAGAGTTTCGACGATCTAAAAACCTTGTTAGATAAAAACACCAAAATGGTTTTTATCACCGCAGGAATGGGTGGTGGTACCGGTACAGGAGCTGCGCCGATCATCGCCAAGCAAGCCAAAGATATGGATATTCTAACCGTAGGTATTGTAACGATTCCTTTTCAATTTGAAGGGAAAATGCGTAACGAACAAGCGCAGTTAGGAGTCGAGAAGTTAAGAAGAAACGTAGATTCTCTTATTGTGATCAACAACAATAAGTTAAGAGACGTTTATGGTAATTTAGGTTTTAAAGCAGGATTCTCGAAAGCTGATGAAGTGCTGGCTACAGCTTCTAGAGGTATTGCAGAAGTAATTACGCATCACTACACGCAAAATATTGACTTGCGTGATGCAAAAACCGTATTAAGCAATAGCGGTACGGCCATTATGGGATCGGCAACAGCTTCGGGTAGTAATAGAGCGCAAGAAGCAATTGCAAAAGCCCTAGATTCACCCTTATTAAACGATAATAAAATTAGCGGAGCTAAAAACGTATTGCTGTTAATCGTTTCTGGTTCAGAAGAAATTACGATTGATGAAATTGGTGAGATCAACGATCACATTCAAGGAGAAGCAGGACACAGTGCCAATATTATTATGGGTGTTGGTGACGACGAAAGTTTAGAAGAATCAATCTCGGTAACCATCATCGCCACGGGTTTCGATCTTGAACAGCAAAACGTAATTGTGAATACAGAAACCAAAAAAATTATTCACACTTTAGAAGACGAGCAAAAAGCTGTTCATAACTTAACGCCTGGTCAAACCACACCGAGGCAAACTGCTACGCAAGAAAGAAAAGCGCCAGAACAAAATAGAATAGTTCATACGCTAGAAGATGAAGTTGAAGAAAAACCAGCACCAAAAAGAGAAGAGCCTAAAAATGAAATGAACTTGGTGCCAACTTCAGAATTGATCAAGAATATTGAAGTTTCTTATGAAGACATCAGTTACAACGAAGATGATTTCGTAATTATCGATGCAGATCAAGAAGCGAATCAAATTGAAGTAAACGAGCCGGAAGAAATTTCAGCACAGACAGAAGAAGATGAGCAACCAACGATGTTCACGTTCGATTTTCCTTTAAATGAAGAAAAAGTTGAAGAGGAAATAGAAGAAACTCCTTCAGCAACAAAAAATGAAGTAGAAGAGCCGGAGCATAAAGTTTATTTCAGCCTAGAAGAAGAGGAAGTTGAAGAAGATGTAAAAAACATCGAAGTGAATAGTGGGATTGAAGTAATCTCTGCTGAACAAAACGCTAACGGAGAGAAAAGATATTCTTTAGAAGATTATATGGAGTTGGAAGAGCGTATCGAAAACGCAAAACCACAAGCAACATCGACTCCGCAAGCTCAAAAACCAACTCAGCCCGAGCCTAAGGCAGAAGAGTTTAAAGTTGAACGTAGAGAAGTAAAACAGGAAGAAAAGCAAGCTCCGCAGCAACCGGCTTCAGGAGAAATAGATCCTTTTGAGAATCCGATTTCAGAAGATTTAATTGCTAGAGCTGCAGAACGTAGAGCGAGAATGAAAAACTTCAACTACAAGTTCAGAAACAACAATAATATCGATGAAATTGAAAAGCAGCCAGCTTATAAAAGAGCAGGATTAGACCTAAATAACGAAGGTTCTGCTACAAACGATAAAATTTCTAGAACCAGTTTAGGTACCGATAGTAATGATGAGATTACGTTAAGAACCAATAATTCGTTTTTACACGATAACGTAGATTAAGGTTAAAACACAAAAACAGAGAAAAACCCGAAGTTTACAAAACTAAACTTCGGGTTTTTTAGTGGAGATTATTATCTTCGCAAGACTAAAAATTTTCTATTTATGAGTTTAGAAAAAGACGTGATGACGCAAATGAAGGCTGCGATGAAGGCAAAAGATGCTGCAGCTTTAGAAGCTTTAAGAGCTGTAAAAAGTGCTATTTTATTAGCAAAGACAGAAAATAGTCAGCAAGATTTATCTGAAGAAGAAGAAATTAAAATCCTTCAGAAATTAGTAAAGCAGCGTAAAGACAGCGCTATTCTTTACAGAGAGCAGAATAGAGAAGATTTAGCAGAACCGGAAGAAAAACAAGCAGAAGTGATCGCTCAGTTTTTACCGGAGCAGTTAAGCGAAGCTGAAATTGAAGCGAAAGTAAAAGCGATCATCGCTCAGACCGGAGCTGAAGGAATGAAAGATATGGGAAAAGTGATGGGCTTAGCTTCTAAAGAATTGGCCGGTAAGGCCGATGGGAAAACCATCTCAATGGTCGTGAAAAAGAAATTAGCTTAATCAAAATCTAGCTTACACAAATAAAGGCCCCGTGGCGCAACTGAATAGCGCATCAGATTTCGGCTCTGAGGGTTGCAGGTTTGAATCCTGCCGGGGTCACAAAAAACCACGCTAATTAGCGTGGTTTTTTTGCATCTAATACAAAAATCTTAGAAAATCTCTTGAAAAATGAGTGAATATTATTTTTGTAGCTAGTAAAATTTTAAATCCATAAAATTATGTATGTATAATTTATAATCTAATATTATTGTTAGGCTGATTCTTTAAAATTTTTCAAAAAAATTATTATTTAATTTTCTGTAAAATAGTCAATTAGAGACTATTAAAAATAAATTTTTCTAAAATAAATACTATCCTGCAGTACAGTACAGGACACTAAACAACATTAATAAAAATATATTTGAGTGTTAAATAATTGTGAATAACTTAATCAAATTAGCAATATGAAACACATTCTACAAAAAACTATTTTTTGCTGTTTGCTTTCGATCATTTCGTTTTCGATGCAGGCTCAAGAAAAAACTGTAACTGGAACGGTGCAAGATGAAAATAATGTTCCGTTGCCAGGCGTAAATATTTTAATTAAAGGAACTACACAAGGAACTCAAAGTGATTTTGACGGTAATTTTTCAATTCAAGCTGAAGAGGGAGATGTTCTAATCTTTTCTTACGTAGGAACGAAAACGATTGAAAAAAAGGTTGGAGCACAAAGTTCTTTTGATGTTGTGATGGAATCGGATAGCGCAGAGCTAGATGAGGTTGTATTAGTTGGGTATGGTAACCAAAAGCGATCAGATATAACAACAGCAATCGCAACTATGGAAACCGATAATTTAGATGAACGCCCATTAACTAAAGTCGATCAGGCACTTGTAGGGCAGATGGCAGGTGTTAGAGTTAAACAAACAAGTGGTTTGCCTGGTGCTGGATTTTCTGTCCAGATTCGTGGAACCGGTTCTATTTCAGGAAGTAATCAACCACTATATGTAATTGATGGTTTTCCTTTAGAGCCATCTAGTCAGAGTAGTAGCGGTGGTTTTGCTACAGGTAATCCGTTATCAAACTTAAATCCGAATGATATAGAATCTATTCAGGTACTAAAAGATGCAGCAGCAGCAGCTATTTATGGTTCGCGAGCTTCAAACGGTGTTGTAATAATCAAAACTAAATCTGGCGGATCTGGTAAACCACAAATAAATTTCAATACTTATGTAGGTATTAATAAAACAGTGAAAAAATTAGATGTTTTAAATACTGAAGAATGGATAGAAAGAGCTAGCGAGATGATTGATTATAATTGGGTGAATTCTGGTCCTAATAGAACTGCTGGCCAAACAGCAGCAGAAAGAGAAGCTATTTTAGGAGGTTTTGATAGAAACTTCATTAAAGATGAAAGATGGTTTGAACCTGGTTATGGAAATTTAGAATCAATTGATTGGCAGGATGAGCTATTTCGAACAGGAATGGTAAAAAGTTACCAATTATCTGCAAGAGGAGGTACAGAAAATGTGAATTATTACATTTCTGGCGAGCATTTAGATCAAGAAGGAGTAGCGATAGGATTAGATTATAAAAGATACTCCGCAAGAGCTAATGTTGATATTAAAGCGAGCGATAAATTAAGTATTGGAGTGAATATAGCACCATCATATACTATTTCAAATAATCCTGGGGTTGAAGGAAAAGACCAAGAGTTGCATCGGGCGGTATCAGTTGCTCCACTATCAGAAGATGGTTTAAATCTGAATGTAGGTGATAATACACCTTATGCTTGGGGTGGAAGTAATGTTAGTCCTGTAGCGGCAGTTCAGAATACAATAGGGGAAGAAAAAATATATAGAACTCTAGCCACTATTTATGGAGAGTATGAAATCTTAGATAATCTAAAAATTAAATCGACTCTAAATTTAGATAATGCAGAGTCTAAATATAAATATTTTAAACCATCGTTTGTGAGCAGAAGTAGACAGGCTTCGGGGTATTTTAGCTCTTATCAAAGGCAAAATTTTGCAAATGAAAACACAATAAATTATGATGTTTCATTTAACGAAAAACATCATTTTAATGCTTTAGGAGGATTTTCTTATAGTACTTTTAAGTTTGATAATCAACGTATTTCTGCTGCAGATGGTTTTGGTTCAGATTTAATTACTACACTAAATGCTGCTAATAATATAAGCGCGAGTGGCTCATATACTTTTGAAACTAAAAAGGTATTAGTTTCCTATTTTGGAAGATTGCAGTATGATTATGATCAAAAATATTTATTTACAGCAAGTATCCGTCGAGATGGATCGTCAAATTTTGGTCAAGATACAAAGTGGGGGGTGTTCCCTTCGGCCTCTATAGGGTGGAATATAGCAAAAGAAGACTTTATGAGAGATTCAGATTTCTTTGATGCTCTTAAATTTAGAGCCAGTTGGGGATTAGCTGGTAATAGAGGAGTATCAGATGATTATGCAGCAATTTCAAGAATTGGTTTCTCAAATTATTCCTACAATGGAAACCTTGCTACAGGTCAAGTGCCAATTAACGCAGCAAATCCAAATTTAAGCTGGGAGGAAGCAGAGACTTATAATTTTGGAGCAGATATAGGTATTTTTAATAACAGAATTTTTACTTCTTTAGATTATTATATAAAGACTAATCGTGATCTACTTTTAAATGTTCCTGTACCTACTGCATCTGGATTTTCTAGTGCATTAACCAACATTGGAGAAGTAGAAAATAGAGGATGGGAATTAGAATTGACCACCAGAAACTTTACCGGAGATTTTAAGTGGACTACAAATGTAAACTTTAGTCATAACGAAAATGAAGTAAAAAAATTAGGCCCAGATAATTCACCTATATTAGGTGGTGCTTACGATATTCAACACAATATCTTACAAGTTGGTCAACCTATGTATACATTATATTTAGTTCAACAAGATGGCATTTTATCTCAAGAAGATATAGATAGCGGTGCTGCGCTTTATGGGAATCAAACTGTAGGAGACCCCAAATATGTAGATGCTAATGGTGATGGTATTATAAGTCCGGATGATAGAGTTTTGTCAGGGCAACCTAACCCAAAATACGTTTGGGGGGTTACAAATTCATTTGAATATAAAAACTTCGATCTCTCCGTTCTTGTTCAAGGGCAATGGGGAGGTAACATATATTCAACATTCGGTCGTGCAATAGACAGAACCGGTATGGGCTTTAATGAAAATGTTTTGGGAACTCATCGAGATAGATGGAGATCACCTGAAAATCCTGGTAATGGAGAAGATGGTAAAGCGAATTCTAACTTTGGTAGAATCAAAAATACAAATTGGAGATATCCTTCCGATTATTGGAGAATAAGAAATATAACATTGGGTTATAACTTAACTTCAGATATGCTTAATAGCAATGTGCTTAAAAAAATAAGAGTTTATGTAACATTCGAAAATTGGTTCGGTGGAGATAAATATGTTGGTGGTTTTAATCCTGAAGCAGTAAATAATAATGGAGATGATTATGGAGCATTTCCGTTATCTAGATCTATTGTAACTGGTTTTAATTTTACTTTTTAATCTAAATAATAAGTTCATAATTATGAGAAAAATATATATATTAACAATTCTGTCTTTCTACTTAATTTCCTGTAGTAGTGAATTAGAACAAACACCAATATCAGAAATTGGAAGCAATAATTTCTATAGTAGTGAGGAAGATTTTGAAAATGCTGTCAATGGGATATATAGTACGTTAGATATCTATCCTAATATGCAATTTTATCTTTCAGAGGTAAGGTCAGATAATATGTACGCAGTTACACAAACTGGTGTTAGGCCTTACGAGCAAATTAATAACTTTGATTTAACTTTAGCAACTAACGAGCAAGTTAGCGATAATTGGGATAATAATTTTGTAGGTGTATTTAGAGCAAATACAGTTTTAGATCAACTTAATGGGAATGTTATTTCAGATGAGACTACGCTTTCTAGGATAGAAGGAGAGGCAAAATTCTTAAGAGCTTTCTTTTATTTTGATTTAGTTAGAACTTATGGAAAAGTCCCTTTGATGGATAGAGTATACACTCCTGTAGAAACTTTAGATCTTGGTAGAAGTTCAGTAGAAGATGTATATCAATTAATTCTATCAGATCTTCAAGATGCTATAAATTTACTTCCAGAATCCTATCCGGGTTCTCAAGAAGGTAAAGCAACCTCTTGGTCTGCAAAGGCGATGCTAGGATTAGTTTATTTAACTCGATCGGGACCTACCTACAGCATTGAAGGACCTGGCTTAAATAGCGGTGAATATAGTGATGCTCTTTCACAATTCAATGATATCATTAATAACGGCCCATTCGGATTTGTAGATGATTATGCTTCTATTTTCTCTTATGAAAATGAAGGAAATCCTGAAATTATTTTTGATATCCAGTACATATCAGGTGGTTTAGGAGCAGGAGGAGAATATCAATCATTAACTGTTCCGAACGGATATTTAACTGTAAATCAAGCAGGTTTTCCTAACGGAGAAGATAGAAAGCAGGTTTCTACAGATTTAATAGAAGATTATTCCGAAGATGATGTAAGAGAAGAGTTTAATATCTTAGAGGGTTATACAGATGAAAACGGAAATTATCTGCCATCGCCTTTTTATGTTAAATACATAGATTTACAATTTGCAGGTCAAGACCGTTTTGATTGGGGATTAAATTATCCTGTAATAAGATATACCGATATTTTGATGATGAAAGCAGAAGCGATTCTTATGGGAGGTAGCGGCAGCCAAGCAGATATCTTAAATGATGTAAATATGATACGTGATAGGGCTGGTTTAGCTCCAATCGCTTCAGTTGATATAGATATATTATTAGAAGAAAAAAGAAGAGAGTTTGCTTGTGAAAGTAAGCGTTGGTACGATTTAATAAGAACCGGCAAAGTAATAGAAACCATTAATAGTTGGGTACCAGAAGAAGATGTTCAAGATCGTATGAATACAATGGATGAAAATCAAATTATCTATCCCGTTCCTACAGATCAAATGACGGTTAAAGAAGGCCTTTACGAACAAAACCCGGGATACAATTAATAAAAAGTAAGTGTTTGTTTTTATTTGAATTATGCAAACCCTGTTTTCAAAAGAAAACAGGGTTTTTCTTTTTTAAACAGTATAGTGCAGGATACCTCTAGCGCTTACAAAACCTATATTTACAGACCATGAAATTTTAAAATACTTAAGTTTGAAAAAATTAGGACTCACACTTTTTAGCTTCTTTCTATCATTTAGTTTTTTTGCTCAGCAAATGGGTGACTTTCAGAACTTAAAAGAAGAAAAGAACAATACCTTTCATTTGAAAACCTCAGAAGCCGATGTGAAAGTTGAATTCTGTACTTCTTCTATCGTTCGGTTTAGAACCTCTTGGAACGGAGATTTTAGAGAAAACGAACCTTATATGGTTTCTAACTATAATTGGGATCAGGTAGAAGTTCAGCAAAACGAAACTTCCGAAAAATTAAGCTTTCAAACCAATCAATTAAATGTTGAAATTCATAAAAGTCCGTTTCAAATTCATATTTACGATAAAAAAGGAAACTTATTAAATGCCGATGTTGTTGCAAAAAAAGAGTCTTCAAAAGAAACTTTTGGCGCGACCAAAAAACTACAAGCCGATGAGCATTTCTTCGGTTTTGGCGAACGTATGGATGTACTAGACCGTCGCGGTAAAGAAGTAACTTTAAACGTTGGTCGCGGTTTAGGAAAGCCTCATATTATCGGCGCATATAATGTCTTAGAAGCTAATTATGCACCGGTACCATTTTTTATGAGCACTAAAGGTTATGGTATTTTCTACCATACTTCTTACCCTTCTACTTGGGATATGGGAAAATCGAATGCTAAATTTTATACATTTTCTTCGGAAGATAAAGAACTTGATTACTATTTTATTTATGGACCAAATTTTCCTAAAATCTTAGATGGTTACACCTCCATCACCGGTAAATCACCAATGCTTCCTAAATTTGCGATGGGATTACACGTCGGAACTTATAGCGGAGGAACCTGGGGACACGAAGAAGAAACTTCGGCTAATTATCCGGTGGCTTTAGTCGAGAAATTTAGACAATATCAAATTCCTATTGATGTACTTCACTTAGATTCTACGTGGAGAATGTTTGGTGAAAATGGAGGGAGCGGAGCCACTACTTTTGAGTGGAGAGAAACCTTTCACGATACCGAAAAAATGTTTGATAGTTTATATGCGCTAAATTTAAACGCGGTAGGTTTACACGTTCGTCCGCGTTTTGATAATGGTAAAAAATTACGCTTGTTAGATGAAGCAAGAGAAGCCGGTTACGTTTATCCAGAACCCAATAATTCAGGTGAATTTGTCAACTTTTTCGATGAAGATGCTGTAAACTGGTGGTGGGAAAACTGTGCGATGCGCGTGGCAGAGCAGGGTGCTATGTTCTTTAAAACAGATGAAGGAAGTGCTTTTGGTAGAAAAGCCAACGAGAGCAATAAAACCGGTCCTCGAGGGCAAAAAATTACTTCTTTACACAACGTGTTTCCGGTAGCTTATGCAAAAGCTCCTTACGAGAAATATCAGGAATATAATAAAATGCGTGGGATGAATCACACGCGTGAAGGTTATGCCGGTATTCAGCGTTATCCGTTTATTTGGGCAGGAGATTGGCCAAGTGAATGGCAATATTTTGAGCCGGTAATCAAAGCGGGACTTAACATCGGGATGTCTGGCGTGGGGTATTGGAGCCATAATATGGGCGGTTTCGAGCACGTCGCAGATCCGGAATTATATATTAGATGGTGCCAATTTGGTTTCTTTAGTCCGGTATCCCATTTATTTGGGATGGAGCATCCTAATTATAAAGAACCTTGGAATTACGGAGAAGAAGCGCAACGCATCTTTAAACAATACGACGATTTACGTTATAGTTTAATTCCTTATATCTACAGTACCGCTTATGAAAATCACCAAACCGGGATGCCGTTAATGCGCGCTTTGGTATTAGATTATCAAGACGACTCTAATGTTTATGAAATTACCGATCAGTATTTATTTGGGGAAAGTATGATGATTTGCCCGGTAACTACTAAAGGTGCAAAAACACGAACTGTTTATTTACCGGAAGGAAATTGGACCAATTACTGGACAGGTGAACAATTTGAAGGAAAACAATACTTAAACGTACTTAGCCCGATTGAAGAAATGCCGATTTTTATTAAAGGTGGAGCCATTATTCCTTCGCAAGAAGTTGTGCAGTATGTGGGTGAAAAAGAAATTGAAACCATTACATTAGATATTTATCCTGACGGAAATTCTTCGTTCTCACTTTATGATGATGATGGTAAAAGTTTAGATTATCAAAAAGGAAAGTATGCGTTAACGATTATTGAATTGAATGCTGAAGATGATCAAGTTGAAGTAACAATTCAACCTGCTGAAGGGAAATACAAACTAGACGATAGAACTTATGAAATCCGTTTACACGGAAATTATTCCGCAGCAAAATCAAACGGAAAATCTCTAAAGATTCAACAGAAAGAAGATGTTTCAACGGTAAGTATTTCAACTAATTCTAAGAAGAAAAGTAGCATTAATTTTTCAAAGTAATCTTTTAAAGTATTTATTTGAATGTATAAAACCGTAAAGCTGTTGCTTCGAATGATTTTAGGGGAGTAGTAGCGAAGAAAAAACCGTATCGAGAAGCAGATTGAAATAATGTGTAGTAAGAAAAACAGCGTCATGCTAAACTTGATTCAGCATCTCATTCCGCTTATCAAATATGAGATGATTTCGAACCAAATTCGGTAGTACTACTATTAAAGTAAGTTTGACAAATAATAAAATTTAAATATTACCTAATATTCTTAAAAGATGATCTACTCAAAAAAAGATCTTCAGTTTCGTATTTTACTTTATAGCTTTTTGATAGTTTCTTGCTTTTCTTGTAAAAATGAAATGAAAACTTCAGTAGAAAAAAAAGATGCTTCTACGATTCAAAAGGTAAAGAAACCTAATTTTCTTGTCATTATTGCTAAACCAGCATAATCGTCATCATTGCAGACGACGCGGGATGGAACGATATGAGCTTTCACGATTCAGAAATACAAACTCCAAACTTAGACAAGCTCGCAAAATCTGGAACACGACTCGAGCGTTTTTATGTAAACCCAACTTGTTCTCCTTCCCGAGCAAGTTTACTCACAGGAATGCCGGCTAGCCGAATGGGAATTGTCGCGCCAATTAGCGGTCGAAGCGAAAAAACACTTCCCGATAGTATTATTACACTTCCGCAGGCTTTAAAAAAAGCAAATTACCAAACTGCTTTAATGGGAAAATGGCATTTAGGTTTAACACCGGCAAGCGGCCCGGAAGCTTATGGTTTTGATTATTCATACGGATTTTTGCACGGGCAGATCGATCAATATTCTCACGAATATAAAAATGGAGATCCTAGTTGGCATCGACAAGGAAAACTAATTGAAGAAGAAGGTCACGCTACCGATTTAATTACTCAAGAAGTTGTAAAATGGTTAAGCGAGCAAAAGGAGAATCAACAATTCTTTTTACAGTTAGCGTATAGCGCTCCACATATTCCGTTACAAGAACCTGAAAAATGGACAGAGAAATACAGATTTATAGAAAACAAGTCTAGACGTGATTATGCAGCGGCTATGGCACATTTAGATGAAGCGATTGGGCAAGTGCTTCAACATTTATACAGCTTAGGCTTAAAAGAAAACACGATTGTTCTATTTATGAGTGACAATGGAGCGCAAGAAAACTGGAATCCCACGACGCAGTACGATGGTAAATATGGTCCTAACGATCAATTGGGAAGTAACAAGCCTTTACGTGATTATAAAACCAGTAATTACGAAGGAGCCATTCGTGTTCCTGCCATTATTTCTTGGAATAATTTTATGGAAGCAGAAAAAAATCAGAATTACATTTCGGTAACCGATGTGATGCCTACATTTTTAGAATTAGCAGCAGTAGAAATTCCTGAACAAGTGGAAGGAGAGAGCTTGACTTCAATTTTAAAAGAGAAAACGAATGAAAATCATAACATTTACGTTCGAGGGCATAAACAAGAAAGCTTCATTCAAAAACCTTGGAAGCTAGTAAGAACGCGTCATCTCGATGAAGAAACCGAGTTTGAGTTATTTAATATTGAAGAAGATCCTTCCGAAGAAAAGAATGTGATCGCAGAGCATCAAGAGATTGCTAGTAATTTGAAAAAAGCAATTCAACAGCAATTTGATAGAGATGCAAATGAAGTTAACGTGCCTTTAAAATAAATTCGATTTCTCCTGCAAGGTTTTCAAAACCTTGTAAGTATTGGTATTCTAATTGCTACAAAATTGTCACACTGAGCTTGTCGAAGTGCTCATTTAATATCTTCTTATTTAATCAATTATTAAAATGAAAACAGTTGCGTTTAAAATGAAATTAAAACCCGGCTGTGAGGCTGAATATAAAAAGCGTCACGATGAAATTTGGGCGGAATTAAAAAAGTTACTTCAAGATAGTGGTATTTCTGACTACCATATTTTTTTAGACGAAGAAAGTTTAAGTCTTTTTGCTATTCAAAAACTGAAAGAAAACTCTACTGAAGCTGAATTACCTAAGCATCCGATCATGAAAAAATGGTGGAAATATATGGCAGATTTGATGGAAGTTAATCCGGATAGCTCTCCGGTTGTTATTCCTCTAAAAGAAGTTTTTTTTATGAAGTAATCACTAAATGAGATTCCGGGTTTAGACCAGAATCTCATTTAGTGATTAAGTATGTTAATCCATAAGAATGAAACACTGAAATTGAAGATTCAACGTAGTTAATCAAGTTCAGTGTGACGCATTAAGTATAAATATCAAGGGCATCTAGCTTATTCTTTCGCTTCTTCCGGCAAATAAATATAATCGCGGATATTGCAATTTCTAATTTGCTTTAATTTTTCAGCAACCGTTAAAGTATTCAGTTCTGCACCTTCTTTGTTGGTGTGCGTATGATCTTTAGGAAAATACTCTTTCACTTTATCTTTCCCCATAGCTTCATATTTGTGGGCTACAGCATCGTTCAGATTCACAAAAATGGCATCCATTTCTTCCGCGGCTTGTTTTGCTAAACCAGCATAATCGTCATCATTGCGCTCTACTTTATCTCCGTGCCAAATATTTCTAGGAACCATACTCAATACGATTGGAGTGGCGCCTTTGGCTTTGGTTTCTTCAATGTATTTTTTCATATACCAACCATAGGTGTGGACTACTTCTGTGCTGTCGTTTCCAAAATCTACTACCTGCGTTTCATCTCCCATTCCGCGGATAGAACCACGATATTTTGGCGTATCAATATGTCCGCCATCGTTGTGACCAAATTGCATCAACACAAAATCACCTTCATTTAGGGAATCTTTCACTTCGTCCCACAAGCCTTCACCGCGATAGGTACGACTACTGCGACCACCTCTGGCTTTGTTATGAATGCGAACTCGGGTAGTATCGAAATATTTTTCGAAAACAACACCCCAACCCACAATCGTATCGTTATTGCTGGCAACAGTAGAATCTCCAATTAAGAAAATATCTTTCTTTTCAGGCAAATGCGTTTTGGGATCTTTCAATAAATATGTTTTCAAATCATTATCAGATGCTGCCAAACCTTCCGAAATTAAACTAGCCGAAAGCAGCGCTCCACGTGCCGAAGTATGCGTATGATCGCGTTTGTAAAAATACGTTCCAGTTACTTTTTCTTCTCCTATTGGATTCAAAGCGCTGACCATTCTTTCATTCAAATTGATGAAGGTAACACCTTCTTCTTCTGCAACTTGTTTTGCCCAACCACCGTACGATTTATCGTTTCTAGACAATTTTCCGTCCGTCCAATCATTACGAGGGATAGGCGACATAACTACCGGAATTGCTCCTTTTTCTTTCGCTTCTTTGATCACTTTACGCAAATACCAACCGTAAGAATGTACTACTTCGTGTTCGCCGGTAAGCATATTATCAATTTCTTCGCTTTCTTCTCCAACTCCTTTAATAGTACCACGCGCACGAGAATCATCGTTCAACGCACCACTATCATTATGTCCGAATTGCAACAACACATAATCTCCTTTTTTCAGGCTGTCTTTCACCGGCTCCCACAGACCTTTACTCTGGAAAGTTCGGCTACTAGTGCCGCCTAAAGCGTGGTTTTCAATATCGACTTGGGTGGTATCTAGAAACTGATCCATATAATCTCCCCAGCCCCAAAGTCCGCCGTCACCTTTACCGCTACCATTTTTCACAGTAGAATCGCCGATGATGTAAACGGTAGGTTTGCCTTCTGGTTTTTGTTCGCAGCTCACAAAGCTTGCCATAAGTAATAACACAGCAAATAACTTGGTTGTTTTCATTTTTTAGTTGATGTTTTTTTGGCGCATCCCTGTCGGGGTCGGGCTGTTCGCTGTATCTTTTTTTGCCACTTGTTCAAGCAAAAAAAGGATGCCGCTGCCATCCCTTGCGCAGTTGGTTTATGTTATTTAGATGCTAGAGTTTTGTCTCTAGACTATTTTTATTTTTTCATTTTGTCATCTCGTGATTAATACGAAATATGATAACGTTATTATTTGGATGAGATCCCGGATCAAGTCCAGGATGACGATTTTGTTTCTTAATTTCTCACTACTAAAATCTACTCTTCAAAATCTCTAAAGTCAAACCATAATTTCATAGCAATACCATCATCACCACTTTTGATTCGGATGTTGGTAGGCTGACTGCTTGGTCCTTGTTGTGAAAGCGGTTTGAAAGCGTGCATTCCCGGAATTTCGTACATAAATGAAATATTTCCTTCAGGGAAACTAGGATATGCTTTTGCTTTAGAGACTACATTTTTAGGTTCGTCTGGCGTAAATAAGCGCAAGAATAACTGATCTGATTCACTGAAAATTCTAAAAGTTTTGTCTTTTGCTTCTAGTTTTCCAGCAATGAAATTCGCGTGGTATCCTTTAAATTCTGGATAGATGAGATTTTCAAAACTTTTACCTGTAATGGTGTTGTTGTAATCTTTGTCCCAAACGTTGTATTCTACTCCGTCCAAACGGTTTTTCCAAACGCGGTACGGACCTTTTCCAAACCATTTGAAACCTTCAACAATCTCTTCCGGGAAGTCAAAAGTAAGTCCGAATTTGCTAATTTCTCCCTGGAAAAATGCACCATCAAAACCACTGTTGCGGCCGGCGTTTTTCAGCATAATCGCTTCCATATGTATTCTTCCGTCGTTGGTGATGGTCCATTTGATATGATCGATTCCACCATTGTAAAAAACGGTAGCTACCGCATTTTCTTTGTTGTTTTTGATTTCAATTTTATCTACTTCGGCTTGCATCCCAATGGGGCGAGGACCGTTTACAAATGGCATTTCACCTTTGGCGTTGGTGATTTTAGTAATTTCACCTGTCTTTTTATCGAGCGTTACACTTACGTTTTCGCCATTTAAAACAACTGAAGTTCCATTGTCTGTGGCGCTAGCTTTTTCTCCATTATTTTTTTGAATGAATTTTGCAGCAAACTCATCTGCGTGGTGAATTTTCCACGTCCAGGTATAAATTTCTCTTCCGTGCTTGTCGTTAGCGGTAATTTCAACCCAATCACCTTCAAAGAAATTGTCTTTTACAGGCATTTTCAACTTACGCGTTTCACCTGGTTGAATGTCTGAAACTTCAAAATCTCCTTTATAAATGTTTTGTACTTCAGCATTTACATACAAGAAATTCTTAGGCGCCTGTTGTACTTTATAAGTGATGTTGCACTCATTTAAATTGGTGAATAAGTAGGTGTTTTCAACTAAGAACTCACCATTAAAAGTCTGTGTAATTTGCAAAGGTTGAAACTGCATTGGCGCCCAAACCTCTTTCACAGCGTAGAAACTACCTTCTTTTTCACGGTGAGGTCCTAAAGCTCCGTCGGGCGCTAAATTTCCTTTAGAATCATATTTTTGTTCTCCTGTCCAATCGGTTCTTAAGACAGCTTCGTCACTAAAAACCCAAAGAAAGAAACCGGCAAAAAGTGGACTTTCACTGTAATGTTCCCAAAAATCACGTAATCCGGAACCGATTCCGTTATCGTACGTTCCGTGCATGGTTTCCGTTGGAAAAAATACATTTTCACCTTTTCCAAAGCGGTGCACTCCCGTTTGAAAAGTAGGGTAGTGGTGCGCATCCCAACCGTTGAAATCTGCCCAAGGATGAATTACAATTCTGTTTTGCGGATCGTATTTTGCGAAATCGTCATCCAATTCATAATTCCAGCCGCCTTCATTTCCTTGATCCCAGATAATTACTGAAGGATGATTCACATCGCGCTCAACCATTTCTTTCACTAGTTTTTGTCCGGTTTCGGTGTCATATCCATTCTGCCATCCAGCTAATTCATCTAAAACAAAAAGTCCTAACGAATCACAAACTTCTAGAAAATGTGTTTCGGGCGGATAATGAAAACGTACCGCATTCATATTCATATCTTTGATGAGGTTTACATCCATCAAGCTGATGCGCTTGCTGGTGCTTCGCCCAGATTCTGGCCAAAAAGTATGGCGGTTAATCCCTTTCATTTTTATTTTGGTGCCGTTCACGTAAATACCATCACGTTTTTTGAATTCTAAAGTTCTGAATCCAATACGTTTTTTGATAGAATGTAAAACTTCTCCGTTTTTCTTTAAATCGAATTGTACCCAATACAAATTAGGTTCTTCCGGATTCCACGGATTAATATTTTCAAACTGAACTGAAATTCGTTGTTTTTCAGCTTTTTTATCGAGCTCTTTTGTGATTTTTTTGAAGCTTGAAGACGAAGCGCCATCTGCCATTAGTGAAATTTCAATTTCTGTATTTTTAGTAAGATTTTCAAATTCTAAATCGGCCGTCAAATTTCCGTCTGCTTTTGCATCAATGGCTACGTGTTTGATATTAGTTTTTGGTAAAATACTTAGCCAAACCGGGCGATAAATTCCGCCAAACAACCACCAATCGGCATAACGCTCCGCTCTATTTACATTATGATTTTCTGAATGTTTCCAAACGTGAACTTCCAGTAGATTTTTTTCGTCCTCATTGATCAAATCTGAAATATCGTAGCTGAATTCATAAAAACCACCCTGATGTTTTTCGCCGGCCAGTTTTCCGTTGATTTTTACTTCAGTATCAGTCATCGCACCACCAAAATTGATGATCACTTGTTGATCTTCATATTCCTGCGGAACTTCAAATTCATATTTATAAAAACCTTCTTCTTTGCTGGGTTCTTCCTGATTCAATTCTTTGTACCAACGCCCATAGGTGTAAGTTCCAAAACCTTCGGTTTCCCATTGCGACGGCACTCCGATTTTAGTCCATTCGCCTGAATTTTGTCCGTCGGTCACTTTAAAATCCCATTCTTTTTGATGCTCAAAATCGGGACCTGAAAGCATTATTTTTTCAGTTTCCTGAGCGTTTATCTTCAGAAGAAACGAAGAACAGCAGAGAAAGAAAGTAAGTTTTAGTTTGATCATTGTTGTTTAATTTCCGTAAGGTTTTATGCTTTCAAAACGCGGACTTCTAGGAACCGTCCAGCTAGAAAGTTGATTAGGTTTTTTAGGATCGTATTCTGGTAAATTGGTTTTAAAACAGTCTTGAAGCGACACATTTTTCTCTTTAATTTCCTGCATAAATGCGAGGCAAATCTCATTAGCTCCAAAATTGCTGATATGCGTGTTATCTTCTAATTTTTCGGTTTGTCCCGGGAAAGTATTTGCGGGATATTGCACAAAAGCTTTTCTGGAAATTTCATCTCCCCAAGTTTCGTACATTTTGGTGGTCGCCTTGGTAATATCGATTAGCGGAACTTTCATTTCTTCAGCAACCTTTCGCATTGCATCCGGAAAATCACCGTGAGTAGGCTGTAGTTTTCCATCTTTAAAGGCTCTTCGTTGCGTTGGAGTCGCCAAAATAGGAATACATCCTTTGGCTCGGGCAGCTTCGATAAATTCGGTTAAAAGCTTAGTGTACAAACCGTATGCGCCATTGCCTTCACCTTTAATTTTCTCGTCGTTATGCCCAAATTCGATAATTAGATAATCATTTTTTTTTAGCAAAGACAAGATTTTTTCAAATCGCTTTCGAGCTTTAAACGATGATAGAGAAGCTCCGGAAGCCGCATAATTAGCAACTACTGCATCTTGATTGACATACAGCGGTAAAAATTGTCCCCAGGAAGCCCAGGGCTCTAAATCCTGATTGGTCACCGTAGAATCTCCCGCCAAAAATATTGTCGTTAAATGGTCTGCAGGAGTAATTGTTATTTGCTGAACCGCCAGGTTTCCAAGAAATTCTAATGTTAATTTTTTATCCCAATCTAAAACATTTAATTCTCGTGGTTTTAAATTGACTTTTTCTGAAGTATTAGCGATTTCCTGATGATGTAAATGCACATTAAAACTGAATGTTTTGGTCTGATGCGCATCGACTTTTTCCTGCGCCAGCATCAATCTTCGAGATTCGGCTTTTATGGTTGTTTCAGAAGCATTTTCGCCACCCAAAACCACGTCTATTTTATAATTTCCTTCCGGAACTTTTACTGAAAAATAAACCGAGGTATCGGCAACAAAACCTTGTTTTTCGAACTTTACCTGAGATTCCGAATTAAAATCGAAACCATAGCCAATATCTTCAGAAAACTCTATTGAAGTTGAAATGTTTTTACTTTTTCCGAATTCATAGATCTGTGAATGTTGAGCAAATACGCCCAAACCAAAGCAGAAATATAAGGTGATAAAAAGAATTTTTTTCATCTTTTAAAACTTTTCATAGGTTTCTCCCGGCCAATCATCGGTGCGAAATGGCGAAGCAGGTAATCCGGAAGTATTGAATAAATTGGGTTCAGGAGATTTACTCCAACCAAAGCGAACTGCTACCGGCTTTTTAACTTCAGCAGAAGAAACAATTACCGTATTCCCTTTTATTTTCGCTTGGGCAGGATAGAATTTTTGATCTTCACCGGCAATTTCAAAATGGGTGAGTTGTTTTCCCTTTTTCTGCAATCCGTTTTCAGCAAAATCAAGATAGATCTGAATCTTGTTTCTTTTCACTTTAAAGTCTCTATAAAGTGGTCCTGAATATTCAATGTTTTTTTCTCCATAGGTTTTTGAACGCGCCCAAAGTGCTAAACGGCGGCCTACTTCTTGTTTATTTTCAGGATGAATATTTTTAGGATTCCCGATATCGGTAGTTACCACCATTCCGGTATGATCTACCAAACGGTAAGCCATAAGTTGAGCTTCACGAATTTCAGGATTTTGACTGTGATGTGGAGCAATTTGTACAAAATAAAAAGGGAGATTTTCTTGTTGCCAATCTTCTCGCCAATTCTGGATCATATCGGGAAATAATGTTCGGTATTGATAGGCGCGTTGAGCATTACTTTCGCCTTGGTACCAAGTAACTCCTTTGATGGTATAATTAATTAATGGATGTAACATCGCATTGTACAATACGTATGGATCTTTATTTAATTCGCCGTATTTTGGTTTCTCTAAAGTTAATTTTGTAGAATCTCCTTGACTTTTTTTCTTCTCTTGATAATAGTGTTGTAATTTGTTGTAATAAGAAATTTGTTTTTCGGTAAAGCGTTCTAAAATAGGAAGGTAATCAGGGTTGTTTTCTAAAACTTCTTGAGAAGTCCAAGCTTCAGCGCGCGTGCCTCCCCAAGATGAAGAAATAAGTCCGATAGGGACATTTAGATTTTTATAAAGATTTTTTCCGAAGAAATACGCTATCCCAGAAAAATTGTAAACATTTTCTGGTGAAGTTACTTGCCAATAACCTTTAACATCATTTTCTGGAGTTTGAGAAGCTGCTAATCCCACCGTAAATAAACGAATTTCATTTTCCGTAGCATTTTTTATTTCTTCCTGATAATTGATTACGCCAGTTTTCCAAGTGTTTTCTTGTTTGCCTACCGGAAAAAACATGTTCGATTGTCCGGAGCATAACCAAACTTCACCAAATAAAATGTCTTTTAGTTCTATTTTGTTATTACCTTCTAAAGTGATTTGATGTTTTTGGTGATCGGCTTTTAGCGTTTTAATCGTGGTTTTCCAATTTCCATATCCATCAGAAAAAATGGTGATAGGTTTTGGTAGCCAATCGGTGGTAATGGTGATTTCTTCAGAAGGAGAAGCCCAACCCCAAAGCTTAACCTCGGTATCTTGTTGCAAAACCATATGATCACCCACCAAAGCGGGAAGTTTTAGTTGTGCTTGAACCGATAATTGGAGAAATAGTAAACCTATAGCTAGTAAGAAGCTGTGCTTCTGCTGTAATCTCATAACTGAATTTTAATATTCAGCATTAAAGATAGAAGGCTTTAAATGCTTAGGTATCCTGTACTGTGATGATTGAACTTAAAGTGAATTACGTTCAATGTACTTAAATACGTTTTTTACTTTCTCTTTTTTATTTTTTAATACCATATAAGCAGCAGATTCTCCCATAGCTTTAAAATCGGTACTAATCACGGTGATGCCTAAAAGTTCTTTAAGCGGAGTTTCATTGTAAGAGATAATACCAATATCTTTTCCTAAGTCTAGATTTTTAGCACGTACTTGTCGAACCAAATTCACAAGATCTCGCTCTTGTATGGTGACATAAACATCTTTGCTTTGCAATTCCATATCATCATAAATTTCATCTAAGATTTCAAAATCAAAATCATTCTCGATGCAAAATTGTTTAAAACCGTGAAGAATTCGGCGAGGATAAGGGTTTACCGATTTACGAGGATAGACTAAGATGATTTTATCGTACTTTTTTATTTTTTCTATTCCCTCTTGTAAAGCATTATAAATATCTTTTTGAAAATCTTGATAGATCGAACCATAATCTCCTTTAATATGAGGTTTGGTGTTATCTAATAAAATAAGTTGATCTTTTGGGATATGCTCCATCAACTTTAAAACTTCATCGGTATAACTCACGTGATTAGAGTTTTCATCACGAAAATGAGGCATAATTACATAATAATCGTAAGCGCCAATGTTTCTTTCTAGTGATCGTTTAAATAATATTTCATCACAATGGTAGATAAATAAGTTTACGTGCCCGTTTACTCCAATGGTATTTACAAAAGAATTGTAAATCATCATTTTATAAGTACTTGGTTTATTCACCAAGAAAAAAACATTTACTTTAGAAATTAGATCGGTTTTGGCGGTGTAATAACCTTTGCCTTTAACCGAAACAATTATTTTTTTCTCTTTTAAAAGTTTGTAAGCTTTTTCTACAGTGTCTCTAGAGAGTAAAAGGTATTCACTCAATTCGTTAATCGAAGGTATTTTTTCGCCAACCTGTAGATTTCCTTTAGAAATATCGTTAATCACAGAGTCGACAATTTGCTTGTATTTAGGAATACGAGACTGACTATTAATTTCGATATTGAGAATCTGGGACATTTTAAAAAGGGCTTATTTAGAAAATTAGTAAATTTAGTACCGAATTTTCAGTAAAAGTAAATAATTAATATGATTAATTTCTATATTGAATTTATTATTTCAAAACTTAACAGCAGTACACTACAGGATGGAAGCCTTTTTCTTAAAAACTACATTTGAAAAGCTTTAATTGAAACAATAAAATTAAAATGGAAAAAACTTTTCAGTACGTAGACTATCTCTGGGATGAAGCTAAAGCTGCCGAATTAGGTGACGATCAGGTAGCTTTGTTTTTATACCGATCAAATATATTAGGTGCCGATCTTAGAATCACTAATTATGGCGGTGGAAATACCAGCTGTAAAACCATCGAAAAAGATCCACTTACTAACCAAGATGTAGAAGTAATGTGGGTTAAAGGTTCTGGCGGCGATATTGGTACATTGACTCGTAAAGGAATTGCCGGTTTATATACTGAACGCCTTAGAAACCTTAAAAATGTTTACGGTGGTTTAGAAGATGAAGACCGAATGGTAGGACTTTTTAATCACTGTATTTACGATCTGGATAGTAAAGCGCCTTCCATCGATACGCCGCTTCACGGATTATTACCTTTTAAACATATAGACCACCTGCACCCAGATGCGCTTATCGCGGTTGCGGCTGCAAAAGATAGCGAACAGGTTACCAAAGAAATTTGGGGCGATACAATGGGTTGGGTGCCTTGGCAACGTCCTGGTTTCGATTTAGGGCTTCAGCTAGAAAAATGTTTGGAAGAAAATCCCGGAATTCGCGGAATCGTACTGGGTAGCCACGGTTTATTTACCTGGGGCGATACTTCTTACGATTGCTACGTAAATAGTCTGGAAGTGATCGAAATGGCTTCAGATTATATTGAAAAGAAAATCAAAGAAAACGGAGAAGTTTTTGGCGGACAAAAAATTGAATCTTTACCTGCGGAAGAGCGTAAAGAAAAGGCAGCCGAGTTAATGCCGTTACTACGCGGACTGGCTTCTTCAGAAAATCAAATGATCGGTCATTTTACCGATAGTGAGACCGTTTTACAATATATTAATAGTAATGATCTGGAGCGTTTGGCGCCAATGGGAACTTCCTGTCCCGATCATTTTTTACGGACTAAAATTCAGCCGCTTATCTTAACTTTAGATCCATCAGATGATGTAACCGATACCGAAGCTACGCTGAAAAAATTAGAGCCTTCTTTTGAGCAATATCGAGAAGAATATCGCCAGTATTACGAAAATCATAAACACGATAATAGCCCGGCGATGCGAGATCCTAATCCGGTGATCATTATTTATCCGGGTGTTGGGATGTTCAGTTTTGCAAAGAACAAACAAACCACTCGTGTAGCAAGTGAATTTTATGTAAATGCGATCAACGTAATGCGTGGTGCTGAAGCGATTACTGAATACACTTCCTTACCAAGACAAGAGGCTTTTGATATCGAATATTGGTTATTAGAAGAGGCAAAATTACAACGTATGCCTGCGGAAAAACCACTTTCGCGTAAAGTAGCGATCGTAACCGGTGCTGCGGGCGGAATTGGAAAAGCTATTGCCGATAAGTTGGTTGCTGAAGGTGCTAACGTAGTGCTAACCGATATTAGTCATGAGAATTTAGAGGAAGCTTTAGCGACTTATAAACGTGATGAAGCTGCGATTGCATTTTGCGATGTAACCAAAGAAGAGTCGATAGAAAAGGCTTACAAAGAAGCGAATCTTGCCTTTGGCGGTGTAGATATCGTGGTGCATTCGGCAGGATTGGCAATTTCAAAATCTTTACCTGATACTTCGTTGAAGGATTGGGAACTGCTTCAAAATGTATTGGTGAAAGGTCAGTTTTTGATGGCGCAAAAAGGCGTTGAAATTATGCGCAAGCAAGGTCTAGGTGGTGATATTGTGAATATTGCCAGTAAAAATGGACTCGTTTCTGGCCCTAATAATGTTGGCTACGGAACCGCAAAAGCAGCGCAACAACATATGACGCGTTTATTAGCTGCGGAATTAGGTGGCGATCATATTCGTGTGAATACCGTAAATCCGGACGGAGTTATTGTTGGAAGTAAGATTTGGGAAGGTGAATGGGCTGAAGGTCGCGCAAAAGCTTACGGAATTAAAGTTGAAGATCTTCCTGCGCATTACGCCAAAAGAAACTTACTAAACGAAATTATCTTACCAGAAGATATCGCTAATGGCGTATTCGCCTGTGTAGGCGTTTTGGACAAAAGCACCGGAAACACCATTAATGTTGATGGTGGTATGGCGAATGCTTTTGTGAGATAAAGTTTAGATATGAGTAATTAGATGTTAGAGTCTAGATGTTAGAAAATAGATTTTAGAACTTAGAGAATAGATAAAGTGTAATTGATTCAAGAAACACGAAAGATTTAAAATGGCCTATCGAAAGCTTATCGTAAAATTTGAAGTGAAAATGCCGTAAAATTTCAGGCTGCCTACCAGCCGGCAGGCTGGTTTAAGCGATAGCGAGTTCCTGAAATTTAGGCATCGAACGATAAATTTAGATAAGTGTTCGTAAGCCTTGATTTTTTGGTTCGTTTTGTATCAAGATAAAATGAACAGATAAAATCTAAACTCTAAGTTCTAAAAGCAAAGCGATCTAAAATCTTAAAATAATAAAGATGAAAATAAATACTGATCAACTATCAGAATTCAATAAAAAGCAAAGCGATTTGTTTGAAAATGAAATCGATTACATTAAAAATAAGTTTGCT
>DTTX01000056.1 GCA_012964435.1 Mesonia sp. | reverse complement strand
CAATATCGGCTTGTTGTCTTATGCAAGAATTATTTTCCATAAAACAAAGTTACGATTATTTCTTATTTAAGCAAATACTTAAATATAATATTTGAAGCTTTGGCAAAAAAAAGCTCTTTTATTTTTTTTGAGCGTTGGCTTTTTTGCGGTGGGAAAAAATAAATGTGCTGTTTGTGCGGCTGGTTTTCAGCTTGTGGGTAACGGGCTTGTTTATCTTTCAGTTGTGGGAATTAGGGAATAAAGATAGTAAAAAGAACTGACTTTGACGCGTAAGTATGGGGGGAATAACGAATAGTACATAAACCATTAGATAGGATATAAACATAAAAAGGCGAAAAAAGCCAATAAAATCAACGCTTTAGAGATAATCTAAGGCGTTTTTTTATGAAAAGCCGAAAAGTACATTTATTACATTTTACAGCCATTTAATTACCATTCTTAAACGCTTTAAACGATCACTTTTATACAGCATTACCATTTAGCCTATAAAAAAGCCTTAAAACTTCTATTTAGGCTTTAAAATAAGGCGTTTAATAAATGTATGGACAGTTTTAAATAGGTGTTTAAACTGTAAAATAGAAATGATTAATAGTTGAAATTTTTTAAAAGATAAAATTCAGTATTTTGGTTTTGTGGTTAGAGTTGGGGTTAGAGTTGGGGTTAGAAATTAATAATTAAAAATAGTTATAAGATAGGCGGTATATCTTAAGAAGTATAAATAAATCACGCTAATAAATTTATTAACGTGGGGATAATACCATATTTAATTTAAATTTTAAGGTTTAATGTATTGGTAGTTAGTGCTTTATTTTTTATCTACTAATTTTGTTTCTAGTTGAAGTATTTTAGCCTCCATATCTGTTACACGATCGTATAAATCGGCTGGATCTTGAAAGTTCCAAATTAATGCTGTTTTGAGTTCCCATACTTCTAGAACGCTATCAAGATCAATAGGGTATGATGGATATTCAGCACGATTATCAGATTTAAGAAAAAGGTTTCCGTATTTTTTTATACGGTTTAAGCATCTTTTGATAACGATTCCGTCGTCTTTAGAAACTATAATATAAATTCGATTATCCTTAATATCATCTGCCCAATTTTCACACCATTCCCCAACCGCTATTGCCCCCGCGTGAATTGTTGGGTACATTGAATGACCTTTTACTTCAAACATTCTAAAAGTACCGTTATTTAAGCCCGGTAAACGATAAGCGGGTAAAGATTCAATATATTCAGGATCACCAAGTCCGTTTAAGTATCCGGCTTGGGCGGGAATGGGTACCATAACTATATTATCCTGTCCTTGATAATCCACTGTAACAGTTTTAGGAACTTCGTAAGAAACTTTAGGTTCAATTAAGGCGATATCATTCTTAGAGTGACCACTTTCCTCTTCTAAAAGATAATAAACACTTTTGTTTATAGCTTTTGCAACGGATTTTATAAAAGAAAACTTTAAGTCTTTAGCTTGTAGTTTGCTGTTAAAAGCTTGTGGGCTAATGTTTAAACTTTCTGCAATAGATGCCTGATCAAATCCTAATTCCTTTATTCTATTTCTTAAATATGACCCGTCCATAAATAAAAATGTTTATAATTTTCTTTTTTATAAAGAAAACTGTTTATATATTTGTTTCATTAAATGAAACTGTTTATCGAAATGAACAAAAGTAATCAAAAAAGAAAAAGTTACAACACATCTGTATTAAATAAAGTTGCCGAAAAATACGGAGTAACAGCTACTTATGTAAGGGCATCAATACGTGGAGATAAAAAAGGTGTTATGCCAGACCTTTTAAAGAAGGATTATAAATCCATGTGCAAAGCTGTAGATGATGTGTTAGAACAGAAGTTGAAAGAAATAAAGTAAAGGTCATGTTTGAATATTACCAAAATACTCTTTGTGTTGAAGCTAAGTGGCTTTACGATGTTGCTGAAATAATGAGCAAATCTAATTACAAATGGATGTGCTCTAAAGGGACTTTAAGTAAAGTAACTACAGGAGGCAACGGCCGTAAAGCAAGGATAGCTTATGAAAGTATTCCCGATCGCTTTAAGCGTAAAATTCGAGAAGTACTAGGCGGTGATCCTTATGAGCAAGTCAAGCACATTGTTTTTATTGATTACGTTAAAACCGATCTTAAGGCGGAAGAATTTTATAAAGCTTATTTGTTGGAAGATGGCTCACACCTTCCTGAAGAAAAACAAAATGAGTATTTGCATCAGGCTATAATCTTCAATGCTGTTCAGTATATAGCGAATAACGTTGTAGTACAGCGCAAATTTGGCGGACGTTCTTACATGTGGCAAAAGATGTTAGAGGCTACACAAAACCTCCCACAAACTTGGTTGCACAAACGTTATAAAAATCAGCGGTCTTTTAAAAGAGCCTATAAAAATTATTTAGACAATGGTTACGCGGGAATAGTTTCCGGTAAATTTTTAAATAATAACTCTTCTAAGATCACCGGAGAAATTGCCGACTTCCTTTTAGCGCAATATTGCCTACCAATTAAATACACGGTTCCTGAGTTAGTAGATGTTTATAACGAAGTAAAAAAGGACAATGGTTGGAAGAACATAACTGAACGATCTATTAATGCTTGGCTACAAAAGCCTGAACAAAAACGTATTTGGTTTTTAGCACGTCACGGTCGAGAGGAATATATGAAGCAATACGGCCATACCTTAACCCGTGACAAACAAGAGTGGTTCCCGAATGCTTATTGGGCGATTGATGGTACTAAATTAGATATCATTCACTTTGCCAATAATAGTCGTAAAATGGCCGCAGAGTTTAAGATCAATATCGTGGTTGATATCTACTCAGAAAAAATTATCGGTTGGGATTTAGCTAGAACCGAAAACCACGCCTCGCACTTTAGAGCTGTGAAAATGGCCGTTAATAATTCGGGCTGCCGTCCTTATCTCTTTACTTACGATAAACAATCCGGCCATACTTCGGCTAGAATGCAAGATTTATACACTCGTTTAGTGGCTGAAGGCGGTAGCCATTACAGTCACCGAGTAAAACGAAAAGGAAGTCCGGTGGAACAAATTTTTAACCGCTTTCAGCAGCAAGTAATTTCTAAAATGTGGTATTCAGACAAGCAAAGTATCAAGGTTCGAAAACTTGATAATAAGCCGAATACCGATTTTATTATTGAATACAAAGAAGGGCTACCAACGCCCGAAGAACTCTATAAAGTGGTTGAAGCTTTAGTAAACCGTTGGAACGCTAAAAAACAGCGCGGATGGTCGATCAACCGTAACGAAAAATACAACGAAGAAGCTCCAAAACGTGAAGCAATTAACCCACTTGATATGGTTTCTCTCTTTTGGATTGATGAAACAAAGCCAAAAAAATATTACGGCCACGGCTTACCACTTACCGTGGAAGGCCAAGACTACCAGTACGAGGTTTACGACGAGAATGGAACGATCGATCTTGAATTCCGTAGGAAATATGTTGGCGAAAAAGTAATTGTGCGCTACGATCCGGAATACTTAAATGAAATGGTCGCGCTTTATGAAGTGACCACCACCGGCGAAAAGAGATTTATAGCTCACGCAGAGCCTAAGCGTAAACACGAGGTAGTTCCTGCACTTATGCGTGAAGGAGCTAAGGAAAAAATGCTTAAAGATATGGAAGTGCGAGAGCTTGAATACCAACGTGATTTAAAAGCCTACGAAGAGTTACAACGCAAAACCGGTATTAATCCGGAGACCATTATCGAACAGCAGGAATTAATGGTAAAAATGCAGGGGAATCTTCCTAAAAAGGAACAAATGAAAGTAGATAGTGAAAGCATCTACAGCAGATATTAAAACCTATTTAAACACTATTTAAAACGATTAAAATGGAACATAAAAACAAAATAGCAACTGTAGAAGCATTGGAGCGAATGATCGCTCAAAAAGGATCGCAAAACGCACTGGCTAAATCAATGCCGGGCGTGTCTTCCGCAACACTTAGCCAAATGCGTAATCATAAGTGGGAAAATATCGCGGCTGAAATGTGGCGAAAAGTAGCGGCTTATGTAGGTTCTACTTCAAATGTTTGGAGCTATGCGGAAACCCGAAATTCAGCGGACTTAATGAGATTTTTTAACGATAGCCAACAATTTGCGTTAGTGATGGCCATCACCGGTAAAGCGGGATCGGGTAAAAGTGAAACCGCCAAAAAGTACGAAGCCGATAACAGAAATGTATTTCTACTAAGCTGCAACGAGTATTGGGATAAACGTTGGTTCTTACGCGAGCTATTAGCAAAAATGGGAAAAGACCATGCGGGGCTTACGCTTCCTGAAATGATGCACAAAGCCGTTATGCTCCTAAAAGAAACTTCAAATCCTATCATCATTATGGACGAGGCCGATAAGCTTGCCGATAGTGTGCTATTGTTTTTCATTACGCTTTATAACTCACTTGAAGGTCATTGCGGTATTGTACTTATGGCAACACACTTTTTGGAAAAGCGGATCCGACGCGGTGTAGCAGTAGAAAAGAAAGGCTACCGCGAAATATACAGCCGTGTAGGACTTCGGTTTATCGAATTATATCCAACGACTTATGCCGATGTTGAAAAGGTTTGTAAGGCTAATGGGATTGAAGATTCAGCCTATATAAGAAGCATTTTTAAAGATTGTGACGGTGATATACGTCGGGTAAGAAGATTAGTATTTGCACACAAAAGAAATAAGTAATTATGGAATTTAGATGGCATCCCATTTTAGAAGGATTAAAGATCAATGAAGACGGAACCGAAATTATTTATAATAATATTCCGGTCGATATTAGAGAGTACCAAACCAAAACGCAAAGGCATCCTTACCGAGCGGTTAATATGCACAAACGAACATTTACAGTTCGACGATTGGTTTGCGAAGCTTGGCACGGAGTACCACCAACACGTGAACACGCTGCCAAAAGAATCGATTTCTTTCTAGATGATCATTATACCAACCTCTATTGGGGCAAAAAAGGAAGCACGAAGCAATTAGCACCATATAACCGAGGTAATCATTTCACAAAAGTTAGTAAAGAGACCTACCTCGAAATGTGTAAAGCAATTAAGAAACAGACGCTCAAGAAAACATTAAAAGAATTTGAAGTGAGCTATTACAGCTGGGCAAAGGCTAAAGAGATTTATGGCAAATAAGATAAAACGCGCGTATAGCGTAAGCAATATACTTAACAAGAAATTTAAAACAATGCCTTTTGAGGGCGAATGGCAGAAATCATTCGGTAAACCATCTAAAGAGTTTAGCGCATTGGTTTGGGGTAATTCAGGAAACGGAAAAACAGATATGATGATACAATGGGCAAAATACTTATGCAATTTTGGTCGGGTCGCTTACAACTCGATGGAGGAGGGTGTGTCGCATACTTTTCAAATGGCTATGGCTAGGCATTATTTACAAGGTGTAGAAGGTCAATTTATTTTATTAGATCGTGAACCTTGGGACGATATGGTTGAGCGAATGAGCAAACATAAAAGTCCTGATTTTTTGATTGTCGATTCCATTCAATATGCGGGAATAAAACAGAAACAATACAAAGAACTCAAGGAGTTAATGAAGCAAAAAGGAAAAGGCCTTTTGTTTCTCTCCCACGCGAACGGTAAAAATCCCAAAGGCGCTTTAGCAGATTTTATTATGTACGATGTCGATTTAAAAATTTGGGTTGAAGGCTTTAAAGCTTTTCCGGGAGGAAGATTAAACGGTGGTGGAGAACCCTTTACTATTTGGAACAAAGGAGCTCAAGAATACTGGGCAGAAATCAATTAGGATATGACGATACAGGAAATTTTAAACATTTCAGACGAGGCCTACGAATTTTACGTGTGGCAAACTTGGTTAGGTTGGGCAGAACGCTTCGCTAAGACCGAGGCAGATCTTCAATCAATCATTGCCAATAGCGCATTATTTAATTGGTGGGCGCATGAGTATAAAATTTTAGAAGACGATTTTAAAAAGAAAACGGCTCCTTACATCGGCAAGGTAGAACCGCAGGAACTCTTCAGGCTTTACGATCAAGAAACTGAAAAAATCGCAAGCTATTATTCTAAAACCTTGATCAATAAATCACGAAAAACAAAAATCATCAATCACTTACAACTTAATTAAATGACACACGCAGAAAATAAAATATTTCAACTCTTTGACGTCTTGGAATACCAGCGAAAATACAAGCCTTCATTTTTTACGGTAGGCGAGCGCATTATGATCCACCAAGAGCGAGCTGCTTGGTTTGACGTCCGCAGAAAAGAATACGAAGGAAAAGAAAGTGTAGAGCCAAGGTATCAAATATCGGACTCACTTCAGAAAAAAGTAGATGAGATCATTCACTGGTTAAATATTAATAAATAATTCAAAACTATGGAAGCAATTACGCACGCTACAATAGAAGAGCAAAAACAACAATTTCAAAACCGCTTAGATTCAATTTTTTCGATGCCTTACGGTATTAGGGCTAACGTAGATGATAACGGCTTAATTAATAAAGCACGCATAAATACCACTGAAATTATAGATAAAAAAATGACTATGCTCATTATCGAACTTTCAGATGAGTATAACCTAGACTTTCAGCAAAGTCGAAGCGGCGCAGGAATCAAAATACAATTTAACCTAATAACAGAATAAAATGGCAGTAAAACCCGAAAACGAAATCTATAAACTATTTGAGATCGAAGGAAGACAGCTTTTAATTGAGAGATTTTGGAATGATGAAGATGATGTCGATGAAATAAAGATGACCACAAGTATAGACGGATTAACCGTAAGTACTCAAATAGGCTACGATTCAGAAAAAGAGAGAGACGAACAATTCGCAAAATTAGATGCTGAATTTGCAAAGGCTATTTATAAAAAATTAAACTTTTTAAACCGCTAGAAGATGCAAACAAAACCCATTTCAGAAATGACCGATGCCGAATTACAGGCAGAAGTAAAACGCCGTGAAGAGGCAAAACAAAACGATCGTAAAGCGTATAAAGAACTGGTTAATGAAAGCCTCCCTACGCTTATGGAAACGCTCTTAAAATTGAGTAAAGTGATTAAAGACGTAAAGCTAGAAGTTTTTACCGGTGTTACCGGATTGTTGGAGTTAAAAGATAAAGCTTATGGCATAAAAGACGAACAGCGATCGCACACTTTTACAACCGAAAAAGGTGATAGTATAACCTTGGGCTATCGCATTAATGACGGTTGGGATGATACGGTTGGATCTGGTATTGCGAAGGTCAATAAGTTTATCGAGAGCTTGGCAAAAGATGATGATAGCGCAAAGCTTGTCAAAACCATAAATCAGTTGTTGAAAAAAGATGCAAAGGGAAATTTAAAGAGTAACCGCGTCATCGAACTAGATAAGCTTACGCAAGATTTTAACAACGCAGAATTTACCGACGGAGTTGAAATTATAAAAGCTTCCTATAAGCCGGTGGCAAGCTGTTATTTTATTGAAGCTACTACTAAAAACGAAAATGGTAAGGATGTAAGTGTGCCACTTTCAATTAGCTCGGTAGACTTTCCGGAAGATACCAGGCTACCTTATTTTGAAAACCGCCCAAGCTTATGTTAGATAACCTTGACCGTTACGCAATTCTCTCTCTTTTAATGTGTGGCATTATTTGTATGACTGCCATTTGGATGAAGGAGTGGAGAATAATTTGGACGCTTTTTGTAATTCCTTTTTTGATCACCGCAATTTCAGAAGCTATTAAAATAAAGTCTAATTCAAATTCAAATAACGATGCAAGTAATCATTAAACCACTAGAAGACGGAAGCTATACAGTAGATGGCTTAGAAGTAAGGCAAGACACCAACGGCAATTGGGTCGGTAATGAAAATATGACACCTAATCAAGTAGCCTGCTTTCAACGTCATCTCATCGCCGTAAAAGAACATCAGGTAAGCGGCGAAGCAAGTTATAAAACTACCTAATTAAACAACTCCCACGAAAGTTAACGACTTTGAGCAGGCTCATTCCCTGCCGTGGGAACTATCAACTCATAACCCGATAATTACGATTATCATTTTTAAACACGATATGAAAAAAATCAAAAGGAAAATTAAAAGAGCTTTAGCAGGTTTTTTACGTGAGGAACTTCTTGAGTTTATTGGATATGACTTTAGTCATCAACCCCATTATGTTCACCAATTAGGAGAATTCAATACAATGGAATTTAGAGTAGAAATTCCTTTAAATCTAAATCCAATAGAACAGGAAAATCAAATCGATATGGCGAAGCGTAAATTGTTTGAATCTATAGAGCCTTGTATTCAAATATCGTCATTACCCTTAACTACACCTCAGTATAGGTATAGAAGATATATAGAAATGACATTAAGAGTTCAAAAACCTATTTAATAACTAAGTATATGAAAACAGACTTAGACGAATTAATAGAAGAAACGCAAAGAATTGCAGAGGACGCTTCAGAAGCTGTAAAGCGTTCTAGAACCCGCCGAACCAAACGGAACCAAAAAAACGTATTCGATTTATTTTCCAATATCAGTAAACATTTAGTAGAACTTAAAAACTTAAAGGAAAAATGCCAGTAACCACTTCACAACAACGCAGACAGCTCTATAAGCTTTTTGCCTACAACAAAGAAACCGAAGCTTTACACGTAGCCCACATTACAGGAGACCAAAAAAAGAAAACCGCTCAAGATTTAACGATGGGTCAAGCCGGTCAACTTATCAAAAGCTTAACTACGCATTGGGCGAGGTTCGATAAGAACAATAGCCAACACAAGTATATACTTAGTTTATTGATGCAATTAGGCTGGACTGAGCGTCACGATAAATACGGTACCATCGCCGATATGGATCGACTTTCTGCTTTTTTGAAGAGTAACAAAAGTCCGGTACCAAAACCGCTCCAGTCGATGGAACGTGTAGAAGTAAGTAAATTAATTAGCTGCTTAGAATCGATGATCGGTAAAAAGTATGCGAAATGAAAAAAATTGCATTGTTACAAACAACGGCATTAATACTAATGATAGCATCTTTTATAATGCTGATTTTAAAAGTATATCCCGGATTAATATTCGGTTCTCAATGTTTAGTGATTTTAATTCAGCAAGAAATCATTAAAACGCTTAGGGATGAAAAATAAACCGATTCCTTTTGAAACTGAATGCGAGCATCCTAAAGAATCCCAATTTACCCGTGTAGTTGGTGGTTGCGTAAATGTAGAAATAACGGTGATCGCTTGCCGTCAATGCGGTATCGATATCACTCAACCCAAAACAGATTATTAAGATGAAAATAGAAATCCATCTAAGTATTGATAAGCTTATAGCAGTAGATGAGCTTTTGCAAAAGGTATACGAGTTACCCGTAAGCTTAGACAAACGCGAGAACGTTTACAAAAGTATTGGTTACGATTTAGCAGATACCTTCAATAAAAAGGTCAAAACTCAAATAAAAAAAGCCAACCTTTTTGATGAAAAGAGAAAGAAAATAACACTTAAATATCATGAGGCTTGGGCTTTGGAAGAAATTTTAAAAGACCTATTAGAGATTTATCCTCCTACCAACGATTACAAAAAAATACTTCTAAGATCAATCACAGACAAACTAAATCAAAAATTAGCATGACACAATTAGATTTTGAGCAAACAGTAAAGAAAGTTACAAGTATTAATAACAAATTGAAATTTAAAGGTTTTAACCTTGATGAAATAGACGCCTTTTGGTCTAAGATATTCCGTCTAATGCCAAGAATAGTAATAGTAGGAATAGATAATATAGAAGTTTGTACAGGCTGTGGAAGATTAAATATTGAAGACCCAATTAAAAATACGGCAATGGCGTGTTGCCCGGATAGCAATTATAAATCTATAAATGTCTAAACAAATGAAAAATAAAATATACATCGCCGGAAAAGTTACCGGGGAAGATCATTTAAAATGTGCCGCAAAATTTGCTAAAGCAAAGCAAGAAGTTGAGGCCTTAAACCTTAACGCAATAAATCCTTTAGAGGTTGTAGGAACCTGGGAGATTAGTTGGGAAAACGCCATGAAAAAATGTATCGTTGCTTTAATGCAATGTGATGCTATTTATTTATTGCCCGATACTGTTGAAAGTAAAGGAGCAAAAATGGAATTAGAATTATGTGCTTGGATAGGCTTTGGCCACGTTATCTATTCTTAACTGATCGTTGTAACGTT
>DTTX01000055.1:646-2235 GCA_012964435.1 Mesonia sp. | reverse complement strand
GGTAGTAGAATCTAAAAGTAGCTAGAGCTAAAGGTTTTGACTATGTTTTAGATTCTACTACCGGAGCTGGTGGTGTGATCTTAGCAGATGGTTACGATTTAATGCCAGATGTAAAGAAAGATTTAGGAATCTAATTTCTTTAAAAATCTAATTATATTCTAAGCACTTTCATTAATTTTGAAAGTGCTTTTTTTATGTATATGAATTCTACTTCCTCAAATCCTATTGGTATTTTTGATTCCGGTATTGGCGGCACATCTATTTTTAGAGAGATACATCAACTATTACCAAACGAAGATGTAATTTATTTAGCCGATAGTAAAAATGCTCCCTACGGTTATAAAACTAAACAACAAATCACCGATCTCTGTATTAAAAACACAGAACTACTTTTAAAAGAAAATTGCAAGATTATTGTGGTAGCTTGTAACACTGCAACAACTAATGCAATAGACTACCTTAGAAAAACTTATGACGTTCCTTTTATAGGTATCGAACCGGCCATAAAACCCGCTGCATTAAATTCTAAAAATAAAGCTGTAGGAATATTAGCCACCAAAGGAACTTTATCGAGTGAATTATTCGCTAAAACTTCAGAATTATTTACTAAAGATATCGATGTAATTGAAGTAATTGGTGCAGGCTTAGTTGAAGCTATCGAAAGTGGAAATATTCATCATCCTTCTACCATTCAACTTTTAGAAGAATTGTTACAACCAATGCTTGCTAAAAATATAGATTATTTGGTTTTAGGTTGTAGTCACTACCCTTACCTAATTTCGATTCTACAAAAACTACTCCCTAAAGAAGTCGTAATTATCGATTCTGGCGAAGCTGTTGCTCGACAAACTAAAAATGTATTAAAGAACCCTAACCTCTTAAACAGTGGGCAAAAAAAAGCTTCTATTCGTTTTTACACCAATAGAAGCGAGAATATTTTAAAATCTTTTGTTCCGGAATTTCCGGTTAAGTATCTAGATTTTTAGTAATTAATTGCCGGACAATTACACTCGTAAGGCTCATCATTTTCACCAAAATTATAACCTAAAGTTATTTGATGAAATCCCGAATTAGATAACACGATCGAGTTTGCTTGATAAGTATAGGTGTAAGCAAACATAAAGTTTTTATAATTAATACCTACAAATGGCGAAACATACTGCAGTTTTTGATTTTCTACTGTTTGAGTACCATCGGTTGTATATTCTGCTCCGTCAAAGCTTCTACGGTAAGATAAACCTCCCCAAAGTCTTCCGAAATCAAAATCTCTATAAGCCTTAAAGTTCGCATCGATAGAAGCTTCTGAAGTTTCTTCTTTCAGCTGAAATAATACTGAAGGTTCAAAAGACCATTCTGTACTATATGGATCGATAATATAACCAGCAGATAACAAATACTGTCTTTGATTATCGGTTTCAAACTGTTGCGAAAAAATATCTCTTTGCTGAGGCACAATATTCTTTACGGTAAAATGCGTATAAAATTCAAATAAATAATACGACATCCCGAAATCAATATTAAAGAAAGAATCTCTTTGCTCTACACCAGAAATATTAGGATCGTTAGGGTTTGGGCCACCAACTAGATCT
>DTTX01000055.1:0-636 GCA_012964435.1 Mesonia sp. | reverse complement strand
CATTTTTAGTCTCCGGGTCGTAAGAGTTGAACATAAAACTCCGGCACTCAAACCAAATGATAGCTGATTTAAGTCAATTCTATTTCTAGAAAGCAATAAATGATAAGCAAATGTTGCATAAACCCCTTGTTGAGAGAATCTACCATTACTATCGTTATAAATTATTGTTCCTAAACCAATATTCTCACCAACTCTTCCATTTAAACTGGCAGTTTCTAATGCAGGAGCATCATCTACACCAAACCATTGTCTACGAGCAGTAAGTCGTAGTTTAGTTTGCGAAGCTGCACCGGCCATAGACGGGTGAACTAAATAAAGGTTATCTGTTAAGTAGTCTAAATAAACCGGTATTCCTCTTTCTTGCGCCTTTAATTGTGTCGTTGCAACAAATAAGAATAGCAGTATTAAATAGGGGTTAAGTTTTCTCATGGGTATTCAAGGGTTATTTCATCACTAAAATAAACTTTAATATAAGTTTTACAAAATTTGTTGTAAAAATGTTAAACGAATAATTATTAAAATTATTGATTTTTTTAAGCGATTTCTACTCTTAACAGTAGAAGATTAAGGCTTTTAACAAATTTTGCTCACAAATATTGGGCGTAAATATATTCATTTCATTGTATTTCTTTTAGT
>DTTX01000054.1:2803-10652 GCA_012964435.1 Mesonia sp. | reverse complement strand
CCGTTTCTCCGTCATTCTCTTCATCACATTCTTCTATACTTGGTGGGGTGGCGATCGTTGTTTCTGCTACACTAACTTCAAAAGATTGTACATCATAACAATTCGTGTTATTTACATTTTCAATTCTAACGTATAAAATAGAAGTTCCTTCTTCAGTAACTGTGAAATCTGAATTTATTGGTGAACTACCTAATTCTGCTTCATTTGGATCATTATAATAACTTATTGAAAATACACTATCATCTTGATCTCCTAATACGCTTGAATTATTTTCTGTTAAATCAAAAGTTATAGAATCTTCACCTGGTGAAAAGCAATCTTGAAAATCTAATTCTTCTACGTTATTAACTTCAGGAGTTTCATAAACGGTAAAACAAACTTCCTCAGAATAATCACATCCAAAATTATCTTCCATAATATACGTGTAACAATGAACTCCAGGAGGTAGATTATCTAATGTTATATTTTCTCCTTCACCTTCAAAACCTTCCCAATATTCAGAAACAATTTCTGGAATAAATTGAGCTTCTGGAGGAACAATGGCAGGATCAAAATTTAATCCCCATTCAAAAACATATCCATCATCTATACCAATATTATCGGTAATTGTTAAACACCATTCACCATTAAGCTCACTACCAATTAGCCCCGAAAAAGATTCAACAGGCAAATATGCACCAGCAGGTAAAGATTGACCTCCTCCTAAGAAAGCATTAGCCATTGTAGAATTTGCACTTTCTGAGAAAAAATAATCATAACCAATACCTGGGTTACCTAAATCATTATCTATTGGTTCTCCAAAATAATTACCACCACCTGCTTGTGTAAATAAAAATACTTCGTTTCCATTAGGCGCAGTAATAGATATATCTAAATCTCCGGTATAAGAGTGCTCTATATTAACATAAATATTAAAAAGATCTGATGCGTTCTCCAAAATGTCACCATCTTGAAACGCATCTACTGAAATACAGGTTTCATAAGAAATCCCACTTCCATCAGGCAAATAAGTTTGACCTGTTACAGGAGGAGCTACATCTTGAGAATATTCTTGTGGTTCAATATCACCAAAAAGAGTAACAGAACCTTCTTCGCAAATTTGTTCACTACTTACAGAAGAGTTATATTCTGGATCTAAGGCTATCTGAACCTGAGCTTGTACAATATTACCTGGACAGTTTTCAGCATCTTTTACTTCTAATGTAACAAAATAAAGTCCAGGAGCTGAATATGTTGCTGTAGCATCTATCGTATTAGCTGTTTGACCATTACCAAAATCCCACTCATAAGTAGCATTTTCATCAATACCATTAGAAAAAGTCGCAGACCCTTGGAAATCTATTATAGGATCACTAATACAAGCGCCGTAAATATTATCCCCTACAACTTCTGCTGTTGAAGATATTGTGGCGATAACATCTTGACATTCTGCTCTACAAGAAATTTCTGCAGCCCAACCTGGTAAAGGCGAAGTCGTACCATCTGGTAACCACTCAACAGTTAAACAACCAGATTCGTTTGAAAGAGAAGGACTAACTAAACCTGGAGATACTGCCCCTGTAAATTGACCTAATTGTGGAGCAGAAGTAGAATCTCCATCATAAATAATTAAAAAATCTTGGCTTTGACCAACTAAAAATTGAGTAAAGTTTAACTCAACTACATCAGATTCATTTTCAGGACAAAATGTAATAACTGCTGAATTCTCATTATATATACCAGATGGACCACCACTATCATAGAAATTCCCTTCACACTGTGTAACAGACGAAGTTTCACCCATTATAACATCTTGCGAATGAACTAATAATGAAGTTGAAAGTAAAATTGGTAATAAAAGTAATATCTTTTTCATAATTATTTTTTCTGATCAATTATCAAAATATAATATTCTGTACCGTCGACTTGAAAAGCAGACTTTGACTTTGAATTCGCAACTTTGAAATTAAATAACAGAGGATTGAAATTAGAGGGATTAAAATTTTTAAAATATGGATAGTCTTTAATAGAAATTGTAGATAGTTTTTGAAACTGAGCAACATGTTCTTTGGTTGCTTTAACGATGCGAATATTCTCAATTTCTTCTCTAAGCTGATTAAGCCTTACATTATCGTTTAAAATGTTGTTAGCTTCGGCGCTATTATAAGCTTTATGAATAAACGTTGTTAGTTTAGAATCATCAATTTCTTTTATATGACTTGATGTTTGAGAGAAAACTATCGAACTTGTCACTAAAAATAAAAAGACGATAGTAGATTTAAAAATTTTCATTTTAGGGTTATTTGAGGTTTACTTGTAACAAAATAACGAAAAACAATAATTATTATTTAACTTTTTCTTAAATAATCTTTATGCTTCTTTTAATAATAACAAGTTAACACCAATAACTCCTACCAACTTATATTATAATTTAACATTTAAGAAGTAAAAAAGCCAGCATCTAAAGCTGGCTTTTTGAATAATTCATTATTAGTTTTACTTCACGATAATAAACTCCGATCTTCTGTTTTGCGCATCTTCATCTTCGTTACAGTTTGCGCCGCAATCTATTTTAGGTTCGGTGCTTCCCATTCCTTGTCCGCTTAATCTGTCTTTTGAAATTCCTTTTGAAATTAGATATTGTACGGTCGATTGTGCACGTTCGTTAGAAAGTTTTTTATTGTAAGACGCACTTCCTTTGGAGTCGGTATGCGATTTTACCATAATATTCATTTCAGGATATTTTTGCATCACACGTACCAATTTATTTAATTCTTTTGCACCTTGTTGCGTGATAAAACTCTTATCGAATTCAAAGTAAATATTATCGAGTTTCACTTCGGTTTCTGTAATTTCTACTTCTTCCGGAGTTAAAAGAATCTCTTTTTTATTCACACCATCTATCGGTTGAGCAATGGTGACCATTTTTGTCTCGTAACCCGGATTCGAAATTTCTAATTGATAGGATTGCTCACAAGAAACTTCAAAACTTACTTCACCCTTTTCATTCGTTTGGGTTGAAATAATTTTGTTGCCTTGCTCGTCTAAAATTGCAACCTCAGCATTTGCGATGATCGCTTGCGTTTCTTCATCTTTAATTAGGTTGAGTAATTCTGCTTTACAAATACCTTCAGCAATGTATAATTGATCGATCCCATCACGGTTAGAAGCGAAATAACCATTTTTATTGTCTAGATCCATACTGAACGAAAAATCATCTTTTTCAGTATTAATTGGCGTTCCCATATTCTCCGCTTTCTCTCCGTTTTCAAGATCAAAACTAAATACATCAAAACCGCCTAAACCTTGTTTTCCGTTGGTAGAAAAATACAATACGTTTTCTCTTACGGAAGGAAAACCTTCTTTGGCCGGAGTATTAATTTTATCGCCTAAATTCACAGGTTTCCCAAGTGAGTTTTCAGAAAAAGAAACCTTCCATAAATCGGTATCTCCTAAGCCGCCCGGCATATCTGAAGCAAAGTATAAAGTTTTTCCGTCATCACTCAACGCCGGATGCGTCACTGAATATTCTGAACTGTTAATTGAAAGTGGTTTAATGTACTTCCACTCCCCGTTTACTTTTTTGGCTAAATACAATCCTTGCTGTGCAATTTTGGTTCTTCCTTTTCCTTTTTTAAACAAACCTTCTTCGTGACCATCTTTAGAAAAGACCATTAGATTACCATCTTTGCTAATGGTTACCGGACCATCGTGATGATTGGTATTTAAGTTTTCTATAGGTTCTGGTTCTGCATTGCCGTTTTGGTCGACTTTAAAAATATCTAAAAAGGGTTGGTTAGACCATTTGTCTTTTTTGTTACTTTTATTTCTTGTACTTACGAAATAAAGTGTATTCCCTACGGAAACAGGTCCGAAATCGGTAAATTCTTTACTGCTGTACGAAAGTTTTTCTACCGTAAATTTCGCTTCGTCTGAAGATAACTTCGGAATGTAATTTGGATTTTCTAAATGTGTGATGGCACGCGGATCTTTAGGTTCCATCTTTGCAAAAACATCGAGTTGCTTATTGGCTTCTTCGTATTTTCCTTGCGATTTTAAAGTTTGTGCATAATTATAATACGTTTCTGCATCTTGCTTTTTCTGCACGGCTTTACTATACCATTTGGAAGCTTCCTGAATATTGAAGATCTTGTAATAACTATCACCCAATTGTTTATAAACATAAGTATTGGCCTTGCCTTTATCTACCAGTTCTAAATATTCATCGATCGCATCTACATAGCGGTAATTAGCAAATAGCTCGTCGGCTTCTTCGGTGTTTTTATTTTGAGCAAATAGAAAACCACCGGCTAAAAAGCTTCCTAAGATCAAGTATTTTTTAATCATAATTTTTGTTGGGTTTAAGGATAAGGCTTACAATTTATGAAAGTTTTTTAAGATAATTTGGTTTGAATGAAAATTCAACGGCAATAGATTAAGGTTTACATTCGCTATATTACTAAGTTTGCATAAAATTCTTACAGAATGAAGCCTATTCATATTCTTTTACTTATCGGTTTATACTTTGCGGTGCTTATGCTTATCTCTTACTTTACCGGTAAAAATGATAGCAACGATGCTTTTTTTAAAGCTGAAGGAAAATCGCCTTGGTATGTGGTGGCTTTCGGGATGGTGGGCGCTTCACTCTCCGGAGTAACTTTTATTTCGGTTCCCGGTTGGGTTCGCGACGCAGAGTTTAGCTATATGCAAGTCGTAATGGGTTATTTATTTGGCTATTTTGTAATCGCTTTTGTCTTGCTTCCTATTTATTATAGCTTGAATGTTACTTCGATCTATCAATACCTAAAAGAACGTTTTGGCAATGTAAGCTACAAAACTGGAGCTTTCTTTTTCTTTATTTCTCGGGTTTTGGGCGCTTCTTTCCGTTTATTTTTAGTGGCGACCGTTTTACAATATTTTGTTTTCGATGCGTGGAATATTCCTTATTGGGTAACCGTAGTGATTTCTATTTTGTTGATTTGGATTTATACTTCACGCGGCGGAATTAAAACCATCGTTTGGACAGATACGTTGCAAACTCTTTTTATGCTAGGTTCAGTAATTATTGCCATCTTTTTTATTGCTGAAGAATTACAGTGGAGTTTCAATGACTTTTTCACCGCTCCAGAATTAGATCGTTATACCAGCACTTTTCACTTTGAAAGCATTCTTGACAAGAATTATTTCTTTAAAGCTTTCTTCGGCGGAATGTTCATTACCATTTGTATGACGGGGCTCGATCAAGATATGATGCAGAAAAACCTCACTTGTAAAACCTTAAGCGATGCGAAGAAAAATGTACTCTCGTATAGTTTTGTGTTTATTCCGGTGAATATTTTATTCTTATTTTTAGGAGCTTTGCTTTTTATTTATGCAGATCAGCAAGGGATTGGTGTTCCGGTATTAGACGGAAAAGAAAAAACAGATCTCCTCTTCCCTGAAATTGCTCTTAACGGAAATATGGGGCTTGGGCTTGGTGTTATTTTTCTTCTAGGTTTAATTGCGGCGGCTTATTCTAGTGCAGACAGTGCATTAACTTCGCTTACTACCAGTTTTTGTGTTGACTTTTTAGATATCGAAAAGAAAGATGCTTCACTGCAGAAAGGACTTAGAAAACGCATTCATATACTTATTAGTCTTTTATTAGTCGTTGTAATTATTTCCTTTAAATATTTACTAGACACGAGCGTTATTGATACGTTGCTGACTGCGGCGAGCTATACTTACGGACCTTTACTTGGTTTATTTAGTTTCGGAATTTTCACCAAATGGAAAATTAAAGATCAATGGGTTTGGTTAGTCGCTATTGTTTCAGTAATTATTACCGCAATTCTTGGTAATTTGCCTGCTGAATATCTTGGAGGCTACCATTTTAATTATGAATTGTTAATTGTAAACGGCCTTATTACTTTCGTAGGTTTAGTATTGATTCGTCGAAAGCAAGACTAACGTACAAGCTACTTCAACTTCAATACCATTATTACGAAGCATTTTATAGAAATCTGGATTTTCGGTACCGGGATTAAAAATCACACGACGCGGCTGTAAGCCAATTATATAGTCGTAATAATCTACTTGACGTTTTGGATTTAAATAAAGCGTAACCGTATCTATACTTTTAAAATCTTCAAGAGAAGTTTCTATGGTCACGTCTTCAACTTCACCTGCTCTCAACCCAATTGCTTTAGTGGTTTGATTATTGTCGCGCAGTCTTTTAATGGCAATATTTGAATATCGATTAGGCTTTAAAGAAGCGCCGATCACTAAAGTTTCATTTTTTTTAGACATAGTTGCAACATCGTTTAATTTGGTTCGTCATTAAGATAGAAAGAAGCAATGAAGACGAGAAAAGTTTAACCAAATTTTCATAGTTGAGGAAAAGAAAATTATTTGGTTAATAGAAAACCCGTCGAAAAATTGACGGGTTTTTAAATTATTAAGCATTGATTACCAAATTGTTAAACTATGTTAATCTATGCAACTTTTTGAAAAAAATTTCGTCTATTAATGTAGTGAGTGTTAGTTATAGTTTATTTGAATTAGCCTTTAAAAAATGTATATACTAACAAATATGTTTAAATATGCCCCTTGAGCAAACGTTCAAGGGGTTCTTTTTTTACCAATTAATCACTGCGCTCGCCCAAGTGAAACCACTACCAAAAGCTGCTAAAACCACGTGATCTCCATCTTTTATTTTACCTTGTTCCCAAGCTTCTGTTAAAGCAATTGGTATCGATGCTGCCGTTGTATTTCCGTATTTCTGAATATTATTAAATACCTGATCGTCATTCAGTTTAAATTTTTGCTGAATGAATTGTGAAATCCTCAAATTAGCTTGATGCGGAATTAACATATCGATATCTGAAACTTCTAGCCCGTTTTCTTGTAAACCTTCCATAATTACTTCAGAAAAACGTTGTACCGCGTTTTTAAATACATATTGACCATTCATATACGGATAATACGGAATATCTTCTTGTGGATTTTCTTCAATAATCTCCGGAACCCAATGCATCGTACTCGGTCCTTTTAAAGAAAGTTCTAAAGCGTGTTTTCCTTCAGAATGTAAATGCGTAGATAAAATTCCTTGTCCGTTATGGTCGCTTCTTGTTAGAACAGCAGCTCCTGCTCCATCACCAAAAATCACTGAAACGCTACGACCGCGAGTTGTCATATCTAAACCACCGGAATGATTTTCACTCCCGATTAACAACACATTTTTATACATTCCGGTTTTAATGAATTGATCGGCAACCGAAAGTCCGTAAATAAAACCGCTACATTGATTTCTCACATCTAAAGCCGGACAGGTTTTAATGTCTAACATTTCTTGTACTTGCACACCACAACCCGGAAAGTAATAATCGGGACTCAGCGTCGCAAACACAATTAAATCGATTTCATCTTTATCGATGCCGGCGCGCTCTAATGCAATTTTAGCGGCTTTTACACCCATAATTGCGGTAGAATTTCCGTCGCCTTTTTTAATATGTCGTCGTTCTTTAATGCCGGTACGTTCGGTGATCCATTCGTCGTTGGTTTCCATCTTTTTAGAAAGATCGTCGTTGGTCACCACATTTTCTGGGACATAATGGCCTAAACCGGCAATTTTTGATTGATATAACATTCGTATTTCTTTTTAATTTTTTTGAAACAAAAATAGAAGAATCTTAAAATTCAACCCAAGCAATATACATATTATTAAAATTGATAGGAAAAATAGCCTTTAGTTATTGTATGCACGCATAGGAATTAGGAATTAGGAGTTAGGAGTTAGGAGTTAGGAGTTAGGAGTTAGGAGTTAGGAGTTAGGAATTAGGAATTAGGAATTAGGAATTAGGAATTAGGAATTAGGAATTAGGAATTAGGA
>DTTX01000054.1:0-2793 GCA_012964435.1 Mesonia sp. | reverse complement strand
TTAGGAATTAGGAATTAGGAATTAGGAATTAGGAATTAGGAATTAGGAATTAGGAAGATTTTATTTTTCGGATTCAATACAAAGTTTTCAAATTAAAACTTTTGAAAAGTTATCCTCCATTCTTCGCAGGATGTGATTCCGGGGCAAGTCCGAAATGACGAAGCGCAAACAGTTTCAATTTCAATTTCGACTTCAGTTTCAACTTCATAAAAAAAAGCAAGCTTTATTACTAAAACCTGCTTTTCTCAATCAAATTATGAACGCTATTTAATCGATATATTTCTTAAAATTATTGATCTTTACTTCTGCTTTTAGATCGTGAAGTAAATTATACAATCCGAAAAAGGTTCTGTTAATGTAAAGGAAATGCTTACTTCCGCGATTACCATTCATTTTTCGAAGTTCAGTATCTTTACTATACTTTTCACTTAGCTCAGTGATTTTACTCCAAAAACTTTCATCTGAAAAATCAAAAGCCTCCCCGTGAAACGGACTCGTAAACAAGCTTAACATCTCATAAAAAAGATTCGAAAAATAATCGATTTCTTTCTCGGTGTCGTCGGGTCTAAGGATTTCTAATTCAGAAAGTTTAGCCAAGAAAAATTTTCGATTATTTATGTTTTCCGGCACCGCCAACTCAAAATAAGGCTTGTAAAACTCTTCCGGCACTTTTTTGATACATCCAAAATCGATGGCTATTAAATTTCTGTCTTCATCGATCAAGAAATTACCGGGATGCGGATCGGCGTGAACAGCTTTTAATTCGTGCATTTGGAACATATAAAAGTCCCATAAAGCTTGCCCAAGTTGGTCGCCTTCCTCTTTACTGAAATCTTTTTTCACAAAATCGCTTAAATGTTCGCCTTGCATCCAATCCATCGTGATGATGCGCTCGCTCGAAAGTTCATCATAATACTTCGGAAAGCGTAAGTGCTCAATGTTCGAACAAGCTTCAGAAATAAATTTACTTTGCTCAACTTCCAATTCATAATCGGTTTCTTCGAGCAACTTTCCTTCTACTTCTTTAAAATATTTTTCAGAATCTTTTCCCTGTAAATTAAACATTTTGATCGCTACAGGTTTTACCATCGCCAAATCTGAACTAATGCTATCGGCCACACCGGGATATTGAATTTTCACAGCAAGTTTTTTCCCATCTTTTGTCGCTTGGTGTACTTGACCGATACTCGCGGCATTTACAGAATTTGGTGTAAATGTATCGTACAAATCTTCTGGATATGCGCCTTGGTAATTTTTAAATGTTTTTCTCACTAAAGGAGCCGAAAGTGGCGGAACGCTAAATTGCGCTAAGCTGAATTTCTCTACATAAGCACTTGGCAAAAGACTCTTTTCCATCGAAAGCATTTGCGCAACTTTTAACGCGCTTCCCTTTAGGTTTTTGAGTCCGTCGTAAATATCTTCAGCATTATCTTTATCGAGCTCGTCGCGCGTAAGTTCTTTATTGAAAGCTTTTTTACCGTAATATTTAAGGTAATTCCCTCCTATTTTTACACCGGTTTTTACCAGCTCAGAAGTTCGCCCGATTTTACCCGTAGGTATTTTGTCTATCGATTTCATTACGCCATCTTTTCTTTAAATAAAAACTTTCCGAAATCGAGTACACGCTCTAAAGGTGTGTTATCGAACACATCAAAAACAGTATTGACAGACTTTTCTATCGCTACATCGGTTTTTTCAAATTGAGGAGAATTATCATCCATCCAAAATTTCAGTAGAAATAAGGTCTGCAACCAAGCTGCTTCAGAAAAAATTCGCTCGTTACGTTGTAGTAATTTTACGTTTTTTTCTTTGTTGTCATCTTCAATTAAACCTTTTGCAAAACCAACTACTTTTTTGCGAAGACCTTTTAACTGACTTAAACTTTTCAGCGGTTCGCGGTGTTCCTTCAATGTAAATAACACATAACTTCTATTGGCAGTTAGCATTTCAAAGAAGGTAAAATAAAATGTAAGTAGCTTTTCTCTGCTTTCAAACTGCTCAACTTCCGGAGATTTATGCATTAGATCTACACTTTTTTGGTAAAAAGTAGTCCAGATCTCCTCTTGTAAACCTTCAAAACTTCCGAAAAACTGATAAAATTCTTCTTCGGTCATTTTATTTTCTTTACAAAATTTATAAACCGTTTTTGGAGTAGTTTCATTTTCTAAAACATAGTCCATATAAAGAGTGATTACTCGCTCTTTAGTTAATTTTACGGTAGATTTTTTAGTTGTTGTTGTTTTCTTCGTTGTCGCCATAATTCAATTCTTTCTTCAAATTTACAACTTTGTTTAATTTATTCAGTAAAAACTTAAACAAAATGTTTGTTAAATAATTCTACTAAATATAGAGCAACTTTCATTCCTCTTTCAATATTTAAGTAATTGAATTTCAAAATACTTCTATTAAAATTTCTCGAATTATTTTCCTGCAAGGTTTTGGAAACCTTGTAGGTATTTAATCATCAGTCATAAAGATCTACAAGGCTAAAAGAGAACTAAAGGAAAGGTTACTCTTAAGTATTTATTAATAAATTCTGATTCAGATTAAAAATCACCCTTCCGACTTATTACGCTATCGCTTCATAAGCCACCTTCCCTCGAAAGGGAAGGAACTTTTTGCTTTATAGTTCATTAAACCTTCACTAATAACTCTCACCAAATGACAATCTATTCTTAATCGCTGTCAGTTTGTCATTTTCTGTTTAATGGTATTTTTTTTGACTTTCTGTAAGCCAACAACTATTAATAAAATTTACAAAACAGCAAATTTAAAAGTAATTGGAATAAGAAG
>DTTX01000053.1 GCA_012964435.1 Mesonia sp. | reverse complement strand
ATCGCTTCAATTCTTCGAACTCCCGAAGCTACCGCTCCTTCAGAAACAATTTTAAAATGCCAGATTTCTGAAGTGTTCTTTACGTGCGTTCCGCCACATAATTCCATCGAATCTCCAAAACGAATCGTTCTTACCGCATCGCCATATTTTTCTCCAAATAAAGCAATTGCTCCTTGTTCGATCGCTTCAGCATAAGCTATTTTTCGGTTTTCTTCCAACGGAAGGTTTTCTCTAATTCTTGCATTCACAAAGTTTTCTACTTGCTTTAATTCTTCCGCAGAAACTTTACTAAAATGTGAGAAATCGAAACGTAAATAACCGCTATGTACCATCGATCCTTTTTGCTCGACGTGCGTTCCTAAAATACTTCGTAAGGCTTGGTGCAATAAATGCGTAGCCGAGTGGTTTGAAGCCGATCTTGCACGTTGTTTTGCATCGACAACGGCTTTAAAACTTCCGTCTAAATTCTCAGGAAGGTTTTTAGCAATATGAATTATCTGATTATTCTCTTTTTTGGTATCAACAATATAAGTTACGTTGCCGTTGCTACTTTCCAGATAACCTTTATCGCCAACTTGTCCACCGCCTTCAGGGTAAAATGGCGTTAAATTGAAAACCAATTGGTATAACGTACCATCTTTTTTACTTTCAACTTTTCTGAATTTAGTGATGTTTACTTGCGCTTCTAAGCTATCGTAACCAATAAATTCTTCCTCATCATCTTCACGTAAAATTTGCCAATCTTCTGCTTTGGTTTGTGCTGCAGAACGTGAACGCTCTTTTTGTTTTTGCAGTTCTTCTTCAAATTCAGTTTCATTCAATTGAAAACCGCGCTCGTTTAAAATCAGTGCTGTTAAATCGATCGGGAAACCAAAAGTGTCGTAAAGTTCAAAAGCTTTTTTACCTGAGATCTCTTTTGTAGCTGAATTTTCAATAATCTGATCCAACAACACCAAGCCTTGATCTAATGTTTTCAAGAAGGAGTTTTCCTCTTCTTTAATCACATTTTCACATAGATTTTTCTGCTTTTTTAATTCCGGAAAAGCTGCTCCCATTTGCTGACTCAAAGTCGCCACCAATTTATAAATAAAAGGTTCTTTTTGATCTAAGAACGTAAAACCATAACGAATCGCCCGACGTAAAATTCTACGAATCACATAGCCAGCTCCGTTATTACTCGGCAACTGTCCGTCGGCAATCGCAAAAGCAACTGCACGAACGTGATCGGCGATTACGCGAATAGCAATATCGACCTCTTCAGACTTACCATAAGAAGAGTTGGTAATGGTTTGTATCTCACGAATAAGCGGTGTAAAAACATCGGTGTCGTAGTTCGATTTTACATCTTGCAACACCATACACAAACGTTCGAAGCCCATTCCGGTATCGATGTGTTTATTTGGCAATTCTACCAAAGAACCGTCTGCCTTTCTGTTGAATTGAATAAAAACCAGGTTCCAGATCTCTACTACTTGTGGGTGATCTTGGTTCACGAGTTCTTTTCCTGAGATCTTGGCTTTTTCTTCTTCAGATCGAATATCGATATGAATTTCAGACGCAGGTCCGCAAGGTCCTTGATCGCCCATTTCCCAGAAGTTATCTTTTTTGTTTCCTAGTAAAATACGTTCTTCCGGTACGATCTCTTTCCAGAAATTATAAGCTTCTTCATCTTTACCAATACCATCTTCTTCATCGCCTTCAAAAATGGTCACGTAAAGAATTTCAGGATTTACCTTAAAAACTTCCGTTAATAATTCCCAAGCCCAAGCGATCGCTTCTTTTTTAAAGTAATCGCCAAAACTCCAGTTTCCCAACATTTCGAACATCGTGTGGTGGTAAGTATCTTTCCCCACTTCTTCTAAATCGTTGTGTTTCCCACTAACACGCAAACATTTTTGAGTATCGGTTGCTCTGGTATTTTTTGGCGTGGCATTGCCTAAGAAATATTCTTTAAACTGATTCATCCCTGCGTTGGTAAACATCAAGGTAGGATCGTCTTTGATGACCATTGGCGCCGAAGGAACAATCTGATGTTTTTTAGATTCAAAAAACTCTAAAAATTTGCTGCGTATTTCGTTAGATTTCATACACGATTTTTTGTAGCTGAAACGTTAAATTATGTTACTAGTGAAACAATTTTTATCTTTGTTCGTCTTATTAAGCGAAACCGCTTAATTTTTGAAGGCAAAAATAGCATAATTTAAGACAATGTCGAAGGTTAAATATTATTACGATAGCGAAACGCTTTCTTATCGAAAAATCGAACATAAGAAAGGTAAGAAATTAGGCTACGCGTTATTAGGTGTGACCGCTTCTGTTTTGGCCGGTTTGCTTTTATTGGTGGTTTATTTAAACTTACCACAAATAGAAACTCCCAAAGAAAAGGCGATGCGTCGCGAATTGCAAAATATGGAATTGCAATACGAAGTACTCAACAAAAAAATGACGCAAGCACAAAAAGTTTTAGCTGAAGTTCAAAATAGAGATAACAATATTTATCGGGTTTATTTTGAAGCAAACCCCATCCCGGAAGAACAACGAAAAGCCGGTTTTGGTGGGATAAATCGATATAAAGATCTAGAAGGTTACGATAATTCTGAATTAATTATGGAAACCGCTAAGCGTTTAGATATTTTACAAAAACAGATCGTTGTACAATCTAAATCGCTTGATGAAATTGCCAATTTAGCCGAAGAAAAAGAAAAATTATTAACCGCAATTCCTGCCATTCAGCCGGTGAAAAATGAAAATTTAAAGCGAATGGCTTCGGGTTACGGTATGCGAATGCACCCGATCTTAAAATACCGAAAAATGCACAACGGGATGGACTTTAGTGCGCCCACCGGATCTTTAGTTTACGCTACCGGAGATGCTGTGGTTAAGAAAGCTAAACGCACCACCGGTTTTGGTAACTTAGTGGTTTTAGATCATGGTTTTGGTTACGAAACTTATTATGCGCATTTAAGTGAATTTAAAGTACGACGCGGACAAAAAGTAAAGCGTGGAGAAATTATTGCTGAAGTAGGAAGCACCGGATTATCGACTGCACCACATTTACATTACGAAGTGCACAAAAACGGTAAAGTAGTAAATCCTATTAATTTTTATCACGGAGATCTTACTGCAGAAGAATATGACATTATGTTGAACCAGTCTGCACTCGAAAATCAATCTTTAGATTAATGCACATTAACCTCCCAGATAAACTCTATTACAGCATTGGCGAAGTTGCCAAAGCTTTTAAAGTGAATGCTTCGCTTATTCGGTTTTGGGAGAAAGAGTTTGATGTGATTCAACCAAAGAAAAACGCAAAAGGAAACCGAAAATTCACCAAAGAAGACATTAAAAATCTGGAGCTCATTTATCACTTGGTAAAAGAACGTGGTTTTACTTTGGAAGGTGCAAAAACACATTTAAAAGAAGAAAAGGTCGAAACTTTAAATAATTTTGAAATTATTAGAAAGTTAGAACATATTAAATCTGAATTGATCAACATTAAAAATCAACTTTAAAAAAACTAAAAATGAAAAAGTGGTTAATCCCCGTTATTATAATTGTAGTCTTAGGTATTATTGGTTATAGCCTCACCGCAGGTGTAAATAATACAGCTGTTGAATTAGAAGAAGATGTAAAAGCTTCTTGGGCAAATGTAGAAAGTGCTTACCAACGTAGAACCGATCTAATTCCTAATTTGGTGAATACTGTAAAAGGAGCAGCAGATTTTGAACAAGAAACTTTAACTGGAGTAATTGAAGCTCGGGCAAAAGCAACTGCAGTAAATATTAATGCTGATAATTTAGATAGTGCTTCTTTACAGAAATTTCAAGAAGCCCAAAGCGGACTTTCTTCTGCGTTATCAAAGTTAATGGTAAGCGTAGAACGTTACCCGCAACTTACGGCCACACAAAACTTCAGCAATTTACAATCTCAATTAGAAGGCACCGAAAATAGAATTAATGTAGAGCGTAACCGTTTTAACGAGAAAGTTAGAGCTTACAATACTTACATTAGAAAATTCCCAAATAATATTTTTGCAGGAATGTTCGGTTTTGAAAAAATGACACCTTTTGAAGCGCAAGCAGGAGCAGCAAATGCACCAACGGTAGAATTTTAAAAATGAATTAAATGCTGAATTACTTCAGCATTTTTTTATGATGAACGTTTTATTATTCAACAACGAAAATTCACCATTAAAACTTTTAGAAAATGGCTAAAGAATTTATTTCAGTAAAAGATGAAGAAGAAATTGTAGCGGCAATTCGAACTTCAGAAAAAAATACTTCAGGAGAAATTCGTGTGCATATCGAACACAAATGCCCAACCGAACTTTTTGAAAGAGCCCAAGCTGTTTTTCACGAGTTAAAGATGGATAACACTAAACTCGAAAATGGCGTTCTTATCTATCTGGCGATCGAAGATCACAAATTTTACATTATGGGCGACAAAGGCATCGACAGAAAAGTGCCTGACGATTTTTGGGAAAGCACTAAAAATGTAATGCAAGACCATTTTAGAAAAGGAAATTTTAAACAAGGTTTAGTCGACGGAATTTTAAAAGCCGGTGAGCAGCTAAAATATCACTTTCCTTATCAACAAGACGACATTAACGAACTTTCAGACGAAATATCTAGAGGATAATGCCACAACTAACTCAAGTATTCTGTAAAAAATTTTTATTCGGAATTTTATTTCTATTGACCGGAACCTTAGGTTTTGCTCAACTGAATATACCCGATAAACCTTCAAAAGAAACAAGCGTTTACGATGGCGCAAATGTTTTAAGTGCTGCTGAAAAAAATGCGTTAACACAAAAATTAGTGCGTTATGCCGATACGACTTCAACCCAAATTGTAATTGCGACGATACCCACTTTAAACGGTGAACATATTGGTACGTATGCTGCAGAATGGGCACAAGCTTGGGGAATTGGTCAAGACGGGAAAGACAATGGTTTTTTAATCTTACTCGCTAAAAAAGAACGACAGATTTTTATTGCTACCGGTTACGGAACCGAAGAGTTTATGACCGATGCCATGACAAAAACGATTGTGGACCAAGTGATCTTACCAGAATTTAGAAGCGGAAATTACTATCGAGGTTTAGATCAAGGGACGACAGCCATTATGCAAGTGATGAACGGGACTTTTAACGCTAACCAAAGTGGTAGAGATATAGGTTTTAATCCGTTTCCTATTATTGTAGTCTTCATCATTTTTATTGTGATCATCATTTCTATTATTAAAAAGAATAATGGCGGCGGCGGTGGTCGTGGTGGTCGTAGAAATGGTGCCGATACGCTTTTTGATGCCATTATTTTAAGTAGTCTTGGCCGCGGAATGTTTGGCGGTGGTTCTTCCGGAGGTTTTGGAGGAAGCAGCGGTGGCGGTTTTGGAGGCGGAGGCTTTGGTGGTGGCTTCGGTGGAGGTGGCTTTGGCGGCGGTGGCGCCGGAGGAAGCTGGTAATGTTTAGATGATAGGTTTTGGGTATTAGGTTGTAGGAGTTGGATTTTATAATCTGCTAACAATTTTTAAGATTAAAAATTTCTCATAAATAGCCTGAGATTCTGAAACAGATTCAGAATGAATTTCAAACAAAAAACCACTTTTTGAATACACAAAAAGTGGTTTACACAAACTATAAACAAAACACAAATTAAAATCTTCCTCTTCTTCTGTCGTTAGGGTCTTTACCGCCAAACTTGCTAAACTTATAGGTAAAACTGAACATTACGTATTGCTCTAATACTAGTTGCTGAGTATCTTGTATGTAATCTTCTCCCGTATATCTTGAAGTTGAAATATTTTGATCTAACACATCAAACACTTTTACTTTTACGATCCCATCGTCACCTAAAAGTTTATAGCCTAAACTCATATTCCACAAGACAAAATCGTTTTTAAATCCTGGAGACATATTGCCAATGTGCTGGTAACTAATATCGTTACCAAAAATGAAATTCTTTGGCCAGTAAGTAGTAATTTCTGCTCCCAAATTATGATTGATAAAGTTTTGATCTCTACTCGAATCTAAGCTGTAATTAGCAATATTGTAAGTAAGTTGGTAATTAGGATCGATAGAGATTAAATCATCAATTTCATACTTTAATGACAACTGCGGAGTTAAACTATAAGTTTTCGAATTAAATTGAACTCCATTAGTAAATCCTACATTTCTATTTACACTAGCTCTTAAACCTGCTCTTGGACTTAAAGTTGCTCCTTTTTCTAATTCTATTCGCTTGTTAATACTAAAACCTCCGAATAAATTATAAGCTCCATCAACATTGGTATAAGTTGTGGTTCTTACTAAATCTTCATCTGTTGTAGTGAAAGAAACTACCTGATCGTTGTAAAAACTTCCGCCTAAATACATATAAAAACCAGAACGCGACTTAAAGTCGAAATTATTGAAGTTTGAATAAAAACTATGTTCTTGGGAAGGATCTAAGTTAGGGTTACCCGTTACAATATTTAAAGGGTTAGTTGTATTTGTAACCGGTTGTAATTGATTAATAGAAGGCGCACTTCTTGAATTTCTATAATTAAAATAGATAGATTTTGTTTTAGTAATTCTATACCTGAAGTACGAATCAACAAAAAGATTATTATAAGTATTATCAAAAGAATTATTAGTGAATAAATCTTCATTTTTTAAGCGAATGCTCTGTAAACCTCCAGAAATACTTGCTCTTAATTTATCATCTTCATACACTAAACCTGCTTCGGGACGATGATCGAAGGTTTCTGATTCAAAATCATTACTTAAGTCGTTATTTAACAGATCAAATTCATCTGAATTTTCTGTTCTATCATAAACTAATCGAGTGTTATTTCTGTTAGCTTTGGTATAAGAATATTCTAGGTCTAACGATAATTTTTCCGAAAGAGGAACACGAGAATCGAACTGTAGTTCATATTCATCTTCTTTGCTGTCTTCATCGATGTATTGATCTTGAATTTGGGTTTCGGTTATAGTTCCGTCTTCATAAATCTCTCTAGAAGAATAATAAAGTTGATCTTCTTCACTTTTAGTATTAGAGTTATTAAAACCCAATCTCACATAAGCTCCTTTACTTCCAAATTTTCTTGTCACATCTAAACGATTGCTAAAATCTGTATTGAACACTTCTCCAGATTGTTCTGTCGTTGCATTATTAATTGGCGTACCGTCTTCTTCAAAAGATTCTGTAAACGAATTACTGGAAGAATAACCATCGTTAACGTTTAAGTTTGGTCTAAAGGATATTCTGGTTAAGGTATCGGGTTCAAACTCAAAACTAACTCTTGCCCTGTGGTTATCATTTTGTCTTTCTGAAGTAGATTCTGAATTATTATAATAAGTTCTATCCGGTAAGATATTCTCTCTTTCTACGGTAGTTGCTGTGCGATTATCTGCTCGATTAAAAAAATAGTTCGCATTTAATTCGGTTTTCTCGTTCCATTCGTTTGCAAAATTAAATCCGGCATTGTCTGATTTTGTAATACCGCTATTGCTACCAAAACCATTCCCGTTTATAGAGAAGTTACCATTACTGTTTCTAGTAATAGAGTAAGCGCTTCTTCCCATTGCATCAAAAACCTCATCGAACGTAAATCCGGAAGAGTTAATGTTATTCGAACTTCCTAAAACGCTTACACGCAACTCATCTTTAAAATAATTGGCAATTCCGCTTAGTTCATAACGTTCATCGGTACCACCACCGGCAGTTAATCTTGAGAAGTACCCTTTATTTTTATCTTCTTGAATGGTAATATTAATCGTCTTATTTTCAGAATCACCTTCTTTACCGGTAAATTCTTCCGATTTTGTCTTGGTATCGACCACCTGAATTTTATCGATAATTTCTTTAGGCAAATTCTTAGTGGCAATTTTTGGATCATCGCCAAAAAACTCTTTACCGTTAACTAAAACCCTTGAAACTTCTTTACCATTTACCGTGATCGTTCCATCACTATCTACATTTACACCGGGAAGTTGCTTTAAAGTCTCTTCTAAATTAGCATCGGGCCGTGTTTTAAAAGATGCAGCATTAAACTCTAAGGTATCTGTTTTAATGGTTACAGGCGCGCGATTACCGGTCACTAAAACTTCATCTAAATTGTTAGTCGAAAAATTAAGCTTTACAGTAGATAAATCTATCGAAGGGTTTTCTTTTAAAGAAAGTTGCTTTTTATAAGTATTAAATCCCGTATAACTTATAAATATATTAACCTGTTCTTCTTTTGTTGAACCGTCTACTGTAAAATTACCTTCTACATCGGTAATTGTATAATTTACCAGTGTACTATCTTGTACGGTTTCTATATAAACAGTTGCAGACTCTAGCGGAGTATTTTGACCGTCTGTAACTTTACCTTTAACTTGAAAATCTTGCGCTTGAGTAAACACAAAACAGAAAAAGGCCATTAGTGCAATAGAAATTGCTCTAAGGTTAATTTTCATAAAATTGAGATTAAAGTAGTTAAGCTTTCAATATATAGACTGCAAAAAATCTAAATAGTTTCATCTAATCTCAATAAATTATTAATATTCTTATTTTTTATGTTTTAGTTGAAAAAAATAAGCTTCTTTTTAAGAAGCTTATCATATCATTTCGATTTAATATTCTGTAACCGATCCCCAATTCTCTCCGGTTTTGATTCGGTATAATTGCATTTCTGAAATACCAAATTGCTTAGCGATCATCTTCATTCGGGTTTTACGATTAGGATCGTGAATTTTTCTTTTGATTAATTTTACACGTCCTTCAGTAAGTTTAGAATAACATCTTTTGTGTTCTTTGTTCACATACTCAGGATTAGTGAACTGATGCACTTCTTTCTCTCTACGAGTTGCCCATTTTAAGTTTTCGATGTGATTATCTTTTTTATCGTAATTTAAATGAATTACAAACTCACCATCGCCTTGCTCTAAAAAGTTCTGCGCTAGTAATTTGTGAACGTATCTAGAAGCTTGCTTTCCGTTCTTTTTTCGAACTCGTAAAACTTGATAACCGTGAATAAAAGATTTTTTCACTAAAAATTCTTGATCGGTTTTACAGTTTAAAATGCGTCCGTAAGTAGAAATTTTAAAATGTTCATCTTCAGAAATATCGTCTTCAAACTCGAGGATTTTCCATTTTTCATTCTTTAATGCTCTAATCATAAAATTGGGGGTTTTATTATTAGTGATAAATTTACAAACAATTAATAGGGTTACATCTTGAATATAAGTATAAATGGTGAATTTTCACTTATATTTAAGACTTATCTAACTAAAATTGAATGTTCTACAGGAAAATCAAATATATCGGTTACATATATATTTTGAAATTTAGAATGAAATTTATTTCTTCCGCATATAGACTGAAATCGGCACACCATTAAAATCGAATTTTTCCCGAAGTTTATTTTCTAAGAATCGTTTGTAAGGATCTTTCACGTATTGCGGAAGATTACAGAAAAAAGCAAATTGTGGTTGTGGTGTTGGCAATTGTGTAATAAACTTGATTTTTACGTACTTTCCTTTATACGCCGGTGGCGGGAAATTTTCAATAAGCGGAAGCAAAGTATCATTTAACTCACTTGTTTTAATTCGCTTACTTCTGTTTTGGTAAACCTCAACAGCTGTTTCAATCGCTTTGTAGATTCTTTGTTTATTCAATACCGAAATAAAGACGATCGGCACATCGGTAAAAGGTTCAATTTCTCTTCTAATCTTAGCTTCCATATCTTTCATGGTATTGGTTTCTTTTTCAACCAAATCCCATTTATTCACTAAAATCACAATCCCTTTTCGGTTACGTTCTGCTAGCCAAAAAATGTTTTGCACCTGACCGTCAAACCCACGTGTAGCATCAAAAATAAGAATACAAACGTCGGAATGTTCAATCGCACGAACGCTTCGCATGACCGAGTAAAATTCTAGATCTTCTTTTACTTTGGTTTTTCTTCGAATACCGGCAGTATCGACTAGGTTAAATTCAAAACCAAAACGGTTATATTTAGTATCGATCGCATCACGCGTGGTACCAGCAATATCGGTAACGATATAACGATCTTGCCCGATTAACGCATTGATAAATGAAGATTTTCCTGCATTAGGACGACCTACTACGGCAAATCTCGGTAAGTTTTCTTCAACTTCTTCTTCTTTCTCCGGAAGGGTTTCTACTAAAGCATCGAGTAATTCTCCCGTACCGCTACCATTTATTCCTGCAATCGTGTAGTATTCACCTAAACCTAAAGCATAAAACTCTACGGCATCGGCTTGACGAGCGCTATTGTCTACTTTGTTTACCGCTAAAAATACCGGCTTTTTTACTTTTCGAAGTAATTTTGCCACATCTTCATCCATTGGTGTTACACCAGAATCGACATCGACCATAAAAATAATCGCGTCTGCCTCATCGATAGCTAACTCTACTTGTTTATCTATTTCTGATTCAAACTCATCATCACTTCCTACAATGTAACCACCGGTATCAATTAGAGAAAACTCTTTACCATTCCAGTCAGACTTACCATAATGACGGTCTCTGGTTACCCCGCTTACCGAATCTACGATCGCTTCTCGACGTTGAATTAATCGGTTAAAAAATGTAGATTTTCCTACGTTGGGTCTCCCCACAATAGCTACGATATTGCTCATACAAATAGATATTTACGGCGCAAAAATACAGCTTAAAATATAGATTTTAAGTATTCTGCAGAATGTTTTAATGAATTTCT
>DTTX01000052.1 GCA_012964435.1 Mesonia sp. | reverse complement strand
GTGCCATATCAGCATTATCTCCTAAACGATTACCAAGTTTGATAATTCTTGTATATCCACCTGGACGGTCTCCCACTTTTGGTGCAACTTCTCTAAAAAGTTCACTTACTGCATATTTATTACGAAGTTTAGCAAAAACTAATCTTCTGTTATGCGTAGTGTCTTCTTTAGATTTAGTTACTAAAGGCTCAATAAATTGTTTTAAAGCTTTCGCTTTAGCTACAGTAGTATTGATTCTTTTGTGCTCGATTAAAGATGATGCCATATTGGCTAACATTGCTTTTCTGTGAGCAGTTTTTCTACCTAAGTGGTTTACTTTTTTTCCGTGTCTCATGACCTTTTGGTTTAATCATCATCTTGCTTCTAAACTCATTTTGTGAGGAGCAAAATATGACGTATTAATCTTTATCTAATTTGTATTTTGATAAATCCATTCCGAAGTTAAGACCTTTTACATTTACTAGTTCTTCTAGTTCTGTTAAAGATTTTTTACCGAAGTTACGGAACTTCATTAAATCATTTTTGTTATATGATACTAAGTCTCCTAAAGTATCTACTTCTGCTGCTTTTAAACAGTTTAATGCTCTTACTGAAAGATCTAAATCTACTAATTTAGTTTTCAATAACTGTCTCATATGAAGTGATTCTTCATCATAAGTTTCAGTTTGAGCGATCTCATCAGCTTCAAGGGTAATTCTCTCATCAGAGAATAACATAAAGTGATGGATTAAGATTTTTGCAGCTTCAGTTAATGCATCTTTTGGATGAATTGAACCGTCTGAAGAGATTTCAAAAACTAACTTTTCGTAGTCAGTTTTTTGTTCTACACGATAGTTCTCGATACTATACTTTACGTTTTTAATTGGCGTATAGATAGAATCTGTAAAGATGGTTCCTAAAGGAGCGTTAGCTTTTTTATTTTCTTCAGCAGGCACATAACCACGACCTTTATCGATTGTTAACTCGATATTAAGATTAACATTCTCTTCCATATTACAAATTACTAAATCTGGGTTTAGCACTTGAAATCCTGAAATGAATTTTTGAAAATCTCCTGCGGTAAGTTGATCTTTACCCGAGAAAGAAATAGTTACAGTTTCGTTATCTACTTCTTCTATTTGTCTTTTAAAACGAACTTGTTTTAAATTTAAAATAATTTCGGTAACGTCTTCTACAACTCCAGCAATGGTAGAAAACTCATGATCTACACCTTCTATTCTTACTGAGGTTATTGCGAAACCTTCTAATGAAGACAACAGTACTCGTCTAAGAGCGTTACCTACAGTTAATCCATATCCTGGTTCTAAGGGACGAAATTCAAACTTGCCCTCGAACTCGGTTGAATCAATCATGATAACTTTATCGGGCTTCTGAAAATTAAGTATGGCCATATTATGAGTTCTGTCTGTTAAAGATTATTTCGAATATAATTCGACGATAAATTGTTCGTTAATGTTTTCTGGAATTTGAATTCTTGAAGGTACAGAAACATAAGTTCCTTCTTTCTTCTCTGAATTCCAGGTAATCCATTCGTAAACATTACTTGAGCTCTCCAATGAAGACTGGATCGCTGTTAAAGATTTAGACTTTTCTCTTACCCCTACTACATCACCAGCTTTTAATTGGTAAGAAGGTATATTTACGATTTCGCCGTTTACAGTGATATGTCTGTGAGAAACTAACTGTCTTGCACCTCTTCTAGATGGAGAAACTCCCATTCTATAAACAACATTATCTAAACGAGATTCACATAATTGTAAAAGAACCTCACCAGTAATACCTTGTGCAGCTGTTGCTTTCTTGAACATATTTCTAAACTGACGCTCTAATATACCGTAAGTATATTTTGCTTTTTGCTTCTCCATTAACTGGATAGCGTATTCAGATTTTTTACCACGGCGTCTGTTGTTACCGTGTTGACCTGGAGGATAGTTTCTTTTTTCAAAAGACTTATCGTCTCCAAAAATAGCTTCACCAAACTTTCTTGCTATTTTACTTTTTGGACCAGTATATCTTGCCATTTATTTAAATTTTAAAGAGTGATTATGAATTAAGGTCTTTGAAAATATAATCCTTCGATAATCGTAATACTCTTTGTTGATATTTACTATTAATTAAACTCTACGTCTTTTTGGTGGACGACAACCGTTGTGTGGAATTGGTGTGATATCGATAATTTCTGTTACTTCGATCCCACCGTTGTGGATAGAACGAATTGCAGATTCTCTACCATTACCAGGACCTTTCACATAAACTTTCACCTTTTTTAAA
>DTTX01000051.1 GCA_012964435.1 Mesonia sp. | reverse complement strand
ACCATTACTGTCCTCATCACACTCCTCTAAATTGATCGATGATAAATCGCCGATAGTTACTGTATTTACTGTTAGGGTAAAACTTGTAATATTGTAACACGTTTCTACTAAACCATTATCTACTCTTACAAAAATTTCTGATTGACCAGATATCATTTCATAATTAGACGTATCTGTAATTTCATTTTCGAGATCTATAGCATTTTGTTCTGTTTCAAAATAAGCTACTGAATAATTATCTGAAGTTTGCGAACCTAAAGCTAAAGTTGTATTTGCTGTAAAATCGAAAAAAACAGTGTCTACACCGTTTCCGCATTGTGAGAAACTATCTACTGCATTTGCAGCGCAACTAACTGCTTCAACTAAAAAGCTTCCATTGGTAGCAACACATTCTTCATTATTAATACCTTGTAATCTAACAAAAATATCTTGCGGATTGTTATCTTCATTTTCGTAAGCCGTAGGGTTTTCAATCACATTTGTATTAGCATCTGCATCTTCTTGAGTTTCAAAATAACTTACCGAGTATTCTTCTTCTAAAAGATCTCCTCTAGCTTCTTCATCATTAACCGTTAAATCGAAGATTGCAATTTGATCTCCATCGGGGTCTGCTCCATATAAATCTTCTATTTGATCTCCAACATTTACATCTCCTACACAAACATCGAATTCGTAAACAGCATAACATCCTGCTAAATTACCCTCTACAGAACCTTCAATACGTACGTATAAAGTGGTACACTCCGGAAAAGCTTCATAATTTTCGGGATCTATGATCGCATTCACATCATCTTCTGCATCAAGTTCTGATTCATAATACGATATCACAAAATCTTCTGCATCTTGACCGTTGAGAACTTGTTCGTTTTGAGTTAAAAGGTTGAAAATTTCAGACTCGCCACCAGTACTACACGCAAATAAATCTGCAGGAGCTTGGCCGTCTATGATCGGTGTTGGTAAAAACTCAACTAATACATCGTCTGAGCTACTACAGCCACTTGTACCTGTACCATCAGGATCGAAAGTAAACTCTGCGGTATAAACCCCTTCTTCAAAAACATCTAAAGTAGTACCATTTTCACCGGGTATTAATTCTCCGTCTTGAAACCATTCTATCGTTACCCCATCAATAATAGTTAAATCTAAATCTAGGGTTACAGACTGACCTAAACAGGTTGCCTCCGGAGTGGTTTGGGTAATATCACCACCTAAATCTATTGTACCGATATCGAAACTACCTGCTTCTAAGAAAACCGTTGAATTAAATGCAGAATCTGATCTATCTCCAATCACTAACTTAATATGATAAGTTTCACCCGGCGTAACAGCAGATTGTGCAGTCATAATTCTGGTTACCCCTCTAGAGTTGATAGGAGCTGAATTTGTGGGCAAACCTCCAGTTCCGTAGTATTTATCAAAATAATTTGCATTTACTGAGGCACAACCTCCATTATATTGATTATCTCGAACAGTTGTCACTGCTACAGGTGTAGTAGTACCAGGTACTAAAGCTATATTTTGAGTATTACCACTTTCATCTGTCAAAAAGAAACCAAAAGGGTCTGAGAATGAACATTGATATTGCCCATATTCATCTGAAGAAAACAAAAAATTAAAGCTAATCTGATCTGCAAATGTTAAAAAATCAAACTCTATTAGTGTAGCATCATTAGAAGATGGACCACCAGCACCTTCAATTTGGTCAATTAAATCGTCAAGGTCTGCATCACCATTCCACCCTCCTGAACTCTGAGTTCCAGTCTCTGGTCCCGGCACATCATTCACATTTCCTGAATATAAAACAACACCTTCTTCCATTGGGAAGGAAGAATTATTTTTATTAAAATATCCAATACCAGCATCTGTCCCTATAGTGTTACCAGAACGCCAAGTGATATTTGAGATTTGTGCACAGTCATTATTAATAAGTACATCTTCTACTAACTCAGGTACTGTATATGTAGTATCATCGACTACAACAGCATAGAAGTTAACCGTAACCGTAAATTCTACCACTAACTCACAGCCGGTATTATCTGTAATGGTTAAACTACCGTCAAATGTTCCCTGATTAGTATAGGTATGTGAAACATTTTCACCATTTACAGAGCCACCATCACCAAAGTCCCATTCGAATGTTGCATCTTCACCAGAATTTGCAAAAGTTGTTTCACTAGTAAAATCAATTTGTTCATTTACCGCTATTTCATAATTATTATTGCCAAGGTCTACAACTACAGGATCTAATGTTATTATAGACTCAATCAACTGGCAAGGCTCACGACAACCGATGGTAGCTTCCCAACCCGGTGCCGGAGAAAAAACTCCATCTGGAGACCACACGACAGTAATACAACCCGAAGGGTTTGTGGGTGAAGCCATAATATAACCCGGATTATTGGTGTATTCATCTATTAATGGAGCACTTGTCGAATCTCCATCATAAATAAGCATTTTATCGTCTCCTGTAAAAGAAGGTACAAAATATTCAAAATCTATTTCTGTAACTAGATCGGGATCATCGGGACAAAAAGTAAAAACTTGATCTCCTCCTCCTTCACTACTATATGTTACAGAAGGACCTCCATTATCATAAAAATTACCAGAACATTGGTAATATACATTTGTAGTTTGGTAATCGTTAGCATAAACATCGGGATCGTTACAAGTAATCTCTGCTTCCCAGCCCAGTGCAGTATCATCTCCAGATTCGAAAACGATGGTTAAACAACCTAAGCCGGAGGCGGCTTCTGCTGTTGCTTTAATTTCGTCTGGTGAATCTGTGCCTGTAAACTCTCCAAATTCTTGAGATGCAACAACAGTATCACCATTGTAAATTGTCATGGTGCTACCATCTGCAAGATCAAAATCGTTAAATTCTAAGCCCACATATTGTCCATCTGCATCAGGACAGATCGTAAAGGTTAGGTTTTCATTAGCTCCATAATCTGCAGCGGCGCCTCCGGTATCGTAAAAGTTACCGGTACACTGGTCGATACTTCCATCTGAAATTAAAATATCTTGTGCTAGAAGTGAGGAAAAACTAAAAAGAAATACGAGAATTAAGGGTAATTTTCTTTTCATAAGTTAAATTATCTATTTTAATTGGGTCTTGGGTTTTCTTCAATTTAAGCCTTACAGCTATCTACCATTGTAACAAATTACTTAGAGAAATCCCCCTTTTATTTTTTAGGAGAATTTTCACAACTTTAAGAACTTACAGGGTAAATATTTAGGTTTGAAGCGTGAAAAATAACAAATTTCTACTAAAAAAATGTTAAACACCGAGTACTTTCAATGAAATCGATGAGTTCTGTTAAATACAATTCTAATTTCTGTATCTTTGCACTTTTAGCAGATAGTTGAAAAGAGTTATGAAAATTGACAAGATATTGGACGATATTGAAGAAATTGGTGACAACCACGTTGCCACCAGCACAGACAATCCTATTCGTAAAGATGCTTTTAATTTAAGTGATCTAGAAAAAATAGATCTTATTAAAGAAGACGTAAAGCACATTCTTGAAACTTTAGGAATGGATCTTACTGACGATAGTTTAAAAGGCACTCCACTTCGGGTGGCTAAAATGTTCGTGAACGAAACTTTTGGAGGTCTTCATCCCGATAAAAAACCAAAAGCTTCTGTATTTGACAACAAATACAAATACGGAGAAATGCTCGTAGAAAAAAACATCACGGTGTATTCTACCTGCGAACACCACTTACTACCCATCGTAGGTCGCGCTCACGTGGCTTATATTTCTAACGGAACGGTAGTTGGTCTTTCTAAAATGAATCGAATTGTAGATTATTTCGCCAAGCGACCACAAGTGCAAGAGCGAATGACGATGCAGATCGTAAAAGAACTTCAAGAGGTTTTAGGTACAGAAGATGTAGCTTGTGTGATCGACGCAAAGCATTTATGCGTGAACAGTCGCGGTATTCGAGATATAGAAAGTAGCACAGTAACTAGTGAATTTGGCGGTAAATTTAAAGAAGCAGCAACACGTCGTGAGTTCTTAGACTACATAAAATTAGATACCGAATTTTAAACTGAAGTCATTCAATTCAACATTATTCTTAGAATTTTAAAAAATTCAAAATGCCCTTATACGAAAATCAAGAATTAAAAATCTATAATTCCCTTAGCGGAGAGAAAGAAATATTTAAATCTTTAACCGACGGTTACGTTGGCATGTACGTTTGTGGACCTACCGTTTACAGCAATGTTCACTTAGGGAACTGTCGTACTTTTATTTCTTTTGATCTTGTTTTTCGTTATTTAAAGCATTTGGGCTATAAAGTTCGTTACGTTCGAAATATTACCGATGCCGGCCATCTAGAAAATGATGCAGAAACTGGTGAAGATCGTATCGCAAAAAAAGCACGTTTAGAAGAAATTGAACCAATGGAAGTGGTTCAAAAATATACGGTAGATTTTCATAACATACTTAACAAATTCAACAACTTACCACCGAGTATTGAGCCAACAGCTACCGGACATATTGTTGAACAAATTGAAATCATTAAAGAAATTATCGATAATGGTTATGGTTACGAAGCCAATGGTTCGGTTTATTTTGATGTTTTAAAATATAACGAGTCTAATCATTATGGAATTTTAAGCGGAAGAAAGTTAGAAGATATGATCGCAAATACGCGAGAACTTACCGCGCAAGATGATAAGAGGAATCCGCAAGATTTCGCCCTTTGGAAAAAAGCCGAACCGCAACACATTATGCGTTGGCCTTCACCTTGGAGCGACGGTTTCCCGGGTTGGCATTTAGAATGCACCGTAATGAGCTCAAAATACTTAGGCAACGAATTTGATATTCACGGCGGCGGAATGGATTTAAAATTCCCGCATCACGAATGTGAAATAGCTCAAGGTCAAGCCGCAAACGGTAAAAATCCGGTTAATTACTGGATGCACGCCAATATGCTTACGTTAAACGGTAAGAAAATGGCAAAAAGTACCGGAAATAACATTTTACCAAACGATCTTTTCTCAGGAAATAACGATGTGCTCACCAAGGCTTATTCGCCAAGTATCGCTCGTTTTTTTATGCTTCAGGCAAATTACCGTAGCATTTTAGATTTTTCTGATGAAGCCTTAACGGCTGCAGAAAAAGGTTTCCATAAATTAATGGATGCCGTAGCATTAATTCCGAAGCTGAATACAGAAAGTTCTTCTTCTGTAAATATTACTGAATGGAAGCAAAAATGTTACGATGCGATGAACGACGATTTTAATAGTCCTGTTTTAATCGCCAATCTTTTTGAAGCAGTAAAAATGATCAATGCAGTTGAAGCAGGTAAAGCAAGCATCACTTCTGCAGACGCAAAAGAACTAGAAGAAACTTTACACTCATTTATATTTGATGTGTTAGGTTTAGAAGCTGCCACAGCTCTAGAAAACAACCAAGACAGCGAACGTTTAGCTAATGTGGTTGAATTATTAATTCAGCTAAGAGCTAAAGCCAGAGCAAATCGTGATTTCGCTACGGGCGATAAGATTAGAGACGAACTTGCTGCCAATGGCATTCAGTTAAAAGATAGTAAAGAAGGGACGACCTTCAGCTTATAAATTTATGTTGAAAAAGATATTGATAGCTCCTTTTTTATTGCTTATTAAGGGCTATCAATATTTTATTTCTCCGCTTACTCCCGCCACTTGCAGATTTCAACCTACGTGTTCACATTATACGGCTGAAGCTTTAAAAATTCACGGACTTTGGAAAGGTAGTAAACTCGCCTTCAACAGAATTCGCAGATGCCATCCTTGGGGAGATTCTGGTTACGATCCCGTACCACCAAAAGAAGATTAGAAGTTTTATAGATGTGATGCCTTAAAAAACTTCAAATCCCTATATTTACAGTTCAAAATTTTAAAATTCAGCTATGCTATTTTCAGCTATTGTTTGGGATCCTTCAAAAGGAATAGATTTAGGTTTTTTCATGATTCGCTATTACAGCATGATGTATTTAGTTGCCTTTGTATTAGGCTGGTACATTATGAGAAAATTCTTCAAAAATGAAAATATTAGTGAAGAAAAACTCGACCCTTTATTTATTTATGCGGTTTTAGGGACTTTAATTGGCGCAAGATTAGGACACGTTTTTTTCTATCAAACAGAACTTTTATGGGAAGACCCGCTTTCGGTGGTGTTGCCTTTCAGCTTTAAAAATGGATTTGAATTTACCGGTTTTCAAGGTTTAGCAAGTCACGGAGCGGCAATTGGGATTATCACCGCAATGTATTTTTACAGCAAAAAACACTTGAAGAAAAATATTCTTTTTATTCTAGATCGAATTGTGATTCCTGTTGCGATTGGTGGTGTTTTTATTAGAATAGGGAATTTTATTAATTCTGAAATTATCGGGAAACCCACCAATAGCGATTACGGAGTTATCTTTAAACAACTAGGAGAAACCTTCCCGCGACATCCGGCACAATTATACGAAGCAGGCTGTTATATTATTGTTTTTATCATTCTTTGGTTTACTTATTGGAAAACCGATAAAAAGGAAAAGACAGGCTTTATTTTCGGCTTATTTTTAGTGATGTTATGGACAGTTAGGTTATTAATTGAGGTTGTAAAAGAGGCGCAAGTTGTTGGTCGTGATGCTTGGGCATTAAACACTGGGCAGTTATTAAGTATCCCATTTATATTACTTGGTTTATATTTTATTTTAAGACCGAAAAAAAACGACTCCTATTGAAAAATAAGCGTTTACAATTCACCGGAATTCTATTGAGTTGTATTTTACTTTTTTGCGCTTGCAATGAAGAGAGCAAACCTGCAGAAACTGAATTCGACAAACATTCTTTTACCAAAGAAGGTGAGATTTATATTGTAAACACTGAAAAAGACACCTTAAAACATCTTGAGGTTGAAGTAGCCAAAACGGCTCAAGAACAAGCCACCGGATTAATGTATCGCAGAATGATGAAAGAAAACAGAGGGATGATCTTTGTTTATTCTACAGAACGGCCGCGATACTTTTATATGAAAAACACGTTTATTCCGTTGGATTTGATCTATGTAAATGCAGAAAATAAAATTGTAGAGTTCAACGAAAATGCTACTCCGCTAAGTGAAGAAACCCTTCCGAATAACATTCCTTCACAATATGTTTTAGAAGTAAACGGCGGCAAAGTTTCTGAATGGGGACTTCAACTTAATGATTCATTAATCATGCATCTAGAGGAGTAATTTTGATAAAAACATCTACTTCACATTAAATAAGTAAAGATTTTATGCTGAAATTCAAAAGCAGAAAAGACCTTTTATTTAAAGTCATCGCATTTGGATTTCCGACTTTATTTATCGGAATTCTCATTATAAAAGTTTCTGTTTACGGATTTCCTGAAACTTCTTTTTATATCTCCGGAATTTTTATTGCACTCACTTCCGTGTTACTTTTATGGATATATTTTCAAACTTATTACCAACTTTCTCCTTCTAAATTAATTTATAAAAGTGGCCCTTTAAAAGGTGAAATTGAAATCAAATCAATTCGAGAAATTGAAAAAGAAAAAACACTTTGGTCAGGTTTAAAACCCGCCACTGCTAGAAAAGGGTTAATTATAAAATATAATCGATTCGATGAAATCTATATAAGTCCGTTAGACAACAATATCTTTATCGAAAAGATTTTAGAACTAAATCCGAATATTAAGATTGTCGATTAGTAACTAATAAGTCTAATTTCATTCAATAAAAAAAGCCACCTGAAACAGGTGGCTTTTTTTATTGAATGAAATCTGGAATTACACTAACTCCTCTTCTTCTTTTTCTTCTTCCTTACGCTTTAAAAGATCTTCACTTTTCTTTTTAGCTGTATCATACATAATTGGCGTTGCGATAAATAATGATGAGTATGTACCCACAACTACACCGATAATTAAGGCAAACATAAAGCCTCGAATACTTTCACCACCAAAGATGAAGATCGCTAATAATACTATTAACGTAGTTAACGATGTATTTACCGTACGACTAATTGTACTATTTAAAGCTGAATTAATTGTCTTGCTAAATGGCCAATCTGTGTATTCATTAAAGTACTCTCTAATTCTATCGAATACAACCACGGTATCATTCAGCGAGTAACCCACAACAGTTAAGATTGCCGCGATAAACGCTTGATCGATCTCCATATTGAAAGGCATAAAGCTATACGTTGCAGAGAATATTCCTAAAATGATCAATACATCGTGGAATACTGCAGCAACTGCACCTAAACTAAATTGCCATTTTCTAAATCTAAATAAGATGTATAAGAATACTACGATCAATGAACCGATTACTGCAAAGTAAGAAGCATTTTTAATATCGTCTGCAATGGTTGGTCCAACCTTCATAGAAGACATTACTCCTACTTGGCTACCCTCATTAGATACTTTAAAGTCTTCGTAAGAAGTTCCGCTTGGTAAATAATTTTGTAAAACGCTATAAAGCTTTTCAGAGATCTCGTTATCTACTTCAGATCCTTCTTCTTCAACTTTATACTTTGTTGTAATCTTTAATTGGTTATCTGCTCCGAAAGTTTTTGCTTCTGCACTACCAAATTCTGCTACTAAATCATTTTCAATTTCTGTTGGGTTTACCGCTTGATCAAATCTAACCGTATACGTTCTACCTCCAACAAAATCTACACCTTGGTTTAGACCAACGGTTACTAAAGAAGCCAAACTAGCTACAATTGCAATACCCGAAATCACATAAGCGATTTTTCTCTTTGCAATAAATTGAATATTTACCTTCTTAAATAAATTCTTTGTTGCTCCTGTAGAGAAAGCTAAAGATTTACCATTCTTACCATAACCATCGATAAATACACGAGTGATAAAAATTGCTGTAAATAATGAAGTAGCGATACCAATTAATAATGTAGTTGCAAAACCTTTAATTGGTCCTGTACCAAATACTAATAAGATCACCCCTGTTAAACCGGTGGTAATATTCGCATCTAAAATTGAAGAAAGTGCGTTGCTAAAACCATCTTTAATAGCTTCAAATTGAGCTTTCCCTTTATCTAATTCTTCTTTAATACGTTCAAAAATAAGTACGTTCGCATCTACCGACATACCTATGGTTAAAACGATACCTGCAATACCAGGTAAAGTTAAAACCGCTCCTAAACCGGCTAAAATACCGAAGATAAATAAAATGTTTACTGCTAAAGCTACATCTGCAAAAAGACCTGCTTTACCATAGTAAAACACCATCCAAGCTAATACAAATAACAATGCGATCAAGAAAGAGTTGATCCCACTATCGATTGCTTCTTGCCCTAATGACGGACCTACGATTTCACTCTGTACAATATCTGCTGAAGCCGGTAGTTTACCTGCTCTTAATACGTTTGCTAAATCTTTTCCTTCTGCAACAGTAAAATCACCAGAGATCTGGCTACTTCCTCCAGAGATCGGACCATTACTTAAACCAGGCGCAGAATAAACTACATTATCAAGAACGATCGCAATTTGAGAACCTTGTTGGTAAGCTTTAGTAGTCATTTCTTCCCACTTTTTAGCACCTTTACCGTTCATATTCATAGAAACGACGATTCTACCTAATTGATCGTAAGTTTGTGTAGCGTCTGTAATTACACTTCCGCTTAGATCAGGCTCGTTTGTTTTATTTCCTTTTAATGCATAAAGGTCTACCAATTCACTATCACCTACCGGTTTACCCCATACAAATTTAGCATAACGTTGTTCTGCAGGCAATAAAGACTGCACTTGTGGCATTCTTAAATACTTACCAACAGTAGTTGTATCTTTAATTAAAAAACTAGCGATTACCGGACCACCTTGTTGTCCCGGTGCTTGTATTAGATCGAAAAGAGGATTTTCTCCTTGTTCTGCAGTTTCTTCTTCTTCAGCATTTTCTAAAAGATCATCAATGCTATCATCATCAGAAACTTCTGTAGAATCTTTGCTTGTAGCTGTTTCTTGCTCTTTACCTACTAAAGTTTTTAACTTCTCGTTGGCTTGACCTAAGAAAGGAAATAACTCTTGACCTTTATATACATCCCAGAATTGTAATTGAGCGGTAGTTTCTAATAATTGTTTTACACGCTCTACGTCTTTTGCTCCCGGAAGTTCTACTAAAATTCTTCCTGAGTTCCCTAAACGCTGAATGTTTGGTTGTGTAACACCAAATTTATCGATACGCTTACGAAGTACTTCAAAAGCAGAAGTAATACTTTCGTCTACTTTTCTTCTAATTACGCTTTTAACTTCTTCGTTTGGAGTATCGAAATTAATTTCTTCACTTAAAGCTTTGTTTGCAAAAATTTCAGGAGAAGCTAATTTTGCATCGCCATTTTCTTCAAATGCTTCAAAGAAAAGCTCTAAATAATCGTCTTGACTATCTTTTTGTAATTCATCTGCTTTCGCTAAAGCCTCAGTAAATTCCGGAGCTTGAGAACCATCTGCTAATTCTTTTAAAATGTCTTTTACTGAAATTTGAAGAATTACGTTAATCCCTCCTTTTAAATCTAAACCTTTATTAAGCTCTTTACTTTTTGCGGTGTTATAAGTAATACCTGCAAAAACTTCTTCGCTACCAATAGAATCTAAATACCTGCTTTCTTCTAAATCTCTAAGTGTTGCATAGTCTTCTCTATCTTCACTTATTTTTTGGTTCGCATAGGCTTTTGCTTCATCTTCAACCTTATTTGCGATAAATGTAAACGATAATTGGTAAATACTTACCAATCCGAATAAAATTGCGAATAGCTTAATTATTCCCTTATT